>DASUHF010000104.1:0-118416 GCA_036273655.1 Solirubrobacteraceae bacterium | reverse complement strand
CCCCCGGAACGCTCGCACCGATCACGCCCGCCGGAACGCTCGTACCGAGAGCGCGACGAACACGATCAGCAGCCCCGCCATCCAGGCCAGCGAGCCGAGCGCGGGCGCCAGCGCATCGCCGTGGCCGATCATCAGCCGGCGCGCGGCGTAGGTGATGAGCGTGATCGGGTTGACGTTCGCGAACGCGCGCACGGCGCCCGGCATCGTTGAGGTCGGCACGAACGCCGAGGACGCGAAGATCAGCGGGAACACCCACACGAAGCCCGCCGACTGCGCGGTCTCGGGGTCGCGAACCGAGAGCCCGACGAACGCGCTGATCCACGAGAACACGTACGCGAAGGCGAGCACGAGCAGCAACGCCAGTGCGATCTGATAGACCGCCTGCCCGGGTCGGAACCCGACCGCGAGCCCGAGCCCGAGCATCACCAGCAGCGTCGCCACGTTCGTCGCCAGATCGGCGGTCGTGCGCCCGACCAGCACCGCCGATCGCGCGATCGGCAGCGCGCGAAACCGCTCGACGACGCCGGCCTTGATGTCCTCGGTCAACCCGAGGCCGGTCGTCAACGAGCCGAACACGGCGGTCATCACGATGATGCCGGGGATCAGGTAGTTGACGTAGCTGATGCCGTCCGGGGCGCGGACCGCGCCGCCGAACACGTAGCGGAACAACAGCACGAGGATCACCGGCTGCACGAACAGATAGACCACGTAGGCGGGGCGGCGCAGGATCTTGCGCATCTGCCGGGCGGCCATCACGCGGCTGTCGGAGACCGCCTCGGCCAGTGTCAGCCGGGCGGCGTCGGTCGTCGTCAACCCGTTACCTCCTGATCGGTGGAGTCGCGACCGGCCGCACGGCCGGTCAGATGCAGGAACACGTCGTCGAGGCTGGGCCGCTCGAGCTCGAGCGAGGCGACCGTCAGGCGCTCGCGATCGAGCCGCCGCAACGCCTCGGCGGCGGCGTCCGAGCCGGCCACCGGAACCCTGATCTCGCCGTCGGCGGCGTTGACGAGGGGCGTGTCCCCGCTCGACAGGTCGGCCAGCAGCATCGCCGCCCGGCGCGTGCCGTCGGCATCGACGCGGACGCTCAGCACGCTCGAGCCCACCGACGCCTTGAGCTCGGCGGGCACGCCCTCGGCGACGATCCGGCCGTGGTCGACCACCGCGATCCGCCGCGCAAGGCGATCGGCCTCCTCCAGGTACTGGGTCGTGAGCAGCACCGTCGTGCCGTCGTCTCCGAGCTCGGCGACCAGCGACCACAGCTCCTGGCGCGAGCGCGGGTCCAGCCCACTCGTCGGCTCGTCGAGCAGCACCACCGGCGGCCGTGCGATCAGCCCGGCGGCGAGGTCCAGCCGCCGGCGCATCCCTCCCGAGTAGGAGCCCGCGCGGCGGTCGGCGGCGTCGGCGAGCGCGAACCGCTCGAGCAGCTCGTCGGCACGACGGCGGGCGGCGACGCGCGTCAGCCGGCTCAGCCGCCCCACCATCTCCAGGTTCTCACGGCCGGTGAGCTCCTCGTCGACGGTCGCGAACTGGCCGGCGAGGCCGATCCGGCGGCGGACCGACAGCGACGCGGCGACCACGTCGTATCCGAGCACGGATGCCGTGCCGGCGGTCGGCGCCTGCAGCGTCGCGAGGATTCTGATCAGCGTCGTCTTGCCGGCGCCGTTGGGTCCGAGCAGGCCGAACACGGTGCCGGCCGGAACCTCGAGGTCGAGCCCGTCGAGCGCGACCACGTCGCCGAAGCGCATCCGCAGCTCGCGGACCTCAATCGCGGCCTCATCTCCCGTATCTGCATGTGTCGGCGTCATCACGCTCCCGTGACCGCCAGCTCGTCGCCGGTCGCGGGCTGCGCTCTGCGAACGGTGATGTCGCCGAACGCCGTGCTTGCGCGCACCTCGACGGTGCGCTCGTCGTCCGCCGGCGACTGCGCCTCGTCGAGCTCCGAGTAGGCGTGACCGAACGTGGTGTTCAGGTCAAGCCACGCCGCTGTGCCCGCGACGATGCCGATCTCGATGTCGCCGCGCGCGCTGTCGGCCTTGACCGCGCCCTGCGCCACCGACTCGAGCCGCACGCTGCCGAACGCGGTGCTGGCCGCGACCGAGCTTCCGCAGCGCCGGGCGACGATGTCGCCGTTGGCGCCGGAGACCTTGAGGTCACCCTCGACCGAGCCGATCGTGATGCCGCCGTTGGCGGCGTCGATCTTCGCGGCGCCGCCGATCCGGGCGATCTCGATCTCACCGGTCGCGCTCTCGACCGTCGCGTCCTGCGCGACCTCGCCGATCGTCACCGTGCCCGCGGCCTTGTTGACGCGGAGCGTGCGCGCATGCTCGATCGCGACGTCGGCCATCGCGGTGTCGAGCCGGCAGGCGCCGAGCGCGCCGGTGATGCGAAACGCGCCCGCTGCCGTCTCGGCCCTGACGTCCGAGCGGGCCGGCAGCGCCACCGTCAGCTCGATCGAGCCACGCGGCTTCGATGACAGCCACATCCCGGACCTGGGCGCGCGGACCGTCAGCCGCCCGTCGTCGAAGCTGACCGAGGTGCGCTCTGCCAGCTCGACATCGCGGGGCTCGTCGGGATCCGTCGGCTGCACGTCGACGGTCGTCGTTGCGCGCTCGGCGGCGTCGAGCGTCACGTTCGCGGCCAGCAGCGACAGTCTGGCCGAGATCGGCTGGGGTGTGTTGAACTCGTGCATGGTCTCTCCTGATCGGTCGATGCGACGGGGCGAGCCGCTCAGCGGGCCCAGCCCTTGTAGGTATGGGTGCCGCGGCTGCGCTTGAGCTCGCCGGACCCGGTGCCGGGTCGTTCGGACTCGACGGCGGCGGCGGCGACGCGGACCAGCCAGGCGTTGGTCGACAGCCCGGCGCGGTCGGCGACCTCGTCGACGCGTGCCTTGAGCTGCTCGGGCAGCCGCAGGTTCAGCCGCGCCATCTCGCGTTCGCCGGAGCCGGCGCCGCTGACCCACGACATCGCGGCGTCCATCGCCGCCGAGGCGAGGTCGCCGTACCCCCGCGGATCTGACTCGCCCGCGCCGGCCGGCCCGATGACCACGAACTCGGGCGAGCCGGCACGCAGCCGCAGCTGCACCGATCCGGGCGCGAGCTCGCGCGTGATCTCGGCCGCCGCCTGCTCGAGGGCGTCGAGGAGCGTCAGCCGGACGGCGGCCTCGAGCGGCGCGGTCAGCCGCTCGGCCAGCTCACGGGCGTCGTCGCCGCCCGCCTGCGCGGCCACCAACAGCTGTTCGCGGATCGCGTTGACATAGGGGTTGAGGTCGAGCATGACACCACTATGGCACACTTCTGGCACCAAGCCAACGCCTACTTGGCACAAGCGCCGCATCCGGCCGGCGATCACAGGAAGCTTGGACACTGGCCCCCGGCAGTTGGGGGTGGATGTCCAAGCTTCGTCCGCGGACCGCTTCCCGGCGCCCGCCCGTTCGGGTCAGCGTCGCGAGGCGGGCGCCGGCAGGCCGTACACGCCACCGGTCATCATCTGCGCAAGCGGCTCGACTATCGCGTCGGCGTCCGGCAGCCCGACCACGCAGCCGTCCGCGGTCGCCACCTGCAGCACGCGCTCATAGCCCCACATCAGGCACGCCGCCAGCCGCTCAGGATCGGCGCCCGCCGGCGCCTGGCCCGCGGCCCGTGCGGTCTCGATCACGCGCGCGCTCCCGGCGACGAAGCGGGCCATGATCGAGAACCACAGCTCGCGCAGCCGCTCGTCGTGGGGCCACTGCTCCGAGACCGTGCGCAGCACTGGACCGTGGTCGCGCGCGACTGCGACCCAGCGGCGGATGCTGGCGCGGATCGCGGCCTCGGGGCCGGTCGCCGACTCAGCCAGGAACGGGTCGACCGCGACCGCGATCCGGCCCATCACGCGGCGCAGGCACTCGGCGATCACCGCCGTGCGCGAATCGAAGTAGGCGTAGAAGCTCGTCCGGGAGATGCCGGCCTCGTCGATCACGTCGTTGACGCTCAGCTGCGAGAACGGCCGCTGGGCCAGCAGCCGCTCGGTAGCGTCGAGCACGGCGAGCTCGGTGCGGGTGTACGTCGGCTGCTCGAGCAGGGTTCCCGCATGCCGGTCGGCGCCAAGGCCCATCAGCGCGGCCGCTCCAGCACCCAGCGGGTGATCGGCTGCTCGAAGTTGATCGGGTGCGGCCGGCAGACCACGGTGCGGTCATACCGGAACCCGGCGGCCTGCAACGTCCGGTTCGGCGCGACGTTGAACGCATTGGGCTGGCACAGCAGTCGTCGCAGCGCCAGCGTCTCGAAGTAAGCGTCGGCCGATCGTCTGACGAACTGAACCCCGAGTCCGCTCCGCCGCCGGTCCGGCCGCCGGATGTGCAGGTGCATGAACGCCTCGTCGCCGAACGTGAACGGGTCGGCCGTGCTGAAGCCGACGAGCTCGCCGTCGAGCTCCCAGGCGAGGATGTAGCTCGAACGCTCCGCAACCGGCAGCGCGAACTCGCGCTCGTAGCTGCGCAGCCACTCGTCGCGGGACGGCAGGCGCGCGCGCTCGACGCCCAGCGTCCGCAGGTGCTCGTCCGAGGCCTGCAGGAAGTAGTCGATCCGGAACTCCACCTCCGACAGCCGCATCGGCCGGACGACCGGCTCGCTCACCGCTGCTACTCCGGCGACGGCCAGCCGTCGACGAACAAATCGAGCGCGAGCTCGCCGCTGGGATCTGCCTGGTAGCGAGACAGGTCGCGGCCGGCCAGCACCTCGTCGTCGATCAGCGCCTCGCCGGTGCGGTCGGAGGCGAGCAGCTCGTAGGCGGCGTCGGCATAGATCTCCGGCGTGCGCGCGCGGCGCATCGCCTCGTCGCCGCCGAGCAGGTTCTGCACGGCGGCGGTTGCGATCAGCGTCCGTGGCCACAGACAGTTGGCCTTGATCCCGTGCTCGGCCTCGTCGGCGGCGAGCCCGAGCGTCAGCATCGTCATCCCCATCTTCGACAGCGTGTAGGCGGCGTGGCCGCGCAGCCACCTCGGGTCGGCGCTCAGCGGCGGCGACAGCGTCAGCACCCGGCCGCGGTCCGACCGGCGAAGCCACGGCAGGCACGCGCGGGTCAGCACGAACGTGCCGCGCGCGTTGATCTGCTGCATCAGGTCAAAGCGCTTGACCTCGAGCTCGGCCATCGGCGCCAGGTTGATCGCCGAGGCGTTGTTGACGACGATGTCGATGCCGCCGAACCGCTCCACCGTCTGCTGCACCGCAGCGGCGACGCCGTCCTCGTCGCGGACGTCGCCGACGATCGGCAGTGCCGTCCCGCCTGCCCGCTCGATCTCGGCCGCGGCCGTGTGGATCGTTCCGGACAGCTTCGGATGAGGCCGGTCGGTCTTGGCGATCAGCGCGACGTTGGCGCCGTCGGCGGCGAGCCGCAGCGCGATCGCGAGCCCGATCCCGCGGCTCCCGCCCGACATCATCACGGTCTGCCCTTCGAACATGGCCAGCGGCAATCTAGCCGAAAGCGAGCGGCCGGCGGCGAGTAACTGGACACCGTGTCAACCCCACCGCTAACGTTGCCGCCGATGCGCCGGAGATCGTTCGAGCCCGAGCACGCCGACTACCGCGAATCGGTCAGGCGCTTCATCGCCGAGGAGATCGCGCCGCATTATGAGCGCTGGGAGCGCGACGGGATCGTCGACCGCGAGCTGTTCGAAGCGGCGGCGCGCGCCGGCATGCTGGCGATGCAGGTGCCCGAGGGCTATGGCGGCGCCGGCGTCGACGACTTCCGCTTCAACCAGATCCTCGACGAGGAGGTCGGGCTCGCCGGGATCGGCGGCGCCGGCCTTGGCATCACGCTGCACAACGACATCTGCCTGCCGTATTTCACGAACTTCGCGTCCGACGAGCAGAAGGAGCGATGGCTGCCGGGGATCGCGGATGGATCGCTGATCACGGCGCTGGCGATGACCGAGCCCGAGATCGGATCGGACCTCGCCGGGCTGCGCACGACCGCGGTTCGCGATGGCGACCACTACGTCGTCAATGGCTCGAAGACGTTCATCACCAACGGGATCAACGCCGATCTCGTGATCACCGCGGTCCGCACCGACCCGAGCGAGCGCCATGCCGGAATCTCGATCGTGATCGTCGAGCGCGGCATGGACGGGTTCGAGCGCGGCCGCAACCTCGAGAAGCTCGGGATGCACTCCCAGGACACCGCCGAGCTGTTCTTCTCCGACGTCCGCGTCCCGGCCGAGAACCTGCTCGGGCAGGCGGGCCAGGGGTTTCGCTACATGACCTCGAACCTCGCGCAGGAGCGGCTCAGCATCGCGCTCAGCGGCGTCGGCGCGGCGCGCGGGGCGCTCGAGTGGACGCTGGAGTACGTCAAGCAGCGCAACGCGTTCGGCAAGCCGATCGGCACGTTTCAGAGCACGCGGTTCGCGCTCGCGGAGATCGCGACCGAAGTCGAGCTCGCGACCGCGTTCTGCGACCAGGCGGTGCTGGCCCACAACGACGGCGAGCTGTCGCCGGCGGACGCGGCGATGGCGAAGTGGTGGGCGACCGAGCTGCAGGGGCGCGTGATCGATCGCTGTGTGCAGCTGCACGGCGGCTACGGCTACATGCTCGAGTACCCGATCGCGCGCGCCTACGCCGACGCCCGCGTGACCCGGATCTACGGCGGCACGACCGAGATCATGAAGGAGATCATCGGCCGCTCGCTCGGCCTCTAGCCGACGTCCGGGCGGGCAATTAGCGAACACCCGGTCCGCCGATGTCAGAGCCACGCACCACCATCACCCGCCACCGCCGTCGCGGTCGCCGGCCGCGAACGTACGGCGCGGTGCTCGCCGCCACCTCCGAGCTGCTGGAGACGGTCCCGCTGGCGCAGCTGAGCGTCGCGAGGATCATCGAGGCCGCAGGCGTCTCGCGCACGAGCTTCTACGAGCACTTCACGTCCAAGGAGGACGTCGTCGTCAAGCTCGTGCGGTCGATCAGCGCCGAGCTCGCCGACGAGATCGAGCCGATGTTCACGCGCGATTCCGCGGATGCCGCCAGCGTTCCCGAGCAGGTGTTCCGCGAGGGGCTGTCACGGCTGCTGCGCGTCTGCGGCCGCCATGCTCCGGTCGTGCTGGCGGCGTCCGAGGAGTGGCCGGCGGTCGCGGAGCTGCAGCGGCTGTGGTTCCGGATGCATAACGAGTTGACGCGCCGTCTCGCCGAGCTGATCGCGGCCGAGCGAGCGGCCGGCGCCGCGCCCGACGGGGCCGATCCGCAGGCGCTGGCCGCCTGCCTGGTGTGGACCACGGAGCGCTCGTTCCATGTCGCGATGACCGGCGAGATGGCGTCGCTGTCGGGGCAGGACGCGCTGGTCGAGCCACTCGTACAGCTCTACGTCGGGACGATCTACCGGCGAGCGGTCGCGGTCGCGTAGATGAAGAACTCGCCGGTGCTGCGCGCGTCGCACTCCCAGCCCAGGCACGCCAGCCGCTCGCGCAGCGCCTGCGGCGCGTAGTAGCGCTTGATGATCTGAAACTCGCGGCCGTCGTCCAGCCGCCGCTGCTCGGTGTCAGAGCCCTCGTCCGGCATCGTGTGGTCGCGCGCCTTCGAGCGTTCGGCGCGGGCCGAGTCGATCAGCAGCACCCGTCCACCGGGCCGCAGCGCGCTCGCGACCATCGCCCAGAACGCGTCGAAGCGGTCCTCGGGCACGTGCGAGAGCCAGAAGGCGAACACGCACGCGTCGAACGCCTCCCGCGGCGGCTCCCACTCGAACAGGTCGGCCTGCACATAGGAGACCGCCTCGGCGTGGCCGAGCGCCTCGATGCGCTCGCGGTTGAGCGCCAGCACCTCGGCGGCGCCGTCGACGGCGGTCAGATGGTCGGCGAGCGGCGCCAGGTGCCGCGTCCAGAGACCGGTGCCGCACGCGAGCTCGAGCACGTCGCCGCACGGCGCAAATCGCTGCAGCGCCGACTCGAGCTCGGTCACCTCCGCGAACCAGGCGGCGTTCGCGTCCGCCCCACGGTCATAGCGCCCCGTCCGAAACCACCACGCGTCGTACTCTCCGGCGCGCGCTCGGTAGTAGTCCAGCTGCTGTGCGACTGCGGCGTTCTCCATCGTCCCTCCAGACCGAACTTTGGGCGACCGTGGACGTTAGCTCCGGCGCGCAGCGCGTCGTGGGCTCAGATGTCGTCGCGCGGCTCGAAGTCGTCGACGAGCATCTCGACGCGCCCGATTGCCTCAAACCCCAGCGCCGCGAGGATCGGCCGTGACATCGCGCCGGCCTGCGTGACGAGCGCCGGCCGCTGCGGGGCGTCGGCGACCGCGAGCCGCCACCGCTCGGCGATCAGCGCGCGGTAGGCGCCGCGGCCGCGGAACTCGGGCAGCGTCGCGCCGCCGAACAGCGTCAGCCCCAGCCGCGTGCGCTCGCACATGCCCGCGCACACGATCCGCTCCCCGATCCACACGGCGTGCAACACGTTCGGCATCTGAGACCACGCACGGCCGCCGCGCGAGCGGTCGAGCGCCTCGAATTCGCGCGCGTGCCGCTCGCGGCCGGCCTGCAGCTCCTCCTCCGCCGCGCCGAAGCCAGCGTCCTGCACGCCGCGCGCCTCGACGTAATCCTCGGCGGTCACGACCTGCGCGACCCGCAGCTCCTCGACGGTGTCCATCACGAGCGGCGGTTTGGTCAGCGCCAGCGCGAGCGCCCACGGCTCGTCGTCACGCACGAAGCCGCGCGCCTCGAGCGTCTGCGCCAGCCCCGGCGGCGTCGCCTGCGAGCCGATCTCCCATTGGGTCCGGGTGCGGCCGCGCTCGCGCAGCCGCGCTCGCACCTGCTCGACCACCGCGTCGAGCTCGTGCGCGGCGAAGCGCTGGCGCTGCACGGTCGCGCCGCGCGGGTGCAGGCACAGCGTGTAGCGGTCGGTCTCGATCCGCTCGGCGCCCGGGCCGAGCTCGATGAACGAGTTCGGGTACTCGGCGAGCTCGCGCAGCACGATCGGCAACGTACCGGCGGCGCAACGCCGCGCTCGCCTGCGCCGCCCGGGCGCGCCGCGCGTCAGCGGTACTGCACCTCGGCCGCACCCTTGATGTTCTCGGCCACGCGCTCGGACGGCAGCCGGAGCCGGTACGCCAGCACGTAGGAGACGGCCGACATCGTGAGGATCGCGAGCGCCGCCCACACGAGCGACACGCCGCTGGTTCCGAACACGGCAAGGTTGCCGGCCTGCTCGGACTTCTCGGGGTAGTTGCCGAGATAGGAGAGCAGGCAGCCGCCGCCGATCCACGGGATCAGGAAGGTCGCCGAACGCAGATCCAGCCGCGGCAGCCGCTCCCGGCCGAAAATCGCGTTGATCCCATACAGGACGAGCCCGAGCACGATCGCCAGATACAGCTTCCAGTTCGTGTCCCAGCCGGCCCAGTAGACGATCATGTTCGAGGAGAAGAACGCCAGGAACGGGACGATGTGGCCGCCCGGCAGCCGGAACTTGCGCTTCAGATCGGGCATCTGCCTGCGCATCGCGACGAGCACGAGCGGTCCCGCGCCGAACGACAGCACGGTCGCCGACGTGATGAACTCGACCAGCTTCTGCCAGCCGGGGAACGGCAAGAAGAAGATCAGCCCGACGATGAACGCCAGCACCAGCCCGACCCACGGTGCCCCTTGCGTGGTCGTGCGCTCGAAGTCGCTTGGCACGTTGCGGTTGCGCGACATCGCGTGCGAGATCCGCGCCGTGACCGTCGTATAGACCAAGCCCGTGCCCGCCGGTGAGACGACTGCGTCGACGTACAGCACCGTCGCCAGCCACGACAGCCCGATCAGCTGGGCGATGCCGGCCAGCGGGCCGAACTCGTTGGCGAACGTGAGCTTCGACCAGCCGACGGCCGCCAATCCGCTCTTGCCCCCGACCGGCGCCGCGCCGATGAACGCCACCTGCAGCAGGATGTAGACGATCGCGGTGATGACGACCGAGCCGATGATCGCAAACGGGATGTTGCGCGACGGGTTCTTGGTCTCGCCGGCAAGCTCGATGCCCTGGCGGAAGCCGAGGAACGAGAACACGATCCCGGCGGTCGCGATCGCATCGAAGATCCCGTGCACGCCGCCCGGGTTGAACCCGCCGAAGTCCGAGAAGTTGGCGCCGCGGAACTTCGTCACCAGGAACGCGACGATCACGAGCACGATCACGAACAGCTTCCACGTCACAAGCGGGGTGTTGAGGCGCGCGAACCACCTGATCCCACAGAAGTTGACGAACACGAAGAACGCCATGAACAGCGCAGCGACGACGTAGCCGAGCGGGAACGTGAGCACCGGGTTGCCTCCCGCGGCGGCGCTGATGTGGGCGAGGCCGCCGATGTTGTTGGACGCGTACTGCAGCGCCGCCTCGACCTCGACCGGCGCGACGCTCGCCGCCGCCAGCCACGTGATCCAGCCCATCACGTAGCTGGCCGCCGATCCGAACGAGTAGTGCGGATAGCGCGCTACCCCGCCCGAGACCGGGAACATCGGTCCCAGCTCGGCGTAGGTCAGCCCGATCAGCATGATCATGACCGCGCCGATCGCCCATGACAGGATCGCCGCGGGTCCCGCGATCCCGGCCGCGGTGAAGGCCCCGAACAGCCAGCCCGAGCCGATGATCGACCCGACCCCGGCGAACAGCAGCGCCGTTCGCCCCATGTCTCGGCGCAGTCCACTGGTTGCGTCTTCCGGGCTGAATACCTCCTGCTGCTCCTCGACCGGCGTGCCCGTAGCTGTCATCTGTGGCCTCCCCAGAGAGCGACGTGATGACGCTACGTGTACCCGTCATCGGGCGACTGAAACCTCCGCCCGGTCCGCCGGTGCGTTTATGCGCCGGTTTTCAGCCGGTCGCGACCAGCGGCCGCTCGTCTGAGTACGTCTCGCCGCGCTCGGCGAGCGCGACCAGCGACGCCGGAGGCTCAAAGCGCTCTCCGTATGTCGCCGAAAGCTCGCGGGCGCGGGCGACGAACCCGGCCGGACCACGGCGGTCGGGATGGTCGGGACCACCGTCGTATCCGTTGATGTATTGCAGCACCCCTCCCGTCCACGCCGGGAAGCCGATCCCGAAGATCGAGCCGATGTTGGCGTCGGCGACCGACTCGATCACGCGCTCGTCGACGCACTTGACCGTCTCGATCGACTCGATGAACATCATCCGCTCCTCGAGGTCGCGCAGCGAGATCGTCGACGGGTCCTCGATCGGCGGAAACGCGTCGCGCAATCCCGGCCACAGTCGCGTGCGCTTCCCGTCGGCGTACTCGTAGAAACCGCGGCCCTCAAGCCGGCCGGGCCGGTCGAACTCGTCGAGCATCCGGTCGATGACCTGCTCGGACGGATGCGCGTCCCAGCCGCTTGCGCCGCCCTCGGCCGCCTCCTTGGCGGCGTTGCGGATCCTGCGCATCAGCTTCAGGTTGAGCTCGTCGGACAGCTGCAGCACCGGCGCCGGGTAGCCGGCCTGGCCGGTCGCCTGCTCGATCGTCGGAGCCGGGATCCCCTCGGCGAGCATCGCGATTCCCTCGTTGATGAACGTCCCGATCACGCGGCTGGTGAAGAAGCCGCGGCTGTCGTTGACGACGATCGGGGTCTTGCGCAGCAGCTTGGCGACATCGAGCGCCCGGTACAGCGTCTCGTCGGAGGTCGGCTGCCCGCGGATGATCTCCAGCAGCGGCATCTTGTCGACCGGCGAGAAGAAGTGCAGGCCGATGAAGTCGGCCGGCCGGGTGACGTTCTCCGCCAGGCCCGTGATCGGCAGCGTCGAGGTGTTGGATCCGAGCAGCGAGCGCGGCGCCAGGTGAGGCTCGATCTCCTGCATCACGGTGCGCTTGACCGCCGGATCCTCGAACACCGCCTCGATCACGAGCTGCGCGCCCTCGGCGGCGGCCGCATCGGTCGTCGGCGTGATCCGCGCCAGCAGCGCGTCGCCGTCCTCCTGGGACGAGCGGCCGCGCTCGACGGCCTTGGCGACGAGCTTCTCGCTGTAGCCCTTGCCGCGGTCGGCCGCGTCCTGCGTGACGTCCTTGAGCACGACCTCGACCCCCGCCTTGGCCGCGACGTAGGCGATCGCGGCGCCCATCATGCCGGCGCCGAGCACGACGATCCTGGACGGCGTGAACGTCTCCAGGTCGTCGGGCCGACCGCGCTTGCCGGTCGCGCGCTGCAGGTCGAAGAAGAACGCCTGGATCATGTTCTTGGCGACCTGTCCGGTGACGAGGTCGACGAAGTAGCGGCCCTCGATCTCCGACGCGTTGTCGAAGTCGACCTGCGAGCCCTCGACCGCGGCCGCGAGGATGTGGTGCGGCGCCGGGAAGTTGGCGCCCTTGAGCTGCTTGCGCAGGTTTGCCGGAAACGCGGGCAGGTTGGCGGCGAACTTCGGGTTTGACGGAGTGCCGCCCGGAATCTTGTAGCCGTCGCGGTCCCACGGCTGCTTGACGTCCTCGCCGGCCTTGGACGCGATCCACCGCTTGGCCGCCGGAATCAGGTCATTACGCGTGGCGACGAGCTCGTCGACGAGCCCGAACTCCTTGGCCTCGGCCGGCCGGTACTCCTTGCCCTGCAACAGCAGCGGCAGCAGCGCCGCCGCGATTCCGAACATCCGCACGCTGCGGGTGACGCCGCCGGCGCCGGGCAGCAACCCGAGCTTGACCTCCGGGAACCCGAGCTTGATCTTCGGGTCGTCGACGACGATCCGGTGGTGGCAGGCGAGCGTGATCTCCAGCCCGCCGCCGAGCGCGGCCCCGTTGATCGCGGCGACGACCGGTCTGCCGAGCGTCTCCAGCCGCCGCAGCACCGCCTTCGCGTCGCGCACGAACGCCTCCATCCGCGCGGCGTCGGCGCGCGTGACGGTCTTCAGGTCGTTGAGGTTGGCGCCGGCGAAAAACGTCTTCTTCGCGGACGTGATGACCACGCCTGTGATCTCGTCGCGCTCGGCGTGCAGGCGGTCGACGGTCGCGCGGATCGACTCCTGGTAGGCCTCGTTCATCGTGTTGGCCGAGGCGTTGGGGTCGTCCAGCGTCAGGATCACGACGCCGTCGTCACCCTTGTCCCAGCGGATCGTGCTGCTCTCGCTCATCGTTTCGGATCTCTCTCGTTCGAAGTGGCCGCGTCACACGCGCTCGACGACGGTGGCGATGCCCATACCGCCGCCGATGCACAGCGTCGCGAGCCCGTAGCGCTTGTCCTGACGCTCGAGCTCGTCGACCAGCGTGCCAAGGATCATCGCGCCGGTCGCGCCGAGCGGGTGGCCCATCGCGATCGCGCCGCCGTTGACGTTGACCTTGTCCATGTCGACGCCGATGTCGCGCACGAACCGCAGCACGACGGCCGCGAACGCCTCATTCATCTCGACCAGGTCGATGTCGTCGATCGTCAGCCCTGCCTTGGCAAGCGCCTTACGCGAGGCCGGCGCAGGGCCGGTCAGCATGATCGTCGGGTCGGCGCCGGAGACGGCGGTGGCGAGGATCTTCGCCCGCGCTCGCAGCCCCAGCTCGGAGCCGGTCTTCTCGTTGGCGATCGCGACCAGCGAGGCGCCGTCGACGATCCCCGACGAGTTACCGGGCGTGTGGACATGGTTGATCTTCTCGATCCAGTGGTACTTCTGCAGCGCGACCGCATCGAAGCCGCCCATCTCGCCCATCGCCGCAAACGAGGGCTTCAGCCCGGCAAGCGTCTCGACGGTCGTGCCGGCGCGGATGTGCTCGTCGCGGTCGAGCACGACCTCGTCGTTGATGTCGAGCACCGGCACCAACGAGTTGTCAAAGCGGCCCTCGGCCTGGGCGGTGGCGGCGCGCTCCTGCGAGCGGGCCGCGTAGGAGTCGACGTCCTCGCGGCTGAAGTCCTCGACGGTCGCGATCAGGTCGGCTCCGATTCCCTGCGGCACGAACGACGTGTCATACGCGGTCTCCGGGTCCATCGCCCACGGGCCGCCGTCGGAGCCCATCGGCACCCGTGACATCGACTCGACGCCGCCGGCCCACACGAGGTCCTCCCAGCCGGAGGCGACCTTCTGCGCGGCGATGTTGACCGCCTCCAGGCCGGAGGCGCAGAACCGGTTCAGCTGGACGCCGGACACGGTGTTCGGAAGTCCTGCCTTGAGCGCGGCCGTCTTGGCGATGTCGGCACCCTGGTCGCCGATCGGCGAGACGCAGCCGAGCACGACGTCGTCGATCCGCTCGGGATCGAGGCCCGGGTTGCGGCTCAGCATCTCGTGCATCAGACCGACGACCAGGTCGACCGGCTTGGTTGCGTGCAGCGAGCCATTGACCTTTCCCCGGCCCCGCGGTGTTCTCAGCGCGTCGAAGATGAGCGGTTCGGTAGCTGCCATCGGTCTGCTCCTTTGCTCTGGTGGTTCATCCGGTGAGTCCGTGCCGCGAGGCGGGGTGCGGATTCGCCGGATGGGCCACTAGCTGCACACAGTGTTCGGAAAACGCGATGGGTGCGAGTTTACCTCCGGCGGCGGTTGCGGCCGCGTCTACGCTGGCTGGTGCATTGAGTGCCGGAGTCCCGATCGAGCCTGGCGCGACCGGTTCCTCGCTTGAGCCGGGCGCGGCCGAGGACGCGCCCGTCGAGACCGACGCCGTCGAGGGCACCTCGACCCCGTCGGGCATCGTCGGACGGTTCTCCGGCACGACCGCCTGGGCGCGCAACCTCGAGGCGCCGCTGCGTGACTTCCTGCGGACCGAGACCGGCTCGGCGGCATTTCTGCTGACCGGCGCCGTCGCGGCGCTCGTGTGGGCGAACGTCGGCAGCTCCTACGAGCGCGTCTGGACGACGTCGCTGAGCGTCCTGATCGGCGGCGCGGGCGTCACGCTCGATCTTCGGGAATGGGTCAACTCGGGGCTGATGACGTTGTTCTTCTTCGTCGTCGGGCTCGAGGCGCGGCGCGAGTTCGATCTCGGCGACCTGCGTGACCGCCGGCGGCTGATGCTCCCGGTCGCGGCCGGGGTCGGCGGCATGATCGTCCCGGTCGCGATCTTCCTGCTGGTCGTCGGCGCGCACGCCCCGACCGGCGCGTGGGGCACCGCGATGTCGACCGACACGGCGTTCGCGCTCGGGATGCTGGCCCTCGTCGGCCGTCGCTTCCCGCAGTCGCTGCGGGCGTTCCTGCTGACCGTCGCGGTCGTCGACGACCTTGTGGCGTTGATCGTGATCGCGGTCGCGTTCACGAGCTCGCTGCACGTCGTGGCGCTCGCGGTCGGGGTCGGTGCGTTCGCGGTGATGCTCGTCTTCCGGGCGCGGGCGGTGCACAACGGGGGCGTGTACCTCGTGCTCGGACTGGTGGCGTGGGTGGCGGTGCTGAAGTCGGGGATCGACCCGATCGTGGTCGGGCTGGCGATGGGGCTTCTGACGATCGCGTTCCCGGCGGCCCGTGCCGACCTCGAGCAGGCGACCGACCTGTTCCGGCTGTTTCGCGAGCAGCCGACGTCCGAGCAGGCGGCGTCGGCTCGCGCCGGCCTGCGCCAGACGATCTCGCCCAACGAGCGCTGGACGCAGATGTTCCACCCGTTCACCAGCTACGCGGTGGTGCCGCTGTTCGCGCTCGCCAACGCCGGCTTTGCGATCAGCGGCTCGTTCCTCGTGCACGCGTACGGCTCCGCGATCACGCTCGGGGTGCTGATCGCGTATCTGATCGGCAAGCCGATCGGCATCGGCGGCGCCGCCGCGATCGTGACGCGGGCCAGCCGCGGCCGCATCCACCTGCCGGTCGGCTGGGCTTCGGTGCTTGGCGGCGGCGCGATCGCGGGGATCGGGTTCACCGTGTCGTTGCTGATCGCGACGCTGGCGTTCACCGGCAGGGACTTGTCTGAGGCCAAGCTCGGCGTGCTCACGACGCTGATCGGCGCGCCGCTCGTGACGTGCGCGATCCAGGAGGTCACGCGCCGGATGCCCAAGCGCATGCGCCTGCAGGCGCTCGTCGGCACCGCCGACACGATCGTCGACCTGGCGGTGCCGGTCGATCCCGAGCGCGACCACATCCGCGGCCCGCACGAGGCCGAGGTGACGCTCCTGGAGTACGGCGATCTCGAGTGCCCGTACTGCGGCCAGGCCGAGCCGGTCGTGCGCGAGCTGCTGGCCTCGGTCGGCGACCTGCGCTACGTGTGGCGCCACCTGCCGCTCTCAGACGTCCACCCGCAGGCGCAGCTCGCGGCCGAGGCGACCGAGGCGGCCGCGCTGCAGGGTCGTTTCTGGGAGATGCACGACCGGCTGCTGGCCCACCAGGACGAGCTGCGGATCCGGCAGATCATGGAGCACGCCGAAGCGATCGGGCTCGACATGGACAAGTTCAAGGCCGCGATGAAGAAGCGCAAGGGCGCGGGCCACATCGCCGAGGACGTCGAGTCCGCCGACCTCAGCGGCGTCTCTGGCACCCCGACGTTCTTCATCAACGGTCACCGCCACCAGGGCGCCTACGACCTCGCCACGCTGACCAAGGCCGTGAAGCTCGCGCGCGTGCGCGTGGCGTTGCGCACCTGAGCGCCCGAGGGCGCGTCGGGCGTCGGCGACTACCGGCTCAGTCCACCTATGGGCGACTGTGCCGGTACCTGCGTCCGGCGCCACTGATGGATCTCTTCGCCAACTCGTACACCGCTCTTCGGGCGATGTCCCACCGTCAGTGTCATGAAACGAGCAATTGGTGTGGTGGCAGCGACCGCGTTGTGTGCGCTCGGCGCTGCCGCGTCCGCGTCGGCTGCGACCGACGTCCAGCAGGCGCAGAGCGAGAACTGGTCCGGCTACGTGTCGGGCACCGGCCAGCCGACGCAGTTCAAGAGCGTGTCGGGCAGTTGGGTGGTGCCGACCGCGAAGTGCACCGCCGCGAGCCAGCCCACCTACTCCGCGTTCTGGATCGGGCTGGGCGGCGCCGGCAACACGCAGGCGCTCGAGCAGACCGGCACCGAGAGCAACTGCACGGCGTCGGGCTCGGCCTCCTACTACGCGTGGTATGAGCTGGTGCCGAAGGCGCCGGTCCGCGTCGCCCTGCCGGTGTCGCCGGGCGACCACATCTCCTCCAAGGTCACCGTCGAGGGCACCAGCGTGTCGATCTGGCTGTCGAACGAGACGACCGGTCAGACGTTCTCCAAGACCCTGACGATGAGCAACCCCGATGTGTCGAGCGCGGAGTGGGTCGCCGAGGCGCCGTCGCAGTGTGACGGTTCGGTGAGCAACTGCACGCCGCTGCCGCTGACCGACTTCGGCACGATGCAGTTCACCTCCGCGAGCGCGACCGACACCGCCGGACACACCGGGCCGATCTCCGACCCGGAGTGGGCGGCGACCGCGGTCACGCTGTCACCGGGCGCCAGCTCGATGGGATTCGACGGCGCGAGCTTTGACCCGACCGGCGGCTCGGGCGGGGCGACGCCGTCGGCGCTGTCCTCCGACGGCTCGTCGTTCTCGGTCTCGTATTCCGGGGACGGCAGCGCCTCGGCGTCCGGTGGGTCCGGTTACGGCTACGGCTCCAGCGGCTCCGGCTATGGCGACGGCGGATACGGCTACGGCTCTGGCGGTTATGGCTATGGCGACGGCGGGTACGGCTATGGATCGGGCGGCTACGGCTACGGCGACGGCGGGGGCTACTACGTGATCCCGGGCGTCTCGTCGGCCGGCGGCGGCACCTGGATCATCATCGGCTGACGGATCGGGCAAACCTCGTCAAGTTCGTGCGGAGGGGGTCGCACGAACTTGACGAGGTTCACGGCGCGGACGTCGCACGGCGTCGGTCAACTAACGTCTCGGCTCCGTGAGCAGCCGGAACCCGCTCGACGTCGATCTCAGGCGCCTGCTCGGCACGGGCGCCAAGCTCGCCGGGCGCGCCGCCGACGAGGCGTACTTCGCACGGGTGTGCTTCCGGGCCGGCGTGTTCGAGATCGAGTCGCCGCAGCGGCTCGCACGGATCGTGCACTCGATCGAGCGCCACGGCCTGCTCGCCAGCTCGATCGCGATCGGCGCGATCAGACAGCCCGACCGGGTGGCGATCCGCGACGAGCGCGGCGACGTCACGTTCCGCGAGCTGCACGGCCGCATCAACGCACTCGCCAACGCATGGCGCGCGCGCGGCGTGCGCGCGGGCGACGGGATCACGATCCTGGTCCGCAACCACCGCGGCTTTCTCGAGGCGCTGTTCGCGGGGGTGCTGTGCGGCGCCCGCGTGATCCTGCTCAACACGTCGTTCGCCGGGCCGCAGATCCGCGACGTGGCCGAGCGCGAGGGCACCGACCTGCTCGTCTACGACGACGAGTTCGGGGAGATGCTCGCGGGGGTGCAGCCGCGCTATGGGCGCTTCCGCGCGTGGGTGGACGACGACGCCACCGACCCCGCCGAGTCGCTCGACGCGCTGATCGCCGGCGCCTCGACCGACTCCCCGCCGAAGGCCGAGCGCCACGCCAAGCTCGTGATCCTGACCAGCGGGACTACCGGCGCGCCGAAGGGAGCGCCGCGCGACGAGCCACGCTCGCTGGCGATCGTCGGCGGGCTGCTGTCGCGGGTGCCGTTGCGCGCCCGCGAGTGCACCGTGCTGGCGACGCCGATGTTCCACACCCTCGGGCTGGCGGGGATGGCGCTCGGTCTCGCGCTCGGCTCGACGCTCGTGATCCATCGCCGCTTCGACCCCGAGGTGACGCTCGACGCGCTCGCCGACAACCGTGCAACCGCGCTGATCGTCGTGCCGGTGATGCTGCAGCGGATCGTCGACCTCGGGCTCGACGCGATCTCTTCAACGGACCTGCGCGCGCTGCGCGTGATCGTCGCCTCGGGCTCGGCGCTGGGCCCGGCGCTCGTGACGCGCGCGACTGGCGTGTTCGGGCCCGTCGTCTACAACCTGTACGGCTCGACCGAGATCGCGCAGGCGACGATCGCGACGCCGGATGACCTCGCGCTCGATCCCGGAACCGTCGGGCGGCCCGTTCGCGGCACCGTCGTCAAGATCTTCGGCGAGGACGGGCGCGAGCTGCCGGCGGGGGAGAGCGGGCGCATCTTCGTCGGCAACTACGCCCAGTTCGAGGGCTATAGCGGCGGCGGCTCAAAGGACCAGCTGGAGGGCCTGATGTCGTCGGGCGACGTCGGCCACTTCGACGAGCGCGGGCTGCTGTTCATCGACGGCCGCGACGACGAGATGATCGTCTCCGGCGGCGAGAACGTGTTCCCGGCCGAGGTGGAGGAGCTGCTCGCCGGCCACGAGGCGATCGTCGAGGCGGCCGCGATCGGCGTCGCCGACGAGCGCTTCGGCCAGCGGCTGAAGGCGTTCGTGGTGTTGCACGGTGGCCGGCGCCTGAGCGCCGACGAGGTGCGCCAGTACGTGCGCGACAACCTCGCCACGTACAAGGTGCCGCGCGACGTCGTGTTCGTCGACGAGCTCCCGCGCAACCCCACCGGCAAGGTCCTCAAGCGCGAGCTCGCGGCCCGCGACTAATATCGCCGGCCGTGACCGACCCCGCCGCGTTCCGAACCCAATTCCCGGTCGTCGAGCGCAAGGCGTATCTGAACGCGGGGACGGAGGGTCCGCTGCCTCAGGCGGCGGCCGACGCGGTGCGCGAGCGGATCGAGCTGGAGCTGAGCGGCGGCCGCTGCGGCCGGCCGTACATCGAGTCGGTGCGTGAGCTCGCCGACCAGGTGCGCGCTGCCTACGCGCGGGTGCTGCACGCCGACCCCTCGGACGTCGCGCTGACAGGCTCCACCACCGACGGCTGCAACACGATCCTGTCCGGCCTCGATCTGCGACCGGGCGATCAGGTCGTCACCTCCGACGAGGAACACCCGGGGCTGCTGGCACCGCTCGGCCGCCTGAAGCGCGCGGGCGTCGACGTGCGCATCGCGCCCTTCGCATCGGTCGCCGAGGCGGTCGGCCCGTCGACGCGGCTGGTGGCGGTCTCGCACGTCTCGTGGGTCTCCGGCCGTGTCGTCGACACCGATGCGCTGACCGCGACCGGGGTCCCGTTCCTGCTCGACGCGGCCCAGTCGATCGGCGCCGTCCCGACCGACATGGACGAGCTCGGCTGCGCGTTCTATGCCGGATCGGGACAGAAGTGGCTGTGCGGCCCCGAGGGCAGCGGCGCGCTCTACGTCCGCCGCGATCAGCTCGACGAGCTCAACACGCCGTGGCCCGGCTACACGTCGGTCGCCGACGCCACCGACGCCCTGCACTCCGGCCCGGCGGAGGATGCCGCCCGCCTCGATCACGGCTTCCCGCCCGGGATGCGCAGCGCCTGGGCGCTGGCGTCGCTGCGCGTGCTCGAGGACGCCGGCTGGGAGTGGGTCCACGCCCGCGCCGCGACGCTCGCCGCAGGCCTCGCCGACCAGCTCGCCGCGCGCGGGCTCGAGGTCGGTCCGCGCGGCCGCTCGACGCTCGTCTCCTGGAAGGTGGAGGATCCCGACGCCGAGGTGGCGCGCCTGGCGCAGGAGGGCGTGGTCGTCCGCAGCATCCTCAGCCACGGCCTCGTCCGAGCGTCGGTCGGCGCCTGGTCCTCGGAGGAGGAGCTCGAGCGGCTCGCCACGTTGGCCGCGGTGTAGACGCACGGCCGATGCCGGGCCGCTCGCCTGCAGCGGATGACGATTCCCAGGCGAGCGCGTTCGCGCCTGTCTTCGGCAGGCCCCCGAGGAAGGTTGAGCGGGCATCGAACGGGAAAGGCCCCGCGCTGCTCCGATGGGCCTGCGTTATTTGCCAACGGTCGCCCGCGAGCGCCGGGATGGCGACGAGTGCACGTAGGCCATGCGTTGCTCGCCAACCCTCGTCGCGACCGCCACGGATGGCGAATGTTGCAGATGGCCGGGCGGGCTCGCCGGGCGAGACGACCAAGCCGGCGTGTGGGGGACCTGTACGGCCATGCCGTACTGAGTTCCCACTGACGCCCACGGTTGGCCCGATGTGGCCCCGCCCCACACGAGCCGCCACGCAGCGCCCATGTGAACGCATGCCGCCCGCGTGGACGAGCCACCCGCGTGGACGAGCCGCCACGCTCAGGCGCGCGGCTAATCGCGGATCCGCTCGGCGGACGTGTAGACGTTCAAGGTCCCGCGCCGCGCGAAGCCGCACAGCGTCAGCCCGCGGTCGGCGGCGAGCTCGATCGCGAGCGAGCTCGGTGCGCCGACGCCGATCAGGATCGGCGCGCCGGCGACGGCCGCTTTCTGCACGAGCTCGAACGACAGCCGGCCGCTGACGCACAGGACGTACTCGGACAGCGGCAGCAGCCCGTCGACGAGTGCGTGGCCCACGACCTTGTCCATCGCGTTGTGGCGGCCGACGTCCTCGCGGGTGAGCACGAGCTCGCCGTCGGCCGTGAACAGGCCGGTGGCATGGGTGCCGCCGGTGCGGTCGAAGGTCGGCTGCATCAGCCGGTCGGGCAGCGACGCCGCGAGCGCGCGATCGATCACCGGCGTCCCGGGCGCGATCGGCGCGCTGTGCACGGCCACCTCCTCCAGCGCCCCCTTGCCGCAGACGCCGCACGAGGAGGTCGTGTAGAAGTTGCGGGCGCCGGGGTCGCGGGTCAGCGGCCCCGAGACCTCGATCGTGTTGGCGGCGAAGTCCTCGGTCAGGCCCGCCGGCCGCGGCCCGTCGATCAGCCCCTCGCCGTAGAGGAAGCCGAGCGCCAGCTCCTCGTCGTCGCCCGGCGTGCGCATCGTCACCGCCAGCGCAGCGCCGTCGACGCGGATCTCGAGCGGCTCCTCGATCGCGACCACGTCGTCGACGCCGTCGTGGGTGAAGGTCTTGTACATCAGCGCCCGACCACCCGGCCGGACGCTAGCGCACCGCCCAGCTCAGGCGGCGACAGGCGCGTCGCGCAGCTCGACCTCGTACGGCTGCGACTCGCGCTCCAGCGCGCCCTCGACGCCGACGCGATACGCGCCGGTACGCCGCAGCGGCGGCGAGTACGCGTGGATCGTGACGGCCGGGCCGTCGCCGGCGTGCAGCACGCGATGGATCGCGACCGGAGGCACCGTGAACGTCTCGCCGGCGCCAAAAATCCGCCCGCGCGGCGACCCGCCGAGCGTCAGGCGGTCCTCGCGAACGGTTCCCGACACGACCGTGATCGCGGCGGCCGACTCATCGTGGTCGTGAAAGCCCGTGTCCTGGTCTTCGGACCAGCAGATCAGCCACGCGTTGACGTCGCCGTGGTCCCAGATCTGCTCGTACACGCGCACGTCGTCGGCGTGGCGCACGAGGTGACGCCAGCGATCCGGCGCAGCGACGAGTCCGCCGACGAACCGCTCGAGCTGCTCGGGCGAGAGGCTCATGGCGCCGACCCCGTCGAGGTCAGGAAATCGGCCGCGTTGGTCATCAGTTCAACCTCCCGTCCGGTCGTGACCGGGTCGATCACCGGCCGATCGGAGCCGTACACGAGCCGGTCGGGACCGACCCAGCCGGCCATCGCCTCGACGACCATCGGTCCATAGCTCGATGTGTCGTAGAACGTCAGCGGGTCGTGCAGGTCGATCTCGGGGCCGCCACGGGCGCGCAGGCGCTCGACCAGCGTCGGAGCGCCGCCTGCGAGCATCGCGAACAGGACCCGCAGCCGCGGCAGCTCGCGGCGTCCGTGGGCTGCGAACGTCAGCCACGCAGCCTGCATGTCGGACACGTAGCTGGTCAGCGCCGCCCACCAGAGCGGCTCCGACAGCGACGGCGCCCGCGGCGCAAAACCGCCCGGGTGGACGAACAGGGACGCCCCGCGCTCCTGCACGCGCTCCAGCACCGGGCCGATCGACTCCAGGGCGTCGCGGTCGGCGAGCGCCGCCGACGGCACAGAAACGCCGATGCAGCCGCGCGCGAGGACCGCGTCGACATCGTCCGGGTCCGGGGCGCGGACCCCGACCGGGCCCCACGCGACGAACCGGTCGCCGAGCGCCAGCACCCCGTCGAGGTGGGCGGCGATCAGCGCGCGCGCCTCGTCGAGGGCGAGTCCCTCGATGCCGATCGGGCTCGAGATCGCGATCGCCGCGACCTCGACGCCATCCACGTCCAGCAGCCGACCGCGTGCCTGCGCCGACTCGGCCTCGAGGTCGAGCATGCACGGCGGCTCGCCCGCCAGGTGCAGCACCCACACCCCGCCCTCGTGGCGGACGAACGGATGACATTCGCGGCGCGCGAGCGCGTCCACCAGCGGGCTGGTCCAGAGGTGCTGGTGGACGTCGACGCGTTGCACGCGCAGCAGTCTAGCCAAAACCGCCTATCTCAATCAGTTTGGTGCGGTAGACTCCGCGGCACCGCGCAAGACGGCGACGCTCAACTGGTCGACGAGCCGCACGAGGCGGTGCCGTGGTAGATCCACGCGTTCGTCGCGGACGTCATCGACAGCTGCAGCGGCCAGCCCGGCTTCACGCACGGCGTCGGGTTCGTCAGCAGGTGGTACGTCTGCGAATCGACCGTGCGGCCTGCCTGGAGCTTGAGCGCGATCTGTCGCAGGATCAGCTCGTAGTCGCGCGAGAGCCCCCTGCTGGCGTCCGCGAACCGCAGCGCGATCGAGTAACGGCTCGTCCGCAGCGGGATCACACGGCCCAGCAACGTCGCGTGCAGCTGCGACTGCTCCTGAACGATTTCGAGCGCGAGGCCGGCGATGTCGCCGCGGTGGGTCGGTGCGGTCAGGTACACCGCGGCGGTGACGTCGTAGCTCGTCCGGGGCAGGTACGGGCCGTGCACGAGGATCTCGCCGCTGCCGCTGCCGATCGCCGAGTCCGCCGGGCAGGCTCCGGCACGGGCCTGCGACGGCGTGCACGTCGGCGCCGCCCGCGGATCGAAGTGGAAGCCGCGCGCGAGGTCGAGCTCGAGCGTCGACAGCTTGCCGGTCGGCGGATGGGCGCCGCCGAACGTCGTGTCGAGCGCGACCGTCGCCGGGGCGCCGCGCTGACTCGCGATCGAGCGAGCGGAGATCGCCGGCAGCTTCGGGACCGGCTGCGTGTGCTGGCCGGAGCTGAATGCGCCGACGAGCGCCGCGATCCCAACCCCGATCGCCGCCAGCAGCAGCAGCGCCGTGAGGCGGCGGGTCGTCGTCGGCGGCGCTGCGCCGCGTCCGCGCGGACGGGGCCGAACCGGCGATGGGAGCGTGATCCCGCCGGGCAGTGCCAGCCGTCCCGCCGGTCGCCCGCCGCGCGGCGGGGGTCGCCGTGTGGCCGGATCGGGTCGGCGCCCCCGGGACGGCCTCGGTCCGCGCGCGGGTCGCGTCCCACGGGAGGGTTGCGTCGCGCGGGCGGGTTGCCCGGCGCGGCCGGGCGCCTGCGCCGGACGTGCTCGCGCCGGTCGCCGTCCGAGCTCGCGCCGGGGCTCGGGCTCGGCTCCGGGCTCGGTCCGTTGCCGTGGCCGAGTCGGCGGCGCGTCGTCAAACCACGAGGGAGCCGGCCGCGGCCGCCGCCGGGCGTCGAGGTCGCGTGCATCGGTGGGCCGCGTGCGTGGGCGGCCGTCGGGGGTATCGGAGGGCCGCGTGCGTGGGCGGCCGTCGGGCCCGCGGCTTCCGGCCGGGCGCGTGCGTGGCGGGCGCCCAGGCGAGCGGCCGTCCACCGGACGCGTCTGCGGGGGGCTGTCGGGGTCGCGGCTCTCGACCGGTCGGGTGCGTGGCCGGCGCCCCGGGTCGCGGCTCTCGGTCGGCCGGGTTCGCGGCCGGCCGACGTTCGTCGGGTCCCCGGAGTTCGCCGAGGCGTCGGGCGGCGGTCCGTCCATGCGCGGTCGGATCCGCCGCCGCGGCGCCGTCTCACCGCCGTCGCGCGGGCTCGGCGTCCGCGGCGCCGAGCGCTCGGGCCGCGCAGGCGGCTCGCCCGACGAGCTCGCGAGCGATCGCGGACGGCGGCGGATCACGGGCTGCTCGCGACCGTCGTCGGGCGGCGTCGCCGCGGGCGGTTCCGCGGAGCCCGTTCGTGCCTCGGTCGCCCGTGGATCCGCCGTCTTCGTCGGTTCTGTTTGGTGATCCTCGCTCAGCGTAATGTCCTAATCGTGCACCAGCGTCCGGCATCAGCGCAGCGTCCGGGCGCGCTGACGCTGTTCGTCCGCTACGGGATCGGGGGGATTATGGTCGTTGCGGGCATCGTTCTGCTGATCGTGAACCCGGGTGGGTTCGGTGTTGATGGGTTTTCGATGTCGGTGGGCGCAGGCCTCTCGGTATTGCTGCTCAACTGGATGTACCGGCTCGGCGTGTCGGGTGACCGTGAGCGCGACCGCGAGGAGCTGGCCAGGCGCTATCTCGAGGAGCACGGCCACTGGCCCGACGAGGAGCCGAGGCGCAGACAGCACCGATGAGTCCGGCTCGGCGCGGTGGTCTCAGCTGACGGATATCAAACCGAGCAAGGAGTCACCGATGGGTCGGATCGTCGCAACCGAGTTCGTGTCAGTCGACGGCGTTTTCGAGGATCCCGGCGGCGCCGGCACGTTCAAGCACGGCGGCTGGTCGTTTCAGTTCAACCGCGGCGAGGACGGCGACGCGTTCAAGCTCGAGGAGCTGCGCGCCGCCGACGCGCAGCTGCTCGGCCGCGTCACGTACGAGGGGTTCGCCGCCGCCTGGCCGGACATGGAGCACTCCACCGGCGAGTTCGGGGAGAAGATGAACGGGATGCCGAAGTACGTCGTCTCGAAGACGCTCGAGCGCGCGGACTGGAACAACTCGACAATCCTCGATGGCGATCTCGCGGCCGACGTCGCGACGCTCAAGGACCGCTACGCGGGCGACATCCTGATCGCGGGCTCCGGCCAGCTCGTCCGCGGGCTGCTGGCGCAGGGCCTGCTCGACGAGCTGCGGCTGATGATCTTCCCGGTCGTCCTCGGCAGCGGCGAGCGTCTGCTCGGCGCCGCCGACGACCTCGTCAGGCTGTCGCTCGGCTCGACGCAGACGGTCGGGGACGGCGTCGTCATCCTCACCTACCGCAAGGCATAAACCGCCCGATACGCTTGGCGCATCGAGCCGGATCGGCAACAGCTGCGGTCGTTCACGCGGTTGGCGAGGAGCTGCACTTCGGCAACGCGGCGCTGCGGCTCGGATTGTCCCAGCCGCAGGTCAGTCGCCACGTCGCCAACCTCGAGCATGCTCGCGGGGTCGAGGTCGGCTCGCACGCGGAGCTGATGACACGCGGCGGGACCTACGCCGAGCTGTTCTCGCTGCAGGCCGCCGCGTACGCGTGACGTCGTGCCGCGCCACTTGCGCCACGCGGGCCACGCAACCGCGACGCCCCGCGGCCCGCATCAGCGATGCGCTGCAGCGGACGCCGTCAGCGCGGGTTGGCGGCGAGCCACTCGAGCACCTCGGCGGCGTGACGGTCGGGCGGGAACACCGGATAGAAGACGTGCTCGATCCTGGCCCCGGCGACGATCATCGTCAGCCGCCGGTACAAACGCATGCCGGCGATCTCGAACGTCGGTAGCTTCAACACGTCGGCCAGCTGTAGCGACTCGTCCGACAACGCCGGGAACGGGAGCGCGAGCCGCTGCACCATCTCGGCCTGATAGCTCGTGCTCTGGCTCGAGAGCCCGAACACGTTCGGTGCGCCCGCCTGCGCCAGCTCGGCGTGATGGTCGCGAAAGCCACAGGACTCGGGCGTGCAGCCGCGCGCTCCCGGGAGCTCGTTCCAGCCCTCGGGCAGTGGAACGCCGGGCACGCCGGTCATCGGATACACGTACAGGACCGTCCTGCCGGCGCGGGGCTCGTCAAGCGCGATCCGTGAGCCGTCGGTCGCCGGCAGCGACAGCGCCGGCATCGCCATCCCGGCGAGGTGGTCGGCGGCGCCGTCGTCGACCGGCTCGGGGAGCTCGTCGGGAAGCGTGCTGTAGTCGCTCATCGGCTCGCTTCGTTCACGGGTGGCGGCGCAGCGCCAGGATCCGCGACACCGCGGCGCGGGTCGCCGAGCGGCCGACGGTGCCGGTCGAGATCGCGTGCGCGAGCGCTCGCACGACCGAGCTGCCCTGGGCGCCCGAGCTCGGCTGACTGCACAGGATCAGGTCGGCGCCGGCGCGCGCCGCGAGCACGGCGCGGTTGCCGAGGCCGCCGTAGTGCTCGAGTGCGCCCGCGTCGATCGAGTCGGTGATCGTCGCTCCCTTGAAGCCGAGCCGCGTACGCAACTCGCCGCCGATCACCTTCGAGGAGAGGCCCGCCGGGCGCGAGCGGTCAAGCGCCGGGTACACCGCCCATGAGGTCATCACGAGCTTGGTGCCGGCGCCGACCGCGCTCTGAAACGGGCGCTCGTCGATCGACCGCAGCTGCGACAGCGGCACGTGGAGCGTCACCGGCCGCTCGTCGGTGTTCTGCGATGCCGACGCGGCGCCGAGCCCGGGGAAGTGCTTGACGGTCGCGGCGACGCCGGTCCGCTGCTGCGCGCGCACGAACGCGGACCCGAGTCGGGCCACCTTCGCGGGGTCGCTGGAGTACGACCGTTGGAACTGGTCGTCGAAGTCGCCGGCCGTCCGGTACACGTCGAGCACCGGTGCCAGGTTGACGTTCATGCCGACCGACGCCAGCAGCCGTCCCGCGCCCGTTCCCGCCCGCGAGGCCGCCCTGGTCGCGTTGCGCTGCTCGCCGATCTGCTTCTCGGACTTGACCGGCGCGCCCGGCAGGCGGCGGACCTGGCCGCCCTCCTGATCGGTCATCAACAGCAGCGGCAGGTGCGTGGGGCTGACCTTCGCAGCGGCCTGCAGCCGTCCGACGACGCCGTGGATCTGAGCGAGGCTGGAGACGTTGGAGCCGAAGAAGATCACGCCGCCAACGTCGCCATGGCGGATCTGCGACAGCAGCGACGCCGGCGGCCGCAGTCCGGCATAGGCGTAGATCACGCGTGCCCCCGCCAGCTGCTTGGTCGACAGCCGCGGCAGCGACTGGGTCGGTGCGCCGCCGCCATGGGACGCATCCCCGGCCGCGGAGCTGCCCGCGCCGCCGGCGGGGACGGTGGTCGTCGCGGCCGCGCCGCCGCAGGCGGCCAGCCACGCGGACGCAAGTGCAGCGCCGAACAGCAGACGCAGCACTGCGCCGCGACCGGCGTGGGGTGCGAGGAGACGATCGATCATCGTCACGAGGCTAGGAGACCGGACCGGTTGCGGGGCGCACCAGCCGTACCCGGACGTGGGGATGACGATCGCGGAGATGCCGGTCGCGGTTGCGCTCGCGCGGGTCGCGGTCGCGCCAACGCCGCCGCTGCCGCGGGGGCCGGGGGCAGCAACGGCGCCGCCGAACATTTCAACGTTTTCCGGCCGCGATCGGGAGCCGACGGGAAACGTTCGGCATGACCGAACATTGCAACGTCAGCGTCCGCCGAGCCGCCGATTTCGGTGAAAATTACGGTGCCGTCAGGTCGCTGCCGTTGCGAGCCGGTCCTGATCTTGCCGTGCCCGCTCCCGTGACCGGTCGGCGCTCGACCACGACAGGTCGTTTGGCCAACCGATGCACGCGGCGCGCGACGTCGGCCCTCGATCGACAACCTGGCTGCAACCGACGCCGAGGCACTAGCGTTCTCCGGCACCGGTGTTCGAGCACGCAACGCTGATCCGCGAGCCGCTGCAGTGCGCATGGACCGCGGCCGATGCGGTCCGCGCGGTCGCTGGCGAGCGGCTGCCGTTTGCGCTGACCGGCGCGTGGGCGGGCGGCGGCGCGATCGTCTCGTCGGAGCCGCTGACCGTGATCGGACCGGCCGACGCAACCGGCGGCGACGAGTTCGCGGCCGGCGGCGACGAGTTCGCGGCCGGCGGCGGGAACCCATCCGCGCCCGGCGCGACCGGCGGTGATCCGTTCGCGGCGCTCGACCGGCTACCGCTCGTGGCCGGCGCCGACGCGGCGCCGAGCACGGCCGTCGGCGGCGGCTGGTTCGGTTGGCTCGGTTACCGGCTCGCGGCCGCGGTCGAGCGGGTGCCGCTGACCTTGGTCAGGCCGGTGCCGATGCCCGAGCTGCACCTCGCCTACTACGACCACGTGCTCCGCCTTGACCCTGACGGCCGCTGGTGGTTCGAGGCGCTCGCCACCGACGACCGGCGCCCCGAGCTGCGGCGGCGGCTGCATGCGCTGCGGGCGCGGCTGGCGGCGCCGCCACCGCCCCGGCGTGAGACGACGCCGCAGACGTTCACCGTCGACGGACGCGCCGCGGCGCGCCACGTCGAGGCGGTGGCTGAGTGCTGCAGCCGGATCGCCGCCGGCGAGATCTTCCAGGCAAACCTCTGCCTGCGGCTGGACTCGCGCTGGGACGGCGACGCGGCGGCGCTGTACGCGACCGCGCTGCGGCGGATCGCGCCGCCGTACGCGGCGACGTTCGATACGCCCGCCGGATCGGTCGCATCGTTGTCGCCCGAGCTGTTCCTGCGCCGGCGTGGCGACCATGTGGTGACCGCGCCGATCAAGGGGACGCTCGCGCGCAGCGTCGACCCCATGGAGTCCGCTTTCGCGCTGGCGACGCTGCGCCAATCGGCCAAGGACGCCGCCGAGCACGTGATGATCGTCGACCTGATGCGCAACGACATCGGCCGCGTGTGCGCGTACGGCTCGGTGCACGCGCCACGGCTGCCGACGGCCGAGGCCCACCCCGGCCTCTGGCACCTCGTCTCCCGCGTCGAGGGCACGCTGCGGCGCAACACCGGCAATGCCGCGCTGCTGCGCGCCGCGTTCCCGCCGGGCTCGGTCACGGGCGCGCCGAAGGTCCAGGCGCTGCACGTGATCGCCGAGCTCGAGGACACCGCGCGCGAGGTCTACACCGGCTCGATCGGCTACTGCAGCCCGGTGGCCGGCCTGGAGCTGAACGTCGCGATCCGGACCCTCGAGCTCCGTGACGGCCGCCTCTGGATCGGCGCCGGCGGCGGCATCGTCGCCGACTCCGATCCGCGCGCCGAGCTCGAGGAGGCGATCGCCAAGGCGCGGCCGATCGCGGCCGCCGTCGGCGCCGGGGTCGCGGTCGGCGAGACGCCAAGGTTCGGCGCGGCCGCGACGCGCCGGAGCACCGTGTCAGCGTGACGGCCGCGCCTCATGCGGGCGGCGCTGCACGAAGCTCCGACCGACGGCGGCCCGACCGGTCGCTCGGCGTGTTCGAGACGCTGCTCGTCCGCGACCGCGCCGTGCAGGCCCTCGACGCCCACGTGCAGCGGATGCAGCGCTCGGCGCAGCGCCTCTACGGGCGCCAGCCGCCCCCCGGGCTGCCGGCACTGATCCGCGCACAGGCCCAACGGCTGGACGCCGGCGAGCACCGGCTGCGCGTCGATGCGCGCCCGACCGCGGGCGCGCTCCGCTTCGAGATCGAAACCTCGCCGCTGGCGCCGCGCCCGGCCCTTTGGCGCCTGCAACCGCTGCCCTTACGCGGCGGCTACGGCCCCGACAAGCTCGTCGACCGCGGCCCGCTCACGAGCTCGGCCGCAAACGCGCCGGTGGCGCTGCTCGTCGACGGCGAGCGGCCGGATGCGGACGTGCTCGAGGCGGCGTGGGCCAACGTGTGGCTGCTCGACGGCGACCGGCTGATCACGCCCCCGTGCGACGGCCGGATCCTGCCGGGCGTCACCCGCGCGCGGCTGATCGCGCTCGCGCCGTCGCTCGGGCTGACGGTGCGGGAGCGGCCGATCGCGGTCTCGCGGCTGCGCCCGTCATCGCCACCAGCTGCGACGCAAGGCGTCATGTTGACCTCGTCGCTGCAGCTCGCGGCGCCCGCGGTGCTCGAGGACGCGCCGGACCCGAGCCCGGATACGGTCGCGGCGATCGGCCGGATCCGCGCCGCGCTGCTCGATCGCGACTGGGATCGCTAGCGACAGCGGGTCTGCGATCGGCCAGCCGCCCGAACGATCGCAAGTTGCTGCGAGGCCTCCGCAGCAATTTGCGAAAGAACCGGCGCGAACACGCGAGCTCAGCGTCGTGCGTCGGGCGGCGCCCAGTGCGCCGCGCTGCGACGGCGCAGCAGCGCGCGGTACTGCTCGGTCGTGCGCGGCAGCAGGCGGCCGTCGCCCCAATCGAGGATCACCCCGTAGTGGCGGACGAGGTCGAGCACGTCGAGCTCACCGTCGCGGTAGCGCCGCGCGACCGTCTCGGGGTCCTCGTCGAGCCGTGCCGAGCGCGAGGCGCGCGCCCGCTCGCGAGCCGCCCGCGTCGCGGCCTCGTCGACCTCGTACTGCGACAGCTCGGCGTCGATCTCGCGCACGACCACGCCGTAGTCGCGCTCCGCACGCGGGATCGAGACGTAGCCGTCGACGACATCTTCGAGTACCTCGCCGGGATCGCGCGCCAGCGGGTCGCCGAGGCCACCGCCGCCCGCCGACGGCCGCTCGAAGCGGTCGCCGGGCGACACCGGCACGTTGGAGAAGTTGGCGCCAAGGAACCGTCCCGCCGGGTCGCCCGCGTTCAGCCAGACCCCGTGCGGGACCGACGGCAGCCCGCCGGCGATGCCCCACGCGATCGAGCGGGCGCGGTCGCAGCAGTAGGACATCACGGCGCCGTCGACCTCGGTCAGACGGCCGCCCTTGCGCACCCCGCAGCCGCCGCGGTGGCGGCCGGGACCGCCGGAGTCGGTGATGATCTCGTGGCTGGAGGTGACGACCGGGGTCAGCCGCTCCTGGCCTTCCAGCGGCTGGACCGCGAGCCCGACCCCGAACACCGGCGACGTCGCGTTGGAGCCGTCCTTGCCGTTGCGCCCGCCCCAGCCACCGGCCATCCAGTCGTACCACATGAAGAACGGCCGCTCCGCGACCCGCGCGTCGCGGCCGCCGACGAGCAGGTATTCGAGGTTGAAGCAGCACGCCATCGCCCGTTCGGGCATCAGCTGCGACCACAGCTCGAAGCCGGCGTTCATGATCTTCTCGTAGGTGCCGGAGACGCATCCGGTCACCGCCAGCGGCCAGCCGGCGTTGACGACCGTGCCCTCGGCGCCGACGTCGACCTTGATCGCGCGGTAGAAGCCGGAGTTCAGCGGGATGTCGGGCATGAACGTCTTCGCCGACGCGATCGCGCCCGAGAACGCCGTGCCGGCGCCGGCGTTGAGGAAGCTGGCGATCGCCGGATCGGACTCCGACAGGTCGTAGGTGATCTCGTCGCCGGCGATCGTCATCTTCACGCGCACCGCGACGAGCCCCTCGTCGCTGCCGGGGTCGGCGTCGATGTGGTCCTCGGTCTCATACGTGCCGTCCGGCAGCTCCGAGATCCGCGCGCGGGTGAGGCGCTCGACGTAGTCCTGGACGGCCGCGAACGCGGTCGTCACGGTCTCGATCCCGTACTTGTCGATCAGCCTGAACAGCTCCTGCTCGGCGATCCGGGTCGCCTCGATCTGCGCGTGGCAGTCGCCGACGATGTCACTCGGCGCGCGGGTGTTGCTGGCCAACAGACCGATCACGTCGTCGCGCTGGACGCCGCGGTCGACGACCCGGACGGGCGGAATCCGGACGCCCTCGCCGAAGTGGTCGACCGCGCTGACGTCGAACGAGCCGGGAACCGAGCCGCCCATGTCAGCCCAATGTCCGTTCGCCTGCGCGAGCGCGATCAGCTCGCCGTCGGCGAACACCGGGCGGATGATCGACACGTCGGAGAAGTGGGTGCCGCCCCGATACGGATCGTTGACGGCGAACACGTCGCCCTCGTGGATGTCCGAGCCGAAGTCCTCGAGCACGGCCTTGGCCTTCAGGTGCAGCGTGCCGACGTGCACGGCGATGTCCTGGCGGCCCTGCATGATCGTGTTGCCCTCGGCATCGCACAGCGCGCACGAGAAGTCGCGGGCGAAGATCACGAACGAGTGGCAGGTGCGCAGGATCTGCTCGGCCATCTCGTCGACGACGGTCACGAACGAGTTCTTGAGCACCTCGAACGTGACCGGGTCGAGGCCCCGGTTGAGATCGGTGGTGGACGTGGGCGTGGTCGCCATCTCAGCCATCTCAGCCATCTCAGCCCTCCGAGGTCTCGATGTGCATGCGGATGTTGAGGTGCTCGTCGATCTCGGCCCGTACGCCGGGCGGGATCAGCGTCGTCGTGTCGAGCTGATCGATGACCGCGGGCCCCGAGAACTGAACGCCGGCAGGCAGCGCGTCGCGCACGTAGACCGGCGTCTGGAGCGGCTGCTGGACGCCGTCGAACCACACGTCTCGGACGCTCGCCGGCTCCGGCAGCGCCGCATCGGCTGACCGCTCGGCTTGCGGCAGGCGGACGTCGTCGGTCTGCCCGATCGCCGCCAGCTCGAGCCGGTAGAGCTCGACCGCGGCCTCGTTGCGCCGGTAGGAGAACTCCCGCTCGTGCTCTGAGTGGAAGCGCTCGACGACGGTCTCGAGATCGATCGGCCCGGGGTCGAGCTCGACGTTCATCGACCGCCACTGGCCCAGGTACCGCATCGCGATCGAGCGCCGCAGCACGACCCGGTCCTCGCTCACGCCCTCGGCGCGCAGGAGCTCGCGGCCCTCGGCCTCGAGCGCCGCGAACGCCTCCTGCAGCTGCCCGACGTCGACGTCGTGCGCCGGCGCCAGGAACATCGTCGACAGGTCGTGCCTGATGTCGACCATCAGGCATCCGAGCGCCGACCATGCGCCCGGGCGCGGCGGCACGATCACGGTCGGGATCGACAGCTCCTGCGCCAGCGCCGCGCCGTGCAGGGCACCGGCACCGCCGAACACCACCAGCGCGAAGTCGCGCGGGTCATAGCCCCGCTGCAGCGAGATCACCCGCACCGCGTCGGCCATGTTGGCGTTGGCGACCTGCACGATCGCGCTCGCTGCCTGTTCGGTCGACAATCCCAAGCGCTCGGCGACATGCGTGCGGATCGCCCGTGCCGCGAGGGCGGCGTCGAGCTGCATGCCGCCGCCGACGAGCTCTGATCCGAGCCGGCCGAGCACGAGGTTGGCGTCGGTCGTGGTCGGTTGCTCGCCGCCGGCGCCATAACTCGCGGGCCCGGGTGACGAACCCGCCGACTGGGGTCCTGAGCGCAGCGATCCGGCCGCGTCGATCGTGGCCAGCGAGCCGCCGCCGGCGCCGATCGTCAGCACCTCGATCGACGGCAGGCAGATCGGATAGCCGTACTCGACGTGCCAGTCGTTGGTGACGCGCAGCTGCCCGTCGTACACCAGCGAGATGTCGGTGCTGGTGCCGCCCATGTCGAGCCCGATCGCGTTGCGGTACCCGCACAGCGCCGCGGTGTACTGGCAGGCGACGGCGCCGGCGGCGATCCCGGAGGCGGCGAGCCGAACCGCCAGCCGTGAGGCGGCCTCGGGCGTCATCACGCCGCCGCCGGAGTGCAGCAGCAGCAGGTCGCCCTCGTAGCCGTCGGCGTGCAGCCGGCGCTCGAGCTCGGTGACGTAGCCGCCCACCAGCGGCGACAACACCGCGTTGGCGACGGTGGTGCTGAACCGCTCGTGCTCGAACAACTCGGGCAGCACGCCGCTGGAGGTCGAGACCGGCACGCCGGGCAGCTCCTCGCCGAGGATCTCCGCCATCCGCTGCTCGTGCGCGGGGTTGGCGTACGCGTTGATGAAGCACACCGCGACGGCCTCCACCCCACGGCGCGCGAGCGTTCGCGCGAGCCGGCGTGCGCCCTCCTCGTCGAGCGGCTCCAGCACGGCGCCGGTGTGGTCGATCCGCTCGCCGATCTCGAACCGGTCGCGCCTGCGGATGTACGGCGGCGCGTTGTCCGCGTACGCGTCCCACAGGTCCGCGCGTGTGCCCCGGCGAATCTCGATCACATCCCGGAACCCGCGCGTGGTCACCATCGCCGCCGCCGGCAGCCGCCGCGTGATCAGCGCGTTGGTCGCGACCGTCGTGCCGTGACAGAACAGCGCCACCGTGTCGAGGCTGACGCCTGCCGTGCCGAGCCCGTGCAGCACGCCGTCGATCGGGTCGCGGGTCGAGGAGACCTTCGCCACCTGCAACGATCCGGTCGCCTGATCGAGCACGCAGACATCGGTGAACGTCCCTCCGACGTCCACCGCGACCAGCTTCTCCCGTCGGTCGGACACGGTCGCTTCTTACCGTGCGCGGCCGCGGAGGTCAAGCCGGCGCGGCGGTACACTCGCGCCCGAGGATGCGCTCCGATCACGCGTGCCGCCCCGTCGACACGCGCCGGACCGACGAGCTTGCATTAGACGAGGCGCTCGTCTCCCGGCGGGAGATCACGGTGCTCGTCGCCGATGACCACCCGCTGTTCCTCGAGGCGACGGTGCGGATCCTTCACGAGCATGCAGCGACCGCCCTGGTCGGGCGTGCCAGCGACGGCCGAGCGGCGCTGCGCGCGATCCTCGCGCTGCGTCCCGACGTCGCCGTCGTCGACCTCGAGCTGCCGGGGTTGTCGGGTCTCGAGGTGATCGAGGCGATCCAGCGCGAGCACGTCGCCACGCGCACGATCGTGCTATCGGCCTACATGGATGGGCCGCGGATCCACCGGGCGATCTCCGCGGGCGCGCGCGCGTACCTGGGGAAGGCAAGCCCGGCCGCGCGCCTCGTCGAGGTGATCGAGCGCGTCCACGCGGGCGCGACCGTCCTGCCTTCCGAGGTGCAGGGCATGCTCGCCGAACAGATACGTCACCGCAGCGCCGACCGGCCGGTGCTCTCGGCTCGCCAGCGGCAGATCCTCGAGCTTGCGGCCGACGGCACGTCGACGCCGGCGATCGCCGGCCAATTGGGCGCCCGCGTGACGACGATCAAGTCCGAGCTGCAGGCGATCTACAACACGCTCGAGGTCGGCGATCGCGCGGCGGCGGTCGCCCAGGCGATCCGCCACCAGCTGCTCTGACCGGTCGGGCGCCCGGCCGTCATCCTCGCGGCACGAGCTCGATCGACCGCGCCGTAGCCGGGCGGACGATGGTCACGCGCAGCCGGCGCGCGGGAAGCTGTCGCAGACATCGAATCCCGATCGCTGACGGAGAGGTACCGCATGTCCTGGATCGTCGGATGTGACACCGGCGGCACGTTCACCGACCTCGTCGCGCTGAGCGACGAGGGGGAGTTCCGCATCGCCAAGGTGCCGTCGACGCCGCCGCACTTCGACCGTGCCGTGGTGGAGGGGGTGCGCGCCTTGGATGTGCCCAGCGCCGACATCCGCCGCCTGTTCCACGGCACCACGGTGACCACCAACGCGGTGATCACCAAGCGCGGCGCGCCGTGCGCGCTCGTCACCACCGATGGCTTTCGCGACATCCTCGAGATCCGCCGCGCCAACCGTGAGCAGCTGTACGACATCCTCTGGGATCCGCCGGCGCCGCTGATCGCGCGACGTCACCGGCTCGAGGTCTCAGAGCGCGTCGACTTCCAGGGCGAGGTGGTGACGCCGCTGGACGAGGGCTCGGTCCGCGACGTCGCAGGAAAGCTGCGGGCGCGCGGCATCGCCTCGGTAGCCGTGTGCCTGATCAACGCGCACATGAACCCCGCCCACGAGCGCCGGGTGCGAGAGATCCTGCTCGAGGAGCTGCCGGAGCTCAGCGTCTCGCTGTCCACCGACATCCTGCCCGAGCCACCCGAGTTCGAGCGCACCGCGACGACCGTCGCCAACGCCTACACGACGCCGGTCCTGTCGAACTACATGGACAACCTCGGCGCGCGCCTGAGCGAAGAAGGCTACGCCGACGACGTCGTGCTGGTGATGCACAACGGCGGCGGCACGATGTCGGTCGACTACGCCCGCGACAACGCGGTCAAGACGCTGAACTCGGGACCGGCCGCGGGCGTGATCGCCGGCGCCGCGATCGCCGCGGCATCCGGCCGAGGCAACGCCGTCTGCATCGACATGGGAGGGACCACGTGCGAGCTCGCGGTCGTCGTCGACGGTCGTCCGCAGATGACGACGTCGTTCGACCTCGAGTGGGGGATGCCGATCCGCTTCCCCAGCATCGACGTGATCTCGATCGGCGCCGGCGGCGGCTCGATCGGATGGCTCGACCCGGCCGGCAAGCCGCGCAACGGGCCCCAGAGCGCCGGCGCCGACCCCGGGCCGGCGTGCTACGGCCAGGGCGGCGCCGAGCCGACGAACACCGACGCCCACCTCGTGCTCGGCCGCTTGAGCAACGACGGTTTCCTCGACGGCCGCATGGCGCTGGACGCCGACCTCGCCCACGGCGCGGTCCACACCGCGCTCGGTGAGCCGCTGTCGCTCAGCGACGAGGACGCGGCCGAGGGGTTGCTGCGCATCGCCAACGCCAACATGGTCGCGGCGATCCGGCTGATCACGGTCGAGCGTGGCTTCGATCCGCGCGAGTTCTCGCTGATCGCGTTCGGCGGCGCCGGGCCGCTGCACGCCGTCGACATCGCGCGCGAGCTCGACATGCCCGAGGTGATGATCCCCGCCTACCCGGGGGTCACGAGCGCGCTCGGGCTGCTGTTCGTCGACCCGGTGGACGAGTTCTCCTGGGCATACGCCCGGCGCCGCGACGAGCTGCGTATCGAGGAGCTGCGGTCGCTGCTGGCCGAGATTTCCGATCGCGTCGTCGGCAACCTCGTGCTGCAGGGGCTCGAACGCGACGCCGTGCACATCGAGTACAACGTCGACATCCGCTATATCGGGCAGCTGCACTCGATCACGGTTGGGCTGCACGAGCTGTCGGACGCCGGCGTCGACCGCGCCGTCGCGGCATTCCACGACGAGCACCTGCGACAGTACCGCTACAGCCATCCCGACAACCCTGTCGAGATCTCGGCCGTGCGCGCCACCGCCCGGGGCCAGCGCGTCAAGCCCGACCTGGCGCTGATGCGGCCCCGCAACGGCGCCGGCGCCGTCCGTGCCGCCCGTACGCGGCCGGTTCACTTCGCCGACACGGGCTGGGTGGAAACCGAGGTACTCGACCGCGCCGGGGTCGGGCCCGGAGACCAGCTGCAGGGGCCGTGCGTGATCGAGGGGCTCGACACCACCGTCGTGCTGCCGCCTGGCATCGCCGCCGACGTCAGCGACGCGGGCGACATCGTGATCGCGATGCGCCCGCAGTGAACCCGCAACGACTCGCCGGCGACAACCGCAGAGGAGAGCACGAGATGACCGATACCACCGAAGCGACCGTCGATCCGATCACGTTCGAGGTGCTGCGCAACGCGTTCATGGGGATCGTCGACGAGATGGGGCTGATGCTCGAGCGCGTCGCGCACTCGCTCGTCGTCAGCGAGGGCCGCGACTTCTCAACCGCGATCTGCGACGAGGACGGGCGCCTCGTCGCCGAGGGCAAGGAGGACCTGCCGGCGCACGTCGGGACGCTCCCGCACACGGTCAAGGCGGTGATCGACTGGCTCGGCAAGGATCGCCTGCGCGAGGGCGACATCATCATCATGAACGACGCGTTCCTCGGCGGCACCCACTGCCAGGACGTACGCACGATCATGCCCGTGTACCGTGACGGCGCGCTCGTCGCGTTCACGCAGAACTCCGCGCATTGGTCCGATCTCGGCGGTCCGATCCCGGGCTCGTTCCACGCCGAGGCGGTCGAGTCCTACGGCGAGGCGCTGTACATCCCGCCGATCCATCTCGTGCGCGAAGGCACGCTCGACGACGAGGTGCTGCGCTTCATCCTGCGCAACACGCGCGTCGCCGATCTCAACCAGGGCGACGTGTTCGCGCAGATCGCGGCATGTCAGACCGGTGAGGCCCGGCTGCAGGCGATGATCGACCGCCACGGCCTGGATGTCGTGCGCGCCCAGATGGTCGAGCTGCAGCGCTACTCGGAGACGCTGCTGCGCGAGGAGTTCGCCGCGATCGAAGACGGCACGTACTCGTTCGAGGACGCGATCGACTTCGACCCGATGGGCGACCGGGTGACGCCGATCAGGGTCGCGATCGACATCACGATCGACGGCGACCGCGCCATCTACGACCTGTCGCGCTCAGATCCGCAGGCACGGGGGGCGGTCAACGCGACGCGCAGCATGTCGCAGTCGGCGCTCGTCGTCGCCACCAAGGCGATCTTCCCGCACGTGCCCGCCAGCGAGGGCATGTATGAGGCGATCACGGTCGTCAACCCCGAGGGCCTGGTCACCAACGCCCAGTTCCCGGCGGCGGTCGGCGGCGCGTTCGCCACCTCCTACGAGGTCATCTGCGCATGCGTGTTCGGAGCGTTCTTGCAGATGCGCCCGGAGCGCTCGATGGTGTGCGGCGGCAACATGACCAACATGGTCGTCGGCGGCCACGACCCGCGTCCCGGCTACGAGCGCGACTACGTGATGTACCTGTGGAAGGAGGGCGGCTACGGCGCCCGTCCCGGCAAGAAGGACAACCACACGGCGATCAGCCTGTACGCGTCCGGGACGCGCAACGAGCCGGTCGAGGTGCAGGAGCGGGTGTACCCGATCCTGACCCGCCGCTACGAGATGATCCCCGACTCGGCGGGCGCCGGGCGCCACCGCGGCGGCATCGGCGTCACCCGGGACTTCCAGCTCACGCATTCGGACGCGACCCTGTCGGTGCTCGGCAGCCGCGCCGTGCAGCCGGTATGGGGTTACGACGGCGGCCGCGAAGCGCTCGGGAGCGGGCTGATCAACGACGCCGGCGGCGACGCCGAGGAGGAGATCGGCGTCATGCGTTCCGGGGTCGCCGCCCGCCGCGGCGCGCTGATCCGCTTCTGGGAGGGCGGCGGCGGAGGCTGGGGCGACCCCCTCACGCGCCCCGTCGAGTGGGTGCTCGAAGACGTGATCGACGGCTACGTGACGGTTGCGGCGGCGCGCGAGATGTACGGTGTGGCCGTGCGCGTCGTGGACGAGCAGGCCGCGCGGTACGAGGTCGACGAGGCGGCCACGGCGCGGCTGCGCGGGCAAGGCTGACGGCACCGCGGGGAGGCACGGGGCGGTGGCGGGTACCGAGGAGGTGATCGGGTCGGAGGCACCGTCGCTCGCCGAGGCGTTCGCGGCTTCGCCGGTGCCGAGCTGCGTCGTCGACATGGACGGCCCCGGCGGCTGCAGCGTGATCGCCGCCTCCGACAGCCTCGGCGCGTTGCTCGACCGCCCCGCGCCCGCCTTGTCGGGGCTGCGGCTCGACGCGATCCTCGCCCCCGCCCCTGGCCGTCCGGCGCTCCGCGCGGCGCCGGACTTCGACCGCGCGCAGGGAAGCGTGTGGGTGGTCGAGGTCCGCGACGGCGCGCGCGTGACGGTCGAGCTGCAGATCGCGCGGGTGGGCGCGTCGACCCGCAACCTGCGCGTCGTCCAGCTCGTCGACGTGACCGCGCGCGAGACCGCGCAGCGGTCGCTGCGCGACGCGGTCGCGCGGCTGCAGGACATCATCGACAACTGCGCCGCGCTCGTGTTCGTCAAGGACCTCGACGGCCGCTACATGCTCGTCAACCGGTACTTCGAGCAGCGCTTCGGGCTGCTCGTCGCCGACATCCTCGGGCGCACCGACGAGGACCTGTTCCCGCCCGAGGCGGCGGCGGACTACCGCGCACACGATCGCGACGTGCTCGAGACGGCGCAGCCGCTGGAGGTCGAGGAGCGCGCCGGCGAGGTCGGTCGCACGTGGCTGTCGATCAAGTTTCCGCTGCTCGACGATCGCGGGCGGCCGTATGCGCTGGGCGGGATCTCGACCGACATCACCGGACGGCTGCAGATGGAGGCGGCGGCGCGCGAGGCCCGCGACGAGGCCGAGCGCGCGAGCCGCGCCAAGAGCGAGTTCCTGTCACGCATGAGCCACGAGCTACGCACGCCGCTCAACGCGATCCTCGGGTTCGGGCAGCTGCTCGAGCTCGACGATCTGCCCGGGGGGTCGGCCGAGAGCGTCGACGGCATCCTCGCCGCGGGTCATCACCTGCTGGCGCTGATCAACGAGGTGCTCGACATGTCTCGCATCGAGGCAGGAGCGCTGAGCGTCAGCCCCACGCCGATCCCGGTCTGCGAGCCGCTGCAGGAGGCGCTCGAGCTGATCCGGCCACTGGCGCTCGAACGCGACATCGAGCTCGCCGCCGACCTGCACGGCGGCCTGTTCACGCACGTTCTCGCCGACCCGCAGGGGCTGCGCCAGGCGCTGCTCAACCTGCTGGGCAACGCCGTCAAGTACACGCCGGGCGGGGGCGCGGTGCGCGTCGTCGTCCGACCCCGTAAGGCCGGCTTCGTGCGAATCCTGATCGTCGACACCGGCCCGGGCCTGACCGAGGACGAGCAGCGCCAGATCTTCGTGCCGTTCGAGCGGCTGTCGGCGACGTCGGCGCAGACACCGGGCACGGGACTCGGGCTGAGCGTCGCGCGCAGCCTGGTCGAGGCGATGAACGGACGGCTCGGGGTCCAGCACTCGGCGCCCGGGGACGGGTCGGCGTTCTACGTCGACCTGCAGGCCGCGGCGGCGCCCGAGGTAACTGCGAACGTCGGCGGCGAGCCCGCGGCCACGCCGGACGACGCTCCGCTTGGGCACGTCCGCGTGCTCTACATCGAGGACAACCCGTCCAACCTCAGCGTCGTTCGCCGGATCCTCGAGCGCGCGGGAGATGTCGAGGTGACCGCCGCCGAGCGCGGCGAGCTGGGTATCGAGCTCGCCGCGCGGGCTCGCCCCGATCTGGTGCTGCTCGACCTCAACCTGCCCGACGTCGACGGCGTCGCCGTGCTGCGTGCGCTCGGTGAGGACCCCGACACGAGCGCGATCCCGGTGATCGTACTGTCCGCCGACGCGACGCCGGGACGCAAGCGGGAGCTGATCGACGAGGGCGCCTACGCGTACATCACCAAGCCGCTGGACATCCCGTCGTTCCTGGGGACCGTGCGCCGCTCGCTCAAGGTGGCGTCATGAGCGGCCGATCGTCGGTGATCGTCGCCGACGACCACCCGATCTTCCTCGACGGCGTCGTCGCGGCGATCGAGGCGCGCCCGGATCTGCGCCTGCTCGCAACCGCAGGCGACGGGCTCGAGGCGCTGCGACGCGTTCGCGCGGATGCCCCGGACGTGCTCGTCCTGGACCTCGATCTGCCCGGGCTCGACGGCTTCGGCGTGCTGGAGGCGATCGCGGCCGAGGAGGCGAGCACGCGGGTGCTGATCGTGTCCGCCTCGCACGGCGCGGCGAGCGTCTACCGGGCGATCCGTCTCGGAGCGCACGGATATCTCGGCAAGCAGGCCCGCGCGAGCGAGCTGTGCGACGCGATCGCGGCGGTGGCGCGCGGGCAGACCGTCGTCGCCGCTGATCTGCAGGAGTCCCTGGCCAGCGAGGTGCGGCTCCGTCGCGACGCTCCCGAGGCGCCGGCGCTGACCGCCCGCGAGCTCGGGGTCGTGCGGCTGAGCGCCGACGGGCTGTCGACGGCCGAGATGGCGCGCGAGCTCCACGTCAGCCCGGCCACGGTCAAGACCCACCTGCAGCATGCGTTCGAGAAGCTCGGCGTCTCGGACCGGGCGGCGGCCGTCGCCAAGGTAATGCGCGCCGGGCTGCTGCGGTGATGGTCGTCGGCCGGGGCCGGGCGGCGCCACCGGGTGATGGGTTCATCCGCCCAAGCGCCGATCAGACGATGGCGCGACGTTCACGCGCGTGCGAGGCTCGCGCGATGCCTCCGTCCGGAGATGCTGCGATCGTCATGTCTTGGACATTTGGGACAAGAACCGGAGCAGCGGTCGTACATGTCGTCGGTTGTGCGCCACCTTTCCTAATGAAAGCTTTAGCTCAAGCGATGACGCCGCATGAGCCCTGAGGCGATGGACATCAACTGCGACCTCGGCGAGAGCTTCGGCAACTGGCGGCTCGGCGACGACGACAACATCATGCCGCTCGTCACTACGGCGAACATCGCGTGTGGGTTTCATGGCGGCGATCCGCTGGTGATGGCCCACACCGCGGCGCTCGCCAAGCGCCACGGAGTCGCGGCCGGTTCGCATCCGGGCTATCCCGATCTGCTCGGCTTCGGCCGGCGTCAGTACCGGCTCGCGCCGGAGGAGGCCGCCGCCTACGTCCGCTACCAGACCGGGGCGTTGAAGGCGTTTCTGGACACCGAAGCGATCCCGCTGCACCACGTCAAGCCGCACGGTGCGCTCGCCTTCTACCTGCGCGAGGACGAGACCGTCGCGGCCGCCGTCGCCGACGCGATCGCCGGCTTCGGCCCCGGCGTCTCGTTCTACTTCCCGGCGCCGACGACCGGCGTGAAGCTGTGCGACGAGCTGCGCGCGCGCGACGTGCGCGTCGTCGGCGAGATCTATCCAGACCTCAGCTACAGCCCCGCCGGAGACCTGCTGATCCAGCGCCACAAGAAGGCGACCGACGTCGAGTTCGCGGTCGAGCAGGTGACGCGCTTTTTGTCTGACGGCACGGTCGCCGCGGAGGACGGCACGCCCGTCGAGTTGGAGGCCGACAGCATCTGCGTGCACGGCGACGGTCCCAACTCGGTCGACGTCGCCCGGGCGGTTCGCGCGGCGGTGCAGGATGCCGGCCACCGGGTCCAGGCGGTGGCGTGAAATGAGCGACGTGCCCGTGAGCGACGCGGACGGAACCGGCGGGCGGCCGGGGCAGGTCGACGGCGCCAACGTCGGCGCCAGCACCAGGTACACGCACGGCGGCGACGAGTGGATCCTCGTCGAGCTGTCGGAGGCCATGTCGCTGCAGGTCAACATGCGCGCGCAGGCGATCTGCCGGGCGCTCGAGGCCAGGCGCGTCGCGGGCGTGCTCGACGTCTGCTGCGGCAACGCCTCATACCTGATCCGCGTCGACCCGGACACGATCGACCCGCGTGCGGCGGTCGAGATCCTGCGCGAGCTCGAGCAGGAGGTCGGCGACGCCCATGCGTTCCATCTGCAGACGCGCGTCGTGGAGGTCCCGATCCTGTGGGAGGACGAGTGGACCCACGCGACGCTGATGCGATTCCGCGACCGGCACCAGACGCCCGACAAGACCGACATCGAGTTCGCGGCCGAGCTCAACGGCTTCGCCTCCAAGGACCAGTTCAAGGAGGCGGTGTGCGCGACCCCGTTCCTGGCAGCGATGACCGGGTTCGTGCCGTGCCTGGTGTGGTGGTACCAGCTGACCACCCCCGACAAGTTGCTGCAGGTCCCCAAGTACGTCCGCCCGCGCACCGACACCCCCGAGCGGGCCTTCAGCTGGGGCGGCGCGTTCGCGGCGATCTACCCGGTCCGTGGCGCGGGCGGCTATCAGCTGCTGGGCATGTGCGCCACCCCGCAGGTCGACCCGAGCCGCCGGCTGCCTGACTTCCACGACGCCGACTGGTTCTTCCGGGTCGGCGACCTGGCGGCGTTCACGCCCGTCGACCGGCGCGAGTACGACCGCATCCGCGACGAGGTCGAGGCCGAGCGGTTCCGCTACCGCCAGGTCGACGTCGAGTTCGTCCCCGCGGAGTTCGAGGCAGACCCCGACGCCGTCAACGCCGCGCTGATGAGGTCGCTGAATGGCGCTTGAGGTCCTCAAGCCCGGCCTGCAGACGACCGTCCAGGACGAGGGGCGGGTCGGAACCTACGCCGCCGGGCTGCCGCCCTCGGGCGCGCTCGACAAGCACGCGTACCGGATCGGCAACCTGCTCGTCGGCAATCCGGCCGGCGCCGCCGGGCTGGAGATGACCTACCTCGGCGCCGAGCTGCGGTTCACCGAGCCCGCCGTGTTCGCCGTCACCGGCGCCGAAATGGCGCCGAAGCTCGCCGGCGAGCCGATCGAGACGTGGCGCTCCTACGCGGCGCAGGCCGACGACGTGCTGTCGTTCGGATACCTGAGCGAGGGCGCACGGGCCTATCTCAGCGTCGCCGGCGGCATCGACGTCCCCGAGTACGAGTCGAGCCGATCGACGTACACGCTGGTGGGGCTCGGAGGCTTTGAGGGCCGGGCGCTGGCCGCGGGCGACACCTTGCCGGTCGGCAACTCGGCCCAGGGCACTCCCGACCGGGCCGTGCCGGAAAAGCTGCGCCCGACGTATGCGCGTGACCCCGAGGCGCGGGTCGTCGTCGGCCTGGCGAGCTACCGGCTCGAGCCCGAGTCGCTGCAGGCGCTGTTTGACACCACTTGGACGGTGACGCCCGACGCCAACCGGGTCGGCTACCGCTACCGGGGGGCCGAGCTGCACTTCATCGACCGCGAGCCTCCGCCGGGAGCCGGCTCGGACCCGTCCAACGTCGTCGACTTCGGCTACCCGATCGGCTCGATCCAGGTCCCCGGCGGCATCGAGCCGATCTGCCTGCTCGCCGACGCGGTCACCGGCGGTGGCTACGCGACGGTGGCGACCGTCATCTCCGTCGATCTCGACGTGCTCGGCCAGTCCAAGAGCAACGACCCGACGCGTTTCACCGAGGTCACCCTCGACAAGGCGCTCGACGCCCGACATCGGCGCCGCGCCGAGCTGGACCAGATCGCCGACGCCATCCACGCACGATGAAGGGAGTACGACGTGGCCGATGAGGACGTGATCCGCAGCCAGCTTCCGGGCATCTTCTACCGCCGCCCCGACCCGGACTCCGATCCATTCGCCGAGGTCGGCGACGAGATCCAGGCGGGCAGCGTCGTCGGCCTCGTCGAGGTCATGAAGCAATTTCACGAGGTGACCGCCGACAGCGCCGGAACGATCGCCTCGTTCGAGGTCGACAACGAGCAGGTCGTCTCGCCCGGCGACGTCGTCGCGCGCCTGGAGTCGACGGGATAATGGGCGAGAGCGGGCTTGTTCGGCGCGTGCTCGTCGCCAACCGCGGGGAGATCGCGATCCGGGTGATCCGCGCTTGTCGCGACCTCGGCATCAGCCCGGTGGCCGTGTACTCGGAAGCCGACCGCGACGCGTTGCACGTGTCGCTCGCCGACGACGCGATCGAGATCGGCCCCGCCCACGCGACCAAGAGCTACCTGCTTCCGGACGCGATCGTCGACGCCGCCCGCAACTGCGGCGCCGAGGCCGTGCATCCCGGCTATGGCTTCTTGTCGGAGGATCCGCGGCTGCCGTCCGCCTGCGAGCAGGCGGGCATCACGTTCGTCGGCCCGCCCGCCGACGTCATGGCTGCGGTCGGCGACAAGGTCCAGGCACGTGCGGCCGCGATCGCCGCCGGCGTTCCGGTCGTCCCGGGCAGCGATGGCCGCGTGCAGTCGGCTGAGCATGCCCACGAGGTGGCGGAGACGATCGGGTTCCCGGTGATGCTCAAGGCGGCCGCCGGTGGCGGCGGCCGCGGGATCCGTGTCGTCGAGACGGCCGACGGGCTCGACGACGCCTACCGGACGGCGGCCAACGAGGCCGCCGCGGCGTTCGGCGACGGCGGGCTGTTCATCGAGAAGCGGCTGCTTCGCCCACGACACGTCGAGGTGCAGGTGCTCGCCGACTCGCACGGCAACGTGATCCACCTCGGCGAGCGCGACTGCTCGGTGCAGCGGCGCAAGCAGAAGCTGATCGAGGAGGCCCCCGCGCCGGGGCTCGACCTCGCGATTCGCCAACAGCTGTGTCAGGGCGCGGCCGACTTCGCGCGCGGCGTCGGCTACCGCGGTGCCGGCACGTGCGAGTTCCTCGTCGACCGCGACGGCAACGTCTGCTTCATCGAGATGAACGCCCGCATCCAGGTCGAGCATGGGATCACCGAGCTCGTCACCGGCGTCGACCTGGTCGCCGAGCAGCTGCGGATTGCCTCGGCGCTGACACTGGACATCGAGCAGTCAGACGTTCGCCTCGACGGAGCGGCGATCGAGTTCCGCGTCAACGCCGAGGACCCCGACAACAACTTCATGCCGTCACCCGGCGCCGTGACCGACTGGCACGTGCCCGGCGGCCCCGGGGTCAGGATCGACACCGGTTTTGAGAACGGCAGCGTCGTGCAGCCGTACTACGACTCGCTGGTGGCAAAGCTGATGGTCTGGGGCCGCGACCGGCCACAGGCGCTGGCGCGCGCCCGTCGAGCGCTGGACGAGTTTCAGATCGACGGGATCACGACCACGCTTGGACTGCACCGCAGGCTGCTCGAGTGGGATGCGCTCGTCGACGGGCAGGTCGACACCGAGGCGCTCGAGCGGCGACTCGAGGCACAGCCGGCGTGATGCGCACGTCCCGATCGCCTCCCAGCGGCAGCTCGTCCGCCGACGCGGCGCGATCCGGTCGATCGCCGACGCGTCGCGTGGACCGACCGACCCAACGCTCAGCCTGACGCCCTGCCACGAACACGAGAGGAAGAGGAGATGGCAATCCAACAGGAGCGGGGTCCAGCCGATCCCCCGCTGCAGACATCGCTCGAAGACGATCCCCGAGCCCTCGCCGAAGCCGCGAGCGAGGACTTCTCGCTGCACGTCGTACCCCACACCTGGCGCATGGATCGCGGGAAGCTGACGTTCGCCTGGTGGGGTGTGGCGACCGCGTTCTTCTACATCTACTTCGCGGCGTTCGCGGCGCTCGCGTACGGGACGGTCAACACGCTGATCGGGCTCGGCATGACCGTGATCGTGTACAGCCTCGTCAACTGGGTGATGTTGCGCGCCGCCTCGCACAGCGGGCTGACGGTGGCGCTGTTCTCGCGCAGCATGTTCGGCTTCGTCGGCGCGTCGATCGCCACGCTGATCTTCGCTGCCACCTGCATCTACTACTGGGTGTTCGAGGGCTCGGTCGTGTCGGTCGCGGCCCAGTCGGAGTTCGGCGGCCCGTTGAAGATGTGGTACGCGATCGTGATCGTCGCCACGATTCCGCTCGTGTGGCGCGGCGTGCGCACCTGGATGGACAAATTCAACGGCTGGATGCTGCCGCTGTTCATCGCCGGCATGACCGCCGTGATCGTGTGGACGCTGTCGAGCCACGGCTACCACGGGTTCCTGCCCGGCTCCAAGGCCGCCCCCGGGACGACGCTGCCGTGGCTGCAGGTGTTCTCCGCCTACATGGGCGTGTGGATCCTGATGATGTTCACGTTCGACTTCGCGCGTCTCGCGCGGCCGAAGGACGAGGCCTACCACGTCGCGGTCACCTTCGGCTTCGCCTACTACATCATGACGTTCGTCATCAACGGCCTGATCGGGATCCTGCTCGTCTCGAGCTTCGGGATCGACTTCGCCGGGCTGGCCGGCAAGGAGAGCGAGCTGCCGGTCGACATCGTCGGCCTCACCGGCGTGCTCGGGCTGCTGCTGATCGCGATCACGCAGTTCCGGATCAACGTCGTCAACGCGTACCTGGCGTCGACAAACCTGCAGAGCTTCTTCTCACGGCTGTTCCGCCTCAACCTGCCGCGCGTGTTCTGGCTGGTGGTGGCCGGCGCGATCGGCTACGTGCTGATGCTCACCAACATCTTCAGCTACGTCAACGACGCGCTCGCCTATCAGGGGATCGCGATCGTCGCGTGGGTGGCGATCGCGCTCACCCACATCGGCTGGCGGGCGCTGCAGCACCAGCCGCTGGAGGCGCAGGAGTTCCGGCCCGGCCGGATCCCCGCGTTCAACCCGGGCGGGATCATCGCGTGGGCGGCCGCAACCGGGGTGGGGCTGTACCTGAAGATCGGCCTGAGCTCGACCAACCAGCTGTTCGCCACCTGGGGCCTGCCGATCACGTTCGGGATCGCCGCCGGCGTGTACGGGGCGTCGCTGGTCGCTGCGCGGGCGTCGTGGTTCGAGATGAAGCGAGCACATGACCCGGCGCTGGAGGTCGACGACCCGTGGGAGATCCGCGTCCGCTGTCATCGCTGCGACCGCTTCTTTTTGGCGCGGGAGATGGACCGCGATCCGACCGCCAACCACGAGGCGATCTGCGCCGAGTGTGCGACCGGGCAGCATTTCTTCAGCGCTGCCCGGCACGAGGCCACGGAGGTGCTGGTAGAGCCCACGGTGAGCCCGCGTTCGGTATGAGGTTCGGGCTCGCCTTCGGCTTCGTCACGCCGCCGGCGCAGGAGCTCACCTGGCAGGCCGCGGCCCGCGACTTCGTGCGCGGGGCGCGGCTCGCCGAGGAGCTCGGGTACGACACCGTCAGCGTCGTCGAGCATCACTTCCAGTCCGACGGCTACCTGCCGAGCCCGCTCCTCGCGCTCGCGGCCGCGGCGGGCGCCACCGAGCGCGTCAGGCTGGAGACGAACATCCTGCTCGTGCCGCTGTATCGGCCGGTCAAGCTCGCCGAGGACGTCGCCGTGCTCGACAACCTGAGCGGCGGGCGCGTGACGCTCGGGGTCGCCCCGGGCTACGTGTCGGAGGAGTTCGCCGGCATGGAGGTCCCCTACGCCGAGCGGTTCCGGCGCTTCGAGGAGATGCTCGACCTGATGCAGCTGGCGTGGACGCAGGAGACGTTCTCGTTCGAGGGCGAGTTCTTCTCCGTGCCGGAGACGACGCTGACGCCGAAGCCGGTGCAATCACCTCATCCGCCGATCCGCTACGGCGTGTCCGGGCCGCGTCTGCTGCGCCGCGCGGCCCGGCGCCACGCGGTGCTGACGGCGTCACCGCGCCATACGGTCGCCGAGCTGTCCGAGCACTTCCGCATCTATGAGGCGGCCGCCGCCGAGTATGGCTTCACCCCGACCGAGCGCCCGGCGATGCGCGAGGTGTTCATCGCCGAGACGCGGGAACAGGCCGAAGCGCTCGCCGATCCCGCGGTCACGCACCTGTTCCGCGAGCTGTACGGACGCAAGTCGCAGCAGGGCGAGCGGGCGCTGCGTTCCGACGACGGCGCGCTGATCGAGGACATGGAGCGGGTCGACTTCCAGACGTTCAAGGGCCGCTACATCATCGGCACGCCCGACGACGCGATCGAACGCCTGACCGAGCTGCGCGACCAGCTCGGCATCACCGAGGTCAGCTGCTGGATGCACCTGCCGGGGCTCAGCGGCGCCGACGCGGAGCGCTCGGCGCGGCTGTTCGCGGCCGAGGTGATGCCGGCGCTCGCCGACGACCCAGCTGCGGCGACCGCTCGCTCAGCGCGATGACAGCCGTGGCGTCGCCGGTCCGCTCACGCTCGCCCGTGCCGCGATCCGCTCCACCAGGGCGCGCCGGTCGGCGTCCAGCGAGGGCTCGTCCCCGGCTGCCGCGTTGGCGATCACGTGGGCGACGCTCCGCGTGGCCGGGATCACGCAGTGCACGCGCGGATCCGACAGTCCCCATTTCAATAAGGCCTCGGCCCAGCTGTCGGTGCCCAGCTCGGCCAGCTCCGCGTCGGTGGGTTCGAGCAGCAGCTGACCCTCTCCGAGCGGCCGCATCGCGATCACGCCCAGCCCGAGCTCCTGCGCGAGCGGCAAAATCTCCCGCTCGGCGTCGCGCTCGGCCGGGCTGTACGGGATCTGGATCGCGTCGATGCGTCCGGTCCGCATGATCGTGCCGAGTTCGTCGAACGCCTCGGCCTGGTAATGGGTCGCGCCGATCAGTCCGATCCGGCCCTCGTCGCGCTGGCGCTCCAGCCACGGCAACCGCTGCTGCCACTGCACCAGGTTGTGGATCTGCATCAGCTCGATGTGGCCCCCGAAGAACGCCAGCTGGCGCTCGAACCGCGCCTCGGCCTGCTCCTGGGTCGGCGACCACGTCTTGGTTGCCAGCAGCGCCTCGGAGCGGCGCGGCGCCAGCGCCCGTCCGAGCACCTCCTCGGCGCGGCCGTACATCGGCGAGGAGTCGAACAGCGTGACGCCGTGGTCGAGCGCCGCGCCGACGACGTCGGCCGCGACCGGCTCCTGCTCGGGCGCCAGGTCGAGCGTCAGCCAGGTGCCGAGGCCGACCACCGGCACCTGCACGCCGCTGTTGCCGAGCGCGCGTCGCTGCACGGGCGCAAGCCTATCCCGTGCGGCCGACCGGGAGGGCCGCGATGACGGCCGAGGTGCTGCGGGCGACGAGCGCCGTGGAGGCCGTCTCGCTGATCGGCGAGCGCGGCGCCGTGCCGCTGGCGGGCGCGACCTGGGTGATGCGCGCACCGCTGCGCGGCGAGCCGCACGCGGACGCGTACGTGGCACTGACGGGAGTCGATGAGCTCGGCGAGATCGTGCGCGACGGCGCCTCGATCACGATCGGCGCATGCGTCAGCCACGACGCGCTGGCCGCGGCGCTGTGCCGTGAGCCATCGCTGCGCGGGCTGTGGGACGCCGCCGCGACCTCCGCCACGCCGGCGGTGCGGCGGATGGCGACCGTCGGCGGCGCGCTCGGCGCCGCCGGCTTTCGCTCCTCGGACCTGCTGCCGGCGCTGCTTGCGCTCGGCGCCGAGGTGCAGCTGATGCCGTCGCCGGGCGAGCGCCGCGGGCTGCCGCTGGAGGACTACCTGCGTCGCCACGACGAACGCGGGCAGGCGTTGGTGTGCGCGGTGCGGGTGCCGGCCGCAGGGCGGGCGTCCGCGCATCGGCGCTTGTGCATGCGGCGCGGCGGCGGTGACTATCCGGTCGCGATCATCAGCGTCGCGGTTTCCGCCTCCGGCGAGCTGCGGGTCGGCGCCGGCTCGGTCGGCGTCACGCCGCGGCGCTGGCATGGGCTCGAGCGGGCGCTTACGGATGGGGCGCGAGAGCCGGAAGCGGTCCGCGCGGCGGCCGAGGCGGCGATCGACGAGCTCGAGCCGCGCGACGGCGTGCAGGCGCCGGCGTGGTATCGCGGCCACGTCGCGGTCGACCTTGCGGTCGCTGCCATCGGAGAGGTGAGCTGAGCGTGGGCGTGGCGTTCGTGCTCGACGGCCGCTCGGTGACCGTCGAGCCGCCGACGCCGCTGACGTCGCTGGCACAGGTGTTGCGCGAGACGTTGCTGCTCACCGGCACCAAGCTCGCGTGCGGCGAGGGCTTCTGCGGCTCGTGCACCGTGCACCTCGACGGTGAGCCGGTGCTCGCCTGCCTGACCCCAATCGCGCTCGTCGACGGCCGCGCGGTGGCGACCGTCGAGGGACTCGAACCCGACGGGCATTGGTCGGCGTTGCAGCAGGCGATGGCCGAGCGCGACGCCGTCCAATGCGGGATGTGCTTTCCGGGGATGCTGATGACGCTCACCGCGTTTCTGCGAGACGAGGCGGAGGCGGGCCGGGCGGTGACGGCGGATTCGGTGCGCGCGGCGCTGACCGGAAACGTGTGCCGCTGCACCGGGTATCAGGCGATCGTCGAGGCGACGCTCGACGCGGCGTTTGACGCGGCGGCCTCGATTCCCGGGCCGGAGGCACGGACGTGACCGCGTCGCCGATCGGCGACAGCGTCCGCCGCCGCGACGCGCCCGACAAGCTGCGCGGCCGCACCCGGTTCGCGATCGACCGCGGCGAGCCCGGGATGCTCCACGTCGCGCTGCGACGCGCCGAGGTCGCCGCCGCGCGTCTGCTGCGCGTCGACACGGCGCCGGCGCTGGCGCTCGAGGGCGTGCACGCGGTGGTCACCGAGGCCGACGCGCCCGGGTTGTACGGGGTCGGGGTCGCCGACCACCCGCTGTTCGCGCGCGGGGTGATCCGCCACCACGGCGAGGCGATCGCCGCGGTCGCGGCCGAGACCGCGGAGCAGGCCCGGGCGGCCGCAGCCGCGATCGTCGTCGAGCTCGAGCCGCTGCCCGCGCACCTGACGATGGCCGAGGCGCTGGCGCCCGGGGCGCGCGAGATCCACCCGGACTGGCGCTCGTACGAGGAGCTCGTCGCCGGTGGCGCGCGCGCCGGCAACGTCGCGTGGGAGGCCACCGCCGAGCGCGGCGACGTCGACGCGGCCTTCGCCCGCTCCGACGTCGTGATCGTCGAGGGGACCTATGCGACCGGCCGTCAGAACCAGGCGTCGCTCGAGCCGCGCGTGGCGCTGGCGCGCTACGAGGATGGGCGCTTCACGGTCGAGACCTCGACGCAGTACCCGTGGGCGGTCAAGGCGGCGATCGCCCGCCAGCTCGGCGTCTCGCCGGCGGCGGTGCGGATCACGGTGCCGCCGGTCGGGGGCGGCTTCGGGCAGAAGTTCGAGTCGAGCATCGAGCCGGTCGCGGCGGTGCTCGCGCGGCAGACCGGTCGTCCGGTGCGGCTGGCGCTGAGCCGCGAGGAGGAGATGCGGACCGCGCTGTGCCGCGAGAACGCCGAGATCCGGATCCGTTCCGCGGTCACCGCCGACGGCGAGATCGCCGCGCGCGAGGCGACGGTGCTGCTCGACTGCGGCGCCTACGGCGGCGAGCAGACGTTCTTGACGTCGCTGGTCACCCACACGCTGATGGGCAGCTACCGGCTCGGCGCGGTGCGGCTGCGCAGCCGCGCGGTGTACACGAACACGGCGCCGACCGGCGCGTTCCGCGCGTGCTGTGGCACGTACTGCACGTTCGCGCTCGAGCGCCACACCGACGACATCTGCGCGGCGATCGGCGCCGACCGCCACGCGTTCCGCGCCGGCGCGGTGATCGGCAACGGGGACGTTGGTCCGACCGGGCAGGTGTTCGAGGGCGACGTGCTCGCGCCGATGCTGGCGCGGATGAACGAGCTGCGCGAGCGACGCCCCGGCCCACCGGCCGACGGACGGCTGTACGGGACCGGTGTCGCGGTCGGGACGTGGTTCATCTTCGCCGGGCCGTCGGCGGCGACCGTACGTCTGAACCCCGACGGCGGCGCCACGCTGATTACCGCGGGCGTCGAGATCGGCTCTGGGTCGCTCGTGCAGGCGCTGCCCCAGATCGTCGCCGAACGGCTCGGCATCGCCCCCGGCGACGTCACGGTCGCGGCCGCCGATACCGACGCCGCGGGCTTCGACATGGGCGTCGGCGGCGGCCGCACGACGGTGTCGCTCGGCGCCGCCAGCCGCGGCGCCGCCGACGAGGTCCGCCGCAAGCTGCTCGAGCACGCGGCCGACCTGCTGGAGGCGGCCCCCGAAGACCTGCTGCTCGCGGACGGCGAGGTCCGGGTCGCGGGAGCTCCGGCGAGCCGCCGCACGATCGACGAGGTCGTCGCCCACGCGCATGCCGTCTCCGGCCCGCTCGCGGGGGACGGCTCGTTCACCGGGCCCGGGCTGCGCGCGGCGCCCGGATGCGCCGCCGGGCACATGATCGAGGCGCTCGACCTGCCGGTGTTCGCTGTACACGAGTGCGACGTCGCCGTCGACCCCGACACCGGCCACGTGGAGGTCCTCGACTACCGCGTCGTCCAGGACGTCGGCCGGGCGATCAATCCCCGCGCGATCGCCGAGCAGATCCAGGGCGGCGTCGTCCAGGGACTGGGCTACGCACTGCACGAGGAGATCACGTTCGACGAGCATGGGCAGGTGCGCCAGGGAGGCTGGGAGTCCTACCGGCTGCCGCTCGCCAGCGACGCGCTGCCGGTGCGGATCGCGCTGCACGAAGGCGCGCCGTCGGTGGGGCCGCACGGCGCCAAGGGCGCCGGCGAGGTGCCGATCCTCAACGTCGCCGCGGCCGTCGGCTGCGCGATCACCGACGCCATCGACCGCCCGATGACGCGCCTGCCGATGACGCCGGTGCGGGTGCTGGCCACGATCCTGGGACACGAGCAGCCGCCGGCGCTACCGCACATCTCAACAGGAGGAGGCCGATAGTGGGAGTTCGGGTCGGGATCGACACCGGCGGCACGTTCACCGATCTGGTCGCCGTCGACGAGGACAGCGGGCGCTGGTACACGGCGAAGGTGCCGTCCAGCCCCGATGCCCCCGTACGGGCACTCGTCGAGGCGCTGCAGCGCGCCGACTTCGACCCCGAGGACGTCTCGTTCCTCGTCGTCGGCACCACGATCGGGATCAACGCGGTGCTGACGCGCACCGGCGCGCGCGTCGTGTACCTGACCACGCGCGGGTTCGAGGACGTGCCTCACATCCAGCGCATCAATCGCCGCAACCACTACGACTTCCGCTGGCGCAAGCCCGAGCCGTTCGCGCTGCGCCGCGACTGCCTCGGGATCGACGAGCGCATCGACTACACGGGCCGGGTCCTGGAGGCGCTGCACCCCGAGCAGGTGCAGGCCGCAGTGGACGGCGTCGACGGCGACGCGACCGTCGCCGTCTGCTTTCTGTTCTCCTATCTGAACCCGGAATCCGAGCTTGCCGCACGCGATGCGATCGCCGCCGCCGACCCCGCGATGCCGGTATCGCTGTCGCACGAGATCGCGCCGATCTGGCGCGAGTACGAGCGCGGCACCGCGACGATCCTCGACGCCTACATCAAGCCCGTCGTCGCCGGCTACGTCGCCGGCGTGTCGAGCGCGCTCTCCGACCAGGGCGTCGGCTCGACGTGGTCGATCCTCAAGTCCAACGGCGGCCATGCGCTGTCGGGGGCCGCCCGCGAACGGCCGGCGCACATGCTGCTGTCGGGGATCGCGGGCGGCGCGATCGGCGGCGCGTTCTACGCGCGCCAGCAGGGCGCCGAGCAGGCGATCGTGCTCGACATGGGCGGCACCAGCTGCGACGTGTGCCTGATCGCCGGCGGCGAGCCCGCGTTCTCCTCGGAGTTCGAGATCGAGTTCGGGCTGCCGCTGGCGGTGCCGACGGTCTCCACCAAGACGATCGGCGCCGGCGGCGGGTCGATCGGCTGGATCGATCCCGGCGGCTTTCTGCGCGTGGGCCCGCAGAGCGCCGGCGCCGAGCCCGGCCCCGCCTGCTACGGCCGCGGTGGCACCGACGCGACGCTGACCGACGCCAACGTGCTGCTCGGCCGCCTGAACCCCGACTACTTCCTCGGCGGGGCGCTGTCGTTGCATCCCGAGCAGGCCCGCGATGCGGTGCGGCGCCTCGGCGACGAGCTCGGATCGGACCCGACCGCGACCGCGTCGGCGATGCTGCGCGTCGCCAACGAGAACATGGCCAACGCGGTGCGGCTGATCACGGTCGACGAGGGCGTCGACCCGCGTGCGTTCGCACTGATCGCGATGGGCGGCGCCGGGCCGACGCATGCCGCCGAAATCGCCGACGCGATCGGAATCGAGCGCGTGATCGTCCCCTTGCACCCAGGCCTGACGTCGGCCTTCGGCGCGCTCGCCGCACGCGTCCGCGTCGACCAGATCACCTCGGTCGCGCTGAGCAGCCCGACCGTGCAACCGGCCGAGCTGGAGAAGCTGTACGCCGACCTGCAGGCCACCGCCGAGGCGGACTTCGCCGCCCAGGCCGGCTCGTCGGAGCGGCCCGAGCTCGCGCGCGTGATCGCGATGCGCTACCAAGGCCAGAACTACGAGCAGGAGATCCCGGTGCCAGACGGTCCGATCACCGCCGAGCTGCTGGAGCGCGTGCTCGGCCGCTACCACGACCTGCACGAGGAGTTCTACGGCTACCGGATGGATTCGCTGCCGGTCGAGATGATCCGCCTGATCGTGACCGCGACGGCGTCGGGCGGCGAGCGGCTGCCGCCGCTGAGCGCCGCCGCGCTCGGCGCCGGCGAACCGCGCGCTGAGCGGACGGCGCAGGCGTACTTCGGCGACGGGTTCGTCGACACGCCGGTGGTCGCACGCGCCGACCTCGTCGGCTCGTCGAGCCGCCCGGGACCATTGATCGTTGAGTCGATGGACACCACCGTGGTCGTCCCCCCGCACTGGACCGTGCGCGGCGACGCGGTCGGCGTGCTCGAGCTGCGCCTTCAGGCCGATGAACCGACGACAGGAGCCGACCGATGACCGATCACGCGACCGCCCCGCGTGCCCGCGGGCAGGAGATCGACCCCGTGCTGCTGGGGATCATCAACAACAGCTTCGTGAACATCTGCCGTGAGATGGGGATCACGATGATGCGCACCGCGTTCTCGCCGATCTTCAACGAGGGGCTGGACTTCTCGTGCGTGCTGTTCGACCGCGAGCTGAACATGATCGGTCAGGCCGAGTTCTGCCCGGCGCAGCTGGCGGCGAGCCTGTTCATCGTCCGCTGGACGGTCGAAGAGCTGGGGATCGAGTCGTTTGCGCCCGGCGACGTCGTGCTCCACAACGACCCGTACCGCGGCGGCGCGCACATCCCCGAGCACTCGGTGATTCGCCCGGTGTTCCACGACGGCGAGCTGTGGGGATTCGTCGCCAACGTCGGCCACCTCGCCGAGATCGGCGGCATGGCCGTTGGCAGCTTCGCGGCCGACGCGACCGAGGTCTTCCAGGAGGGCCTGCGGATCCCGCCGGTGAAGATCGTCAGCCACGACGAGAACAACCTCGACCTGTGGCGGCTGATCATGGCCAACCACCGCACGCCGCGCAACACGTGGGGCGACCTCAACGCCCAGATCGGCTCGCTGCGCGTCGCCGAGCGCCGGCTGATCGAGCTGCTGGACCGCTACGGGTCGGAGTTCGTCGCCGATGCCGCCGCGCAGCTGATGGATTACGCGGAGCGGTGGATGCGCTCGGAGATCGCCGCGGTCCCTGACGGCCACTACGAATTCACCGACTGGATGGAGGACGACGGCGTGCAGGCCGAGCCGGTGATGTTCCATGTGACCGTGACCGTCGACGGCGACCGCCTGATCGTCGACTGGACCGGCAGCTCTCCGCAAGTCCGCGGACCGATCAACGCGACCTTCGGGGTCACCGCGGGCGCCGTCTACAACGCCGTGTTCCACGTCACCGACGACAAGATCCCCAAGAACAGCGGCGCCTACCGGCCGATCCACATCATCGCGCCGCCCGGCACCGTCGTTAACGTCGTCTACCCGGGTCCATCGGTCGGCGGCAACACCGAGACCCACCCCAAGCTCGTCGACATGGTCACGGGAGCGCTGGCGCCGGTGATGCGCGAGCACGTCGCCGCCGCCGAGGGCGCGAGCGCCTGCAACTTCCTGTTCGGCGGGATCCACCCCGACACCGGCGAGTACTACGCCAACTACCACCTCGAGGGCTGCGGCTGGGGCGCCAAGGACTACGACGACGGCAACAGCGCGATGATCGTCGTCAACGGCAACTGTCGCAACACCCCCGTGGAGATCTTCGAGACGCGCTATCCGCTGCAGACCGTCGAGTACCGGCTGATCCCCGACTCCGGCGGCCCCGGCCGTCAGCGCGGTGGGCTCGGGACGCGGCGGATCATGCGCGTGCGCGACGGCGCCGAGGTGACCGCGAGCGCGCTGTTCGACCGCACCAAGGGCGACTTCCGCGCGTGGGGGCTGGAGGGCGGCCTGCCCGGCGGCTACGGCGCGATCAAGGTCAGGCGCGCCGGCGACACCGAGTTCCGCACGTTCTCGGAGGTGTACGGGACGGTCTCGCCCGCGAAGTTCACCAACGTGATCCTGCACCCGGGCGACGAGGTGATGCTCGACTCCCCCGGCGGCGGCGGCTTCGGTGATCCCCGTGAACGTGACCGCGCGCGCCTCGCCCACGACATCTCGGAGGGGATCGTCTCCGATCGGGCCGCACGCGAGCTGTATGGATGGGAGGACTGCTGATGGCGACCGGGCGCTGGGTGGAGCTCCGTCCGGAGATCTGGGACACGGTCGTGACGCCGTGTGACTGCTGCGGCCAGGTCGTCGCTCGCCGGCTGTGGGTCGCCGACGTCGACGGGGTGCAGCGCCGCTTCTGCAGCACGCGCTGCGAGGCGCTGTACCGCACCTACGTGGTGCCGCAGACGCGCGCCGCCGCGGACCCATGACCTGATCACGCCGCGGTCCGCGGCGTCGGTGATCGAACTACCGCAAGTTGCTGCGACCCCTCCGCAGCAACTTGCGGAGGTTCTCCGCGGGCCTCAGCCGCGGTGGCGCGTGACCGACCGCGTCAGCAGCACGACCACGGCGACCGGCAGGATCCACCAGGCGACGACGCCTGCGGACTGCAGCGCCGCGGTTGCCGCGCCGGCGACGACGACGCCGGCCGCCGTGACCCAGTCGTCGCCGACGATGAAGTCCCAAACGGCGAGCAGCGCGCGCCTCACGATGCCCGCTCCAGATCGCGCAGCCGCGACGGCGCGCGCAGCCACGCCACCAACGCCACCGCGAACAGCGCGATCCCGGGGATCAGCGCGAGCAGCGACGCATCGCCGCCGGGCCAGTGGGCGCCCGCGCCCTCGGCCAGCCAGAAGCATCCGTACGTCGACAGCAGCACCCCGACGGCGAACTTCATCGTGTTCTCCGGCACCCGCGCCAGGGGTGCGCGCACCGCGACTCCGGCCGCCACCACGGCGAGCGTCGCCGCGACCGCGGCCAGCGTCGCCAGCCCGACGTCATGCTGGTTGGCGCCGAACGTCAGCACGATGAACACGACCTCGAGCCCCTCCAGCAGCACGCCCTTGCAGGCGATCGTGAACGCGTAGCCATCGACCGGTCCGCGTCCGCGCGCGCCCGCGTCGGCGTCGCGCGCGGCGGCCGCCTCGCGCTCGAAGATCGCGTCCTCGTCATGGAGCGCCTTCAGGCCGGCGGCGCGCAGCACCGCCTTGCGCAGCCACTGCAGCCCGAACACGAGCAGCAGCCCGCCGACCACGACCCGCAGCGCCCCGATCGGGATCGAGCCGACGGCCGGCCCGAGCGCCGCGACCACGACCGCGAGCGCCAGCAGCCCGGCGCCGACCCCGTACAGCGCCGAGCGCCAGTTGCGGGCCGTCCCGACCGCGAGCACGATCGTCAGCGCCTCCACCGCCTCGACGGCGCAGGCGAGGAACACCGAGACGGCGAGCGCCCATTGCGATCCGGACATGTGCGATCGGGCTCACACGGTCGCGTCGATCGTCACCGCGAGCCCGGACTGCAAACAGTAGAGGCCGGCGGGCCGGCGCCACCGGATCCCGGGACGGCTTCGCGCACATCGCCGCCACCGGGACCCGGACCGGCACCCGCATTGGCGTGGGCGATCGGCGCGGATGCGCGCGCCGGTGCCCGACGCCCGAGCCTCCCGGCTCCGAGCAGCACCACGTGGTTGACCATCAACCGGTGCACCGACGGCGATTGTGGGCGGCGACGATGAGAAGGGCATGAGAGGGCCGGGGTACCTCATGTGCATCTCATCTGCGGTGACAAGCTATGACCGTATGCGCGTCCTGGTCGTCGAGGACGATCGAAAGCTCGGCCCCGTGCTCGTCCGCGGCTTCGCGACCGATTCGATCGCCGCCGACCTGGTGACGACCGGCGACGAGGCGATCGTGCGCGCGGGCGCGACCGAGTACGCGGTGATCGTGCTCGACGTGATGCTCCCCGACCGCGACGGATTCGACGTCTGCCGGGCATTGCGCGCCGAGCAGGTCAACGCGCCGGTGCTGATGCTGACCGCGCGCGACGGCGTCCCCGACCGCGTCCACGGGCTGAACTCGGGCGCCGACGACTACCTCGTCAAGCCGTTCTCGTTCGACGAGTTGCTGGCGCGGGTGCGGGCGATGAGCAGGCGCGGCCCGATCGAGCGCCAGGTCGTGCTCGAGGTCGGCGACCTGCGCCTGGACTCCGCCAGGCACCAGGTATGGCGTGGCGACACTCCGATCGACTTATCCCGCAAGGAGTACGCCGTGCTCGAGGCGCTGATGCGTCGCCCCGGCGACGTGCTCTCGCGCTTTGACCTGCTCGAGCAGGCGTGGGGCTATGAGTACGAGAACCGCTCCAACGTCGTCGAGGTCTACATCCGCTACGTCCGCGAGAAGATCGACCGGCCGTTCGGACGCAACAGCCTGCAGACCGTGCGTGGCGTCGGCTATCGCATATGCGACGAGGAATAGCCCCCGACTACCGGCCATCGGACCTGCGGCGGCTGCCGATCCGCTGGCGGTTGACGTTCGTGTTCGCGGGCGTCATGGCGGTGCTGCTGGCCGGGCTGATCGCGTTTGTGTACTTCCACTTCCGCTCGGACCTCGACTACCAGATCGACGGGTCGCTGCGCGCGCGCGCCCAGGAGGTCGCGAGCCTCGTGCGCAACGAGAACGCCGCCGACACCCGTGGTGCGCTCGGCACGATCCCCAACCACGGCGACAACTTCGTGCAGGTGCTCGACGACGCCGGGCGCGTGTTGGGCGCCAGCGCCGGGTATGCCAGGCCGCCGCTGCTGTCGGAGGCCGAGATCCGCGCGGCGAGCAGGTACGCGCACCTGATCGCGCGCGGGGACCGCTACCGGTTGTTCGCGCTGCCGGTGCAGGGCGGGACCCGGATCGTCGTCGCCGGCGAATCGCTCACGACCCGCGACGCGGCGCTGGACAAGCTCGACCGGTCGCTGTGGATCGGAGTCCCGCCGGCGCTCGTACTGGCCTCGATCGCCGCCTACTTCCTGGCGGCGGCGGCGCTCGCGCCGGTCGAGCGGATGCGTGCCCGCGCGGCGACAATCTCGACCGACGAGATCTCGACGAGGCTGCCGCTGCCCGATGCCGACGACGAGATCCAGGCGCTGGGGCGGACGCTGAACGCGATGCTCGACCGCCTCGAGGAGGGCCTGCACCACGAGCGCCAGTTCGTTGCCAACGCCAGCCACGAGCTGCGGATGCCGCTCGCGGTGCTCAAGGCCGAGCTCGAGGTGGCGCTGCGCGAACGGGGCTCAGAGCAGCAGCTGCGAGCGGCGATGGGCTCGGCGATCGAGGAGACCGACCGGATCGTCCAGCTCGCCGAGGATCTGCTCCTGCTGGCGCGCGCGCAGGACGGCACGCTGCCGCTGGCGTCGGTGCTGCTGCCCGTCGGCGAGCTCCTGGCCGAGCTGGGCGAGCGCTTCGAGCCGGTCGTCTCCGGCTCCGGCCGCACGCTCGCCGTCGATCACTCGCAGCTGCCCGACGGCATCTGCATCCGCGCCGACCCCGACCGCATCCGGCAGGCGGTCTCGAACCTGATCGACAACAGCCTCCGCTACGGGGACGGCCCGGTCACGCTCTCGGGACGGGTCGCCGGCGGCCGTGTCGAGCTGCACGTCGCAGATCGCGGCGGCGGCTTCGGTGAGGGGTTCTCGCAGCGCGCGCTCGACCCGTTCAGCCGCGCCGACCTCGCGCGTGGACGCGGCGGCGTCGGGCTCGGGCTGACGATCGTGCGCACGATCGCGCAGGCGCACGGCGGCGATGCCGGCGTCGCCGACCTGCCGCAGGGCGGGGCGGACGTGTGGATCGCGATTCCGCCGGCGGCCGAGCGCGCGGCGGCGGTGGAGCCGCACCCGCTCGGCGTCTGACGGCGGCGCGCGAGCCGGATATCAAAGCGAACCAGGAGTTCGCATTTGTGCCCAGGCCTCGGCGCATCGGGCGCCGACGGTCCTTCAGGCCCCGGCCGACAGCACGCGCGCCGTCTCGCGGAAGGCGTGCACCGCGCGCTGGTGGCGGTCGGGATCCAACGATGTCGGCCACGTCGACACGACCGCGATCACGGTCTCCGAGGCACGGTCGACGAACAGGAACTGACCATGGATCCCGAGCGCCAGCAGCACGTGGCCGCCGGCCGGCACCCACCACTGGTTGCGGTAGTGGCCGCCGGGCATGTCCACGCTGTGCTCGTCGGCGGCGAACGCCTCGCGTGAGTCCACGCCACCGGCGAGCGTGTCGTCAAGCCATTGCGCAGCGACGATCCGGCGTCCGTCAACGACGCCGCCGTCGGCGATCATCCGGCCGAACCGCGCGAGGTCGCGCAGCGTCACGCAGATGCCGCCGTCGGCGACCGCGAAGCCTTCGGCGTCGACGGTCACGTACGCGTCGGTCTCGGCACCGAGCGGCGCCCACAGCTCGTCGCCGAGTGCCTGCGCGAACGGGCGGCCGGCCGCCCGTTCGAGCACGAGCCCGAGCACGTCGGTGAGGATCGAGCGGTACTCGAACCGCCCGCCGTGGGATCGGTGGTTGGACAGCGTCCGCAGGTACGTCAGCGAGTCGGAGGCGGGCCGCGGCCCGGGCGCCCACCCGAACTGCGCCTCGCTGGCGCGGATGTCCGAGTCGGGATCGGCGTAGGTCTCGTCAAAGCGCGTGCCGGCGCGCATGTCGAGCAGGTCGCGGACCGAGGCGCCCTCGAACGCTGAGCCGGCCAACTCCGGGACGTGCTCGCAGATCCGGTCCTCCGGCGCCAGCGCCCCGCTGTGCACGAGCACGCCGGCAAGCACGCCGGTGATCGACTTGGATACCGACTGCAGCAGGTGCACGTCCTCGTCGCGCATCCCCCGGCGGTACTCCTCGAGCACGATCGCGCCGCGGTGCAGAGCGAGCACGCCATCGGTGCGATCGTCGTCGAGCAACCGCCGCACGGGCAGGTCAGGGTGATCGCGCGCGCCGGTCGGCAGCGTCGTGGGCGATGCGGCACGTCGGATGCGAGCGGTCGGGATCAGCTCCCGGATGTGGCGATAGCTCCACCCGGTGTGCTCGGGGAACTGCCAATTGGCGAGCGTGATCGGCGTCGCCGTCGAGCGGGTGATGACCGGAGCGGGCATGGGCGCGCCGCCAAGCCTATGGCACATCGTCCAGACTGCGCCGTGTGAACGAGGCGCGTCGTGTCAGGCGCTGGGCTGCCCGCATGAGCGGACCGGCCGCGCCGCCGGATGAGGCCGTGGGCGAGCTGGCCTAATCGCGGCTCGCGGGCTCTGATGTCACCGACGGACGACAATCCGCGCATGCTCGAAGATCGCTTCGGCCCCGGCGTCGCCGAGACGTACGACGAGTCGGTCGCCACGATGTTCGACCCGGAGACGATCGAACAGACGGTCGCGGCGCTGGCGCGGCTTGCGGGCTCCGATGCGGCCCTGGAGTTTGCGATCGGGACCGGCCGGGTCGCGCTGCCGCTTGCCGCCCGCGGTGTGCAGGTGTCGGGGATCGAGCTGTCGGAGGCGATGGTCGCGCAGCTGCGGGCCAAGCCCGGCGGCGCCGACATCCCGGTCGTGATCGGCGACATGGCCAGCGCCCGCGTCTCCGGCTCGTTCGGCCTCGTCTATCTCGTCTTCAACACGATCGGCAACCTCACCACGCAGGAGCAGCAGATCGCCTGCTTTGCCAACGCGGCCGCGCACCTGCGACCCGGCGGCTGCTTCGTCGTCGAGGTCGGGGTGCCCGACCTGCGCCGACTGCCTCCCGGCGAACGCCACGTGGTGTTCTATGCCGACGACGGTCGCTGGGGCATCGACGAGTACGACACGGCCACCCAGCGGCTGGTCTCTCACCACCTGCATGCCGACGGCGCCGGCGTGCGCGAACGCGCGATCCCGTTCCGCTACGTGTGGCCGTCGGAGCTCGACCTGATGGCACGGCTGGCCGGCATGGCGCGCGAAGCCCGCTGGGCCGACTGGCTTGGACGGCCGTTCGGCCACGACAGCACCGCGCACGTGTCGGTCTGGCGCAAGACCTGACTCGAGGAGCTCGTGCGCCGGCGGACGGACGCTTTCGTCTCGACGCGGTTGCGGTTGCCGAACGGCAGCAATGAAGGGCAGGGGGGCGCGGTCAGCGGGTCGTTTGCCGTGAACGTGAAGAAATCACCAATCGAGCCCGCTGGCGGGCAGGTTGGCGTCCCGTGACGGGCACAGGTGCACGCATCAGCCAATCCGGCCGCGGCCGACGTTGATTGGTGTTTTTCGACGCTTCACCCCGGTCCCTCCGCTGCCGCTACCACCTCGCCCAAAGACGGTTAGGGGATTGTCGCCGGCAGGGGGTGAACGAACGCCTATATCGGTACACGGTCTGGCGCCGCCTCGGGTGGCGGGGGGTGCCGCCGATCGCACGGGCGGTCTCGCGGTCGGCGAGGGCCCCGACGCGGGCAGATGCGCGCGGGGTTGAACGCGCCGCGCCCATCGGCAAGGCTGTCTGATCGTGGAAGCCGCGCACGAACTGCGGAGGCCCGAGGCGGTGATCCTCGACCTCGACGGTGTGCTGCTGGACTCCGAGCGTGCCTGGAACGAAGCAAAGGAGGCGCTCGTCCGCGAGTCAGGCGGACAGTGGCGGGACGACGCGTCGACGACGATGATCGGGATGAGCTCGCCGGAGTGGTCGGCGTACCTTCGCGACGAGCTCGAGGTACCGATGGACGCACGCGCGATCAGCGACGACGTCGTGCGCCGGATGGAGGACGGTTACCGCCGCGAGCTGCCGCTGCTGCCCGGAGCCGGCACGGCCGTCGCCGCGCTGTCCGAGCGCTGGCCGCTCGGGCTTGCGTCGTCGTCGAACCGCGAGATCATCGATTTGGTGCTCGAGCTCGCCGGGTTCGCCGATGCCTTCCGGGTGACCGTCTCCTCGGAGGAGGTCGAGCGGGGCAAGCCCCATCCCGACGTGTACCTGACGGCCGCGCAGCGGCTCGGCGTTGTCCCCGAGCGATGCGTGGCGGTGGAGGACTCCGGCAACGGCCTGCGCGCGGCGGCCGCGGCGCGGATGGCGGTGATCGCCGTCCCCAACCCCCACTATCCCCCCGACGACGCGGCCCTGGCGCTCGCGGCGGCGACCGTGCGGGTGATCGGGGACGTCACGCCGGAGCTGGTCGAACACGCCGCCCGCGGCTGAACCGCTGCCGAGCGTGCTGATGGGAGTCCGGTGGCTGTCGGTCGCGGCCGGCGTGCCGAAGTGACGCGCGGCCGGCCGTGTGTCGGCGCGACGCCGTTGTCGACACCGATGTCAATGCTGTTGACAACGGCGATGGGCGGCGGTAGGCTGCCGCGCCGTGAGGATGGAGATGGGCTCGCAGGCGGTGCGCCTGGACCGTGAGTCGATCCTCGACGCGGTTGAGCGGATCGCCGCGTCGGAGGGGGTCGGGAAGCTGACGATGCGCCGGATCGGGTCGGAGCTGGGCGCCGACCCGACCGCGATCTACCGGCACTTCCGCAACAAGCAGGAGATGCTCAGCTGCCTGGCCGCGCGGATGTTCGAAACGGGACCGGTGATCGATCGCGAGCAGCCCTGGCAGGAGCAGCTGCGAGTGCACCTGCGCCATGCGTTCAACCGGTACCGCGCCCACCCCGACCTCGGGATCCTGCTCGCGCGTCAGCCCGACGACCTGCCGGGGCTGGTGCGGCTGGCCGACCAGGCACTGGGGTTGCTGATCGACGGTGCCGGCCTCAGCGTCGAGCAGGCCGCCCAGATCAGCCATCAGCTCGAGAACCACGTCGTCGGCTGCGGCCTGTTCTTCGCGATCTCCGAGTATCACCGCGACCCGCGCGTCGCCGACCCCGAGGCGATGCGCCGCGCCTACGCGCTGCTGTCGACCGACGAGTACCCGTACGCGTCGGCGGCGGCCCCGTACCTGTTTGGAGACCCGGACGAGATGTTCGACCGCACGACCGACCTGTTCATCGAGGCGATCGAGCGCCAGGCGCAGCCGGCGCCCGCAGCCGAGGAGGACCGATGACCCGCCGTACAAGCCCGACGGCTCGGCGTACAGGACCGATGACCCGTCGTACCCTGGCCATGATCGCCGCGGCCGCGGCCGCGCTCGGACTCGCCGCCTGCGGCCGCGCGCTGCCGACCGCCGCTCAGCTCGGCGGCAACTCGTCGGGCGCCGGCGCGACCGCCGGGCTGTCACCGGAGACGACGCCGCCGACCCGCGACTACGCCAAGCCGGTCGTGTGGGTGACCTACCGGCCGGTCGAGACCCTCGACCCGGTTCAGGCGTTCGACTACCCGGAGAACACCGTCGACACGACCCTGTGCGACTCGCTGCAGCGCCAGCAGCCCGATGGCTCGATCGGCCCGGGCCTCGCGACCGCCACATATCCGACGCCGACCAAGCTGGTCCTCAACCTGCGCACCGGCCCGCGCTTCTGGGACGGCCATCCGGTCACCGCCGCCGACGTCGTGTGGTCGCTGAAACGGGCCGCGTCGCCGACCAGCGGCAGCTTCTACTCGACGGTGTTCTCGCGCGTGAAGTCGATCGCGCAGACCTCGCCGAGCACGGTCACGATCACGCTCAAGCAGCCCGACTACTGGCTGCAGGGCGAGCTCTCGTCGATGCCGGGAATCGTCGTCGAGAAGGCATTCGCGGAGCGCGAGGGCAAGAAGCTCGGGACCCCGCAGGGCGGGATCATGTGCTCGGGCCCCTACGAGGTCAAGAAGTGGATTCCCGGCACCAGCCTGACCGAGGTCGCGAACCCGCACTACTGGGACTCGACGCTGATCCCGAAGGTCCACGAGCTGATCTTCAAGGGGATCGGGGACGACGCGAGCGTCACCTCTGGCTTTGAGACCGGCGCGATCCAGGGCAGCTACGTGCAGAACATCTCGACGCTGCCCCAGCTGCAGCGCGACCGGAACCTGACGGTCTCGATCGGTCCCTCCAACGCCGTTGACGCGCTCGTGATCTGCGACCTCAAGGGCGCGCTCAAGGACGTCCGCGTGCGCCGCGCGCTGTCGATGGCGATCGACCGCGAGGGACTGATCCAGGTGCTCTATCACGGGCACGCGCAGCTGCCGCGGGCGATGGAGAACCCGGGCGCATGGGGCTACGGGAAGTCGGTGTTCCAGCGCGACTGGGCCAAGCTGCCGGTCCCGAAGGTCGACCTCGCCAAGGCCAAGCAGCTGGTCAAGGACGCCGGCGCCGAGGGCAAGTCGATCACGATCGCGACGACCAGCTCGGTCAACTCGCTGGCGACGGCCGCCAACACCGCGCGACAGGCGGCGGTCTCCATCGGGCTGAAGGCGACGATCGACTCGGTCTCGGCGCCGAACTACATCAACCTGTTCACGAGCGCCTCGGCGCGCAAGGGGATCGACATGTTCCCGACGACGAACTACCCCGATTACGCCGATCCCGCGGGCCTCTACAACACGTTCGCGATCCCCGGCGGCAGCCAGAACTACGACAACTTCGACGATCCCCCGATCACCAAGGCGCTCGAGACCGCGCGCTCGACCGCGAACCCCGACCAGCGGGCGGCGCTCGTCGCCAGGGCCGGCGACCTGATCATGCAGCAGCTGCCGTGGATCCCGCTCGATGCGCCGGACAACATCCTGATCACCAGCCGGCAGCTGACCGGCGCTCCGGACTCGTTCGTGTACATGGGAGGTCCGTGGGCGAACATGATGGGCGGGAAGTAAGCGATGGTGAAGTTCACCGCGCGTCGGGCGCTGATGCTGCTCGTGGCGCTGGTCGTGTCGAGCTTCGTGATCTTCATCTCACTCGATCTGGCGCCGGGCAACCCGCTGGCGACGCTGTCGGGCGGGCGCACCCTGTCGCCGGCCGCGCAGCGGGTGCTGACGCACGAGTATCACCTCGACCAGCCGGTGATGACCCGCTACTGGCACTGGCTGACGGGCGCGCTGCACGGCAACCTCGGCACCTCGATCTCGTTCCGCGAGCCGGTCGCCACGCTGATCGGACAGCGAATCGGCGTCACCGCCGAGCTGGTGCTGTACGCGGGGATCCTGATCGTCGTGTTCGGCGTCGGGCTCGGGCTGCTGGCCGGGTTGCGCCGGGGGGTGGTCGACAACTCGGTGATCGCGGTCTCGACGATCCTCGCGGCGATTCCCTCGTTCGTGGCCGCGATCGTGCTGCTGGCGCTGTTCTCGGTCAAGCTCGGCTGGTTGCCGTCGTTCGGCGACGGCTCCGGCTTTACCGGGCGGATCGAGCATCTGACGCTGCCGGCGATCGCGCTTGCGGCGTCGGCGTTCGCGGTCGTCGTCCGCGTCACGCGCGTGACCGTCCGCGCGGAGCTCGCACAGGAGCACGTGCAGACCGCGACCAGCCGCGGGATCCCGTGGCGGCTGATCGTGCGCCGTCACGTGCTGCGCAACGCCTCGATCCCGATCACCACCGTCGTCGGGATCACGATCACGGCGCTGTTCGCGCTCGCGTCGGTCGTCGAGCAGGCCTTCAACCTTTCCGGGATCGGTGCCGCACTCGTACAGGCGGCGCTGTCCAAGGACTTCGCGGTCGTGCAGGGGATCTCGCTGGTGCTGGTCGCGGCGTTCGTGGTCGCCAACGCGGGCGTCGATCTGCTCTACGCGGTGCTCGACCCGCGGGTCGCGCTCGGGAGCCGGGCGCAGTGAGGAATGACGCGGGATGAGCACGAGCACGGGCACGGTCGCATCGGCGCCGCTGGTGTTCCCGCGCACCCGCCGGCGGCTGGCCGCCAGCCGGCTGGTGTGGGGGGTGTGCTGGGCGATCGTCGCGATCGCGGTGTTCCTGGCGATCTTCGGCCCGCTGATCGCGCCGCACAACCCCAACTACTCACAGCTGCAGTTCCAGTTCGTCGGCCCGTTCAAGGCCCAGGGGTATTTGCTCGGGTTCGACAGCCAGGGCCGCGACCTGTTGTCGAGGCTGGTCGTCGGCGCGCGCACGTCGATGCTCGGGCCGGTGCTCGTGATGCTGATGTCGATGGGGGCGGGGGTCGTGGTCGCGGTGATCTCCGCCTGGCGCGGCGGCTGGGTCGACTCCGCGATCGGCACGGTGCTGGACATCATGTTCGCGTTCCCCGCGATCCTGTTGGCGATCCTGACCTCGGCCGTGTTCGGAGCGGGGCTGCTGGCGCCGACGATCGCGCTCGCGATCGCGTACATGCCGTACATCGCCAGGGTGCTGCGCTCGGCGGCGGTCCGCGAGCGCGCCCGCGACTACATCTCGGCGGCCGAGGTCCAGGGGTTGTCGACGGCGGCGATCTGCTTCAAGCACCTGATCCCCAACCTCGGTGGCCTCGTCGTCGCGCAGGGGACGCTCGTGTTCGCGTGGGCGATGGTCGACCTCGCGTCGATCTCGTTCCTCGGACTCGGCGTGCAGCCGCCGACCGCCGACTGGGGCGTGATGGTGTCGACCGGCGAGACCGGGGTGCTGCAGGGGTATCCGCTGGAGTCGCTGTCGGCCGGCCTGTGCATCGTGCTGGTCGTCGTCGCGGTCAACCTGCTGGGCGAGCGGATGGTGGCGCGAAACGACGAACGGGAGGGTCGATGACCGACGAGCTGCGGTACCTGCCGGCGACCGAGGCGCTGGCCCGCTTCCGCTCCCGCGAGCTGTCGCCGGTCGAGCTGATGGAGGCGGTGATCGAACGCGCGCGCCACACCGAGCCGACGGTCAACGCGCTGTGCCACACGTTCTACGACCGCGCGCTGACGCAGGCGCAGGCGGCCGAGCGCGCGTATCTCAACGGCACCGCCCGGCCGCTCGAGGGGATCCCGCTGGCGCTCAAGGAAGAGGAGGCGGTGCAGGGCGAGCCGTGGACGCAGGGATCGCTGATCCACGAGCACACGGTCGCCGACTACACGAGCGAGTTCGCCCGCCGCCAGCTCGACGCCGGCGCGATCGTGCACGCGCGCTCGACCGCGCCGGAGTTCTCATGCGCGGGCTTTACCCACTCGCGGATCCACGGGGTCACCCGCAACCCGCACAACCCACAGCTGGCGGTCGGCGGCTCGTCCGGCGGCTCGGCCGCGTCGCTGGCGGCGGGCTCGACGACGCTGGCCAGCGGCTCGGACATCGGCGGCTCGATCCGCATGCCCGCCGCCGCGTGCGGCGTCGTCGGCTACAAGCCGCCCTACGGCCGCGTGCCGTGCGACCCGCCGTACAACCTCGACACGTACTGCCACTGCGGACCGCTGGCGCGCACGGTCGCCGACTGCGCCCTGTATGAGAACGTGCTCGCGGGCGTCGACCCGGAGGACATCGTGTCGCTGCGCTCCGAGCTGCTGCTGCCGGAGCGCTTTACCGGGATCGACGGCATGCGGATCGCGCTGTCGCTGGAGCTCGGCGGCGACTGGACGATCGACGACGACGTCCGCGCCAACACGCTCGCCGTCGCGGACGCGCTGCGAGCCGCCGGCGCAGACGTCGACGAGGTCGATCTCGTGATCCCCTACGACGTCGTCACGAAGGCCATCTCGATCCACTTCCACCAAGGCTTCGCGGCCGACATCGGCGAGGCGGTGCGCGCCCACCCCGATCTCGTCTGCGACTACACGGGCGCGATGGTGGAGGCGTCCGAGCGGCTCGCAGACGGCGGCACCGTCGCCGAGGGGCTACGGCTCGAGGCCGAGCTGTACCGGCCGCTGGGGCGGCTGCTGACGCGCTACGACGCGCTCGTGCTCCCGACCTCGCGGATCGCCGGGCTGGACGCCGGCGACGGCTACGCCGACCACGCGCCGGTCGCGGGCGGCACCCAGCTCGAGTTCTACCTCGGCAACTTCTTCACGCCCGTGTTCAACATCTTCAGCCGTTGCCCGGTGCTGGCGGTCCCGTCCGGCTTCGGCGCCCGCAACGCGCCGACGGGCGTCCAGATCGCCGGGCGCACGTACGATGATCTGACCGTGTTCCGTATCGGCGCGGCGCTCGAGGCGGTCCGCCCGTGGGACACGCGGCCGGCGGTGGAGGCGTTGGCGGCGTGAGCTCGCTGCTGGAGATCGAGCATCTGGCGGTGCAGCTGCCGGTCGAGGGCCGGATGCAGACCGTGCTGCATGACGTGTCGCTGTCGATCGACGAGGGCGAGGCGGTCGGGCTCGTCGGCGAGTCGGGCTCGGGCAAGTCGATGACGGCGCGCGCGGTCGCGCGGTTGCTGCCGCCCGGGGCGCGGACCGAGGGGGAGCTGCGCTACCGCGGCCGCGTCGTCGCCGATCTGCGGGGAGGAGCGCTGCGCGAGTACCGCGGCGAGGTCGCGATGATCTTCCAGGACCCGCGGGCGCACATCAACCCGGTCCGCTCGATCGGCGACTTCATGACCGAGGCGCTGCGCACCAACCAGGGGGTCGACCGCGCCGGCGCCCGCTCGCGCGCGATCGAGGCGCTGGCCGACGTCGGCATCCCCGACGGCGAGCGGCGCTGCAAGCAGTTCCCGCACGAGCTGTCGGGCGGCCTGCTGCAGCGGGTGATGGTCGCCGCGGCGCTGTTGACCGAGCCGCGGCTGGTGCTCGCCGACGAGCCGACGACAGCGTTGGACGTGACCACGCAGGCCGAGGTGATGGCGATCCTCGACGACCTGCGTCGCGAGCGGGGGCTGGCGCTGTTGTTCATTACGCACGACCTCGATCTGGCAGGCGCGGTGTGCGACCGCACCTGCGTGATGTACGCCGGCGAGATCGTCGAGTCGCAGCGGTCGGCGACGCTCGGCACCGACCCGCTGCACCCCTACACGGCGTCGCTGTCGGGCGCGCGCCCGATGGTCGAGGGCAACGTCCACCGGCTGGCGGCGATCCGCGGGCGGCCAGTGTCGGCGTTCGAGGCGCCGAGCGGATGCTCGTTCGCGCCGCGCTGCGACTTTGCCGAGGATCGCTGCAAGGCGCGGGATCCGCAACTCGAGCAGCTCGACGGCGGCCTCGTCCGCTGCTTGCGCGCGACCGACCTGCGCGGGCAGCTGTCACAGCGGAGCCCCGAAAGTGTCTGAGAGCGCAGCCGCCACCGAGCTCGGCGCCGAGCCGATCCTGACCGCGACTGGGCTGCGGAAGGAATACGGGCACGTGGTCGCCGTCGATGCGGTCGACCTGACCGTGCCCACCGGGGGTTCGCTGGCGATCGTCGGGGAGTCGGGGTCGGGCAAGACGACGGTCGCGCGGATGATCGTCGGGCTGGCCCGGCCGACCGCCGGCACGATCGTCGCCTGCGGGCGCGACCGCTCGACGCCGGCACGCTCGGCGGCCGAGCGCCGGCGCCGCGGCGCCGAGATCCAGATCGTGTTCCAGGACCCGTACTCGAGCCTGAACCCGCGCCACAGCGCGGTGCACACGCTCGATGAGGTGCTGCGCCTGCACGGCCACGGCGGTGAGTCGGCGCAGTCACGGCGGGCCCGCGTCGCCGAGCTGGGGGAGCTGGTCGGCCTCGACGAGCGGATGCTGCGGGCAATGCCGCGGGCGCTGTCGGGCGGCCAGCGCCAGCGGATCGCGATCGCCCGCGCGCTCGCCGCAGAGCCGCGCCTGATCATCCTCGACGAGTCGGTGGCGGCGCTTGACGTCTCGATCCAGGCGCAGATCCTCAACTTGCTGGCCGACATCCGCGAGCAGACGGGGGTCTCCTACATCCTCATCAGTCACGACCTCGCGGTCGTGCGTCAGCTCACCGACGACGCGATCGTGATGCACCGGGGGATCGTCGTCGAACGCGGACCGACGGAGCGGATCCTCGACGACCCGCAGGACGCGTACACGAAGATGCTCAGGGCCTCGGTTCCCGGCCCGGGCTGGAAGCCGACCCGGCGGCTGCGCGCCGACGCGGCCTGACGTTCGACAAGGAGACACATGATCCCCACCACCGCAATCGACCTCGCGCTCGTCAACGGGCGCGTACGGACGCTGGACGACTCCAAGCCGAGCGCACAAGCGATCGCGATCGCGGACGGCACGATCGCCGCGGTCGGCTCAGATGCTGACGTGCGCGAGCTGTGCGGCCCGTCGACCGAGGTCGTCGACCTCGGTGGCGCCGCGGCGATGCCCGGCCTGATCGACAGCCACATGCACCCGTTCCACGGGGCGATCGGCGCCCGCGGCGCGGACCTGCTCGACGCGCACACGCTCGACGACGTGCTCGGCGGCCTGCGCTCCGAGAGCCGCAAGTGTGCTCCCGGCGAGTGGGTGCTCGGGTGGGGTCTTGACTACAACGTGTTCGAGCAGACCGGGATCAGCTCGGAGGTGATCGACGAGGCGGTCGGCGGCGCGCCGGCGGCGATCACGTTCATGGACTTCCACACGTTGCTGGCCTCAACGCACGCGCTGGAGCTCGCCGGCGTCGACGGGCCGCGGACGTTCGCCGAGCACGCGGAGGTCGTGTGCGTCCAGGACCGGCCGACCGGGGAGCTGCGCGAGAACGCGGCGATGGACCTCGTCCGTGAGGCGATGCCGCGTCTGTCGCCAGAGCAGCGATACGAGCTATGCGCCCAGCACCTGCGGCGGCTGGCCGCGGTCGGGCTGACCGGCACGCACATGATGGACGGCACGCTGGAGTGGCTGGAGCTGCTGGCGACGCTCGAGTCCCGCGGCGATCTCGTCACGCGGATCCTCGCGCCGTTCACCATTTCTCCCGACACGCCCGAGGAGCTGTGGGAGGTGTATGCCGCGTGCGCCGGCGCCCGCGGCCGCCGCTGGCGCGCGGGCGTCGCGAAGTTCTTCATCGACGGAGTGATCGACTCCGGCACCGGTTGGCTGGTCGAGCCCGACTCCGAGGGCGCCGGCCGCGAGTCGTTCTGGCCCGACGTCGACCGCTACCGCCGCGCGGTGACGTTCTTCGCCGGACACGGCTTTCAGTGCGTGACGCACGCGACCGGCGACATGGGCGTGCGCTACGCGCTTGACACCTACGAGGCGGCCGGCGCCGCGCCCGGGATCCGTCACCGCGTCGAGCACATCGAGACCCTGCAGCCGCAGGACCTGCCGCGGTTTGCGTCGCTCGGCGTGGTCGCCTCGATGCAGGCCCAGCACATGATGTGGCTGTCGGCCGACCGCTCCGACAACTGGTCGCGGCGGCTGGGGAACGACCGCTGCGACTGGGCGTTTCTGACCCGGGATCTGCTCGAGTCGGGCGCGGTCGTCGCGCTCGGCTCCGACTGGCCGGTCGCGCGCTTCGATCCGCGCGAGGGGATGGCGGCGGCACGGCTGCGCCGGCCGCCGCGACTGACCGACCGCACGCCCTATGACGATCAGGCGATCGACGGGCTGGCGGCGCTGCACGGGTACACGACCGCGGCGGCGCTGACCGGCGGCGACGGCGATCGCCGCGGCCGGCTGACGCCCGGCTTCGACGCCGACATCACGGTGATGGCGTCGGACCCGGTGCAGTGCGACCCGGACGAGCTGGTGTCGCTGCCGGTGCTGCTGACGGTCGTCGACGGCGAGGTCGTGTTCCGCGGCTCGGGGCTGTCGTAGCCGCGTCACCGCTTCGCGTGATCGCGCTCACGGCTCGGCTGCCTCGCGCTCGCGCTCGGCGGCCGACGCCTCGAGCTCGTCGTGCAGGTGCCGTGCGACGCCGCGGTTGGGTTGGCCGAAGACCAGGTACAGCACCCCGACGGCGACGATCACGAACATCACGAGCAGCGTGATCCAGTCGAGGTTGAAGTACGCCCGCGGGCTCGTGATCCCCGACGGCAGCACGACGTTGACGAACATCAGCGCGAGGTAGAGCCCGGCGACGATCGTCACCGGCCACGCGAACCGCCCCAGCTGGAACCGACCCTCGGGCAGCCACCCGCGCGATCGCGCGATCCCCGACGCGATCACCGTCAACAAAAACGACAGGTAGATGCCGCTCACCCCGAACGAGACGAGCGCGACGAGCACGTTCGTGTTCGCCGGATATGTGATGAACCAGATGTGGACGTTGTGCGTCGGCGAGGGGAACACGAGCAGCATGAACAGCGCCGTGATCACCGCCCCTCCGAGCAGCGCGTTGACCGGCGTCCTGAACCGGTCGGAGATCTGTGCGATCCAGCGCGAAGCGGGCAGCGCGCCGTCGCGCGCGTACGAGAACGCCAGCCGGCTGCCGGCGCCCTGCACCGAGGTGCCGCACGAGAAGAACGCGAAGATGATCAGCACCAGCAGGAAGTCCTGGATCCCCTGTGAGAGCTGGCCGAGGATGAACGGCACGCCGCCGCCGTTGACCGTTGCTCCCACTCCGTTGTGCTTGGGCATCGCGAGCAGCAGCGCGCCCGTCAGGATCAGCGACGCGATCCCGCCCCAGACGACGGCCATGCGCATCGCGCGCGGGACCTGGCGGCCGGCGTCGATCGTCTCCTCGGAGATGTCGCCGGCGGACTCGAAGCCGTAGATGATGTACACCGGCGCGAGCACCGCGACGAGTGCCGCCCCCGTCCACCAGTGGCCCTTGAAGTCGAGGCCGAGCGGGTTGCTGTGCGGGTGGGTGACGCCCTGGTTGGTGAACAGGAACCCGAGCCCGTGGTGAAAGCCGTGGATCAGCAGGATGAGCGCGACGCCGACGGTGCCCAACAGCTCCACGTAGACGCCGAACTGGGCGACCCTGCTCATCACCTTCGTGCCCGTGATGTTCAGCGTGGTCTGGATCGCCAGCAGCGCGAGCGTGACGAGCAGGATCGTGATGTGCTTGGTCGGGTCGAGGTTCCAGGAGAACCAGTTGTGCATCAGTGCCGCGAAGTAGGAGACGACGCCCGAGTCGACCGAGGCGACGGTGACGAGCAGCGCGATCCCGTAGATCCAGCCGACGAGCCAGCCGTAGCGCGGCCCGACCGAGAACTTCGAGTACTGGTACAGCGCGCCGGCGATCGGATAGTGACTTGCCAGCTCGCCGAACACGAGCGCGACCAGCAGCATCCCGAGCACGGGCACCGCCAACAGCCACAGGTACCCCGGCCCGCCGGTGCCGACGCCGAGCAGGAACAGGGAGTAGATCCCGACCATCGGCGACAGGTAGGTGAACGCGACCGAGAAGTTCGCGAACAGCCCGAGCACGCGGTTGAGCTGCGGCTGATAGCCGAGGCTGGCCAGCCGCGAGTCGTCGTCGCCCGGCGCCTGCGGCGTCCGGTCGGTGACGGTTCGTTCATCGATTCCCATCGATCCTCTCCTTGGTCCGGCGACGTGGCCGCAACATGATCCCAGGCCGTGGGGTCGCCAGGGCGGCGCGCCGGCCCACCGCCCGTCGGCCGGCGTGGCCATCGCTCGCAGGCGGCGCTCGCATAGTGTTCGCGGCGCGATGACCCCGCCGTGGCCGACGACGCCCCCGACTGCCGCGCAGCGCGCCGCATTTGCCGACGCGGTGCCGCGGCCGTACTGGCTCGACGACCTGCCGGCTCGCGACCCGCATCCGCGGCTGGAGCGCGTCGTCGACGCCGACCTGTGCATCGTCGGCGGCGGCTTCACCGGCCTGTGGGCGGCGCTGCACGCCAAGCGGCTCGAGCCCGCGCGGTCGGTCGTGCTGCTCGAGGGCGGCCGCTGCGGCGAGGGCGCGAGCGGGCGCAACGGCGGCTTTCTGGACGCGTCGCTGACGCACGGGCTGGCGAACGGGCTGAGCCGCTTCGAGTCAGAGATGGCCACGCTGGAGCGGCTCGGCGCCGAGAACTTCGCCGGGCTGCGCGCCGACCTCGACACGCACGGAATGGAGTGCGAGTACGAGCTGACCGGGACGCTCGAGGTCGCGCTCGAGCGCTACCAGGCCGACTCGCTGCACGACGATGCCGAGCTCGAGCGGCGGTTCGGCCACGACGCGGTCGTGCTCGATGCCGATGCGGTCCGCGCCGAGGTGCGATCGCCGACCTACCTGGGCGGGCTATGGCTTCGCGACACGACCGCGCTCGTGCATCCGGGCAAGCTCGGCGACGGCCTGCGGCGCGCGGCCGCCGCCGCGGGCGTGCAGATCTTCGAGCACAGCCCCGTCCACGGCCTGTCGACGGACGGCGCCGGCGTGCGCGTGTCGGCGAGCGCCGGGGCGGTGCGCGCCCGCCGCGCGCTGCTCGGGACGAGCGCCTACCCGCCGCTGGTGCACGCGGTGCGCCGCTACATCGCGCCCGTCTACGACTACGCGCTGATGACCGAGCCGCTGTCCGACTCCGAGATGGCGGCGATCGGCTGGCCGCACCGCCAGGGCATCGGCGACATGTCAAACCAATTTCACTACTACCGGCTGACGGCCGACAACCGGATCCTCTTCGGCGGCTACGACGCGGTCTACCGCTACGGCGGGCCGGTCGCCGATTCACTCGACGATCACACGCCGACGTTCGCCACGCTGTCACAACATTTGTTCACGACGTTCCCGCAGCTCGACGGCATCCGGTTCACCCACCGCTGGGGCGGCGCGATCGACACCTGCAGCCGCTTCAGCGTGTTCTTCGGAACCGCGCTCGACGGCCGCGTGTCGTACGCGGTCGGCTACACGGGCCTCGGTGTCGGCGCAACCCGCTGGGGCGCGCAGGTCGCGCTCGACCTGCTCGACGGCCGCCACACGGAGGCGACGGCGCTGCGGTTCGTGCGCCGCAAGCCGGTCCCGTTCCCGCCCGAGCCGGCGCGCTCGGCGGTCATCGCGCTGACTCGCAACCGGCTCGCGGCGGCCGACCGCCGCGAGGGCCGGCGCGGCGTGTGGCTCGGGGCGCTGGACCGACTAGGGCTTGGCTTTGACAGTTGACGTGTGGCGCGATCGCGTCCGGGTGCTCTCATCCAACGGCACCGGACCGAACCGACGTAGGCGCTTGTTGGCGCTGTCGGCGGCGATGAATAGCCCGCCACGGGTGGCGGTGACTCCGAGCGGATGATCCAACTCGGTCTGGTCAGCCCAGTGGTCGTCTCCGTTGAACCCGGCTTTGGGCGCGCCGTCGACGACTGACCCGGCGAGGTCGATGACGTGACCAGAGCTCGGGACGTAGGCCCGGATCAGATCGTTGCCGGTGTCTGAGAAGAGGACATCGCCGTTGAGGCCGATCGTCAAACCCTGGGGATGGTCGACCATGACCTTGTCCCCAGGCCGGAAGTTCCCGAACTGGTCGGTGTCACCGTTGTACCCAGCGGTTCCGGTACCGACCACCCGTTTCACCGAGGCCCTGTCGCCGGGAGTGAACTCGTAGATGCCGCTCGCCGTTGCCGCGTACAGGTCCCCGAAGCCGTTGCCGACGACGCTGCGCACGCCGGAGATCCCCGCTCCCACGTAGTGGATGGTGCCGTCGCGGTGCGTCTCTCTGACGCCGGCGTCGCCGTCGGCGATGAACACCTGGCCGCGGGGATTGACCCAGACGCCGTACGGGCCCTCGAGCTTGGCCTTGGTGGCCGGCACGTCGTTGCCGCACTCCGGGTTGTTGACCGCGCAGGCGCTGCCGTCACCAGCGATCGTGACGATCTTGCCGTCCGGCTCCAAGCGCCGGACGCGGTGCAGCTCCGGGTCGGCGACGTACACGGCTCCGTGCAGGCCGACTGCCAGTCCGGCGGGCCGGCCCAGCAACGCGTCTTTGGCCGGGCCGTCGTCCCCGCACTGGTCGGTCGAAGCAGCACAGTGCTTCCCCGGCTGGCCCGCGACCCGGGTGTCCGTGCCGTTGACGACCTGTCGGATCGTCCCGTCCTCGAACCCCGCGTACACGCCGCTCCGACTCAGCGTGGTCGCCCAGGTGACCGGCATCGCGGACGCGACCGCCAGCGGTGCGCCGAGCTTGGCGGTCTCGAGCTCGGTCGAGGTCCGGGTCGGGCAGGCGTCCATGGCAGCGGACGAGCACGGGGCCGGCAGCGGCGGCGCGGAGGCGACATCGGGCGGGAGTTCCGCGCCGGCGCATCCGCGGGGCTGCGTCTTGCCGTCCTTGCCGTCGGGGCAGGTGTTGACGTCGTCGAGCTTGCCGGCCGGGAGGTCGGCGATGTCGGTGTCCGCAAACGAAACCGGCCCGTAGCTCTCGGTGGAGCCGAGGGCCAGTGGCCAGGCCCAGCGACCGGTGGTTCCATCGATGCGGTCGCATTTGCTGTTGGCCCGGTTGCCGCAGTACAGCCAAGCGTTGAACAGCTTGGCGCCGTTCATGGTGCCGACGCCCTTGAACCTCGCTCCGGGAAGATATGCGCCGGTGAAGTTCGCGTTCTCCAACTTGGCCGAGGCGAACACGCAGTTGACGCACTGCGTCCGGTCGAACTGAGCCCCGGTCAGGTCGGCACCGGTGAAATCAAAGCCGCCACCGACGTCGAGGCTGCCGGCGAGCACGGCGCCGGCGAAGCTCGCGCCCTTCAGATCGTTGGCGTCGTGGAATGCCTGTCCGTTGCCATAGATGTGCGCGCCGTTGAACTCGGCGTCGGGAGCGCGCACGCTACTGAAGTCGGTGTTGACCGCCAACGCGCGTGAGAACGACGCGCCGGACAGCATTGCGCCGCTGAAGCTCGCGCCCCTGACGTCGGCGTCGACGAAGTCGGCGTTCGTCAGGTTGGTGTCCTTTCCGGCGAAGCTCGCCCCGTTGACGTCGCCGCGTGCCGCGAGATCGGCGCCGCGAAACGACGCCCCGCTGAGGTCGGCGCCATGGAAGGTCGCGCCCGCCAGGTGGGCCTGGTCGAAGCTCGTCTGGGCCAGCGACGCGTTGTCGAAATTGGTCTTCATGAGGTCGATCGGATATCCGATGAAGCTCGACCCTCCCAACTTCGCCCCGCCCAGCTTCACCCCGCTCAGGTCCGCGCCGGCGAGCGAGCGGCGATTGCCGGCCGTCACAACGAACCGCGTGCCCGACAGGTTGACCTGGGATCGGCCGGCGCTGGGGATCACGTCCGGCGACGCCTCGCTACCAGGCAGCAGCGGACTGTCGGCGCACTGGCGGTCTGGACGGGTGTTGCCGATCGTGAACTTGGCGTCAACGAGGTTGGTGTCCTTGATCGCGGTGCAGACGCCTCTGTCGTCACCGACCTTGACGCCGACCAGGCTGGGAGCCACCCGGGCCCGAAGCGCTGCCAGCTGGGTGCCGGCGAGGTCGGCGCCGTCGAAGTTGGCGCCGGAAACGATCGCGTGGTCCAGGGTCGAGCCGCTCAGATCGGCGCCGGACAGGTTGGCGCCGCTGAGATCGGCGTCGCTCATGTCCCAGTTCCAGAACGCGCCGTGCAGCTGAGCGCCGCGCAGGTCGGCGCCCTGAAGTGAACCTTTGAAGGCGACGTTGATTTGCTCACCCGGTGGTGGCGCCCCGTCGCCTGGCCTCGCCGTGATTGAAGCGTTCGCGAGCGCGCACTCCCGACACGAGTTGTAGAAGAGCAGCATTGTCTGCGGGTCGAGGACCTGGGCATCGGTCGGGACCCAGTCGGGCCCGGCATCGAACCCCTTGCTGGTCAGAACCGGCGTCGGATCGCTGAAGGACACGTCCTTCGCTCCCCACGCCGACCACTCGCTGTTTCCGTTCTCGTCACCCAGCACCACGGCCGCGCCGTCGGCGACCATGATCGACTGCGGATGTTGCATCACGTTCGTGGCGGCGGCCTGCTGGCCCGGGCACGACAGGGACGCCTTCCACCCCGGTCCGGCCGGGACCACGACGACGTTGGGACCGGGTACGGCGTCCTGCAGTTTTCGTGCGAATACGGCGCCGCCCGCCGGCGGTGCCGGCGGCGTCGCCTGCCGGAGGCACTGGACCCCGTCGTCGGCGGCGTGAGCGGTGCCCGCGAGCAGCGACCACAGTCCCCACCCCAGCACAGCAACCAGTGCGGTCACGATCAGCGTGAGGCCGCGCAATCGCCGGTGCAGGCTCATCCGCTGGGCCCCGGACCGCGGTGGTGATGGCGGTGGTGGCGATGACGGTGACGGTGATGGTGGCGTTTGTCGCGGACCGCTCCTACCTGGTCCGTTGGATCGAAGCGGCTCAGCGACGGCTCGGGCACGCCCAGGCGGGGATCGACGCGCGCCGCGGTCGTGCCGAGGTCGGTGAGCGCGTCGTAGTTGGCGCCGTAGATGCTGCGCCAGTAGTCGACCGCGAGGTGGCCCACGTTGACGCCGGGGCTGTGGGTGTCGAGCGCCTCTCCCGTTGCCCGGTAAACATCGACGTGATAGTCCGACGGTGTCGAACCCGACCCCGTCTAGTACAGGACGTAGATCTGGTTGGCGCCGTCGACCGCGAGATCCAGTGGCGTCCCGGACGACACCAGCGCTCGCGTGAACTGCGCCTGACGGTTCGTACCGTTCGTGAAGTAACGAACCGGATTGCCGTTGAGATCGAAGGCGGACAGCTGCGACGTTCCTGCCTCGAGGACGAGCACCACGCCGGGGTTGGTGACCGCGAGCGCCACCGGGTCGCTCAGCAACCCGACCTGGGTTCCCGGACCGGCGCTATAGCTGGCCAGCATCGGCTGCGGTGTGTTGACCGGCTGAAGCCGCCCGAGCCGGCCGCTCGCCGTGTCCACCGTCACGACCCGCCCCGACGAGTGCAGCGCCGCGGCCGACACCGGCAACACGAAGGTCCCGAGGGATGTGCTTCGATCCCACGAGAGCGCGCCCGTCGCGGGGTCGAGGCTGAGCGCGCGCACGTGGTACGCGGCGGAGTTGTCGTCGGGTTCGAGCAGCACGTGGTTGGTGCGATCCGTCTTGTGCACGAACGGATCGAGCAGCACGAACGGACGGCGGGCAAAGCCCTCCTTCGGCGCGACCCCGAGCGTGATCGTGTTGCCGTTCTGGGCCACCGGCACTCCGCGCACGTAGTAGAGACCTTGCGCCTTGAATACGACTCCGGCGACGCCCGCCAGGGTTGCCACGGCGGTGCCGGCCACGTCCTGGGCATCGTCCGCCGCGACCGTGCCGTTGACGGCGACCTGGTCGGACCACGAGTAGCCGCCTGCCTTGGCGTCATAGGCCGTCGTGTCGGCCCGCTTGAACACGGTCGAGGATGTGATCGTCGCCGGCAGCTCCTTGATCTGGAACTTGACGATCTTGGCCGGTTTGGTCGGATCGTCATTCGGGAACGTGCCGGAGGCACCGGTCCCGACCTGCCGGTTGGATCCGTCCAGTGCCACGAAGCTCCACTGGATCTGCTTGCCGCCGAACGGCGCTGTCACGTCGAGCGTCAGCGGGTCGGATCGAATCTTGCCGCCGTCGTTAATCGACCCGGTGATCGGGTCAAGCGTCAGCGCTCCGTCGACCAACGCCTCCAGCCGCCAGGACCGCGCTGTCTTCGGCCACGTCGAATTGTCCGGGTCATGATCGATCGTGACGGTCGTCTCATAGCTCAAGTTCACCTCGTTCTCGATCACCCACGGTGAGGCGATCGTCTCACCGATGGCCTCGGCCAGTGTCGCCAGGTCGCCGGCGGCCGCGATCACCGCCAGCACCTGGCCGATAATCGGGATCGAGTCGAGGAGCTTGTCCTCGGCCTCGGCCTCCGCCAGGTCTGCGGCGATCCTTATGAACAGCGTCGCCGCCGACGGGCTGAAGATGATCTTGGGGATCAGGCTGGCGAGGTTCTCCAGCAATCTCCACAGCGTTCCGAGCTTCAGCTCGGTGTGGCCGAAAAGGGCCGATAGCGTCGCGGCCTCGGCCTGGCTCGTCGAGACGCCGATGCCCCTCACGATCGCGTAGAAGATCTTCCACAGCAGATCCGGTTCCTTGAGCGCATCGGTAATCTCGCGATTGACCCCCTTCCAGGCGAGCGCGACGTCGAAGTCCGTGGCCAGCGCGAACGCGGTCAGGCCGATCGTCATGACCCCGGTGAGGATCGCGGGCGTCAGTACCTCGTCCGACGGGGCGAAGCTGTCCGGATAGGCATCGGCCGGGAAGTACTGGCGCCAGCCGCCGTCGCGATCGCTGGCGCCCAACCCGCACATCAGCAGCCGGGCGCCGTGTGCGCCCTCGGGGAACTGAAGCGTCGCCTCGATGGTGTTGCTGTCCCAGATCGGGACGCCCAGCAACGTGAACACCTGGGGCATCATCCCAAGGTATTGCGCGTACTTGGTGTCCGCTGGCGCGGGGTTCTGGTTGGGAATGGTCTTGCCGCCCGCGCCGAGGTACTGGACGTACACCGACACCCAGCGCACGTAGTTGTTGTAGAGCTTGAGCGGGAGCTTGCCGTCCGTGAGGGTGCCGTCGACGGTCACGTACGTTCCGTAGTTCAGTCCCTCGTTCTTGACCTTGATGTCGATCCCACTGCCTTTGAGCGCGCGCGAGACGGGCGTGGCGCGAGGAAGGACTCCCACGGGCTGCACCCAGGTCTTCGTCGACGCGGTCCGCTCTTTGTCCAACGGCTGGTCGATCACGGCACCGAGCGCCTCGGTGTCCCGCACCCCCTTGACCCCGACCACGACCGCATCGGTCATGGCTGTGGACAGCCCGGGCGCGTCGTCGTTGAGCTTGAAGCTCTGGAAGGTCGTGACGACGGGAGGTCCGCCTTTGACCGGGATCTGGATCTCGGCGGGCTTCCCGTCGGCGTCGACCGCGGTTACCAAGTTCGCGTAGTTGGTGCCCGCCTGCTGCAGCTGCGCGATCTTCTTGCCGAGCGTCGTCACCGCCGGCGTCCGTGCCAACAGCGACTTGGTCACCGCCGCCTCGGTCGGCTGTCTGGTGGCGATGTTCGGGTGCACGCTGATCAACGCGATCGCGGCCTGGTCGGCGTCGCCGATCGTGTCCAGCAGGGCGACGTCGGCCGGCAACAGCGGTGCGGCCAATTCGATCCCGAGCCGGCGCAGTCGCTCCTTGTCGCCCATCGCCTCCGCGACCGTGCCCTTGAGCTGGTGCGCCACCGTCGCCAACGCAATCGTCGCCGACGACGGAACGTGCCACAGCTGTGACACGACGACGTCCTCCGATCCGCGCCGACCGTGGACCGACACCAGCAGCGCCTGGTGCTGAGGCAGCTGCATGCCGGACACGTGGTGGGTCAGCGCCGAGAGGTCGGCGACCCCCCACAGGCCTCCCCGTTGCCTGAGCGCGGCTCTCGATGTCTTCGTGTGGCGGCGCAGCGGGATCCGCGCGCCGTTGGCCACGACAGTCAGGTCGGTCACGCCTGGCAGCGCGCCGAGTGCGAACTGCAGCTCACCTGCCGGGACACGGGTGCGCAAACGCTGCGCCGCGGCCACCGCTGGACCGGCATACAGCTGCGCCCCGACCACCGCGGCCGACCCGAGGCCGGCCTTCAGCAGCCACCGACGGCCGACCGGCGTCTCCCACAACTCGCGGAGCCGTGCGGCGGTGTTCTCGTCCACGCGCTCGTCGCCCATCTGATCCCCCATCTCATCGATCATCCACGCTCGGCGGCGGCGGCGCATCGGGGTTACCCCTAAACCGGACCCCCAGGATTTCGACCAAGCAACCTGCGCTGCCTCGTGCAGCAGCTCGCGATATTGCCTGCTGGAACGAGTTCGCGCACTCCCCGTAGCTCACGCGGCCCGCGATCCGGCGGCCTAGCCTGTCGCCGTCTCCTCGTCGATCACGCGCTGGGCGATCCTGAACGCGGCGTTGGCGGCCGGCAGCCCCGCGTAGACCGAGGTGTGGATCAGGATCTCGGAGATCTCGTCGGGGCTGAGGCCGTTGCGCAGCGCGGCGCGGACGTGCAGCTCGAGCTCGCCCTCGCGGCCGAGCGCGGTCAGCGCCGCGAGCGTGATCGCCGAGCGGGTGCGGCGGTCAAGGCCGGGCCGGGTCCACACCGAGCCCCACGCGAGCTCGGTGATGTGGCGCTGGAAGTCCCGCGTGAACTCGGTCGCGCCGGCCTGCGCACGGTCGACGTGGTCGTCGCCGAGCACCTCGCGGCGCACCCGCATCCCGGTCTGGTAGCGGTCGTCGCCCACCGGCTCGCCTCCAACGTCGCCGCCCGCCGGACCGGCTCCACGGTCGCCGCTCACCCGCGCACCCCCACGAACCCGGCGACCAGCTCGTTGACGGCGTCGGCGCGCTCGACGCTCGCCACGTGCGCGGCCGGGTCCAGCAGCTCAAACCGTGCGCCCGGGATCGAGCGCGCGATCGCGCGGCCGTGCTCGGCCGGGATCGACGGGTCCTGGGCGCCGGAGACGACCAGCGCCGGCACGCGCACCGACGGCAAACCCTGGCGGAGGTCCATCGCCGCGATCGCCTCGCAGCAGGCCGCGTACCCGCCGGGGTCGGTCGCCGCGACCATCGCCCGGTGGCGCGCCACCACGTCCGGATTGGCGGCCGCGAACGGCTTCGTGAACCAGCGCGCCACGACCGCATCGGCGAGCACCTCGGGGCTGCCGGCCGCGCGCACCGCCTCGGCCCGCTCAAGCCACTGCTGCGGCGGCGGCAGGTACGCGCCGGTGCACATCAGGATCACGCGCTCGATCCGCTCCGGGGCGCTGATCGCCAGCCACTGGCCGACCATCCCGCCCAGCGACAGCCCGCAGTAGCACGCGCGCTGCAGCCCGAGATCGTCCATCAGCGCCAGCACGTCACGGCCGAGGTCGTCGATCGCGTACGGCCCGGCGGGAACCGGCGAGCCGCCGTGGCCGCGATGGTCGAAGCGCACGACCCTCACCACCGCCGACAGGGCCGCCACCTGCGGCTCCCACATCGCCAACGTCGTGCCCAGCGAGCCGCCGAGCAGCAGCACCCGTCCGCCAGCGGGCCCGTCGACCGCGTGATGGAGCTTGACGGCCGCCGCGCTCATCCGCGCTGCCCTCGCATGCGCGCGTCCGGGGCCGGATCCCGGCCCCGCGCGCCGTGGGCCTGACCCGGGCGCACGGTCGAAAAGCCGCCGGGCTGCACCGCCGACAGATGGGCCGTCAGCACGCGGTCGATCAGCTTGTCGATCCCGGCCGGCGGCGGCTGATCGCCGGTCGCCGACGCGCGTAGGTTGGCGGCCATCCGCTCGGGGTGCACGCGCAGGCCGGCGACCAGCTCGCCGGTCCAGCTCGCCGCCGAGCCGGTCAGCGTCAACAGCTCCGCGAGCGTGCCCCACTCGGCCTGCCAGGCGCCGGCGGCACGCTCGTGCTCGGCCTCCATCGCCCACAGCATGGTCGCGACCAGGCCGGGGACGCGGCGCGTGCACGCCAGCGTCGAGACCGCCGCGACCGGGTTGTGCTTGTGCGCCATCGCGCTTGAGCGCCCGCCCCCGTCGTCGCCCCCCTCCGACAGCTCGCCGACCTCGTCCGCCGCGAGGAGCGTGACGTCGCGCGCGAGTTTGCCGAGCACGCCCGCGAGCACCCCGAGCGCGCTCGCCAGCTGCGCCGTGCGCACACGCGTCGCGCCCCAACCGATAACCGGATCGACGAGTCCGAGCGCGTCGGCGACGCGCCGGGCGACCTCGGGGTCGCGACCGCCGACCGGGCCGCCCATCTGCACCGCCAGCCCGTGCTCGCGCACGTCGCGCAGCCGCGCACGGGCCGCGTCGATCCCGTCAAGCCATGTCGCTGCTCGCAGCCCGAACGTGATCGGCAGCGCCTGCTGCAGCAGGGTCCGCGCGATCATCGGCGTCTGCCGGTGGGCGTGGGCGAGCTCGAACAGCCGCTCCGCCGCGTCCCCGCACGTCGCCAATAGCGGCGTCAGGGCGCGCTTGGCGATCAGCATCAGCGCCGTGTCGACGATGTCCTGGCTGGTCGCGCCTATATGAACGAACGTTCGTTCATGGGCGGGGAGCTGCTCGCGCACCGCGGCGACGAGTCCGACCACCGGGCTCGCGTGCCGCGCCGTCTCGCGCGCGAGCGCGCCGAGGTCGTAGCGGCCGGCGTCGCAGGCCGCGGCGATCCGCGCCGCCGACGCGGCCGGCACCTCGTCCATGGACGCGAGCGCCGACGCGAGCGCGGCCTCGACGTCGAGCATCGCCTGCACCCACGCCCGCTCGCTCACCAGCTCGGCGATCGGGGTGTGGCCGTAGATCGAGTCGAGCATCGGCTGAGTTCAGATCGAAAAGAACACGGTTTCGCCGGCGCCCTGCAGCCGGATGTCGAACCGGTAGGCGTCGCCGCCGTCGGCTTGGGCCAGCAACGTCGCGCGGCGCTCCGCCGGGACGTGGGACAGCACCAGGTCGTGCGCGTTGGCGTCGGATTCGTCGGCGAAGTAGATGCGTGTCACGCAGCGATGCAGCATCCCGCGCGCGAACACCGACACGTCGATGTGCGGTGCCTGCTGGCCGCCACCGACGCTCGCCGGTGCCGGCACCGGCCCGGGCTTGACGGTCACCAGCTCAAAGCTGCCGTCGCCGACCTCGGCGCCGCAGCGGGCAAAGCCGCGAAACCCCGCCAGCTCAGAGCCGCCGCCATGTCCATGCAGATCGGCGAAGCGGCCGTCGGTGTCGGGCTGCCAGAACTCCAGCAGATGGTCGGGCACCGGCTCGCCGGCGCCGTCGTACACGACGCCGGCGATCGTGATCGCCCCAGGCGTCCCGGGAGCGACCGCGTGTGGGCCGGCGTCCCACGGCAGCCCGATCGCGAAGTACGGCCCGACCGTCTGCGAGGGGGTCAGCTCGAAGGTCACCACGCCTCCTCAAACACGGTCGCGGCTGGCCCGCGCAGATAGATGTTCCACTCGTATGCCGGCGCCCAGTTGGGGACCGTATCGTGGATCTGAAAGCGCGCGATCATCCGCTCGCGGGCACGCGCGTCGGCGACCGAGTTGAAGATCGGGTCATACGTGAAGAACGGGTCGCCGGGGAAGTACATCTGCGTCACGAGTCGCTGCGCGAACGCGCGACCGAGCAGCGAGAAGTGGATGTGCGCCGGCCGCCACGCGTTGTGATGGTTACCCCACGGGTACGGCCCCGGCTTGATCGTCACGAACCGATAGCGGCCCGCGGAGTCGGTCACGCACCGCCCCGCCCCCGAGAAGTTCGGATCCAACGGCGCCGGCCAGTTGTCCCATCGGTGGCGGTAGCGACCGGCCGCGTTGGCCTGCCAGATCTCGACCAGCGTGTCTGACAGCGGCTTGCCCTCGGTGTCGAGCACGCGGCCGAACACGACGATCCGCTCGCCGATCGGATCGTCGTCGTGCTGGGCCGTCAGATCCGCGTCCACCTCCGACATGTCCAGCGCCGCATGCAACGCCGGCCCGGTGACCTCGGTGATCGTGTGCGGCAGATACACCAGCGGCTGCCTGGGATGGCGCAGCGCCGTCGACTTGTACGGCGGGTAATCGAGCGGCGGGTGCACGCCGGGCGGCTCGCGCACGTACGCCTCGGGCGTGTCCGACAGGGGCGAGTACAACGGGCGAGGCTCGGTCATCTCCTCATCTCTCATGTGCGTAACGGTAGGCCGACGTAGTTCTCGGCAAGCGAAGTCTGGGCGGCGCGCGACGACATCACGTACCGCAGCTGGGAGCGCTGCAGCTGGCGGTCGTACGGGCTCATCTCGGGGTCGACATGCAGCATTGTCGTCATCCACCAGGAGAAGTGCTGCGCCCGCCACACGCGCTCCAGGCAGCGGTCCGAGTATCGAAGCAGCGCGCCGGGGTCCCGCCCACGCAGGCAATCGACGAGCGCCGGCGCGAGCACCGCGACGTCGGCGACGGCGAGGTTCAGGCCCTTGGCGCCGGTCGGCGGAACGATGTGCGCGGCGTCGCCGGCGAGCAGCAGCGATCCGTGTCGCATCGGGGCGGCGACGAAGCTGCGCATCGGCGTCACCGACCGTTCCACGATCGGCCCCGACCGCAGCGTCCAGCCCGTGGTTCCGAGCCTGACTGCCAGCTCCTCCCAGATCCGATCCTCGGGCCAGCGCTCGAGCGGCTCGTCGGGGGCGACCTGCAGATACAGCCGGCTGACCTGCGGCGAGCGCATGCTGTGCAGTGCGAACCCGCTCTCGTGATGGGCGTAGATCAGCTCATCTGTGGACGGTGCGACGTCGGCGAGGATCCCGAGCCACGCGAACGGATACTCACGTGTCCACGTCTGCAGCGCATGCTCGGGCACAGCTGCGCGGCAGACGCCGTGAAAGCCGTCGCAGCCGGCCACGAACCTCGCTTGCAGCCGACGCTCGCGCCCGTCGGCATCGATGTATCGAACGACCGGCGCGTCGCCGTTGAGGTCGTCGAAGCCGGTCGCGCGGGACTCGAAGCGCAGCGGCGCCCCGTCGTCGATTCGCGCCTCGATCAGATCGGAGACGACCTCGGTCTGGCCGTAGATCGTGACGGCGGACCCGGTCAGGGTCGCCATCGGGATGTGTTGGCGGTCGCCGTCGACGTTGAAGTAGATCCCGTCGTGGACGAGGCCCTCACGGTCCAGCCGGCCGCAGACGCCGGTCTCGTGCAGTACGTCGACGGTCCCCTGCTCCAGCACCCCCGCGCGGATCCGCCCCTCGACGTAGTCGCGGTCGCGCGCCTCGAGAATCACGGTCTCGATCCCGTGGCGGTGCAGGAGCCGGCCGAGCACGAGCCCGGCGGGTCCCGCCCCGACGATCGCGACCTCGGTGCGCTCGGCGGCCATCTCGGTCAGCGCCGGCCCGGTCCTGATTGGACGTGTCTGCACATGGACTCGACCAGCTCGAGATTATCAGTTAAACTTATTTGGAATCCGTGGCACGACGCTGCCTCGTCACGTCCGGCGGCGGTACGGCGACGCGCTGCCGGTGGCCGTGCGGGTGTAGAGCTCGCGCTCCAGCAGCCGTTGGCGAGCCTCCATCTCCTGCGCGAAGCGCAACAACAGCACGGCGATCACGACCAGGGTGACGATCCCGCCCTCGATGAACATCGTCAGCCCGGCGATCCGCTGGTCGGTGAGCGGCGCGATCCCCGCGACCCGTTCGAGCGGCACGTAGTGCGGGTAGATGACCTGGCCGTCCCAGATGAACAGCGTCGCCAATGCCATGCCGGCGGCCCGCACGACGAGCGTGTAGAGCGCCTTGTGGCCGTTGCCGAACCACTGCGGGCCGGGCAGCGGCTCGACGACCGCGGCCCACATCAGCCCGCCCGCGATCGCCAGGCAGAAGTGCTGGAGCGCGTGCACGCCGGTGTGGGCGAGCGCCGCCTGGTAGATCACCGGCAGATGCCAGAAGTACAGGTTGACGATCCACAGCGGCAGGGCGACGAACGGGTGCACGAGCACACGCGCGCGCCGCAGCACGCCGATCGTCTGAAGCGGCGCCAGCACCGGCTCGGTGAGGCCGAGCACGACCAGCAGCGGGGCGAGGTCGCCGAGCATCAGGTGCTGGCTCATGTGCACCCATTCGAGGCGGTTTTCGCCCAGCCAGTCGATCGGCGACACGAGCGACGCCAGGCCGACGAGCATCCCCGCGTAGAAGCTCGCTCGCCGCGCCCATGCGACGGGCTCCCCCGTGTCCGCCAGCCGCCGCGTGCGGCGCCAGTACGCCAGCGCGATCACCAGCACCGGGACGACCTGCAAGGGCGTAAACGACCAGTGCGCGAGCATCAGCGACTCACGACCGTGTGGCCGGTGCCCGCATGCGTTCTCGCATCCGCTCCTCGGCCTGTTCTCGTGTGTGCTCGAGCCGGTCGGCGGCCTGTAGCGCCATGCACCATCGCCGAGTGACAAAGAACAGGATCCCGGGGACGAGCCAGATGCCGACCCGGAACAGGTTCAGCTGGATGTTGTAGCTCAGCCCCCACAACACGAGGATGCGGTCGGCGGCGCCGAACATGAAGATCAAGAACACCCAGCTGAGCAGCATCACGCCGAACGCGGTCCGATTGGGCGCGTCGCGCGGGCGGTCGGCGAGGTTGTGCACGCGCCGGTCACCGCTGAGCTTGCGCTCGATCCACGGAAACGCCCCCAACAGGGTGAACACGAACCCCGGGAACACGACGCCGCCCCAGAACGGGTTGGGAATAAGCGTGTAGTTGCCGACAGTCACGTCGAAGCTCGGCATCAGCCGCAGCGCCCCGATCAACCACCCCAGGTACCAGTCGGGCTGGGCCCCGTTCTCCGACAGCCACGGCTCGAACGGGCCCCACTGCCAGATCGGGTTGATCTGCACGAGGCCGCCCAGCAAAAACAGCAGGCCCGCGACGAGGAACATCAGCCCGAGCGACCGTGGCATTTGAGCGGGGAACATCGGCGCGCCGACGATCCGCTTCTGGGTCGTGCGCTTGGACTCCTTGAACTGGGTGTGATGGCGCAAGGCGATCAGCGCCAGGTGAACGGCGATCAGCGTCGCCAGCAGCGCCGGAAGTATGAACACGTGCATGATGTACATGCGTGAGAAGAACTCGGTCTTGCCCGGGAACGGCGCCCCGAAGATCCCCTGGATCACCGGCCCGCCGATGATCGGGATCGAGAGGCCGACGCCGTAGCCGATCGCGAGGCCGATCCCCGACAGCAGGTCGTCGATCAGCGAGTAGCCGAGGTAGCCCTCCAGCAGGCTGATCGTGAGCAGCCCCAAGCCGATCAGCCACGTCAGCTCGCGCGGCTTGCGAAACGCGCCGGTGAAGAACACGCGCATCAGGTGCACGACCATCGCGGCGATGAACACGTCGGCGGCCCAGTGGTGGGTCTGGCGCATCAGCAAACCGGCCTGGGTGCTCAGCGACAGGTTCAGCACCGAGTAGTAGGCGCCGCTCATCGGGCGTCCGTCGAGCGGCGCGTATGCCCCGTGGTAGACGGTGTGGGCGTTGCTCGGGTCGTAGAACAGCGCGAGGTAGGTGCCGGTCGCGATCAGCACCACGAAGCAGTAGAGCGCGACCTCCCCGAGCAGGAACGACCAGTGGTCGGGGAACAGGTAGCGCAACGACTTGCGCAGCAGCGGCGCGGCCGCGGTCCGCTCGTCGATGAAGCGGACCGGGTCGGCGAGCGGGTCTCTCACGGCCATCGGCTTACCTCATCACGAATGTCTGAGGCGGCGATCATTCGTGCTCCGTGCTCGGGCGGAACCTCACTCCCCACCAGCTGGGTCCGACTCGCGCCGAGAAGTTGCCGGCGCTGCGCAGGTTGCCGGCGCCGTCGATCATCACCGGCAGCTGCGGCAGCGGCCGGCCCGCCGGTCCGAAGATCACCTGGGCGCCGTCGGCGGGGTTGAAGGTCGAGTAGTGGCAGGGGCAGACGAACGCCGGCTCGGGCTCGACGGTCGGGAACGTCGGCTTGCGGTACAGCTCGATCGCGCAGCCGGCGTGGGTGCAGATCTTCGAGTAGGCGAGGATCCCGCGCGGCGCCCAACCGCTGCGACCGGCGGGGAGGTGCAGCTCGGACGGGTCCAGCCGGATGATGATCAGCAGCGAGGAGAGGTCCTCCTTACTCCACCCCTCCGCAAACCCGTCGTAGAACGTCTTCTGCTCGATGTCGGCGGCCGCGATCGGACGCCCCTTGTCGTCGACGATTCGGCGGCCGCGGTACCACGGCGTGCGCTCGAGCGGCGCGGTGTCCCAGATCGGGCCGAGCGACAGCACCGGCGTGAGCGCGGCGAGCCCGAGCGCGCCGCCGGCGCCGGCGCCCGCGGTCAGCAGCAGGCGCTTGCGGGTGAAGCGGCTGCCGCTGTCGCGCACGGTCTCGACGATCTTGGCCTGCTCCTCGGGGTCGGCCGTCGGATAGTCCTCCTCGAGCTCCTCGGTGACGACGAGCCGCTTGCCGACGATCGTCAGCGCCGCCCCGATCGACACGAGCGCCACTCCCATGCAGATCCCGAGCAGCTCGTTGGGGAGCACCGGCGCCTTGTACATCGCGTAGACGACGATGAACCCGGCCCCCGCGAGCATCGCAAGCACGAGCAGCAGCAGCACGACGTTCTCGGCCGCGCGGTCGGGACTGCCGGGGGGCACCAGCCTGCCGGTCTCCGGGTCGCGGTCTTCGGGCCCGCGCCCGCCGTCATCGGCCAACTCCTCGGCGACCTCCTCGGCGTTGTGTTTCTGCCGCCGTCCGAACAGGAACGCGAGCGCGGCGACGATCCAGTGACCCAGCTTCATTGACTGCGCCTCCTTCGTGCGACCAGCAGGCAGAAAAACAGGATCAGCGGGATCGCGATCCACCACACGACGAGCCCCTCGGGGATCGGGCCGAGGTTGCCGATCGACCAGCCGCCGCGGTTGTCGGGAGCGTTCGTGCTCTGCACGTAGCGGATGATCGAGTTCAGCTGGGAGTCGGAGATCTGGCTCTTGGAGAACTTCGGCATCAGGTACGGCCCGATGCGAACCGCCTCGGCGATCCGCTTCGCGGGCAGGTTCTGCAATGGCGGCACCCGCGCCCCGGTGACGAAGCCGCCGCGGCCCTCGAGCTGGTGGCAGCCGGCGCAGGTCGACGTGAACAGCTCCTGCCCCTCGGAGATGTCGCCGTGCGACGGCTTCGGGTGCGGGATCCCGGGCCCGGCACCGAGCGAGGCGACGTAGGAGACGAGCGAACGGATCTCCTTGTCGGTGAGCAGCACGCGGTTGGCCTCCGGCTGCTCGTAGGGGTTGCCGAGCGGCATGTAGCCGCTGCGCAGATAGAAGTCGGGCGCGAGCGCGCCGACGCCGCGCAGCGGCGGCCCCTCGCCGGTCAGGTTCCCGGCGCCCGGCCGTGGCTTGGTGATGCCCGACCCGGCGATCCCGTGACAGCTCGCGCAGTTGCCGGCGAACAGCTGCGCGCCGAGCTCAAGGGTTGGCTTGGGCGGCTCGGTCGTCGGACGAACGATCCCGCTCGGAGGCTGGGCCGCGGCCGGAGCGGCGCCGAGGATCGCGCTCAGCGCGAATAGCGCGCAGGCGCCCGCGATCGGGGCCACGCGCCTCATGACTGCTGACACAGCGCCAGGTTCGGCGCCCCGATTGCGGTGATGATCATGATCACGATCACGAGGAAGTTCACGGTCAGGCCGACGACCGCGAGGAAGTGGACGCGGCCGAGCGGCGGCGCGTGGCCGTCGCCGCGGCGCTCCTCGCCGGCGACGTCGCCGAGCTTGTGCGTGCGCAGGTAGATCCGCAGGCACACCGCGGACGCGAGCAGGCCGACCAGCACGCCACCTGCGGCCAGGCCAGTCTGCCACTCGCGTACCGGAACGTTCGTGCGGCCGTCGGGCTGGTTGCACTGCGCCCATGTGAAGTACAGGCCGGCGACGAACTGCGTGGTCCACGCCGCGCCGCCCCCGAGCACGCCGAACCACAACAGCAGGTTGGACGGGCGCGGTCTGAACCTGGCGTTGGTGTCGGTGTCCGTGTCGGTGTCGGTGTCGGTGGAGGTGCTCATCTAAAACGACGGGGACAGGACGGTGACGACGACGAGGACCGCGAGCGCGTTGACCACGTACCAGTACAGGGCCAGCCCGCGCAGGCCGATCATCCAGTAACGGTCGAGCCCGTGGCGCCACAGCTTCCACAGGATCCCCAGATCGAGGATCAGCCCGACGAGCACGTGGGCGTGGTGGGCGGCGAGCAGCGTGAAGTAGATCGATCCGTAGGCGCTGCCGTGGGGGGTGAAAGTGTTCAGGTCGTTGGTGAACAGGACGATTTGGACGCCGAGGTATGCCGCCTGGACGCAGAACGCAAACGCGACCCACGCCATCGCCTGGCCGCGGGCGGCGCGGCGAGCCGCTCTGACCGCCGCCCACAACATCGGCGTGGTGAGGATCAGGCCGCCGGTCGCGGCCGCCGACGCCGTGATCTTTGGAGGCTCGATCCAGATCGGCGGCCAGTGGGCGACATGGAAGTCGAGGTAGTAGTAGGTCCCGATCAGGCTGCCGAAGATCGTCGCTTCGGAGCACAGGAACAGGACCATTCCCCACCACCCGTGTGGCTGCGCGACGCGCTGGCGCGCGATCCGCGGACCCGCGGGCGGAGGCGGCGGATGTACGGCGCGCGGCTGCTGGGTGGCGTCGAGGTCGCTCATCCCTCGTTCTCGTGTTGATGCCAGCCACCGAACGTCAACAGCACGGCCGCCATGAAGCCGAGCGCGATCCAGTAGTGGTGAAGGACGAGCATCGCGAACGTGCCGGTGAGCGCGGTCGCCAGCAGCACCGGCCACGGCGAGCTGGAGGGCATCGACAGGATCTCGTCGAGGTCGGCGTCCTGGACGCTCGTGGCCGGCGTCTCGTGGCCCTCGCCGAGCAGGCCCTGCGCCTGCTCCAGGCGCCGGTTGTCGCGCTCACGGTCCTCGGTGTCCCACATCGCGTACGGGCTCGAGACGGTGGGGATGACCGGGTAGTTGTACGGCGGCGGCGGCGACGTCGTCGACCATTCGAGCGTGTCACCGCCCCACGGGTCGTTGCCGACGCGCTCGCCGTGGAAGCAGCTGTAGGCGAGGTTGGCGACGACCAGCACGAGGCCGCCAGCGAGGATATAGGAGCCGATCGATTCGATCAGGTTCAGCACGCCCCATCCCATGTGCGGCGGATATGTGTAGTTGCGCCGCGGCATCCCGAGGATCCCGACGATGTGCATCGGGATGAACAGCACGAACGTGCCGACGAACGTCAGCCAGAAGCTGAGCTTGCCCACGCCCTCGTGATACATCCGACCGGTCAGCTTCGGGAACCAGAAGAACATCCCGCCGAGGATCGGATACACGGCGGCGCCGAAGATCACCATGTGGAAATGGGCGATGACGTAGTAGGAGTCATGCACCTGCTGGTCGAACGGGATCGCCGCCAGCGTGATCCCCGAGAGACCGCCGATGATGAAGTAGACGATGAAGCCGATGATCCATAACAGCGGCGTCTTGAACTGGGGGGTGCCGGTGAGGATCGTGGTGATCCAGGCGAACAGCTGGATCGCCGACGGGATCGTGATGATCAGGCTCGCTCCGGCGTAGTACACGGTCGTCAACGTCGAGTATCCGACGGTGAACATGTGATGCACCCACACGCCGAAGCCGAGGAACGCAACGAGGATCTCGGCGAGCGCGACGAGCGGGAACAACACCATCTTGCGTTCGGTGAACGTCGGGATGATCGCAGTCGCGATCCCGAACGCGGGCAGGATGATGATGTACACCTCGGGGTGGCCGAAGATCCAGAACAGGTTCTGCCATAACAATGGGTCGCCCCCGTGGGCGGCGACGTAGAAGTTCATGCCCAACTGCCGGTCGAGCTCGAGGAACACGCACGCCAGGCTCAGCACCGGCAAGGCGAACAGCAGTGCGAACGCCACCGACAGGAACGCGTAGCAGAACAGCGGCATCCGGTTGAGCGACATCCCGGGCGCGCGCAGCTTGAAGATCGTGACGATGATGTTGATCGACGCCATCGTGCTCGAGATGCCGTTGAAGATCAGCCCGTAGCCGTAGAAGTCGATGTTGTTGCCAGGGTCGTACTGCTTGGAGGCAAGCGGCACGTAGTCAAACCAGCCGGCGTTGGGCGCGTGACCCTGCGCCAACGCGAAGTACATGAACAGCGCCGAGCCGAGGTAGATCCAGTACGACAGTGCGTTCATGCGCGGGAACGCCATGTCGCGTGCCCCGATCATCAGCGGCAGCAGGTAGTTGCCGAATGCGCCCGTGGTCATCGGGATCACGAACAGGAAGATCATCGTGATCCCGTGCATCGTGAACACCTGGTCGTACAGCTGCGGCGAGAGCACATGACCGTTGGGGCCGATCAGCTGGGTACGGATCAGCAGCGCCTCGATGCCGCCGGCGCCGAACAGCGCCAACGCGGTGAAGAAGTAGAGGATCCCGATGCGCTTGTGATCGACGGTCGTCACCCAGCCGAGCACGCCCTTGCGCTCGGCCCACACCATCTCGAGCTCGTCGACGTAGCGCTGCGCGCCGGGGCGGATCGTCGTTGCCATCAGCAAGGCTCCTGCATCGAGACGGGCGGCACGGTCATTTCAGTTGGTCGAGATAGGCGACGATGTCGTTGATCTGCGCCCGCGGGAGTCCCAGATCGGGCATCCGATCGCCCGGCTTGATCGCCTGCGGGTTCCGGATCCACCGCTTGAGCCAGTACGGGTCGTTGGGAATCATGTCGGCGGCCAACGACGTGCGGGTCGCCAGATGCGTGAGGTTGGGCCCGATCAGGCCCCGGGCCGGGGTGCCCGCGATCGTGTGGCAGCTCGCGCATTGGTCCGACATGAACTCCTGCCGTCCGCGCTGCGCCGCGGCGCCGGACGGCGTCGCTCCGGGCTTGCGCTCGTCGGCCAGCCAAGCCCGGAACCGAGCGGGGGTCTGGGCGAACACCCGCATCGACATGTGCGCGTGCTGGAACCCGCAGAACTGCGAGCACTGACCGCGGAACACGCCCACCTGGTTGGATTCGAGCAGGATGCGGTTGCGGCGACCGGGGATCATGTCGATCTTGCGGTTCAGCGACGGGACCCAGAAGCTGTGGATGACATCGGCGGTGGTGGCGACGAGGTTGATGCGGGTGTCGACGGGAATGTGAATCTCGTTGGCGGTGACTACCCCGGTTCCGGGGTAATGCACCTCCCACCACCACTGGTGGCCGATGACGTTGATCGTCATCGAGGTCGTGCGCTTGGCGGGTGCCGACGTCTGGCCGACGAGGTAGATGTCGGCGACGGCGAACAGCGCCACGAGCGCGACCAGCGGCACCCCGATCCCGAACACCAGGACCATCGCCTGCGCGACCCACTCGCGCTCGCCGACAAACGGCAGCCCCGGCACCTTGCGGCGCAGGTAGGACATGAACAGCAGCACGATCGCCCCGAGGAACACGATGACGGCCGCGGCGAGCATCCACCACCACAACACCGCGATGTTGTGCGCCGGCCGCGAATGGGTGGTGAGGATCGACTGGCGGCTGCATCCGGCGAGCGTGAGGGCGGCCGCGAGCAGTCCGCACGCACGCAGCCGCCGCGTCGTTCGGCGCGCGCGACGACGGTCGCGCCCGGAAGGCGGGAGCTGTGTGCGGGTGGGGCCGGTCATGTGCGGGGTCGGCCGCAGCTTGATCCATCACAGCGGCGGTTCCAAAATCCAGGTCATCCCGCTGACCGGCGGCCCCGGCGGACGGTTGGATTGCAACGTTCACGGTTTGACCCGGTGGCGACGGGGTAGCGGCCGCAGCGCATGGCCAGCGACGCCGGACCCGACGGGGGCAGCGATCGCGTGCGCGTCGGCGCGCGCCGGGCACTGGCCGGATCGGCGGTGGCGATCGCCGTGTTGCTCGCGGTGGCGGCCGTGTTGTCGACCGTGTTTTCGACCGCGGCCCCCGACGCGCGCGTCGCGCCCCACGACCCGCGGCCGCCGCTGGCCACGGGCACCGCGCTGCCCAACCCGCCGCGGGTGCCGAGGGTGCGGCTCGTCGACGCATCTGGGCGCCACGTGTCGCTTGCGCACTGGCGCGGCAAATGGATCGTGCTGGTGCCGTCGATGACGCTGTGCAGCGAGGTCTGTCCGATGACGACCGGAGCGCTGATGCAGCTACGAGCGCGGTTGCGCCGCGCGGGGCTCGGCCACCGCGTGGCGATCGTCGAGGCGACCGTCGACCCGTGGCGCGACACCCCGTATCGCCTGCGCGCCTACCGGCGACTGACCGGGGCTGACCTCGCGATGGTGACCGGGACGCCTGCCGCGGTCCACCGGCTGTGGCGCTTCTTCGGGGTCGACTACCGGCGCGTTGCACAGGACAGGCCGCCCGCCGTCGACTGGTTGACGCACCGCCCCGAGACGTTCGACGTCGAGCACACCGACGGCGTCTTCATCGTCGGCCCCGACGGTCGTGAGCGCGTCGCCGACACCGGCATGCCCGACGTGCACGGACGGCTCTCGAGCGCGCTGCGGAGCCTGCTCGACGCCCGCGGTCGGCAAAACCTTCGACATCCCGAGCTGCCGTGGACCGCCGGCGAGCTGTACGCCGACCTGCGGCGCCTGCTTGGTGGCCGCCTCGGTGGCGTTTCGCGGCCCGCGGCGGCCGCGGCGCGCGGCGGCGGCGCGGCGGCGCGGCGGCTGCGCGGCTCGCCCGCGGCGCTTGCCGCGCTGCACCATCAAGGCGGCCGTCTCCTCGGCTCCGTGGACGCGCTGAGGGCCCGGCTGGGGGCGCTGCGCGGCTATCCGGTGTTGCTCAACGCGTGGGCGTCGTGGTGCACCGACTGCAGCGCCGAGGCGCCGCTGCTTTCTTCGGCTGCGATCCGCTACGGGCGGCGGGTGGCGTTCGTCGGGGTGGACAGCGAGGACGGGATTGCGCCGGCGGCCGCGTTCCTGCGCGCCCATCCGACGAGTTATCCGAGCTATACGGCCGGCTCGGAGAACCTCGGCTCGCTCGGCGTGCTCGCGGGGCTGCCGACGACGCTGTTCATCGACCCGCAGGGGCGGGTTGTCGCCCGCCACCTGGGGCCGTATGAGAGCGAGCGCGCGTTGGACGCCGACATCGACCGCTATTTGCTTGCGACGGGGTCGGCGGGCTGATTCGCGGGGGCGGGGCAATAGGCTCCCGCTCGCTGATGCCGACACCGCCGAGCAGCCGCGGGCCTGGCCGCGCCCGCCAGGACACGATCTACCGCGCCGGCGTCCGGGGGCGCCGGCCGGCGGTGCCGACCGATTTTGAGTCGCTCGAGCGCGCGGCACGACGGCGCGCACGCAAGCTCGGATGGGCGTATGCCGCGGGCGGCGCCGGCGAGGGCGCGACGATGCGCGCCAACCGCGAGGCGTTCCAGCGCTGGAAAATCGTGCCGCGGATGCTGCGCGACGTGTCGCGACGCGACATCGCGGTAGAGCTGTTCGGGCGCACGCTGCCGGCGCCGGTGCTCTACGGACCGGTCGGCGCGGCCGAGCTGCTCGACGCCGAGGCCGACCTCGCCGTCGCGCGCGCGGCGGCGCGGCTCGGGGTGCCGTACGTGTTCTCGAGTCAGGCGTGCGCGACGATGGAGGCGTGCGCGGCGGCGATGGGCGATGCGCCGCGCTGGTTTCAGCTGTACTGGTCCACCGACGACGGTCTCGTCGACAGCTTCCTCGCGCGCGCGGAGGCGGTCTCGTGCGAGGCGGTCGTGGTGACCCTCGACACGACGATGCTCGGGTGGCGGCCACAGGACCTCAACCTCGGCTCGTTGCCGTTCGCCCGCGGGCAAGGGATCGCCCAATACACCGCCGATCGCCGCTTCATGGAGATCGTCCGCGAGCGGATCGCCGCCGGCGCCGACGCCGCTGCAGACGTTCGGGTGTCGCCGGCGGTGCTGCGCGCGCTGTACTCGATCACGAAGCGATTCCCCGGTCGCTTCCTCGACAACCTGCGTTCGGCCGAGCCGCGCGCAGCCGTGCAAACGTTCCTCGACATCTACTCGCGGCCGTCGCTGACGTGGTCAGACATCGAGACACTGCGCGCGCGCACGAAGTTGCCGATCGTGCTGAAGGGCATCCAGCACCCCGACGACGCGCGCCGCGCCATCGACTCAGGCGTCGACGGGATCGTCGTCTCAAACCACGGTGGCCGCCAGGTCGACGGCGCGATCGGGTCGCTGGACGCGCTCGTCGATATCGCCCCCACGGTCGGCGGCGCCTGCACGCTGCTGCTTGACTCGGGCGTGCGCTCGGGCGCCGACGTGTTCAAGGCGCTCGCGCTCGGCGCCGATGCGGTCCTGGTCGGCCGTCCGTACCTGTATGGGCTCGCCCTCGCGGGCGAGACGGGCGCGCACGACGTGGTCGCGAACATCATCGCCGAGTTCGACCTGACGCTCGGGCTCAGCGGGCTGACCTCCGTTGCCGAGCTCGGGCCCCAGGCGCTGCGCCGGATCTGACGCGGCCGCGTCGATGAGTTCGCGCCGCCACCCCGGTCCTTACCTGGACCGGATCTCAGCGAGCGAAAGGACGCTGCGATGAAGCAGAGGATCACACCCAACCTGTGGTTCGACACCGAGGCCGAGGCGGCCGCCGCCCACTACGTCTCGATCTTCCCCGACTCGAAGATCGTGGCCACCACCCACTACACCGAGGCCGGCCCGCGCGAGCCGGGGATGGTGCTGACGGTCGAGTTCGAGCTCGCCGGCCAGCGGTTCACCGCGATCAACGGCGGCCCGCAGTTCACGTTCGACGAGGCGGTCTCGTTCCTGATCACCTGCGAGGACCAGGACGAGCTCGACTACTACTGGTCCAGGCTCACCGACGGCGGCGAGGAGGGCCCGTGCGGCTGGTGCAAGGACCGCTTCGGCCTCTCCTGGCAGGTCGTCCCCGACGGCATGGCCGAGCTGTTCGCCGACCCCGACCCCGAGCGTGCTCGCCGCGCAATGGAGGCGATGCTCGCGATGCGCAAGCTCGACATCGCGGCGATGCGCACGGCCGCGGACGGCGCTGTCGCGTAGCGGCCCGGCCTGCCGTCCGCGCGAACCTTGGGGAGTTCGTCCGAACCCTCCGGACGAACTTGACACGCTTCGGCGGTGAGCCCGCGTGGCGGGGCTCGGTGCTCAGCCGGCGCCGGTCGCCGGCGTATGCGTCGCCGCGCGGTGGGACTCGGCGGCGCGCTTGAGGCCATCGGCCTCCATCTGCACGTAGCGTCGCGTCCGCGCGCCGGTCAGCATCCCGATCAGGCCGGCGAGCGGGCCGCTCTGGCGCAGACCGAGCGTCAAGCGGCTGCGGCCGTCGCCGGCAGCCGCGACCGCATGGGTGCCGACCGTCGTGACGCCGACGCTCGACGTCCGCCAGTCAAAGCGCTTGCCGGGCTCGAACCCGGTCACCGTCCACGTCAGCGCCGGCATCCCCGGCTGCTTGACGCGCGCACGGCTGCCGACGCTCGGGGCGCCGCCGTCAAGCCAGGCCACCTCCTGCATCGAATCGGTCCATTCGGGCCAGTGCTGCGCGTCGATCAGCGCCGCCCACACGTCCTGCACGTCGGCGTCGATCGCAACTGTCGTCTCGAACTGCATCGGAGTGCCTCCGTCGGTAGGTGTGTACCACATGGTGCATCTCGCTGCGCTGGTGTCGATCGTGGACCCGTCCGGCCGCGAGGTTCGACGGTCTCGGCGGAAGGATCCCGCTCGGTGACGCCCCGTGCGACCCGAGGGTCAGCGCCCCGGCGCGGGCCGGGGCCGGTCCCCGCTTCGGGCTGCGCGGGCAGCAGAAATCTTCGCCAATCAACGGACGCGAAAGCCAAGTTGGCGAAGACCACGCCGCCCAGGGGCAAACGATCGCCAGATCACTTTCTGTCGCCCTAACTTGGCGATGTTTCACGCCGCCCGCCGGGGCGGGGGCCTCCGTCGCCTCCAGTGCACGCCCGGTCGGCCCGCTTCACGGTCTCGGTGGGTCCCGTTTGGTCCCAGTCCCGGTCGTCACCTTCGGTGCTCACCGCGCTTGGCGGCGCCGCGGGCCAAGATCCGTCAGGTCGGACGTGTCGCACGGCCTGCGTCGCGTCGCGGGGCGCGCCGCTCAGGGCCGACGCTCGACGTCGGCGATGAAGCACCGCATCGCCTCGTCGGCGCCGGCCCGATCGCCCGTCGCAAGCAGGTCGAGCAGCAGTCCGCGGGTGACCGCCATCCCGAGCCGCGTCTCGACCCGCGCCTGCTCGCGCGGGCGTCCCAGCCGCGCCGCGAGCTCGTCGACCGCCTCCAACCACGGCTCGACGAGCTGCTCGCGCAGCGGCCGCGCGCCCGGGTCCGCGTCCAGCAGCGCCCGCCCGGACATCTCGAAGAAGAGCCGCTCGTACGGCCACATCCGTTCGTCGGCGAGCTGCTCCCACATTCGCCAGATCAGCTCGCCGGGGCCTGCCTGGCGGTCGCGCAGCACCTCGGCCAAGAACGCCCGCTGGCGTCGTTCGAGCTCGGATACGATCGCCGCCAGCAGCCCGCTGCGTGAGCCGAAGTGGTAACTGAGCATCCGGTGGCTGGTTCCGATCGCCGCGGCGATCGACCGGAGGCTGAGATCCTGCGATCCGCCGTGTGCAAGGTGTTCGATCGCCGCGGCCAGCAGGCGCTCGCGAGGGGTTGGATCGCTCGCCACGGGCGCGGCAGTGTAGCGGTGGCCGAACGCGGCCACGGGTGGCGGCAAGCGATGACCCCGCCGGCCCCGAAGGTCGTTGACCATGGTGCTGAGCCCCCAGGTTCCAGCGAGGCCACGGTCCGAGCGGTACCCGTCGACACCTGGCGTAAACGCCGTTGCCCGCGGACGCGGGCCGGGATCGCCCCCCGCCGCTCGCGGACACTCGCAGGTCTGGCCGGGCACCCTTTCACCAGGTATCTTCCGGCGCATGACGGGCGACGGGCAGGACGCCGCGGCGGATCAGGACATGGAGCAGGGGGTCAGCCTGCTGTCGCGCATCTCGACGGAGATGGTGCAGGCGATGAAGCAGCTCTACGGCAAGGGGCCGGTGTCGGCCAAGTCCTACCTGGTCGACGACCTGCTGTTCGTCGTGATGCGCGAGATGATCACCCAGGCCGAGCGGACGATGCTCGACGCGGGACGCGGTGACACGGTCCGGGAGTTCCGCCAGGAGTTCGAGAACGAGGTCGCCGAGACATTGACGAGCATCGTCGAGCGGCTGACCGGTCGGCGTGTCGTCACCTATCAGAGCCAGGTGCTGTTCGACCCCAACCTGACGGTCGAGATCTTCGTGTTCGAAGATCGTCCGGGCGGCGGCGAGAACGAGCCGGACGTCGCCGATCCGCGGTCGCCCGACATCTGACGCGCCGGCCGTCCCGAACGTCTGGGCTGTCGGCGCGCCACCGCTGCGGGGGCCGTTGGGCGACCTTCACCGACCGCGGGAGGCAATCCTCCAACCGGTCGACGCCGATGCAACGACGGCCCCGAACGGCGGGCGGGCGGGGTTATGAGCGATCCGCCACTTCACCCCCGCTGGCGGTGGATTGGTTCTAACCGCATCCCCCGCCCGCCACGATCCGCCACGTCATGTTTGTGACTCCCGGAATGGCGATCTTTTTCACTGCGCCTGCCCGCACCGTCCCGGCGGTGCTGCCGTTCGCCAGCTGCCGACGCCCACTCGATCCCCTCGGTGCTGCCGTTAGCCAGCTGCCGACGCCCGCTCCATCCCCTCGGTGCTGCCGTTAGCCAGCTGCCGACGTCCGGCCGTTCGCCGACCGAGCGCAGCAGCGCCTACGGGGCCGCGGGCGTGGCGCGGCGAGCACGCGAGCGCGCGGCCGTGCGGCGAGTGGCGCGCCGGCGCTGGGAGCCCGCTCGTCTGCGGCTCGCCGGCATCGACCCGTCGACCGACGCGGCGCTTTGAAGCGACGGATCGGTCAGCTCGCGCGCGTGCGCGGCGGCGCTGCGCAGAAGCCGCGAAACCTGCATCTGCGAGCAGCCCATCCGCTCGGCGATCTCGGTCTGCTTGAGCGAGTAACGCATCCGCAGCGACAGCGCGACGCGCTCGAGATGGGGCAGCCGCGGGATCGCGGCCTCCAGTGACAGCTTGGTGTCGACCAGCGAGTAGCCGTCGTCGTCTGAGCCGAACATCTCTCCCAGCGGCTGTGGCTCCTCGGCGCCGGAACCGGACGGCGGCGCGTCCAGCGAGGTCGAGAAGTGCGCGGTGCCGGCGTCGAGGCCGACGAGCACGTCGTCGAGATCGACGTCCAGGTAGCGGGCCAGCTCCGCCGGACCAGGGGTGCGGCCCGTGCGGTCGCGGATCTCGTGCGCGGCGCGGTCGACGCGCAGCGCGAGCTCCTGGGCCCCGCGCGGCACGTGCGCGGCCCATCCGGTATTGCGGAAATGGCGCTTGAGCTCGCCGATGATCGTCGGGATCGCGAACGAGCGGAACTGGATGCCGCGGTCGGGATCGAAGCGGTCGATCGCGCCCAGCAGGCCGACGTAGGCGACCTGGATGAGGTCCTCCAGCGGCTCGTGCGGGCTGTGGTAGCGCCCGGCGAGTCTGCGCGCCATCGGCGCGAACTGCTCGAACAGCTCGTCGCGCGTCTGGTTGCCTGATTCGGTGGTGGTACGACGATTGACGGTCACAGACATCGTGCTTCCTTCCGTCCACTGATTGCGGTCATTCGATTGCGGTCATTCGCGGAAGTCGCGGCGACCGCCAACCAGTTAGGGGGCACGACCCAAAGTACGCCCGATTGGCCCGGCGGCAATGGCGGTTTGTTGAGAACCAACGGCGGTCGGTTGGAAACGAACGTCCCCCGGGTAGGGACTGGAATACCAGCCGATACGCCCGATGTTTCGAGCGTATCCGTGTGCGGGAGGTGAGGCCCATGGCGAGCAAGGTCCGGTCGGGGATCGCCGCTGCCTGGTTACGTCCGACCGGGCGCTCGTGGCTGGCCGAACGCCGCCGCCGCGCGGGCTTGGACGATGCCACCCGCAGGCTGCTGCTGGGCGCCGTGATGCCGCTGGGGATCGGCGGCGGGCTCGCCGACTGGGAAGGTCATCGCCGCAGCGACATCGAGCACACCGCGGGTACGAAGGAGGCGGTGATCCACGCCGCGATGATGACCGAGCCCGGGGTTTCCGACGATGTTGGGCCTGTTTGCCGAAATCGATTCCGGGGTGATCGCGGTGGTGTTTGGCGGCGCTTGCGCTGCACCAGGCGACAGCGATCTGGGACGTCGCCTACGCCGAATCGCAACGCGAGGTGACTACGACCGAGCAGCACGTGCACGGGTTGCTCGAGCAGGCGCCGGCGATGGCGGCAGCCGTCGTGTTGACGCTGCACTGGGATCAGGCGCGCGCGTGGCTGCCGTGGACCGCCGATCGGCCCCGGTTTGCGATCGAGCCAAAGCGCCGGCCGCTCGGCCCGTGGACCCGCCGCGCGGTCGTGGCGTCGATCGGCATGTTCGGGGCGCTGCCATATCTCGAGGAGCTCATTCGCTGCATCGCGCCGACCGTCAGCGCAGCTGCGGCAGCACGTGCTCGGCGTAGGCGTCGAAGAACGCGTCCTGGTCGGGGCCGATCTGGTTGACATAGAGCTCGTCGAAGCCGGCGTCGGCGTAAGCGCGCAGCGCCTCCACGTGTCGCTCGGAGTCGGGGCCGCACGGAACCGCGTCGGCGAGCATCTGTGGCGTCACCAGCTCGGCGGCCTGCTCGAAGTGCCGCGGCGTCGGTAGAATCTGCGCGAGCTCACCGGGGAGCGCCTCGTTGGGCCACAGGCGCGTGACGTGCTCGAGCGCCGAGCGCTCGTCCTCGCCCCAGCAGACTTTGATTCCACCCTGGACGAGCTTGCCGTCGCCGCCCTGTGAGCGAAAGCTCGCGACCGCGTCGGCGTCGGGCCCGACGGTCGCGTAGCCGTCCCCGATCCGCGCCGCGAGCGCGATCGACTTGGGGCCGAAGCCGGAGACGACGATCTCGGTGGGCTGCTCGGGCAGGTCGTAGATCCGCGCGTCCTCGACGGTGTAATGGCGACCACGGTGGCTCTGCATGCCGCCACGCCACAGCAGCCTGATCACCTCGACGGCCTCCTCGAGCATCTCCAGCCGGACGTCGGCGCTCGGCCACGAACCGCCGAGGATGTGCTCGTTGAGCGCCTCGCCGCTGCCGACGCCGAGGCGGAACCTGCCGTCCAGCAGCACCGCCGAGGTCGCGGCCGCCTGCGCGATCACGGCCGGGTGGATGCGGATCGTCGGGCACGTGACCGCGGTCGTGATCGACATCTCGGGCGCCGCCTGCGCGATCGCGCCGATCGTCGTCCACACGAACGGGCTGTGGCCCTGTTCGTCGTTCCACGGGTGGTAGTGATCCGAGATCCACAACCCGTCGAAGCCCGCCTGCTGGGCACGCGCGGCCTGGCGCACGAGCGCGCGTGGGTCCCACTCTTCGCAGGACAGGAAGTAGCCGATTCGCATCAACCGCTCCGTTTCGCGGACGGGCCGTTCATCTCGACCCCGCTGCCCCAGGCGACGTCGACCCAAACACCGGCCGGCATCTGAGAGATATGTACGTCCATGCCGTACTCGTTTCTCACTTGCACCGGTTTGCGCGCCGGATCCGGGGTAAACACCGTCGCCGTCGACGAGAACTGCGAAGGAAAGGACGTCAGATGCCACCACGGGGCGTGAAGCCGGGCACCAAGCGCGCCCGCGAGTACGAGCACATCAAGGAGAGCGAACGCAAGCAGGGGCGCAGCGAGAGCCGCGCCGAGGAGATCGCCGCGCGGACCGTCAACAAGGACCGGGCGCGCGCCGGCGAGTCACGCACGAAGTCGCGCACGTCGACGAAGGACATGTCCTCCTCGCGGCGGGGCGGGCAGCGCTCGGGCACCAATCGCGCCAAGGGTCGCACCCGCGATCAGCTCTACCAGGAGGCGCGCAAGCTCAACATCGACGGCCGCTCGAAGATGAACAAGGCGCAGCTGCAGCGGGCCGTCGACAGGCGCAAGTGAGCGGCGGGCGCCGCGACGGCGGCGCCCGCCCGCTCAAGCCCCCACGCTTAAATCGCCTGCGCGGTCGCGGCCTACTCGAGCGCCGCGCTGCCGGGCAGCGCGTGCGCCTCCTCGCCGCTTGCGATCTGGCCCTCGTGCTTGCCCTCGCCGATCTCCTCGATCACCTTCGCGATGAACGCGTCGAGGTCGTCGGGCTTGCGGCTCGAGACGAGGCCGCTGTCGACATGGACCTGTTCGTCGACCCACTCGGCGCCGGCGTTGCGCAGGTCGGTCTGAAGGCTCGGCCACGACGTCAGCGTGCGGCCGCGGACGACGTCGGCCTCGACCAGCGTCCACGGCCCGTGACAGATCACCCCGACCGGCTTGTGCTGCTCGAAGAACCCGCGCACGAACCGGACCGCGTTCGCGTCGGTGCGCAGCGCGTCCGGGTTGGCGACGCCACCCGGCAGCACGAGCGCATCGAACGATCCGGCGTCGGCCTCGTCGGCTCCCATCTCAGCGTCGATCGTGTCGGCCTTGTCGAGGTGGTTGAACATCTGCACCTCACCGGACTGCAGCGAGACGAGCGTGGTGTCGGCGCCGGCATCGCGGATCGCGCGCAGCGGCTCGGTCAGCTCGACCTGCTCGACCCCCTCGGTGAACAGGAACGCGACCTTCTTGTCGTTCAGATCGCCGGTCATGTTCGTGTCTCCTTCACTCGTTTGCGGTCTCATTTGCGCTACCCGTCGCAACGTCGCGCAACACGACGCCGAGCGCGCGGCGCGCTCGGCGCCGGCCGCGCATCACGCCGCCGCCAGCCACGACTCGACGAGCCGCAGGTCGTCGACGAACGCCTCCATCGCGGCGTCGCGGTCCGGCGGCTCGCGCACGCGCAGGATCGCCGACGGATGCGTGGTCACGGTCACGTGCTCGGCGAGCTCGGAGTCGATCGTCGTGCCGCGGTCTCGACCGATCCGGATCGAGGAGCCGAGCAGCGCCTGCGCCGCGGTCGCGCCCAGGCACACGAGCGCCTGCGGCGAGACCACGGTCAGCTCGGCGTGCAGCCATGGCAGGCAGGCGTTGACCTGCCAGCGGTCGGGCGTCTGGTGGATCCGGCGCTTGCCTCGCTGCCGGTAGCGAAAGTGCTTGACGACGTTGGTCACGAACACGTCGTCGCGCGCGATCCCGGCGCGCTCGAGACCCTCGTCGAGGATGCGGCCGGCCGGTCCGACGAACGGACGACCGGCGAGATCCTCGCGGTCGCCAGGCTGCTCGCCGACGAGCACCACGCGCGCCCGCGCGGGCCCCTCGCCGACCACCACCTGCGTGGCGGGCTCCCACAGGTCGCAGGCCCGGCATGAGGGCGCCGCGTCACGCAGCGCGCGCAGGCTCGGGCGCTCCGGGACGGGGGCCGATGGGTAGTCCTCGCTCATCACGGGCAGTCATTACCCTGGGATGACGGCAGTACGCATCGGCTGCTCGGGGTGGAACTACGACGACTGGCGCGGCGACCTGTATCCGCCGGGGCTGCCGAAGCGCCGCTGGCTGGAGGCGTACGCCGAGCGATTCGACACCGTCGAGGTGAACGCGACGTTCTACCGGCTCGCCAGCCGCCATGCGGTCGAGGGCTGGGTGCGCGCAACACCTGCCCGATTCGAGTTCGCGGTCAAGGCCAGTCGCTTCCTGACCCACGTCAAGCGGCTCACCGACCTTGGCCAGGGGATCGAGCGCTTCTACGCGCCGCTTGCGCCGATGGTCGAGGCCGGCAAGCTCGGCCCGGTCCTGTGGCAGCTGCCAGAGACGTTCCATCGCGACGACGAGCGGCTGGCCCATTGGCTGGACGCGCTGCCCGCCGGCCGCCACACGATCGAGTTCCGGCATCCGAGCTGGTTTGCGGCCGCGGTGCTCGAGCGCCTCGCCGACCGTGGCGTGGCGCTGACCGTCGCCGATCACCCGCAGCGGCCGTTTCAGCCCCACACTGCGACCGCCGACTGGTGGTACGTGCGCTTTCACTACGGCGCGCGCGGGCGCAACGGCAACTACTCGCGCTCAGAGCTTGCGACGTGGGCGCGGCGGATCGCGCAGTGGCGCTCGCGTCGCGACGTCTATGCGTACTTCAACAACGATTGGAACGCCTACGCGCCCGCGAACGCCGGCGTGCTCGCCGCGACGCTGTCGTGAGGTTCGCAACGCTCCAGTGAGAACGTGCCTGCCAACAGATATATGGCGGGCTATCGGGTCCGGTCAGACCGGTGCCACCGGCCGCTCGTCCGTGTCCGGATCCGCGTTGCTCGGGTCGCGGGAGCCGCCGCTCGAAGCGTCGCCGGGATCGTCGCTCGTGTCGCCGGACGCCGAGGCGCCGCCTGAAGTCTCGCCGCAGCTCTCGCCCGAACCGTCGCCGGAGACGCGTTGCAGCGACTCCGGCGCCAGCAGCCAGCTGCCGTCGTCCAGGCGCGCCAGCAACCCCTGGTCGTAGAGGGCGTGCAAGCCGAGGCTGACCGTCGACCGGCGGGCGCCGATGAGCTGGCCGATCGCCTCGTGGGTGAGTGGCGTGGCAATCGTGACCCCGACCGGGCCGCGCCGTCCGAACCGCTCGGCCAACAGCCAGAAGAACGCCAGCAGCCGATCCTCGACGCGTTCGAGCTTGCCGACCGCGCTTCTGATGTCCGAACGCTCGAGCTGGTGCAGCGTGTGCGTGAACAGGCGCGTGACCATCTGCGGCCAACGGCGCACCGCCGCCACGACCCGATCATCGAGGATCGCGACGACCGCCTCGTCGGGACAGCTGACGGTGGCGGCCGTCATCAACGGGCTGCCTGGATCCGGGCGCGGGTCGAGCACCTCTCCCGGCCCGTACAGGCTTGTCGAGGTCCGGCCGGCCAACGTGACCTCGCGAACCAGCAGGCCGTCGATCACGATCAGGCCGAATGGGCTCCCCGCCACGCGAGGATCGGCTTCGCAGATCCGCATCTCGCAGCGCCCGGCCGAGAGCGCGATCGCCGGCAGCCGCAGCGCGCGTCGAGCCGCGTCGGCCTCATCGTCGTCGATGTCCGCGGCCAGATCCGGAAGATGGTCGAGCAGACGGATCGTGCCGGCCGAATGATGGGCCGCCACCTTCGAGTCGAAGGCGACATCCGGCGCGTCGTCGCCGGCGTCCGTCGATGAGGTTGGCCTGCGCGGTGGTCCCGCCACGGTGTCTCCCAAGGCTCTGTTGATCGGCGGAGCTGTTGACCGACGCCGCGTTCGCGACCTCGCCCACCGGCACCGGCTCATCGACACAGCCCGCGACCTCTCAAAGATCTCGCAACCGCTTGCGTTCAGGATACTCTGCCTCGCCGTCGCCAAGCGCATGTTCGTGGGCCGGACCCGCATCGACGACCTGCACTCGGCCGTCAAGCAGTTCGTCACGACCGACGAGCAGCACCTCGAGCGACATGCAGTCCTCGAGCCCGATCAGCTCCTGCGATCCGTCGAGGCGGCCGAGGTTGCGGTACAGGTGCGCACCGTCGGTGAGATAGCGCGCGCGAAGCGGTGAATGCGCGATATCGCCGCTGGCGATCATGACCTGGTGGTACCCGTGTCTGGCGCCTGTGAAGCGTCTCATGCTCGCGACAAGGAGGCCGCGGTTCGGCCCCGAACACTGACGGCATGTCCTCCTCCTCGTCCGTGGCCCGCTGGCGTCGGCGCACCGTGGGCTGGACGCTGGGCTGGATCGGGGCCGGCGCCCTGTATCTGCTGCTGATCGACATCACGTCCCTGCCCGAGCTGATCGTCGGTGCCGGGGCGGCGGTCGTCGCCGCCTCCGGGTTCGAGCTGGCGCGGGCGCGGGAGGAGACCGCTCAGCGCGCACGGGCACGGTGGGCGTTGACCACGCATCGCGCGTTGCTGCAGGTGCCCTCCGATGTCTTCGCGGTCAGCCTCGTGGCCGTCAGGCAGCTGCTGGCACCGCGCGCGAGCGTCGGCGCGTTTCGCGCGACGTCGTTTGAAGCCGGCGGCGAGCCCGAGTCGGGGCGGCGCGGGCGGCGCGCGCTGGCGGAATCGATGGGCTCGTTTGCGCCGAACACGATCGTGATCGGCGTCGATGACGAGCGGCAACTGATGCTCGTGCACCAGCTGCGCCAGGGCGGTGGCGCGGAGACGATCGACGTGCTCGGGATCGGAGCGCGATGACCGGCGAGCGCCACGTCCCGTGCGCTCGGAGGCGGCCATGAACGCCTGGGAGATCGCGGCGGCCGCGCTTGGCTTTGCGCTGATCGCCTGCGCGCTGGTGGCGGTCCTCGCCGGTCCGGCGCACGGGCTGGCGGCGGTCGAGGTCGGATCGGTGCTGTTGACGACAATTCTGATGCTGCTGTCGCAGGGGTTTCATCGTCAGCCGTTCATCGACCTGGCGGTCGTGTTCGCGGTCATGGGCACGATCGGGTCGCTGACGTTCGCGCGGATGATGGAGCGGCAGCTGTGAGCTGGCGCTGGCCGGTGGCGATCGTGCTGCTGTGTTGCGGTGCGGGCCTCGAGCTCGTGGCGGTGGCCGGACTGTGCGCGATGCGCGACGTCTATGACCGCCTGCACTACGTCGGCCTCGCCGGGTTCGGCGCGCTGCTCGTGGCGGTCGCGATCGTCGTGCGCGAATCGTTCTCGCTGATCGGCGACAAGGCGCTGCTCGTCGGCGTGATCCTCGTCGCCGCCGGCCCGGTGCTCGTTCAGAGCACGACGCGCAGCCTGCTGATCCGCGAGCACGGCGATTGGCGCAAGCGACTCGACGACGCCGAGGAGACACCGCGCGCATGACCGAGGAGAATCCGCGCGCATGATCGTGCTGCAGGTCGCGGCGCTGGCGGGCGTGGCGGTGGCTGGGGGCGCGGTCGCGCTGTCCGCCGATCCGCTGCGCCAGACGCTCGTGCTCGCCGTCTACGGGATGGCCTTGACGATGCTGTTCTTCGTCTTCCAGGCCCCGGACGTCGCCCTGTCGGAGATAGTGGTGTCGAGCGTCGGGCTGCCGGTGATGATCCTGCTGGCGCTGCGCAAGGTGCGTGAGCAGCGGCTCGAGCGCGAGCAGCAGGCCGAGGAGGAGCAGCGGTGAATCGGCGTGTGCGGCTGAGCCTGTTCGCGGTCGCCGCCGCCGGCCTGTCAGCGGTGCTCGTGATCGGCATGCGCGGGCTGCCGGCGTTCGGCGACTACCACGGCGTGTACGGCCGTGTGATCAACGGGATCGGGGTCACGGCCCGGCACGCGACTGATCTCGTGACCGCGCTGAACTTCGACATCCGTGCGTTCGACACGCTCGGCGAGGAGTTCATCCTGTTCGGCTCGGTGCTCGGGATCGCGCTGATCCTGCGCGAGCTGCGCGGCGAGCACGAGCGCTTGGAGCCCCACGAGGCCGACGAGCACACGTTCGCCGGCGCCAGCGAGGCGCTGCAGGTGTTCGGGCTGGCGCTCGTCGCGATCCTGCTGGCGGTCGGCGCCTACATCGTCGTCCATGGTCAGCTGACGCCCGGCGGCGGCTTTCAGGGCGGGGTGATCCTTGCGACCGGTCCGCTCGCGGTGTTCCTCGCGGGCCGCTACCTGCGGATGCGCGCGATCGCGCCGCACTCGATCGTCGAGCTCGGCGACGCGGCCGGCGCCGCCGGGTACGTGCTGGTCGGGATCGGAGGGCTCGTGTTCACCGGCGTTTTCCTCAAGAACTTCCTCCCGTTCGGCATTCCCGGCCATCTGCTGTCCGCGGGTCAGATGGACATCGCGAGCGTCGCCGTCGGCGTCGAGGTCGCGGGCGCCTTCCTGGTCGCCTGGAGCGAGTTCCTCGACCAGGCGATCGTCGTCCGGGCGCGGCAGGACTGATGAGCTTTTTGCCGTTCGCGGTCGCCGCCTGGCTGTTCGTCGTGGGCCTGTACGGGATCGTCTCGACCCGCAACCTCGTGTGCGCGATCCTGTCGCTGACCGTCGTGCAATCGGCGACGTACGTGCTGCTGCTCGGCGTCGGCTACCGCACCGGCGGGCAGGCGCCGATCTTCGCCGACATCCCGCAGGTCAGCACCGCGGTGGACCCGACCGTGCAGGTGATGGTGCTGACCGACATCGTGATCGAGGCGACCGTCACCGGCCTGCTGCTGGCGCTCGCGGTGCAGGCCCACAAGCGCTTCGGCAGCCTCGACCCCAACGAGCTGCGCGCCGTCCGCGACTGAGCGTCTGATGCACATCGCAGCGCTGCCGATGGCCGTGCCGATGCTCGTCGCGCCGCTGCTCGTGGTCGTGCGGCGGTGGTCGCCGCGGATCGTCGTCGACCTGCTCGCGACCGCGACGGGGGTCGCGGTCGTCACGCTGTGCGTGATCCTCGTCGTGCGCAGCGCGCACCACCCGTTCGCATACTGGATGGGCGGCTGGCGCCCGGGCCATCTGGTGACGATCGGGATCGCACTCGACGTCGACCCGCTCGGCGCCGGACTGGCGGCGTTCGCGGCGGTGCTCGTGACCGCCGCGCTGCTGTACTCGTGGCGGTACTTCGAGGCCGCAGGGGGCCTGTACCAGGCGCTGATGCTCGTGTTCCTGGCGGCGATGGCCGGCTTCTCGCTGACCGGCGACATCTTCGATCTGGCGGTGTTCTTCGAACTGATGGGCGCGGTCGCGTACGCGCTGACCGCACACCGCAACGAGGAGCGCGGCCCGATCCAGGGCGCGATCAACTTCGCGATCTCCAACAGCATCGGCGCGTATGCGATCTTCGTCGGGATCGCGCTGCTGTACGCCCGCACCGGCGCGCTGAACATGGCTCAGATCGGCCACGCGCTCGACGGCCATCAGGCCGATCCGCTCGTGCTGGTCGCGATGACGCTGCTGTTCATCGGCTTTCTGACCAAGGCGGCGGCGGTGCCCGTGCACTTCTGGCTGGCCGACGCCCACGCGGTCGCGCCGACGCCGGTCTGCGTCCTGTTCTCCGGGGTGATGGTCGAGCTCGGGCTGTATGCCGTCGCTCGCCTGTACTGGACGATCTTCGCCGGGCCGCTGGGTCCGCACGCGCACACGCTGCAGGCGATCCTGATCGCGTTCGGCACGGTCACCGCGCTGTGGGGCGGGATCATGTGCTTCACACAGCGTCACGTCAAGCGGCTGTTGGCGTTCTCAACGGTCAGTCACATGGGCATGTTCCTGTGCGGCGTCGGGCTGCTGAGCGCCGGCGGCCTCGGTGCGGTCGCGACGTACGTCGTCGGTCACGGCTTCACGAAGGCGGGGTTGTTCATGCTCGTCGGGGTGCTGCTGCATCGCTTCGGCACGGTCGACGAGTTCGACCTGCACGGCCGCGGTCGCGGGATGCGGCTGGTCGGGGTGCTGTTCGCCGTCGGCGGGCTGCTGTTGGCGGCGATGCCGGGGTTGAGCACGTTCTTCGGCAAGTCGCTGCTCGACGGCGCGGCGCTCGAGGGCGACTACCCGTGGTTGCCGGCCGTGTTCGTGTTCTCGTCGGTGGCGACCGGTGGCGCGGTGCTGCGCGTCGGCGGCCGCGTGTTCTGCGGCTGGGGCGCAACCGAGCGCGAGGACGTGCCAGAGCAGGAGCACGCGGCGAGCGAGGAGGAGGACGAGGAGACCGAGAGCCGCAGCCACACGCCGCCACTGATGGTGATCGTGCCCGCGGTGTTGCTGGTGGCGGCGGTTGTCGGCGGCCTGATCCCGGGCGCAGTGCCGGCGGTCGAGAAGGCCGCCGCCCACCTCGGCGATCACGCCGCGTACGTCCATTGGGTGCTGCGCTCCGGGCCGCCGCACTACGCCGCGGTCGAGTCCAAGCACGTCGAGGACTACGACTACGTGTACGCCGCGGGCGCGGTCCTCGGGGCGGTCGCGATCGCGGCGCTGACGCTGTTCGGGCCACCGCTGCGCCGCCGCGTGCCGGAGCCGCTGATCGCGGCGGCGCTGCGGGCGCTCGGCGGCCTGCGGCGGCTGCACAGCGGGCACATCGGCGACTACATCGCCTGGTGGACGGCCGGCGCCGCGGTGTTCGGCGGCGCGTCGCTGGTGCTGCTGCGATGACCGCGCGCGCCGGTCCGCCGATCGTCGCTGGTTCCGCAATTTCGGCGCGTATGCGTACGTTCGGTAGCAAGCCGACCGCGCGCGCGCGCCGACTCGCCGCCGCGCTGGCGCTTGCGCTCGTCGCCGCCGGCTGCGGCGCGATGCCGCCGCAGGCACCGCTCCGTCAGGCGCAGAAGCTCAACAGCGCCACCGGCGGGATCGCGTTCGCGTGCGGGCAGGCGTTCCAGCTGACCGAGTTCGGTGGCGAGCATGGCCCCGGGTTGGCGGCGCTCGACGCCAAGGCGGCACAGAGCGCCCACAAGCTCCGGCGCGTCGCCGCGCGCAACCCGTCGTGGATCTACCAGGGCGAGACGGTCGCCGAGATCGCCGCCGCGGGCGCCCGCAAGCTGCGCGGCTGCGGGCTGCACGGGGCCGCGCACGTGCTCACGCGGTAGCGCGCGAAAAAGCTTGGACGTCCCCTTCGCCCCCGAAGGAATCCGTCCAAGCTTCTGTGCGCCGACATGGCCGAGTGGGCCGCGCCCCGGCCCTCTGGACCGAAGCGCGCCCGCTCGCCCGACCGTCACTGACCGTGCTTGACCCCGGGCTCGCCGAGCTCGAACTGGATCGGATAGTGCGGCCGCCGACCCGGAATGTTGGCGTTCTTTCGCAACATGCCGACCGGCAGGATCGTTCGGCCCGTCGCGTCCGTCATCATCATCGCGAACGCCGCGTAGAACGCGGTGCACGCCGACAGCATCGTCACGTAACCGCCGAGGTGGATCCAGAACGATCCGCCGACCGTGTAGAAGATGCCGAGGAACGCGGAGCCGACCGACAGCGGCAGCAGCACCAGCGTCAGGCTCAGGTTCTCCGCCAGCGATGCGAACATCGCCGCGCCCGTGATCGCCGCAAGCATGTAGAACCAGTAGCCCAGCTCCGGGATCGCCGCGCCCCGTGCCGGGGCCGGGATCAGCTTCAGCGCGATCATGAACTGCAGGAACCCCCAGCCCAGCCAGAACGCCGCCCAGATGCCATGCACTGCGGTGGCGAGGCCATCGCGGGCGCGGTAGGACCAGATCGCCGCGATCCCCTGGAAGATCCCGCCGGCCGCGACCGCGAACGGGAAGATCAGCAGCGGCGACGAGGCCGTGCCGTACCACCCGACGAGGTACGCGGTGACGATGAACGTCGCCGCCGAGAATCCGAACAATCCGAGAATCGACGGCGCCGCGATCGGCTGCAGGAAGACCCGCGTGTGGTCCTGCCAAGCGGCCAGCTCAGCGGGTGCGCCGTTGGTGGCCGCGCGCGGCGGGGTCGCCGTCGCGTGGGCACCGGGTTGCCCTTGTGTACTCATAGATGTCACACCTCCTGTGGGTGTTGCTGTTACCAGTGCCGATACCCGGTGCCGGCCGCCCTCGCGATCCTGGTTCGCTGGCTAACAGTGCCGCGCAGCGGCCGTATTTGGGTACGGACGGCCGGCCGTGGGTAGCCGACCCTGCAAAGGAGGCGACACCCATGGCAGCCAACATCGACGAGCAACTGAACATGTACCTGATGGACGCGCACGCGATCGAGCTTCAGGCGCTCGAGCAGGTCAAGCGCGCGCCCAAGATCGCAGGCGATCCGGAGCTCGCCGAGGCGTTCTCCGAGCACGTCAAGGAGACCGAGCGTCATCGCCTGTATGTCGAGGATCGCCTGTTGGCGCGCGGGTTCTCGACCGGGGTGCCTCACAAGGACATCAGCGCCAAGGTGACGGGTGTGGGCATGGCGCTGTTCGCCAAGTTCCAGCCCGACACGCCGGTGAAGCTCACCGCGCATGCGTTCTCCTACGAGCACATGGAGCTGGCCGCCTACGAGCTGCTCGAGCTGGTGGCCGAGCGCGCGGGTGACGACGGCACCGTGGAGACCGCGCGGATGATCGCCGCCGAGGAGGACGCGATGGCGCAGCGGCTGGCCGGCGGGTTCGACAGGGCGGTCGAGGCCGGGTTGCGCGAGCTCGAGCCCGACGACATCTCAAAGCAGCTGTCCACGTATCTGGCCGACGTCCACGCGATCGAGGCCCAGGCCGAACGCCTGCTGAAGAGCGCGCCGAAGATGGCCGAGGCGGAGCACCTGTCAACCGCGTTCGAGGAGCACCTCGAGGAGACGCGTCACCATGCCGAGCTGGTCGAGGCGCGACTCGGCGCGCGCGACGCAAGCCCGTCGACGCTCAAGGACGCCGCGCTGCGGCTCGGCGCCCTGAACCTTGGCGTGTTCCTGGCAAGCCAGCAGGACACGCCGGCCAAGCTGGCGGGGTTCGCCTACGCCTTCGAGCATCTCGAGATCGCCGCCTACGAAATGCTCAGGCGCGTCGCGAGCAGGGCCGACGACGACGCGACGGCCGCGATCGCGTATGAGATCCTCGCGCAGGAGCGGGCGGCGGCGGCGAAGATTCGCGGCCTGTTCGCAGAGGCGATGCAGGCGTCGCTGGAGCAGACCGCGACGATCTGACAGCGGGCTGGCGTTGATCGCGCCCGAGCAGCCCCGCCGATCGTCGGCTCACGCGACGCCGCAGTCGCCTCCGGACAGCCACGGCCCGCGAGCCGCCGGCCGCGCATCAGATGGTTGACGACGTCGTCTCGCAGCTGCCCGACCGGGTCATAGAACCTGCCCCGTGGTCCTCGAGTCCGAACTCCTCGGCCATCGTGATCTGCACGCACGCGAGGTGGTGGCCGTTCCACACCGGCTCGAGCATCGCGTTCGCGAACTCGCCCAGCTCCCTGCCCACCCGCTCGTATGTCGAGCTCTCCGAGAAATCCCCGCTGACGTAGGACAGGCGCGCGGAACGTCATCTGCCGGGCAAGATCGCCCGTGATGCCGAAGATCACGAGCGCGTCGGGGCTCATCGCCGTCGCGGCGAATGAGAGCGCGTGGCGTCGGCCTGCCGTCGCGCGTCCGAGCCTCGCCGGGCGGTGCGGCGTCCGGCGGTGCGCGGACGCGTCGCCCCGGCGTCGGCCGGCCCGCGCTCGGGCTGCGCGTCGGACACCGACTCGGACCCTGGCTCTGGCCAGCGCCGGCCGTGGCGCCAGTAGCCGTCGATCTGCTCGAGCGGGCGGCCCTTGGTCTCGGGCACGAACAGCGCCACGAACACGATCGCCAGGGCGGCCATGATCGCGTACACCCAGAACGTCCAGGACTTGCCGATCGCGCTGATCATCGACAGGAACGTGACAGTCACCAGCAGGTTCGCCGACCAGTTGGCGACGGTGCTCGCGCTGGCGCCGATTCCGCGCAGCCGGTTGGGGAACACCTCGGCGCTCATCAGCCAGAACAGCGGCGAGATCGACAGCGAATAGCACGCCACGTACACGAGCAGGATGATCACGACGCCGACCCCCCAACTGCTCGCGCCGCTCTGGAACGCGATCCCGAGCAGCACGAGCATCGAGCCCATCCCGATCAAGCCCAGGTAGAAGAGGAACTTGCGCCCGACGACGTCGACGAATGCGATCGTCGGGAACACGAACACGAACAGGACGATGCCGACGTAGATCGTCGGGATCAGCGGGTTGCCGGAGACGCCGGCATAGCCGAAGATCGTCGGCGTGTAGAACAGCACGGTGTTGGGGCCGACGAACTGCTGGAAGATCGCCAGCCCGACGCCGGCGATCAACGCGCCGCGCATGCCCGGTGCCAGCAGCTCGCGCCACGACGTCTTCTCGCTCTCCTCGACGTTGCGGCGGATGTCCTGCAGCGCCTCGTCCTTGCGCTCGGGCTCGACGCGCTCGAGCACCTTGGCCGCGTCCTCCCAGCGGCCCTGCATGCCCAGCCACCGTGGCGAGTGCGACATGAACAACATCCCGACGCC
>DASUHF010000103.1:0-46399 GCA_036273655.1 Solirubrobacteraceae bacterium | reverse complement strand
TGCCGTTCCTGCTGGTCGCCGTCGTCGGCGCGTTCGTGATGGTGCCGCTGACGCTCGGTGGCGCCGGCGCGCGCCGTGGCCCAATCGGGCGTGCAGTCCCAACCACTGGCGCACCCGCCGCGACGGAGGACGAGACGGCGGAGCTCGCGCGGGCGCTCGGGAACGCGGAGGCGGCCGAGCTGGCGCGCGCGGTCGGGTACTCGGAGGCGGCCGAGATCGCGTCCGCGTACGGCTACGGCGAGCCGGTGCCCTACGGCGGCCACGGCGCGAGCCGGCTGCGCGAGCTGTGGCTGGCGCTCCGCCGCCCGGGCGTCGTCGCCGCGACCGGCGCGCTCGTCGTCTCAGGCGCGGTCTCGAGCGTCACCCAGCTGCTGATCTCGGGCGGCCTGCACCACGACGGCCTCTCGACGGGACGGATCGGGCTGGCGTTCTCGCTGGCGGCGGTCTCCTACATCGTGGTCAGTCTTGCGGTCGTCCGTCTCGGCACGCGCGTGCATACGCTGCGCTTCAACGCGCTGGCGACCGTCGGGATGGCGCTCGTGCTCGTTCCGGCACTGCTCACCGGCTCGGCGACGGCGCTGATCGCAACGCTGATGGTGGCCTCGATGCCCCGCGCGGCCGTCAGCACCGTCTCCTACTCGCTGGCCTCGTCGAACTCCGCCGCCAACGCCGGCACCGTCGGCGGCTCCTCCGACGGCTCCGTGTTCGGCGTCGTCAACGGCGCCTGGGCCGGCTCACAGGTGCTGATGCCGCTGCTCGCCGGCCTGCTCGAACAGCACGGCGGCGCCCGCGTCGGCTACCTCGCGGTGATCGTCCCGGCGAGTGTGATCGCGATCGGGCTGCTGATGCGCTCGCGCCCGCGCACGGTCGCCGCGCGGGCGACGATCGCGTCGTAGCGTCGCGCCACCCGCGGGATGCTCGTCGGCTCGGGGAGTACTCACCCGTAGTGGGTGGCGATCCCCCACGGGATCTGGTTGCGCGCGCAATGGTGGCGCTTGGGCGTGAATAGTTGTCGCGTTCACGCCATCGTTCGGGCTCGCTGGGCGTTGCCGGCTTCGGCCGAAGGAAGGGACGCCGACTGCCGTGGCCGGGCAGTGAAGCGGAAGGGCCGGGGGCCGGTCGTTGGCGGGCAGCGAGGAGCCGGGCGCACCGCTCTGGACCCGATGGGCGCGGGCTGCCTGCCCGCGCCGACGGCCACGACGGCTCAGACCGATTTGAGGCGCAGGTGGGAGATATGTACGGCCATGCCGTGCTCGCTTCCCACATACGCGCGCTCGCGCGCGTCGCTCTCCACTGCGGGGCGAGCCACGCGCTCCGGCGCAGATTGGTCTGATAGCATGCCATATACCAAACGGCTGCCACAGGGAAGCGAGGCAGATGTCCAGCGTCACCCAACGTCCGGGCGGCACGTCCTCCAGCTTTGAGGAGTTCCTTGTGCCCGTCGCGCGCTCGATGCCGTCGAACGCGGAGTACCTCAAGCACCTGTCGAAGTCGGACGGGCCCGGGCTGATCCGGCTCGCGTCCAACGAGAACACGGAGCCGCCGTCGCCGCGGGTGCGCCAGGCGCTGATCGACTGCTACGAGGACGCCAATCTGTCGCCGCCGCCGATCCCGCCCCTGCGGCTGGCGCTCGCCGAGCATCATGGCGTCGGCGCCGACCAGGTGCTCGTCACCGCCGGCTCGACCGAGGTGATCGACGCGACGCTGCGCACCTTCGTCCGTGCCGGCGACGAGGTGGTGCTCCCGGATCCGCTGTGGCCGGTGTGCCGGAGGCGGCTACAGGCGCTCGAGGCGAAGGTCGCCGCGATCCCGCTGCTGCGCGAGGAGACGTCGATGCGCTACGACGTCGACGGGATCGTCGTGGCCGTCACGCCGGCGACGAAGCTGATCGTGCTGTGCACCCCGCACAACCCGGGTGGCAACGCGATGGCGCCCGAGGAGATCCGGCGCGTCGCCGAGCTCGGCGTGCCGCTGCTGATCGACGCCGCCTACAGCGACTTCGACCCCGACGTCGACCTGATGGCGCTCGCGGCCGGCTATCCCCACGTGATGATCACCCGTACGTTCTCGAAGGCCTACTGCCTCGCCGGCCTGCGGGTCGGCTACGGCGTCTCGAGCCCGGAGCTGGTCGACTACGTCGACCGCTTCCTGGTCCCGGGCAGCGCGGTCTCCTCGGCGGCGCTGCGGGCGGGGCTGGCGGCGCTGCAGGATCGCGAGTACCACGCCTACCAGGTGTCCCGGATCATCGCCGAGCGCGAGCGCCTGACCGCGAAGCTGCGCGAGCTCGGCTACACGGTCTGGGACTCGAAGTGCAACTTCGTCTCGGTCGATGCCTCCGGGTACCCGGGCGGCGGCGACGCGCTCGCCGAGGCGCTGCTGGGCGAGGGCGTCGTCGTGCGGCCGTTTGACCCGATCGTGCGGATCAGCATCGGCACCCGCTCCGAGAACGACGCGCTGCTGGCGGCGATGCAGGCCGTCTTGCGCTAGATGCGCCGAGTGTCAGCTCTCGGAGGCAAGCTCGAGCGCGGCGCCGAGCAGCACGTTGGCGCCGTTGATGCAGTCGCGCAGGTCGGTGTCCTCGTCGGGGTGGTGGCTGATCCCGTCACGGGATGGGACGAACACCATGCCTGCGGTCGTGATCTGAGCCATCACCTGCGCGTCGTGGCCGGCGCCGGACGGCATCTCGATCGCATGCAGCCCGAGGCGCTGCGCCGAGGCGGCGATCGCCCGGCGCGCGCGCTCGTACGTCGGCGAGGGCGCCCAGCGTCCGACGGCGTCGATCTCGAGCCCGAGATTCCATCGCTCGGCGATCGAAGCGGCGAGCTGCCGCGCGGCTGCCGAGAGCGCAGCGAGCTCGTCGTCGTCCAGCGAGCGGACCTCGAGCTTGACGCGCGCCAACTCGGGGACGACGTTGAACGCTCCGGGATGCAGACGCACGTCGCCGACGTTGGCGACGCATCCCGGGAACTGCCGCGTGATCAGCTCCCGCACCCCGAGGATCAGCTCGGCGGCGCCGAGGCCCGCGTCGCGGCGGTCCTCGATCGGCGTCGTGCCGGCATGGCGGGCGGCGCCGCGAAACGTGACCTGGAACGACGCGTTGCCGCGGATCCCGGTGACGATTCCGATCTGCGCCCCGGCGCGCTCGAGCACCGGGCCCTGCTCGATGTGCAGCTCGAGGAACGCTGCGATCGTGGCCGGGTCGCGGCGCGCCCCCGACAGCAGGCCCTCCTCGGTCAGCCCCTGGCGGCGCAGCGCGTCGAGCATCGCCTCCCGTCCGGAGCGCGGGGTCTGCAGCATCTCGGCCGTGAGCCGGCCGGCGATCGCCCAGCTGCCGAGCGTGCCGACGAACGTGCCCTCCTCGTCTGTCAGATCGACCGCCTCGAGCGTCACCGGGAGCTCCAGGCCCGCGTCCTTGACGGTGCGCACGACCTCGAGCGCCGACAGCACGCCGAGGGCACCGTCGAAGCGACCGCCGTGGGGGACGGAGTCCAGGTGCGATCCCATCATCACCGTCGGCGCGTCGGCGTCGGGCGACGGCAGCAGCACGCTGTGATTGCCGGCGGCGTCGACGCGGGTCTCGAGACCCGCGTCGCGGGCGCGGGCAAACATCCACCGTCGAGCCTCCGTGTGGGCGGCCGAGAACGAGGTGCGCTGCATCCCACCGGCAGCGGTCCAGCCGATCTCGTTCAGCGCACGAACGTCCGCGGCGAACCGCTCGTCGTCGATCGTCGGCTGCGTGGAGGGAGTGAGTGACACTGTCATAACTCGCCACTATACGAGACGACTCGACACCCGCGCTCCCTGTGTCATCGGAGTGTCACTTGGCACAGAGAGACGGCTACCCCTGTCCAAATACGAATGTGAATGCAGGTAAGAGATGCAACACAATGATCTGATCCCAGCCGCCGTCCGGCAGCGAGACCTCGTCGGTTACGGTCGCCGACCGCCGGCGTTCCAGTGGCCCGGCGACGCCACCGTCGTGATCAACCTCGTGCTCGTCTACGAAGAGGGGTCGGAGTACTCGGTCCGCTGGGGCGACGACCGCAACGATGGCTGGGGCGAGTACGCCGACACCGGTGTGCAGGCGCCGCACCGCGATCCAGGCACCGAGGGTCACTACGACTACGGCAGCCGCGCCGGCGTGTGGCGGCTGGCGCGGATCTACGACGAGGCCGAGGTGCCGGTCACCGTGTCGGGGTCCGCCGTCGCCCTGGAGCTCAACCCCGAAGTCTGCGAGTGGATGCGCGAGCACGACCACGACGTGATGGGACACGGTTGGCGGTGGGTCGAGGCGTGGCATCAGACCCGCGACGAGGAGCGCGAGCACCTGCGCCGTGCGATCGAGTCCTACGAGCGCACGCTCGGCCAACGGCCGGCGGGGTGGAACTGCAGGTCGTGGCCGACGGAGAACACGCGCGAGCTCCTGCAGGAGGCCGGTGGCTTCATCTACGACTCCGATGTGTGCGCCGACGACCTCCCCTACTACGACCGTTCCGGCGACAAGGCCTGGCTCGTGGTCCCGTACTCCAAGACCTACAACGACAGCCGGTTCCTGATGTCACCCGGGTTCGCGAGCCCGCGTGACTTCCTTGACACGCTGACGATGGGGCTTGCGCAGCTCGTCGACGAGCAGCGCGCGTCGATGATGACGGTCGCCGTGCACGCACGGTGGAGCGGCCAAGCAGCGCGCGCGGCGGCGCTGCGGGAGTTCATCGCGGTCGCCCAGCGCACGCCGGGGGTGGCGTTCATGCGACGCGTCGACATCGCCCGCTGGTGGCTGGAGCGCTATCCCGCAGAACCCCAATGATCGACCTGCGGTCCGACACCGCGACGCGGCCGTCGGCCGCGATGCTCGAGGCGATGGTCGCCGCTCCGCTCGGCGACGAGCAGCGGCGCGAGGACCCCACCGTGCGCGAGCTCGAGCAACTCGTCGCCGAGCTGCTGGGCCACGAGGACGCGCTGTACCTGCCGACCGCGACGATGGGAAACCAGATCGCGATCCGGACGCTCAGCAACCCGGGCGAGGAGATCCTCGCCGAGGAGGGCGCGCACGTGTTCTGCGCCGAGCAGGGCGGCGTCGCCGTGCACTCGGGGCTGGCGCAACGGCCGATCGTCGCCCCCTCGGGCCGCTTCACGGCCGATCAGGTACGCGCCAAGCTGCGCGACTGGGGCCGCTTTCACACGCCGAAGACGACGGTGCTGTCGCTCGAGGACACGCACAACGCGTCCGGCGGGCGCTACTGGCGGATGTCGGAGCTCGAGCCCGTGGTCGCGGTCGCGCGTGACGCCGGCCTGTCGTTGCACCTCGACGGCGCGCGGCTGTTCAACGCAGCGATCGCGCGCGGACGCCCCGCGGCCGAGGCCGCCCGGCAGTTCGACACTGTCTGCGTCTGCTTCTCGAAGGGGCTGGGGGCGCCGATGGGGGCCGCGCTGGCGGGCTCGCACGAGTTGATCGAGCGCGCGCGGTTGCACAAGCACCGGTTCGGCGGGGCGCTGCGGCAGGCGGGAGTCGTCGCCGCTGCCGGTCTGTACGCGCTGCGCCACAACGTGCAGCGGCTCGCCGATGACCACGCCCGCGCGCGCCGCCTCGCCGAGGGCCTGGCCGACCACGGCGTCGCGGTCCGCGTCGACGCCGTCGAGACGAACTTCGTGATGATCGACGTCGGCCCGGATCCGGCGGCGGCGCTCGGGCGGCTGCGCGAGCACGGCGTGCTGCTATCGGGCACGCTCGAGCCGACCGTGATGCGCGCGGTCACCCACCTGGACGTCGACGACGGCACGATCGACCAGGCGATCGAGCGGATCGCCTCCGCACTGCGCAGCTGACGGTCAGGCCACGGCGATCGCCGCGGGTTCGGCACCGGGGGTCGCCCGCGGCAGATGCCTGCCGGGGGTGCGTGACTGCAGCAGCTCACCGTCGCGCACGACCACCTCGCCGCGGCGCAGCACCGTTCGCACGGCACCGGCGACGGTCGTCCCACGCCAAGCCGGGTAATCGTCGCCGATCGCCCAGTTGGCCGATGGATCCCAGACGACCACGTCGGCGTCGGCGCCCGGCGCGAGCCGTCCCTTGGAGGCGATGCCGAACGCGCGCGCGGGACCGGCGGCCAGCAGATCTGACATCCGCTCGATCGCGATCCCGCGGCGCAGCCCCTCGGCGAGCAGCATCGGCAGCCTCACCCGGAGCCCGCGGATGCTGTACCCGATGCCGGTGAAGTCGGCCGCAGCGGGCGGCGCGTAGGTGCGCTCATGGTGGTCGGAGCCTAGGCTCGAAACTGTGCCGTCGGCGACTGCGCGCCAGACCGCCTCGACGTGCTCACGGGGTCGCGGCGGCGGCGCTGCCATATACGGCGTCGGATCGTCGGCCGCGATCACCGAGTCGTCGAGCATCAGGTTCCAGGTGCACGACTCTGCGGTCACGCGGACGCCGCGCCGGCGAGCCGCGCGCACGTGATCGACCGCGCCGGCGGTCGAGAGGTGGACGAGATAGAGCTCGGCGCCGGCGACCTCCGACAGGCACAGCATCCGGTGCACCGCCTCCTCCTCGGCGATCACCGGGCGCGTGTGGAAGAACTCGCGCACGCCGGTGCGTCCGGCGGCGAGCGCCTCCGCCGTCAACGCCGCGATCAGGTCTCCGTTCTCGCAGTGCACCTGGACCGGCAGCCGGTGATCGGTGGCCCATCGCATCACGTCGTAGACGACGCGGTCGGACGCCATCATCCCGAGCTCCGGGTAGGCGACGTACAGCTTCAGGCCACAGACCCCCAGCTCCGCGAGCCGCCGCACATGCTCGGCCGTCACCTGCTCGGGGGTCCACAGGGCCGCGTGCAGCGCGACATCGAGGCTGGTGTCGGGCAGCATCACGTCTCGCGCGCGCTCGAACGCGGCGATCGGATCCTCGCCGTCCTCGGGCCACGTGAACGACAGGGCGGTCGTGGTACCGCCGAGCAGCGCCTGGTCGCCGGCCGGTACGTCGGAGAGCAGATGCACGTGCGGGTCGACGCCGCCGGGCAGCACGAAGCACTCGCGCGCATCGATCCGGTCGCCGTCGAACCGTCCGGACTCGGCGACCGCGACGATCCGCTCGCCGTCGACCAAGACGTCGCCGGCGACCACCCCCGCGGGCGTGACGACCCGCCCACCGGCAATCACGGTCAGGCTCAAAGCGGACGATACGATCGGCGGATCATGACAAAGCGGTATGTTGGCATATCATATGCCAAGTGACAACCCGCAGGCGGCGCCCCTGGCTCCGGTCGCGCGCGCGGCGCGGTTGGCCGACATGGTCGCCGACCAGATCGCCGAGCAAATCCTGTCCGGGGCGCTGTCGCCGGGCGAGGCGCTGGCACCCGAGCGCGAGTTGTGTCGCGAGTTCGACGTCTCGCGCACGGTCATCCGCGAGGCGATCCGCTCGCTGGCCGGCAAGGGAATGGTCGAGTCGATCGGCGGCAGCGGCGTGCGGGTGCTCGCGATCGACGCCGGTACCGTCGGCGAGTCGCTGCGCAATCTCGTGCGCAGCTCCGACGTCGACTACGCGAAGGTCGACGAGGTCCGCCGCGCGCTCGAGGTGGCCGCGGCCGGTGTCGCCGCCGCGCGCGTCACGGCCGACGACGTGGCCCGTGCCGAGGCCGAGCTGCGGCGGATGCGCGACCGGATCGAGGACGTCGAGGAGTGCGTGCAAGCCGATCTCGCGTTTCATCGCGCGATCGCCGACACCACCGGCAACGAGCTGTTCTCGATGCTGCTCGACTCGCTGGGGGCGCCGCTGGCGGAGGTGCGGCGCACGAATCTCGGCCGCGGCGGCGTCGCCCGGCGGCGCCGGATCATCGCCGCTCACCGGCGGATTCTCGACGCGGTCGCGGAAGGCGACGCCGGGGGCGCCCGCGCGGCGATGGAGGACCACCTCGACGAGGTTCGGCGCGCGGCCGATCAGTGAGCGACGGGGGCGTCCGCGCCCTCGTCGAGCATGCTCGCGAGCACGCACGCCTCGACGTGGCGCAGGTGCTCGGCCATTCGCGACGCGGCGGCATCATCGTCGCCGGCGGTGATCGCGGCGGCGATCCCGACATGCGCACGGGCGCACTCGATCGAGATCTGCGCGCGCGGCACGTCGCGGCGCCGCAGCGCCGTAACCAGCGCGACGGTGTCGGCGACCATGCTCACGAGCCGAGGGTTGTCGGTGGCGCGCACGACGGCCTCGTGGAACTCCGCGTCGTAGACCTTGAACCCGTCGAGGTCGCCGGCCTCGGCGTGCTCCAGGCAGGTGCGGGCGATCGCCTCGATCCGCGCCTTGTCGGCGCCGCTGCCCCGACGGGCGGCGGTCTGGGCCGCGAACATTTCGAGCGCGAGCCTGGTCTCGTAGGCATTGCGGATCGCGATCGGCGAGGGCTCAACGACGCGACCGCCACGGGCGCCGTGCGGCTCGATCAACCCGATCTCACGGAGCTTCAGCAGCGCTTCGCGCACCGGCGTCTTCGAGACATCCAGCTGCTTGGCGAGGCCGGTCTCGGTGACGCGCGCGCCCGGCGGGATCGTGCGGTTGACGATCGCGTCGCGGATCGTCTCGTAGACGACCTCGCTGAGGCTTTCCGGTCGGACGGGGAGCGCAATGCTCATGTCCACATGATACCCGGCGTCGGGACGTCACGTACGGAGTCTGGAGTCTCGCGTGTAATATTCCGTATACTAACCGCCATGAGGGTATTGCCGTCGACCGACGCAGAGAGGTAGCCACGATGGAGTCAGCACGCCGCACGCTCGACGAGCTGCGCGAGGACCGCACCGAGCTGGAGAACCACCACATCGACGAGCTGCTCGCGGGCAGCCTCAGCCGCCGGCAGTTCCTGCGGCGGGCGTCCGTGATCGGCATGTCGGCGCCGCTGGCCGGCGCGATCGTCGCCGCCTGCGGAGGCGCGAACTCGTCGGGCGGGTCGAGTGCCAGCACCGCAGCCAGTGGCGGCAAACCGACGCAGGGAGGGACGCTGCGGCTGGCGATGCTCGCTCCCGGCGCGCGGATCAACCCGCTCACCACCAACGACACCGGCGACATCATGATGACGCAGACCGGCGAGTTCTTGGTGTTCGACTCCAACTTGCACCTGCGGCTGCAGCCGATGCTGGCGACCAGCTGGAGTCACAACGGCGACGGCACCGTGTGGACGTTCAAGCTGCGCAAGGGCGTCAAGTTCTCAAACGGCCAGCCGATGACGGCCGACGACGTCGTGTGGACGCTTCAGCAGCAGTCCGATCCGAAGAACGCCGCGAACGCGCTGTCGGCGTTCAGCGGCGTGCTCAAACCGGAGGGCGTCGTCAAGGTCGACACCTACACGGTCGCGTTCCACCTCGAGTCCGCAAACGGCAACTTCCCGTATCTGGTGTCGTCGGACAACTACAACACGATCATCGTCCCCAAGGGGACCGACTTCGACAAGTGGCAGAACACGTTCATCGGCACCGGCGCGTTCACGCTCAAGAGCTATCAGGCCAACTTCGGCGCCTCGTTTACCCGCAACCCGCACTGGTGGGGCGGCAAGGCGTACCTCGACGGCTCGCAGTTCAGCTTCTACGGCAGCGCCGAGCCGCAGGTGGTTGCGCTGCAGGGCGGGCAGGTCGACGTGATCGTCCAGTTCGCCGCGGCCGGCGGCCAGGCGCTGCTGCACAACCCCGACTTCAAGGTCCTCAACTACAAGGCCTCGGTGCATCGGGAGTTTTCGATGCGCTGTGACCAGGCGCCGTTCAACGACGCGCGCGTCCGCCGCGCGGTCGCGCTGTCGCTGGACCGGCCGGCGATGCTCAAGGCGCTGCTGAACGGCTACGGGACGATCGGCAACGACAACCCGTTCGCGCCGTTGTTCCCGTCGCGCAACCCGAGCGTCCCGCAGCGCACCCAGAACCTGCCCGAGGCCAAGAAGCTGATGGCGCAGGCGGGCCACGCCCGCGGTTTCAGCGCGCCGCTGTACACCGAGCAGAACCAGGAGATACCGCTGCTGGCACAGGCGATCAAGGGCTACGCGGCCAAGATCGGCGTCGACCTCAACCTCAAGGTCGAGTCGCAAGACCAGTACTTCGGCAAGTCGACGTTCGGTCAATCCGACTGGCTGGACGGGACGACGAGCCTCGTCGACTACGGAGACCGCGGCGTGCCGAACGTGTTCCTCGGGCCGCCGCTGGAGTCCGGGGGCGCGTGGAACGCCGCGCACTTCAACAACAAGACGTACGACAAGCTCGCCAAGCAATATGTCGCCGCCGTCGACCTGCAGGCCCAGCGCAGGATCGCGGGTGAGATCGAGAAGCTGTTGCTGCTTCAGACTCCGATCGTCATCCCGTACTTCCTCGACGGGCTGACCGTCAGCACGCAGAAGGTGTTCGGGCTCAATCCGACGGCGATTCCGCAGCTGTACATCGATCGCGCGTACATGACCAAGGCATGAGCGGGATCGCCGAGGAGACCGTGAACCGGGCGCTGCACCCGGCCCGGATGCGCTGCGTCGTCTACAACGGCCACGGCGGCCCTGAGGTCGTCGCGCTGCAGGACCGCGACGCGCCGCGTCCAGGGCGCTTCGAGGTCCTGGTCGCGCCCGTGTTCGCCGGACTCAACCCGGCCGACGTGCTCCAGCGCGAGGGCCGGCACCCGGTTCCCCCCGGCTCGCCGGCCGACGTGCCCGGGCTCGAGGTGGCCGGGACCGTGGTCGCACTCGGCGATGGCGTATCCGCGCACACGCTCGGCGACAGGGTGTTCGGGCTCGTCGGGGGCGGCGGGCTGGCACAACGCGTCGTCGCCCACGAGCGCGAGGTGGTCGCCGTCCCGGACGTGCTCGGCGACGCGCAGGCCGCGGCCACGCCTGAGGCGTTCGTGACCGCGTTCGACGCGCTCTGCTGCCAGGCGAGGCTCGGTTCCGGCGACACGCTGCTGATCAACGGCGCCGGCGGCGGCGTCGGGACCGCGGCCGCGCAGCTAGGGGCCGCGCTCGGCGCCCGCGTGGTCGCGAGCGTGCGCTCGGACGCGGTGCGTCCCCGCGTGGCGGCTCTCGGCGTCGAGGCGCTGGCGGTCGACGAGGCGTTCGCGCGGGTGCGTGAGCTCGGCGGCGCGGACGTGATCCTGGAGCTGGTCGGGGCCCCGCACATGGCCGGCAACCTCGACGTGCTCGCTCGGCTGGGACGCATCGTGATCGTCGCCGCCAAGCCCGGGGACAAGGCAACGATCGCGCTGCGCGACCTGATGAGCAGGCGCGGCCGCCTATTGGGCACGACGCTGCGCACGCGCCCCGCCGAGCAGAAGGGGGCGCTGATGCAGGCGTTCGCCAAGCGGGTGGTGCCGCTGCTCGAGCGTTCGGTCGTGGCGCCGATCATCGATCGGGTGTTCGCGCTCGACGACGCCGTCGAGGCGCTCGACGCGGTGCGCCGGCCCGGCAAGTTCGGCAAACTGCTGCTCGCGGTCGACCCGCAGGCCGACGCTACGGCCGTGCCGGGTCAGCGCTGATGCCGCGCTGCGCGGCGGCGGCGTCGCGCGGCGCCAGCGCCGACGCGATGTCCGCGAGCTTTGCCCGGAGCTCCGATGCGGTGTGCGCCCGCACCGCGGGCGGGACCGGTACGCCCGCCCGCGCGAGCGCGGCGTCGAGGCCGGGGCGCTCACCGACGAGCGCGAGCACGTAGCCATGGCGGTTGTACTCATGGAGCTGGTCGGCGATCGCGTCAAGCAGCGGTGTGGCGGTCGTGTCCGGGTACCAGGTCGGCGGCAGCAGCACGACGCCCCATCCAGCCTCGTCGAGCGCCCCGAGGACGTCGAAGCCGGCGCCGCCGTCGTTGATCAGCTCGTCGGCGACGAGCGCGACGCGAAATCCACGCAGGTCGATGTCGGTCATGCTTCGAGGAACGAGACGAGGGCCTCACGCTGCCGGTCGGGCAGCGCGTCGCCGGGCGCGTGCCGGATGCCGGTGAGACGCGGAGCGGCGACGCCGCGCGCCTCGAGCTCGGCGAGCAGCTCCTCGATCAGGATCCCGCGGCCCGCCGACAGATCGGCGTCGTCCTCCCACTCGGGCCGGCCGCCACGGCCGGCGTCCGAGCTCGTGATCTGGACGCCCATCGTCGGGCTTCCGTCGACCCCGACGAGCACCACCTCGTCGCCGCGCTCCAGATGAGCGGTGATCGCGCCGGCCACGCCCGCGACGAGCGAGCGGCAGTGCCGCCGGAACGCGATCGTGTCGTACTGCTCACGGACGGCCCAGAAGCGGTTGAGACCGGCGAACGCGAGCTCCGGGCACGGCAGTTGCGCGAGCCGGTAGCCACGCCGGCGCAGCTCGGCGACGAACGGCGAGTAGACGCCGGAGCAATAGGCGCCGCCGGCGACCCGAGCGTTCTGGTTGAGCAGGCAGTGCGCCACGAACGCCACCTTCGCCATCGGCGCAGGATACAGCAGCTCGCGGCCAATAGATATACGGTATCTGAGATTCGGCAGGATTGATGTGAGACGAGGATCGACCGCCACTGGCGACGGACGCGGACGGATCGCGCTGTTCAGCTCGTGTCTGCCGGGATGGAGCGCCGAGCGCGTGCTCGAGGCGGCGGCCGAGCTCGGGCTCGGCGCGGTCGAATGGGGGATCGGGCCGGACCAGGCGATCGAGGACCTCGGCCGGGCGGCGGAGCTCGCAGAGCGCTGCCGCGCGCAGGGCGTGCGGACCGTCGGCGTCTCCGTCCAGGACCCGGCGGTGCGGCTGACGTCGCCGATCCGGACCACCGCCGCGCACCTGCGGCTGGCGACGGCGCTGGGTGCGGGCTACATCCGGCTGTTCGCCGAGCCGCATCGCGGCGGCGTCGTCGCACAGCAGCGGCGCCACCGGCATGCGCTCGACCGGCTCGTGGCGCGGGCCGCCGGCGAGCGCGTGCGCGTGCTCGTCGAGACCTCGCCCGACACGCTCGCGGCGAGTCCCGAGCTCGCGATGGCGCTCGTCGCGCACCAGCCCGCGAAGCTGGCCGGCGTGCTCTACGACCCCGGGAACATGGTGATCGAGGGAGAGCTCGGGCCTGGGCTTGCGGTCGCGCTGCTCGGCAGGCATCTCGCCCACGTGCACGTCAAGAACATCCGCTGGACCCGCGCCGGCGAGACGTGGCACTGGCGGTATGCGCCGTTGGATGGAGGCCGTGTCCATTGGCCCGAGGTGATCGCGCGGTTGCAGCGGGCACGCTACGCGGGCTGGTACTCGCTCGACCATCTGCCGGGCCGGGCGACCGCGGCCGCGCTAGGACTTCAAACCGCCCGGCTCACCGAGCTGTTGGCCGTCAACGGAGGTGCAAGATGAGCGAGACCGAAGCGAGCTCCGGACGGCTGCGGGGCCGGGTCGCGATCGTCACGGGCGCGGCGTCGGGGCTGGGCCGCGCGATCGCGATCAGGTTCGCGCACGAGGGCGCGCGCGTGGTCGTGTCCGACGTCCGCCAGGCGCCGCGGGAGGGTGGCGAGCCCACCGAGGCCGAGATCGCGGCCGCGGGCGGTGAGGCGATCCGCGTCGGCGCCGACGTGTCGCGCTGGGAGGACGTCGACCGGCTGGTGACCGAGACCGTGGACCGCTTCGGCCGCCTCGACGTGATGGTCAACAACGCCGGGATCGCCGGTCCTGGCTCCAAGCCGCTGCTGGAGACGACCGAATCCGACTGGGACGGAATCATGGCCGTGAACCTGCGCGGGGTGTTTTTGTGCTGCAAGCGCGCGGTCGCCCAGATGCTCGGTCAGGAGCCGATCGCGGAGGTGCGCGGCCGCGTGATCAACATCTCCTCGCAGCACGGGATGGTCGGTTCGCCTGGCCACGTCGCGTACTGCACGAGCAAGGGAGGGGTGATCAACCTCACCCGTCAGGTGGCGGTCGACTATGGGCGGCATGGTGTGCTCGTCAACGCCGTCGCGCCAGGCAAGATCGTCACCGGCTCGCCGGAGCAGACGGTCACCGACTACTCGTGGCAGCGCACCCCGTTCTCGCGGCTCGGACGTCCCGACGACGTCGCCGGCGCCGCCGTGTTCCTCGCCTCCGACGACGCCCGCTACGTGCTCGGCACCAACCTGCTCGTCGACGGCGGCTGGATGGCGTACTGATGGCTGCCGAGCGCGTGCTCGAGGCGGGGCTGATCGGCGCCGGCTGGATCGCCGAGCGCCACCTCGCGGTTCTCGACGAGGCCGCCGACGTGCGGCTCGCGGCGGTGTGCGATGTCGATCTCGGCCGCGCGCAGACGGTCGCCGGCGCGCGCGGCGCCCACGCCTATGAGCGCTGGCAGGAGATGCTCGAGCGCGAGCGTCTCGACGTCCTCTGGGTGTGCACGCCGCCGCGTCACCACCGCGATCCCGCGGTCGCGGCGCTGAAGCGCGGGATCCACGTGTACCTCGAGAAGCCGCTCGCCCGTGACGTCGCCGATGGGCTGGCGATCGTGGAGGCCGACGCCGAATCGGACGCGATCTGTGCGGCCGCCTATCAGTGGCACGCGCTCGATCTGCTCGACCAGCTGCGCGCGACGATCGCCGGTCAGGCGATCGGGCTGATGGTCGGACGCAACTTCGGGCCAACCGTCGGCCGGCCCTGGTTTCTCGCGCGCAGCCAGGGCGGCGGTCAGATCTTCGAGCGCGCCAGCCACCACATCGACCTGCAGCGGGCGATCGCCGGCGAGGTCGTCGAGGTCCGCGCCGCGGCCGGCGCGGTCGCGCTGGCCGGCACCGACCCATATCGGGGATCCGGCCCGGACTCGATCGAGCACGTCGGGTCGCTGCTGCTGCACTTCGACTCCGGCGCGCTCGGCGCGATCCACACCGCCTGGACGCGCGCGGGCCAGCCACAGTCCTACGGTCTCGACCTGATCGCCACCGAGTCGATGCTTCACCTCAACCTCGGACCGGACGAGTTCTGGCTGCACGGCCAGGCCGCCGCGGCTGCCGTCGAGATCGCGTCGGCCGACCCGTTTGCCGCGTCGGTGCGCCGGTTCGTCGATGCCGTCCGGCACGGCGACCGCGGACTGGTCGCATGCACGACGGCGGACGCGCTGGGGACGCTGCGCGTCGCGGTCGCGTGCGAGCGCGCGCTTGCCACGAGTGGGGTCGTGGCCGTCGGCGACTGACCGCGCCGGGGGCCGCGGTGGGCGTGGGCGGGCAGCGAAGGGGAGGGCCGGGCGCCGGTCGTCGGCGGGCAGCGAAGGGGGAGGGCGCGGGGGCACAAGTGAGAGATTTGTACGTCCATGCCGGACTGGTTTCTCACTCACCTATGTGATTCGACACCGCCACGCCCGGGCGGGGCAGTCGGCGCCGGAACGTCCAGCTAGGAGGAAGCCTCGCCCGCCGGCGTCTGGCCGGCCGCGGGCGCTTGCACCTGCAGCCGCCGCAGCTCCTCGAACGGGATGTGGCAGCGAATCTGGTGGCCGGGCTCGACCTCGAGCAGGTCGGGCTCGGTCGTCTCGCAGATCTCGCCGACCTTGCGTGGGCAGCGGGTCTGGAACGGGCAGCCCGACGGCGGGTCCGAGGAGGAGGGGATCTCGCCCTCGAGGCGGATCCGCTCGCGGTCGAGGTCGTCGAGCGTCGGCACCGCCGACAGCAGCGCCTCGGTGTAGGGGTTGTGAGGCCCGGAGAACACGCGCTCGGCCGGGCCGATCTCCATCACGCGGCCGAGGTAGAGGACGACGATCCGGTCGGCGAGGTAGCGCACGACGCCGAGGTCGTGGGAGATGAACAGGTAGGCGACCCGCTTTGACTTCTGCAGGCCCGTGAGCAAGTTGAGGATCGCGGCCTGGACGGAGACGTCGAGCGCCGAGGTCGGCTCGTCGCACACGACGACGCGGGGGTCGCCGGCGAACGCGCGGGCGATCGCGACGCGCTGCTTGAGCCCGCCCGACAACTGCGACGGGCGCATCGGCAGATAGCGCTCCGACAGCCGGACCGAGCTCATCAGCGCCCGCAGTCGCTCGTTGAGCTGCGAGCCCTTATAGCCGCCGAGCTTGGACAGCGAGCGGGAGATCAGCTTCCGGATCGAGTGGCGACGGTTGAGCGCCGAGTCCGGGTTCTGGAAGACGATCTGCAGCGCCTTCTGCGCCTCGGAGCTGCGGCGTCTGGCGTCGGCATGGAGATCGGACCCGTCAAGCTGGATCGTGGCGCCGGCGTCGGGCGGGATGATCCCCATCAGCAGCCGCGCGAGCGTCGTCTTGCCCGAGCCCGACTCGCCGACGAGCCCGACGGTCTCGCCGGTACGGATGTCGAGGTCGACGCCGAGCAGGCCGCGGATCGGCTGGCCCGCGAGGTGGAACGTCTTCGACGCCGAGCGGATGCGGATCAGCGGCGCGTCGGTCGCCTCAGAAGGCGGCGCCGCGACGCCGCCGGTGGCGAGCTCGCCGCTTGCGGCGACGTCCTCCTCGGTCGTGACGTCGGTGACGAGCGGAACCTCGGAGGCGCGGTCGGAGTAGTGGCAGCGGGCGCCACGGCCCTCGTCGACGTCGTACATCGGCGGCGTGTCGGTGCGGCAGTGGTCGTCGGCGAGGCCGCACCGCGGCGCGAAGATGCAGCCCTGCGGGATCGACCCGGGCGACGGCAGCGAGCCGGGGATCGTCTGCAGCGTCGTGCGCCCGTTGGCTTCCGCGGAAACGTCACGGCGGGGGATCGACCGCAGCAGCGCGACCGTGTACGGGTGGCGCGGCTGCTCGAAGATCGCGCGCGCCGGGCCCTCCTCGACCATCTCGCCCGCGTACAGGACGCCGACGCGGTCGCACATCTTCGCGATCACGCCGAGGTTGTGGCTGATGAACAACAGCGAGGTGTTGAACTCCGAGCGCAGGCCGCGGATCAGATCCAGCACCTCGGCCTCGACGGTTGCGTCCAGCGCCGTCGTCGGCTCGTCGAGGATCAGCAGCGACGGCTCTGAGGCGAGCGCCATGCCGATCACCACCCGCTGCAGCATCCCGCCCGAGAGCTGGTGCGGGTAGCGCTTCATGACGCCGGCCGGGTTGGAGATCTGCACCCTGGCGAGCATCTCCTGGGCGCGGTCCAGCGCCTCCGCCCGCTTGACGCCGGCGATCTCGTAGACCTCGGCCACCTGGCGGCCGACCAGGATCGACGGGTTCAGCGCGCGCCCCGGCTCCTGGTAGACCATCGAGACGTTGCGGGCCCGCATCCGGCGCAGCTCGTCGCCCGACAGCGACAGCACGTCACGCCCGTCGATGTCGATGCGGCCGTCGGAGACCGAGCCGTTGCGCGCCAGGTAGCGCACGATCGCCAGCGCGATCGTCGACTTGCCGCAGCCCGACTCGCCGACCAGACCGAACGACTCGCCGCGGGCGACGTTGAAGCTGACATCGCGTACGACCCGCTGCCGGACGCGCCGCACCCGATAGGAGATCTCGACGTGCGACAGCGTCAGCGCGTCGGACGCCTCGGCGGGCGGCAGCGGCTGCGCTTCTTGGACCTGGGTGCTCACTGGTCCTCCAGGGCCGCTTCGATCGAGTTGGCGAGCATGTTGATGCCGATCACGAGCGTTGCGATCGCGACCACGTCAAACAAGACCTCCCACCAGTACCCGGCGTCGATCACGCCGAAGTTGCTCTGGATGTCAGAGCCCCAGTTCGGCGACGGCGGCCCCAGGCCGAAGCCCAGGAACGACAGCGTCACGAGCGTGAACACCGCGTATCCGAGCCGGACCGTGAACTCGACCATGATCGGCGCCATCACGTTCGGCAGGATCTCGACGAACATGATGTACAGGGACGACTCGCCGCGCAGCTTCGCGGCCTGCACGTAGTCGAGCTCGCGCTCCATCAGCACGGCCGCGCGCACCGTCCGCGCGATCAGCGGCGCGAACACGATCCCGATGACGATGATCAGGGTCGCGTTGGAGGCGCCGAGCGCGACCACGCCGAGGATCCCGGTCACGACCAGCGGCAGCGCCAGGAACGCCTCGACGAAGCGGCTGATGACGTCGTCGACGGGGCCGCGGAAGTAGCCCATCACGAGCCCGATCGCGGTGCCGACGATCGTGCCCAGCGCGGTCGCCAGCGGCGCCGTGATCATGATGTCACGGGAGCCCGCGATCACCCGCGCGAACATGTCGCGCCCGAGCTGGTCGGTGCCGAACCAATGCGAACCCGACGGCGCCTGGTTGATGCTCAACAGGTTCTGCGCGTACGGGCTGTGCGGCGTCAGCGACTGGCCGAAGATCGCGCAGAAGATCCAGAACGCGAGGATGAACGCGCCGACCATGAACGTCTTCTGGCGGATCAGGGCGCGCAGGAACTCGCGCCGCAGGTCGGGCGCGCCCTGCCCGGCCGCAAGTGCCTGGGCGTCCCTGACGTCAATCGAGCCGACGCTCATTCGACCCCCCGATACCGGATCCTCGGGTTCAGCAGCGAGAACGTGGTGTCGGCGGTCAGCGTGGCGATCACGTAGATCGCCCCGATGATCAGCACGGTCGCCTCGATCAGCGGGAAGTCCTTGTGCGTCGCGGCGTTGAACAGCAGCGAGCCGATTCCGTTCCAGTGAAAGATCGTCTCGACGAGCACCAGTCCGCCGATCAGGTACCCGACCTGGGTTGCGATCACCGTGATCGTCGGCAACAGCGAATTGCGCAGCACGTGCCGGCGGATCACGACCCCGCGCGGCAGGCCTTTGAGCGTCGCCGTTCGCGCGTAATCGGAGTTGAGCGCCTCGATCGTGCCGGCGCGGGCCATCTGCTGGATATAGCCGAACAGCACCAGCACGAGCGGAATCGCGGGCAGGATCAGGTGGTAGATCGTGCCGCCGAAGCCGCTCCCGCCCGACGCTGAGATCGGCAGGATATTCAGCCACAGGCCGAAGATCAGGATCAGTGCGATCGAGGAGACGAGCTCGGGGATCACCGTGCCGGTCAGGCCAAACACCGAGGTGACGCGGTCGACCGGCCTGCCGTAGTTGAGTGCCGCGACGATGCCGCCGCCGATGCCGAGCGGAACGACGATCACGAACGCCAGCGCGGCCAGCTCGAGCGAGTGCAAAAGCGCCGTGCCGACCAAGCTGGCGACCGACTGCTGGTAGGAGTACGAGATGCCGAGGTTGCCCTGCACGATGTGGCCGACCCAGGTGCCGTACTGCTCGAGCACCGGCTTGTCGGTGCCGAGCTGGTGGCTGAGTGCGTTGACGGCCGACGGCGACGCAAGAGGGCCGAGGATCGCACGGGCGGGGTCGCCGGGCAGCACCTGCGCGGCGAAGAACACGATCAGGCTGAGGATGAACAGCGTGACGATCCCGAGCGCGATGCGGCGGAGGATGAACAGCGAGAGCGACATGGAGAAGTGGCCCGTCAGCGACCCGTGGGCCGCGCGACTAGGTGCTGATGTAGGCGCCCCCCAGGAAGATCTGCGCGATCGATGTCGGGTTCAGCCCGTGGACCTTCGGCGTCGACGCGGTCAGGCCGTCGATGAAGTACGGGATGATGAGCGGCGTCTGATCGAGCAGCAGCCGCTCGATCTTACCGGCGAGCTGCTTCTGGGTCTGCAGGTCGACCGCCGCCACGTACTGCTTGACGAGGTTGTCGTAGGTCTTGTTTTTGAAATGCGCCGCGTTCCACGGCCCGCCGGTGGTCAGCGGCGACTCCAGGAACACGTTCGGCACGCCGCGGGACCCGTAGTCGACGAGCGACATCGTCCCGTCGAGCCAGTCGGAGTTGCCGAACGTCGCCTTGCCGTAGTAGTTGGACTGGGTCTCGACCTTGAGGTTGATCTTGACGCCGATCTTCGAGGCCGACTGCTGGATCACGGTCGCCAGCTGCGGGACCTCCTCGTACTGCTCGGTGAACAGCGTCGTCGTAAAGCTCGAGTGGCCGGCCTCCTTGAGCAGCTGCTTGGCCTTGGCGATGTTCTGCGTGCGCTGCGGCACGCTCGTGTTCGTCGACGGGAACATCGGCGCGAACGGGTTGTCGTTGCCGACCTCGCCGTAGCCCTGCAGCAGGGCCTGCACCATCGCCGGGCGATCGAGTGAGTACGCGATCGCCTGCCGAACCCGCGGGTCGGTGAACGGCGCCTGGTCGCAGCGCATCGACAGCTCGCGATGGTTGGAGGACTTGAGCTTGATGATCGAGTACTGGCCGGCGTTGGAGAGGATCGCCTGCGCCCCGGATGGCACGAACTGCACGATCGTGTCGACGGTGCCGCCCTGCAGTGCCAGGATCTGCGGCTGCTGGGAGCCGTAGAACGTGAACGAGCTGCCGTCGAGGTGCGGCGCCCCTCCCCAGTAGGACGGGTTGGCGACGAACTGCGCCCCCTGGTTGGCCGCGTAGCTCTTGAACTTGAATGGGCCCGTGCCGATCATCGTCTTGCCCCAGTTGGCGAAGTCGGTGCCCTTGGGAACGATGATCGCGTTGTAGTTGTCCGAGGAGATGATGTAGGGGAAGCTGCCGTTCGCGGCCTCGAGATGGAATGCGACCGTCTCGGAGTCGACCTTGCGGACCCCGTCGGGCTTGAGCACGCCCTGGAACGTCGACAATGCGTTGGACGCGTTCTTGGGGTCGGCCTGCTGCTGGAACGTGTAGACGACGTCGTCGGCGGTCATCGGCTTGCCGTTATGGAACTTGACGCCCGAGCGCAGCTTGAACGTCCACACGGTCCCGTCGCCGTTGTGCGTCCACTTGGTCGCCAACATCGGCTCCAGGTGCGTCTTGATGTTGTTGTCGAGCGTCAGGAACTCGCCTGTCTGCGCGATCAGACAGAGCCCGCCCGCGTCCGCGATCGTGAGCGGGTTGATCGCGGCCGCCGGGGTCTGCAGCGCGAGCTTGAGCGTGCCGCCCTTGGTGACCGGCCCCGAGCTGGTGCTGGTCGCGCCGCCGGACTTGGTGGCCGCGCCCCCGGTCTTGTTGGCGCCCCCGCAGGCGGCGAGGATCGCGCCCATCGCCGATGCCGACATGCCGAGTACGGCGCCGCGGCGCAGGAACGTGCGGCGGTCGAGGCGGCCGGCGACGAGCTCGTCGATATAGTGGTTCTCCAGCTCGGAGTGCTCGGCGCGCAACGCGTCGAGCCTGCGGTCATCGGTCCCCATAGGTGAGTCCTTCCGTGTCGGACGCAGCCGCCGCCACACACCGGTTCCTCATGCGGGCCTCACTCCAGGCCATTGTGTGTTACCGCGCGGACGCATGTCAAGCGCCAAGTTCTCGCAAAACATACTCGACCAACATGGCCGCGTGGACAATTTCGTCCAAATTCGCGCCTTCGTGCGGCGTATGGCTCTCGCCGCCATGGAGGGGCACGAACACGAGCAGCGCGGGCGCGAGCGCGTTGAGGTGCTGGGCGTCGTGCCCGGCGCCGGACCACGTCGTCCGCGCCGGGATCTGCAGCGTGGTGGCGGCGGCCCGCGCGGCGGACACCAGGCCGGGGTCGAGGTCGACCGGTTCGCCCGCCCGCGTCAGCGCCGTCTCGACCTGCAGCCGGCGGCGCTCGGCGATCTCCGCGCCGCAGGCCCGCACCGCCTGCTCGAGCCGGTCAAGCGAGCGGCCGTCGGTGCCGCGCATGTCGACGCCGAGCACGACCGTCCCCGGGATCACGCTGACGGCCCCGGGCAAGACGGCGAGCGTGCCGGTCGTCGCGACCGTCTCGGCCGGCTGACCACCGGCTTCGCCGGCGGTGCCCGCGGCGGCGCGCTCGATCGCGAGCACGATCTCGGCGGCGCCCGCAAGCGCGTCGCGGCGGTCGCCCATCGACACCTCGCCGGCATGGCCGGACTCACCCGTTACCGTGATCTGCAGCCGCCGGGGCGAGGCGACGGTGGTAACGATGCCAAGCTCGCGCAGCTCGCGGCGCTGCGCGACGTGCACCTCGGCGTGCGCCCGCCAGCGCCCGAGCGGCGGCTCGATCCGGGGCAGGTCGCCAAGTCGGCGCAGGTGCTCGGCCAGCGCCTCGGCGATCGTGATCCCATCGGCGTCGTGCAGCTGCGCGAGCGCTTCGGGCGCGAGCGTGCCGGCCAGCTGACGGCTGCCGACGGTGCCGGCGCCGAACCGCGGCGCCTCCTCGGCGGCGCAGATCATCACCCCGGCGCGGGCGCCCCCGGCGGTTGTCTCATCGCCGAGCTCCACGGCCAGCTCGAGCCCGAGCACGGTCCCGAGCGCGCCGTCGTAGCGGCCCCCGTCCGGAACCGTGTCAACATGCGAGCCGCCGGTCAGCAGCCGCCCGTCCCAGCCGCTCGGCAGCGCCCAGAGATTGCCGAAGCGATCGATCCCGGGGTCGAGCCCCGCGTCCGCGGCCCAGCCCGCCACCAGCCGCATCGCCTCCGCCTCAGCCGGGGAGTACGCCGGGCGATCGGCGCCGCCCCCGGGTCCGAGCCGGATCTCCCACAGCGCCTGCAGGCGCTGCTCGATGCGGTCGCGGTCGGGCATCAGGGTGCGGAATCGTGGCGCACCGGCCGGATGGTCAGGCGCGGTCCGGTTCGAGGTTCACGCCAGCGCCTGCTCGGCCAGCGGCTTGCCGAGCATCGCCTCCACCTCCGGGTACACGCTCGGCTCGCGGACGCCGTCGCCGAGGGGGATCTTGGCCTTGGGCACGTGCAGGACACAGACCTCGTCGCCCTCCTGGAGGTTCGCGATCGAGATGATCCGCCCCGTCTTGGGCGACAGCGTCGCGAGCACGTCCGGGAACGTCGCCAGTCGCTCGCCGCCGGATTCGGCGGTCAGGTACTCGTTGACGAAGCCGAGCTCGAGCTCGCCGACCACGATCGTGCCGATGTCGAACGCGTTCTCGGTGCGCAGCGTCTTGGTGGCGACGGTTCCGCGTTCGAGTATCCGGCCGCCGAGATGGTCGGCGGTCGCCTCGATCATCGCCTCGGGACCGTCTGCTTCGGCCGCCAGGATCGACTCGCCGAGCGAGAGCGCGAAGCTGATCGCCCCGATCGCCGCGTGGTCGCGCACGAACGAGGCCGGCAGCGGGTTGCGCGCGCATGAGATGAAGCCGCCCGACATGTCGGCCGCGATGCGCAGCACGTTCGCGGTGCGGCGCACGGTGCCGCGGGTCACGACCTCCAGGTAGCGCTCCTGCCCGCGGTTACCGCCGGCGACCGCCTGCACGGTCTCGTAGTCGTCGTCGGCGGCCAGTCCGAACGAGCCCATCTTGCCGGTCGGGTGGGCGCGGCCGTCGCCGGCGGCATCGACCACGACGGTGCCGAGCACCGCGGAGGCGACCCACCCGTTGCACGTCGTCGAGGATCCGTTCTGCGCGGTGACGGTGCCGACGATCGGCTCGTCGACGGCCTCCATCAGCAGCTCCAGCGCGCGCACGTAGTCGCCGGGGCGCATCTCCCAGCCGACGGCCGCCGGGGCGCCGATCGCCGAGACCGTGGCGAGCATCGCGTCGGGCTCGAGCTCATCGAGGGTCACCAGCCGCGGCGAACCGTACTGGACCGCGGTGGTGCCGACGAGCATCCCGTGGTCGACCCAGCCGCCGCCGCCGCAGGCGAGCACCGAGCCGCCGGCGACGGCGGCGTGGACGGCGTTGAGATCAAGCTCTCTCATCATGTCCTCCTGATAGCCCGAGACCGTGCTCGGCCGCGGATTCGATCGCGATCGGGTATCCGGCGTCGGCGTGCCGCAGCACGCCGATCGCGGTGTCGACGTGCAATGCGCCGCGCAATCGCGCGGCCGCGTCGTCGGCGCCGGTCGCGACGACGGTCATCCCTGAGCTCTGCGAGTAGCCGGCGTAGCCGCCCCCGCCCGCGTGCAGCGCGACCAGGTCGGCGCCGGAGGCAACGTTCAGCAGCGCGTTGAGCAGCGGCCAGTCCGAGATCGCGTCGGTGCCGTCGGCCATCGCCTCGGTGATGATGTTCGGGTGGGTCATCGAGCCCGAATCCATGTGGTCACGGGTGAACGCGACAGGGCCGCGCAGGCGGCCGTCGGCGACCGCCTCGTTGACCGCCAGCGCCAGCCGCGCGCGCTCGCCGTGCCCGAGCCACGCGATCCGCGCCGGCAGCCCCTGCCGGCGCACGTGCGTGCGAGCGAGCCCAATCCAGTCCGCGATCCGTGGCACGTCGGCGAACAGTTGCAGGCACAGCTCGTCGATCGCGTCCAGGTCGGCGTCCTCGCCCGACGCGCAGATCCACCGAAACGGGCCGATCCCGCGGCTGAACAGCGGACGCAGGTAGCGCGCGGTGAAGATGTCGATGCTCAACGCCTCGTCGACGCCGGCACCGGCCGCGTGCGGGCGGATGTTGTTGCCGTAGTCGAACACGACCGCGCCACGCCGGCGCAGCTCGAGCATCGCCCGAACGTGGCGGGCCATCGTCTCTAGCGCGAGCGCCTCGAGCTTGCCGGGGTCGCCGCCGCGCAAATCAGCCGCCTGGGCTGGGGTGACGCCGACCGGCAGATAGCCGCTTCGCAGGTCGTGCGCGGCGGTCAGGTCGGTGACGACATCGGGTGTCACGCCGCGCGCGAGGAGCCCATCCAGCAGCTCGGCCGCATTGCCGGCGTACGCGATCGCGGTCGCGCGACCCTCGTCACGTGCGGCGAGCGCCAGGTCCAGCGCCTCGTCGAGATCGTCGGCGACGGCATCGACGGTGCCGTCCTGCACGCGCTCGCGCGCCTTGTCGGCGTCGGCCTCGGCGATCAGCGAGACGCCGCCGAGCATCCGCGTGATCGCCGTCGGCTGCGCCGAGCCCATCCCACCGAGCCCGCCGGAGACGACCAGCCGACCCCGCAGCGAGCCGTCGAAGTGCTCGCGCGCAACCTGCGCAAACGTCTCGTAGGTGCCCTGCAACACGCCCTGGGAGCCGATGTACTGCCAGCAGCCCGCCGTCAGCCCGCCCCACGCGATCAAGTTGCGCCGCTCGAGCTCGTAGAACACCTCGGGGGTTGCCCAGCGACCGACGAGGTTGGAGTTCGCCAGCAGCACGACCGGCGCGCGCGGCCCGGTCGGCAGGATCGCGATCGGCTTGCCCGACTGCACGACGAGCGTCTGGCCGTCCTCGATGCCGCGCAGCGCCGCGACGATCTTGCGCAGGCTCTCGTGGTCGCGCGCGGCCTTGCCGTGGGCCGCGTAGACGACGAGGTTGTCGGGGTCCTCGGCGATCGCGAGGTTGTTCTCGAGCAGGCGCAGGATCGTCTCCTGACGCCAGCCGCGGCAGCGCAGGGCCGGTGCGGCGGGGTCGGTGTCAGGCATGGACCGCCGCGGTCCCGGCCGCGACGAAGCGGCCGCGCCCGGGACCGGCGAGGACGCGCTCGCCGTCCCACACCGGCTGCCCGCGGCTGAACGTCGCGATCACGCGGCCCTGCAGCTGGCGGCCGGTGTACGGGCTCCAACCGGCGGGCGTCACGAGTGCCGCGGGATCGACGGTCCACGCGACCGACTCGTCGAGCACCATCACATCGGCGTCGAATCCGACCTTGAGCGCGCCCTTGCGCGGCCACAGCCCGAAGCGCTTGGCGGGCTGCTCGCACACGAGCCGGACGAGGTGCAGCGGACCGAGCGCGTCGTGGACGAGCGGCGCGATCAGCTCCACGCCGGGGGCGCCGGAGCTCAGCGCGAAGATGTCGGGCCCGTGCTTGCGCTCGGGCGGCCATCCGACGTGGTCTGAGGAGATCAGCTCGAGGCCGTCGATGGTCATCCGCTGCGGTCGCAGCGGCGGGTTGATCTTGCACGGGCCGCCCTGCCTGGCCAGGTCTGACTCGTCGAGCAGCAGGTAGTGCGGGCAGGTCTCGCCGGTCGCGTCGACGCCGTCGGCGCGGGCCCGCGCGATCAGCTCGACGCCCCGCCGCGTCGTGACGTGGCAGATGTGGATCCGTACGCCGGTGACGCGCGCCATCTCCAGCACCCGGCCGATCGCCTCGTTCTCGGCGACCGGCGGCCGCGAGCGGGCGTGCGCGAGCGGATCGGAGCCGTTGCCCGCGGCCTGCTCTGCCGCGATCCCGGCGCGGACAAGCTCGTCTGACTCGGCGTGAATCCCGACCATCCCGCCGGCCCGCGCGATCTCCGCAAACGCGCGCAGCAGCTGCGGGTCGGGGACCTGCGGGAACCGCTGCGGATGCGTGTTGAACGTCGAGCACTTGAACGAGGTCGCGCCCGCGTCGACGAGCCCGCGGACCTGATCGAGCGGACCCTGCGGCGGGACGGTCGCCCACAACGCGACGTCGATCACCGCCTCGTCGCAGACGTCAGCGACCTTGCGCTCGAACGCCTGCACCGTGTCGACCGTGCCGACCGCGTCGTAGGGCATGTCGACGATCGTCGTGACGCCCCCTGCAGCGGCCGCCGTCGTGCAGCGCTCGATGCCCTCATCGGCGTAGCTGCGCGTGTGGACGTGGACGTCGACCGCGCCCGGCAGCAGCAGCGCCGCGCCGTAATCTGGCCCGGCGGCGGGGTCGGGCGCTCCGACGTCGACGATGCGGCCGTCGGAGATCGTCAGCGCGGCACGCCGGCGGCCGCCCGAGCGAGCCAGAAGCGTGCCGGAGATCTTCTCGACCAGTGGGATAGGATCACGGTATCACGGCAGACCCTGGCGGGAAATTCTCAATGTCCGAGAGCATTGTGCTGAGCGGAGACGGTCTCAGCGTCGATGACGTGCTCGCGGTCGCTCGCCGCCGCGCGCGGGTCGAGCTCGACGAGGCCGCGCTCGTCCGGGTTCGCGCGGCACGCGACGTCGTCGACCGGGTGCTCGCCTCCGGCGAGGCCGTGTACGGGCTCAACACCGGCCTCGGGTCGCTCTCCCGGCACCGGATCCCGCTGGAGGAGATGGGCGAGTTCTCGTTTCGGACGGTCGCCGACCAGGTCTCGTCCTACGGCCGGCCGCTGGCGACCGACGTCGTGCGCGGGATGATGGTCTCACGCGTCAACGGGATGCTCAAGGCCGGCGTGGGGGTCACCCGCGAGCTGATCGAGTTGCTGGTGGCGCTGCTCAACGCGGGCGTGCACCCGATCGTGCGGATGGTCGGCTCCGTCGGGCAGGGCGATTTGTCCGAGATGGCCGACATCGGCAAGGTCGTGATCGGACGCGGGTGGGCCGAGGTCGGCGGCGAGGTGCTGAGCGGAGCGGACGCGTTGCGGCGGGTGGGGCTTGCGCCGCTGTCGCTCGGCCCCAAGGAGGCGCTGGGGCTGGTCGCATCAAACGGCGTGACGATGGGCCGCGGCTCGCTGGTCCTGATCGACGGCGCCGACCTCGTCGAGTCGATGCAGATCGCGGCGGCGCTGAGCATGGAGGCGTTCCGCGCAAACTTGTCGGTGATCCACCCTGCGATCGCCCGCGCGAGGCCGCACGGCGGCCTGCAGACGGCGATGTCGCGCCTGCGGGAGCTGATGGAGGAGTCGCCGTTGTGGCGGCCCGGCGCCGCCCGCAACCTCCAGGATCCCCTGTCGATCCGCTGCATCCCGCAGACCCATGGCGCCGTCTACGACGCGCTCTCGGTCGCGCGGGGGATGATGGAGATCGAGCTCAACTCGGCCGCGGACAACCCGCTCGTGCTGATCGAGGAGGGCGCGATCGTCTCGGTCGGCAACTTCGACGTGGCGTCGCTGTCGATGGCGTTCGACTACCTGCGGCTGGGGATCGCGCACGCGGTCCAGGTCGCTAACGAGCGCGTCCAGAAGCTGTTGTGGCAGCACTTCTCCGGGCTGCCGACCGGCCTCGCCGCGCAGGACGGCCCGACCGGCGGGCTGCGCCCGCTCGGCCGTGCGTTCGCCGCCGGCGCGTCGGAGGTGCGGCTTCTGGCCAACCCGGTGTCCCTGGACTACCGCGGGCAGCTGGCCGAGGGGGTCGAGGACCACGGCTCGATGGCGCCGCTGTCGGTCAACGCGACATCGCTGCTGGTCGCGCTCGCGCACCGCCTGGTCGCGCTCGAGCTGCTCCTCGCCGCGCAGGGCGTCGACCTGCAGGGCGGACCCGAGCGGCTCGGCGACGCGATGCGGCGGACGTACGCGCTGGTGCGCGAGTTCGCGCCGACCCTGACCGACGAGACCGAGTGGGCGGCGGACATCGAGGGGCTGACCTCGTTCGTCGGCGCCGGGGAATTCGCGCACCGGATCGCGCACGTGGCGGGCGGGCGCCCGGCGTTGTCCGAGCACGAGCCGCCGGGGATCTGAGGGGAGATGCCCGCGGGGGCGCTCGAGCGCGCCGTCGACCTGCTCGGCCGCCTCGGCGAAACCGGCCTCGAGCTGACCGTCGCGGAGCTGGCCGCCGAGGCCGGGATGCCGACCTCGACCGCGTACAGGCTGCTGGCCGAGCTCGAGCAGTACGGTCTCGTGCAGCGCTCCTCGGAGCGCACGGTCGCGCTCGGCACGCGGCTGGTGGCGCTCGGTCGCACCGCCGAGGCGGCCCTGCACGAGCGGCTCGTGACCCCGGCCGAGCCGGTGATGGCGCGACTGGCGGAGCAGGCGGGGGAGACCGTGCTGCTGACGGCGCCGTGCGCCAACGAAGGGATCGTGCTGCACGCCGTCGAGGGCCGACGGCACTCGGTCAGGCTGACGTACACGCGACTCGCGCGCGCACCGATGCACCGCGGCGCCTCGGGCAAGGTGCTGGCCGCATACCTGGACGACGGGGAGCGCGCGCGGCTGCTCGAGGTGATCGGCGATCCCGGTCTGGAGCGGGAGCTACGTCGCATTCGGGCCGACGGCTTCGTCGTCACCCACGACGAGCTCGACGACGGGGCCGGCGCGGTCGCGGTCCCGATCCTCGACCGCCGCGAGCGGCTGCTCGCCGGCCTCTCGCTCGCCGGCCCGCAGGAGCGGATCGCCGCGGCGCTGCCCGAGCTCGTCGACGACGTGCGCGAGGCGGCGGCCGAGGTGCGGCGCGCGTACCTGACGGCGGCGGGCTGACCTGGCCCGGGGCGGGTTTGGCGTTCTCGTAACGCCCCTCGTTACGAAATCGCCTCAGTCCCCGGCCGCCGCCGCGGGTCCGGGCGCGCGGCCCGGGTCAGGCGGGAGCCGGGGCGGCGGCGCTTGCGAGCGCGTCACCGAGCGAGCCGTCAAGCGTGACCGTCGGCAGCATCCGATCCAACAACTCGATCGCCGAGTCGGCCAGCTCCACCGTCACCGGCCGCAGCAGCGCCGCCGCCGAGGGACGGCCGCCGAGCAGCGTTCGGCGGACCGCGGGCTCGCGGCGGGCACGACGGGCGACGATCGCGGCGCAATCGGCGGCGAGCGCCTTGACGTCGGCGCGGGCGCGCTCGGCGCGGCGGTCGCCGATCGCCAGCCGTGCGGCGCCCCACGCGCCCGCGGCCGTGAACGACCAGGCCGACTCGGAGCCGGTCTCGCCGCCGGCGACGGCCAGCGCCCAGTGCACGACGTCCCCGAACTCGTCCTGGCGGGCACCACGTGCGGCCGCGCGGGCACGGCCGAGCTCCTCGATCGCGGCGGTAAGCGAGCCGGCGCCGGTCGTCGCGGCGCAGCCGGCGAGTCGCGCGGCGGCGTCGCGCAATCCGGCGCGACGCAGCCATGTGGGCGCGTACACGCGGATCAGCCAGTCGAGCGCCATCCACGCGCGCCGCTCGTCGAGGCCATCGCGCGAGGTGCCGATCGTGCGCGTCAGGTACGGCCGCAGGCGCTGGCGGGAGCTGCAGTCCAGGCCGTCGTTGAGCGCGACGCACAGCGCCCGCACGACCGGGCTGACGCAGGCCGGCTGGTCGGAGTGGGGCTCGCCGGCGATGTGCGCGACCCATTCCATCGCGCAGCGCCCGTCATCCGGGTTGGGGTGCGTGCCGTACGCGAGTGTGTAGTCGCTGGTCATGGGATCTCCGGGACGGCTGGTCATGTGTGACCTCCGGGACGAGCTTGGCGACGATCGCGCTCAATTGTCGCGCGCGGGCGCGCCGACAGCAAGGCCCGTGGCTAGAGCGCCACCTGGGAGCCGCTCGACACCGTCCGCTCCCACGGCAGCCCGAAATGCTCGATCGGGCTCGACGAGTTGCGCGCCATCGCGATGAACAGCCGCTTGCGCCAGCGATGCATGCCGGGAGCATCGGACTGGGCGATCGACATCCGGCTGACGAAGTACGACGCGTGCTCGAGGTCGAAGTTGCGCGGCAGCATCCCCTGCTTGCGCGCGAGCGCGAGCAGCTCGGGCAGGTTCGTGCGGTCGCGGTAGCCGACGCGGATCGTCACGTACGTGATCTTGAACATGCCCCTGCCAAGCTTCTCGGCCGAGAAGCGGTCGTCCCTCTCGACGTGCGGAATCGGGATCGGGTCCAGCGACACCATCACGACCGTCTCCTGGAAGGCGCCGAGATGCTCGACCTGGGCGCGCATCGCCAGCGGCGTCGTCTCCTTGCTGGGGTTGAGGAAGATCGCGGTCCCGGGCAGCCGCACGATCGGCGGATCCGCGTCGCACAGACCCTCGAGGAACTGCTGCAGCGATCCCTCTTCCTCGGTGCGGCTCCGGGTGAGCATCTCGCGGCCCTTGCGCCAGGTCACCATCACGCTGGCGACGAGCACGCCGACCAGCAGCGGCAGCCAGGCGCCGTGCTCCACCTTCGTGACGTTGGCCGAGAAGAACGACAGCTCGACGATGTAGAACACGGCCGCCATCGGGAACAGCCGCCAGCGCGGCGTGCGCCACAGGGAGTAGGCGACCGCCACGAACAGCGTCGTGTCGAGGATGAACGTGCCGGTCACGGCGACGCCGTAGATGTCCGACAGGTTGTTGGAGTTGCGGAACACGAGCACGAGCGCGACCACGCCGGCACACAGCAGCCAGTTGATGATCGGAACGTAGATCTGGCCCTCGAGCTCGGACGTGTGCCTGATCCGCAGGCGCGGCATGAAGCCGAGCTGCACCGCCTGCTTGGCGACCGAGAACGACCCGGTCAGCGCCGCCTGCGAGGCGATGATCGTCGCCGCCGTCGCCAGGAACACCAGCGGCAGCTGGGCCCAGCCGGGCGAAACCATGTAGAACGGGTTGAACGACTGCTTCGCGGGGCTCCCCGGGTGGTCGAGGATGAACGCGCCCTGGCCGAGGTAGTTGAGCAGCACCGCCGGGAACACGATCGAGAACCACGTCATCCGGATCGGCGTCTTGCCGAAATGGCCGCGATCGGCGTACAGCGCCTCGGCGCCGGTGATCGCCAGCACGACGCCGCCGAGCGTCAGCCAGGCGGCGACGCCATGGTCGAGCATGAAGCGCGCGCCCCAGATCGGCGACAGCGCCTGAAAGACCGCCGGATGAGCGACCGCGCGGCCGGCACCGATAACCCCGATCGACGCGAACCACAGCAGCATCACCGGCCCGAACAACCAACCGATTCCGCCGGTGCCGAACCGCTGCACGGTGAACAGCGCGACCAGGATCACGAGCGCGATCGGATCGATCAGGCTGTGGCTGAGTCCCGGCGTCGCGACTTTCAGTCCCTCGACCGCCGAGGTGACCGAGATCGCCGGCGTGATCATCCCGTCGCCCAAGAACAGTCCGGCGCCGACGAGGCCGAGCGTGATCAGCACCGCCGCGCGCGGCACGCGCTTGCGTGAGATCAACGCCGCGAGCGCCATGACGCCGCCGTCGCCGCGGTTGTGGGCGCGCATGATCACGATCGCGTACTTGATCGAGACGACGATCACCAGGGCCCAGAACATGAGCGAGACGACGCCGTAGACGCCGTCGATGTTCGTGTGCGCAGCCTGCTTGTGCTGGCCGAAGATGACCTGCATCGTGTACAGCGGGCTGGTGCCGATGTCGCCGAACACGACCCCGAGCGCGCCGAGGCCAAGCACGAGACGGCCGGCGTGGGCGACGACGTCGCGGTCGTCGTCGCGCGCGGCCTTGATCGCATCGGACGGCTCCTTGGGCGTCTCCCGAGGGGTCGGCTTGACCGGCCAGTAGCCGAGCTTGTGCGCCGCCTCGTTGAAGCCGTGGCGGACGCCGCCGCGCCGCGGCGCCTCCTCCGGGGCCTCGCCCTCGGTTGGCATCTTGTGGGCGCTTTCGTGAAGCGGCCGTTTGCGCGTCGAGCTCATCCTGCCGCTCCGGTCTCCGCACGCGGCGTCGTCGTGATGATCCCCAGCTGTGTCACGCTACAGGCTGCACGATAGTTCCTCTTGGTGACAGGCTTATGCCGCGAACCGGTAGCCGACGCCGGGGTCGGTGCGGATGTTGTCGCTCGAGCCGCGGCCGAGCTTGCGCCGGAGGTTGGCGATGTGCACGCGCAGGACCTGCGTGTCGTGCTCGTAACCAGGTCCCCAGACGCCGCCGAGCAGGTCGCGGTGGGTCATCAGCCGCCCGCGGTTGCGTGCCAGCAGCGCCAGCAGCCCGAACTCGGTCGGGGTCAGCCGGACCTCGACGCCTGAGACCGTGACGGCGTGCGCGGCGAGGTCGATCGTCAGCTCGCCGGTGGTGATCTGCGCCGGCTCGCGCTCGGGCTCGGAGCGGCGGATGTTGGCTTCAAGACGCGCGATCAGCTCGCGCGGGCCGAACGGCTTGGTGACGTAGTCGTCGGCGCCGGCGGCCAGCGCGCGAACCTTGGCGTCCTCGTCGCCGACCGCCGACAGCACGATCACCGGGACCTGTGTCCATTCACGCAACCGCCGGCAGAGCTCGACGCCGTCGAGATCCGGGAGCACGAGGTCGACGATCGCGGCGTCGGGGGTCGACACGGCCGCCACGTCGAGCGCCTCCTCGCCGGTCGACGCCGGCAGCGCCTCAAAGCCGGCGTCGCGCAGGATCACGCGCAGCGCGCGCAGGATCTGCGTCTCGTCGTCGCAGACGAGCACCCGCGGCCGCGGCGCGGTCTGCGCGTGTGCGTGGGCCGTCACCGCTCTCCCTTGTGCGCGGGTACCGGAAGCGACACCGTGAAGCTCGTCCCCTGGCCGGGCAGCGACTCGACCCCGATCGTGCCGCCGTTGGCCTCGACGAACCCTTTGACGATCGCCAGCCCCAGCCCGGAGCCCACCCGTGTCGAGGAGCGGCCGTCGCGGGGCGGGCTGGGTGGGTAGGCCTGATAGAACGGCTCGAAGATCCGCTCCTGCTCGGCCGGCTCGATCCCGGGCCCGCGATCGGTGACGCTGACCAGCACCCTGCCGCCGCCGCGGCGGACGCGGACCGAGACCGGCTCGCCGCCCCCATAGCGGCGCGCGTTCTCGAGCAGGTTGGCGAACGCGCGCTCGAGCTGGGCGGCGTCGGCACGCAGCTCGGGCACGTCCGGATCGACGCCGAGCCGGATCGCGATCGGCTCGCCGTCCTGATCGGACGCCGCCGCGCTCAACAGATCCTCGACCGACACCCAATCGGCGCGCGGTTCCGCGGCGCCGGCCTGCAGGCGGGATAGATCGAGGAGCTTGTCGACGAGGCGCGCCAACCGCGTCGCCTGCGAGACGACGGCGTCGGACAGCTCGCCGCGCTCGGACTCGCTCAGCGTGCTCGCGCCGAGCGCGTGACCGGCGGCGACGACCGACGTCAACGGCGTGCGCAGGTCGTGTGAGACGGCGCGCAACAGCGCGGTCTTGATCTCGTCCGAGCGTCGCAGCGCCTGAGTCTCGACCCGCCGCAGCTGCAGCGCGTCGCGGCGCTGCGCGTTGGCGACGAGCACCTCGAGCGTCGGCACGACGCGCTCGCGCAGGTGCGTGGCGACGTCGGCGTCGAGGTCGTCGGGGACGAACAGCGTCCCGATGCGGCTCCCGTTCGCCGCGTGAAGCGGCAGCGCCTGGCGCCGGTCGCCCGGTCGTGGGGGTGGCTCGTCCGGCGCTGAGCTGGCTGCGCCCGGCCCGAAAGTCACGATCGCCGCGGAGCGTAGTCCGAGCGCCTCCGAAAGCCGGCGCGCGGCGCTCGCCAGCGCGCGATCGGTGTCGTCGCCGAGCAGCAGCTCACGCGCGAGCGCCGCGGCGAGATCGGCCTCCGCGCGCCGGCGCTCGGCCTCGAGCGTGCGCGCCCGCGCCAGCTCGGCGACGGCGCTGGTCGCCAGCGCGACGACCACGAACGCGGCCAGCGCGACCCAGTTGCGGCCGTCGGCGAGCGTGAAGCGCCCGGTCGGCGGCAGGTGGAAGAAGTTGAGCGATGCGGCGCTCCCGAGCGCCGTCGCCAGCCCCAGCCCGGCGCCCCAGTAGATCGAGACGAGCAGCACGGCCGGCAGATACACGACGCTCAGCGACACCACCGGCGCGACCTGCTTGAGCAGGTAGACCGCGACGGTCGCGACGGCGACGGACAGCACCGCGACCGCGATCCCGAGCGCGAGCCGCGGCCGGGTTCCGGGAAGGACCATCAAACGTCACCCGCTAGCCGTAGCCGGGCGAGCTCGTCGTGTACTCGCTCGGCGGTGGGCTGTCGTTCTGCGACTCGCTCATCTGCGCCTGGAGCGCTGCCGGCGTGGTGCCGCTGACGATCCGCAGCCGCGGCAGCCGGAAGGGGTCGATCGCGCGGCTCGCCCAGCCGGGCACGACGGTCGTCGAGCCCTTGTAGCCGGCCGACTTGACCTCGTCGATCACGGCCGCGTCGTACTGTCCCGACGGGTAGCAGAACCAGTTGACCGGCACGTGGAACAGGTGCTGGATCGTGTGTCGGGCGCCCGCCACCTGCGCGGTCAGCGCCGAGCCCGACAGCTCGACCAGATCGGCGTGGCTGATCCCCTGCGTGTCCAGCTCCCAGCCGGCCTTGACCATCGCCCGGATCTCGTCGTTGGTGAGCCCGCCCTGTGACGGCGGCAGCCCGGTCAGCTGCATGTTCTCGTCGGCCACCCAGCCGAGCTTTTTGAGCTCGGGCAGCGCCGCCGAGTACTGCGAGTAGTAGCCGTTGTCGAACGTCAGCACGAACGGCTTGCCCGGCGGCAGCTTCGCGCCGGTCTTCCAGTTGGCCCACAGCTGGTCGAGCGTGACCGCGACCCAGCCGGCGTCCTTGAGCGCCTGCATCTGCGCGTCGAACTCGGCGGCCGGCACGTACAGGCTCGGGTATGGCGCGCCCGGCGGCGGCTCGTTGATGACGTGGTACATGAGGATCGGCGCGGTCGCGTCGCCGGGGGTGCCGTTGCCGGGCTTGAGCACATCGGCGGTCGAGCCGCCCGCGTGGTGCACGGGCTTGTGGTGGGCACGCGAGCGCGCCGACGCGTGCCGATGGCTGCCGTGGTGTCGGCTGCTCGAGCCGCCCGGAAGCGCGGTCACGACGATGACCACGACGACCGCGATCGCGATCGCGGTGACCGACACGGCGCCGATGCGGCGCATCAGGATGCGCCGTCGTCGGCGCCGCTCGCGGTCGGCGTGCAGCGGGCCGGGATGCCTCTGCTCGAACGGATCCATCTCCGCCTGGAGCGTAAAGCCCGGGGCGGCCGCCCGCGCGCAGTTTGCGGGCTTTCACATGCAGGAGTCGGCTCGGCCGAGGCGAATCGCACCACCATGCTGCTCAAACATCGCCCGCCGGAAATCGACTCCTCGCCGGTCGCGCTCGGCCAGGGGTTCTCGCACCTCGATCAGGCCTGGGCCGTGGTGATCCGCTGGCTCGGCACCAACAAGGTCGACTTCGTGCTGATCGGCTCCGCCGCGCTCGCGATCCGCGGTGACCACTCCGCGCGCGGACCGGCCGCGATCGTGCCGGCCCCGTACGGCCGAAACTTCGACCGCCTCGCGTCGGCGCTCGTCGCCCAGAACGCGGGGTTGCGGTCCGAGCGCGTGGTCGGCGCTGACCGCGGCGTGCCGGTGCCCGTCAAGCTGACCGCCGACAAGCTCGCTCGCGGCCGCCGCTGGCTGCTGCGCTTCTCCGGCTACGACCTCGACGTCGAGGCCGCCGGGTCCAGATATACGGAGCTGCTGTATGAGTCCAACCGCTTCGAGATCAGCCCCGGGATCGCGGTCGAGGTCGCCTCGCCCGAGGATCTCGAGCACTACTTCCACGTGCGCCGAACGGGCGTCGCGCCGGAGTTCCGGGTGATCCGCAACACGCCGGCTCGCGGTTCGGAGCATGACGAGGACGCCCCCGCCGGCTTCGCCGAGGCCGAGCTCGACGGCGACGCGGACATCACCGCCGCACGCGTCAAGCCCGAGGAACGCGGCGAGGACGGGCCCGAGGGCAAATGATTCTTCCCCAAAGCGCTTAGGTTCGGCTGAGGTCGCGGCGGCTACGCTGGGCCCATGCCCAGACGTGCCAGGGTGGCGCTCGCGGCCGCAGTCGTCGGGGCGCTCCTGTTGGCGGCGATCTGGTACGTCGCCCACTACGTCGCGTTCGCGCGCCACGCGGACGCGTCGATGCTGTATGGCTTCATCGGCCTCGGGCGGCCCGGCCTCGACCGGCTGACGAGGTCGATCGCGGGGCTGTGCGACCCCGATCCGTTCGTGTTCCTTGCCGTGGGCCCGGTGCTGGTCGCGTTCCTGCGCGGCCGTCCCCGCGTCGCGGTGACGCTCGCCGTGATCCTGCTGTGCGCGTCGGAGACGACCGAGCTGCTCAAGCCGCTGCTCGCGGGGCCGCGCGACCAGGTGCCCGGTAACCCGCTGAGCGACGCATCGTGGCCGAGCGGCCATGCGACCGCCGCGATGTCGCTGTGCCTGTGCTGGGTGATCGCGGTGCCGTCGCGCTGGCGTCCGGCGGTCGCGGCGGTGATGGCGGCGTTCGCGATCGCGGTCTGCTACTCGTTCTTGGAGCTCGGCTGGCACTACCCGTCTGACGTGCTCGGCGGGTTCTTGGTCGCGACCGTTTGGACGCTGCTCGGGATCGCGGCGCTGTCGGTCTACGAACGCCGGCGACCATCGCCGGTGGCCGACGCTTCGGTCTCCTTCTCACTGACGCAGGCGCTGGGTCCCCCGGCGGTGCTCGTCGCCGCCGGTCTCGTGCTCGCGGCGCTGCTGGCGATCGCCGACCCGCACGGCGTCAGCTCCTACGCGCATGGCCACAAGTGGTTCGTGGTCGGCGTCTGTGCGATCGCCGTCCTCGGCTTCACGCTGGCGTCCGGGGTGGCGCTGATGCTGCGGGCGTCGGGCAGCGCGCGGCGCCCGGCGGACCCACGCCCGACGCCTCAGCGGTAGCGGCCCGGCTGCCAGAGCTGCTCACCTGTGCCCGCCAGGGCATCGCCGGCGTTCGCGCCCCGACTGAGGATGAACAGCAGGTCCGAGAGCCGGTTCAGGTAACGCACGACCTCGGGGCTGCAGTCTTCGCCGCACGCGATCGCGGCGCGCTCGGCGCGGCGACAGACGGTCCGGCAGACGTGCAGCGCCGCCGCCGGCGGGGCGCCGCCGGGCAGCACGAACGAGCGCAGCGGCGCAAGCGTGGCGTTGACCTCGTCGCAGCGCTCCTCGAGCCATGCCGTCTGCTCGGGCAGCACCCGCAGCCGCTCGCGGTCGGAGGAGGGGTCCTCGGGCGCGGCGATGTCGGCACCGGCATCGAACAGGTCGTTCTGGATGCGACGCAGCCACTCGCGGTAGCCGTCGGGGAACCCGTCGAGCGTCAACGCCCACCCGATCTGCGCGTTGAGCTCGTCGATCGTGCCGTACGCCTCGATCCGCGGATGGGTCTTGGGCGCGCGGCTCATGTCGCCGAGGTGAGTCTCGCCACCGTCGCCGAGCCGCGTGTAAATGCGCGTCAGGTTCACCGTCATGGGTGGTGCGGAGTGTAGGTCGCCACTCCGCTACGATCCAGCCTCGTTCAGGGTCGGTGGCGATGGGAAGCCGGTGCGAATCCGGCGCGGACCCGCCACTGTGACCGGGGACGCCAGCCGCAACGGTGCAGCCACTGGTCGCGTTCGCGCGCCGGGAAGGCGCGGCTGGTAGGCCCGGGAGCCAGGAGACCAGCCTCCGACCGCCAAGGCAAGCCCTCGTGGAAAGGGGTGGCTCATGATGAAATCCGTTCGTATCGTCGCCGCTGGCGGCGCTCCCGTTGTGCTGGCGGCACTGCTCGCCGGACCGGCGCTGGCGAAGTCGCCGAAGGTCTCGGTCCGAGTCGAGGGCAAGAGCAGAACGCTCCTTGAGACCAAGACCGTAAGGACGCCGTCGAAGGGCTCGATCCTCAAGGGCGGCGCCGCCAAGGGCAGCTGCCCGGCGGCCCGCACCGCCGCCGGCGCGCTCAACACCGCCACCCGCGGCAAATGGAAGGGCACGGTCTCGCCGGGCCTGGGGATCGAGGTGACGTCGATTCTCGGCGAGACCGACACGTTCAAAGCCGGCCACTGGTGGGAGTTCTTCGTCAACGACCACCCCTCGACCCGGGGCATCTGCTCGACGAAGGTCAAGCCCGGCCAGCAGCTGCTGTTCGCCGCGGTCTCGTCGAAGGCCAAGGCGGAGTTCCCGATTCAGCTGCGCGTGCCGCGCAAGACGACGGTCGGCACGCCGTTTGTCGTCAAGGCGTTCTACTTCCCGGGCGCGTCGAATAAGACGAAGCCGATGGCCGGCGTCAAGCTGAGCGGCGTCAAGGGCACGACCAACGCGAAGGGCATCGCGACCGTGACCGCCACCAGGCCCGGCAAGCTGTCGATCGTCGGCTCCAAGCGCAACGAGATCCGCTCGGCCGCCGCGCGGGTGTCGGTCGCCTCCTGACAGTCCGCTGACCCATGCCCCGCCGGGTCCGAACCGCAGTCGCCGCGCTCGCCGTCGCGCTCGCCGCGGCGCTGGGATGCGCCGGCTGCGGATTCGGGCCCGGGGTCGCCGCCAGGGGCGTCGATGTGCGCGTCACCGAGGGATTCGGCACGACCAACCTCGGCCACGCCCAGGAGTCGAAGGTGACCGGCACGGTAATGCAGGCGCTGCAGCGCTCGTTCAAGGTGTCGACGAAGTACGGCGGCGGGTTCGTCGAGTCGATCGACGGCCACTCCGGGTCCAGCGACCGCTACGACTGGTTTTTGTACATCAACGGGATCCAGTCGCCCAAGGGCGCGGCCTCCACGCAGGTCCATAAGGGCGATCACGTCTGGTGGGACCTGCACGACTGGCGGGCGACCGACTCGATCCCGGCCGTCGTGGGCGCGTTCCCGGAGCCGTTCACGAACGGGTTCGGCGGCAAGCGCTACCCGACGATCGTCGAGTGCGTCAAGGCCGAGTCCGGGCCGTGCAACACCGTCACGAACGAGTTGTCGTCGTTCAAGATCCCGGTCTCGCAAGGCGCCATCGGCTATGGCTCGGGCAACGACTCGATCGGCGTCGTGGTCGGGGACTGGCAGAAGATCGACGGCGAGCTCGCGGCCGAGCTGATCAAGTTCGGGCCGGGAGCCAGCGGCGTCTATGCGCGGTTCGTCGAAGACGGATCCAAGCTCGAGCTGCTCGACCCCGACGGCAAGATCGCGCGGACGTTCGGCCCCGACACCGGGATCGTCGCCGCCGTCAACGGCAATGGGCCCGGCAACTCCAACGCGGTCCCGACATGGCTGATCACCGGCACCGACGCCGCCGGCGTCACCGCCGCGGCGAAGGCGTTCACGCAGTCGCGGCTCGCCGACCACTTCGCGCTCGTCGTCCACGACGGCACCGACTATCCGGTGCCGTACCAGGCCCACCCGCCCTCGTCGTGATCTACCGCCGGCGCCCGAGTCCGCTGCACAGCGCCCGCGCGGCGTCGGGCAGCGGCTGGTGCGCGGCGCTGGCGATCGCGGCGCTGGCCGTCTCGAACCCCGTGTTCCTGATCGCGGTGCTCGTTGCCGTGGTGGCCGGCGGAGCGCTCGCCGGTGTCGGCCGCGAGCTCGGTCGCGGGTTGCGCTGGGCGCTGCCGGCGGCGCTCGCGATCACGATCGTCAACGCGCTCGTCACGACCGACGGGCTCACCGTGATCTGGCGATTCGGCAACCTGCCGGTGCTCGGCTATCGCTACGTGACCGCCGAGGCAACGGTCTACGGCGCGATCCTCGGCCTGCGGGCCGTGATCCTGATCCTTTGCGGGATCCTCTACACGACCTGCGTCGACCCCGACGAGCTGCTGATGATGTTCAGGCGTGTCTCGTACCGCTCGGCGCTGAGCGCGACGCTCGCGACCCGGCTCGTGCCGCTGCTCGGTCGCGACGCCCGGCGACTGGCAGACGCCCAGCGCTGCCGTCCGGGTCCGCCGCCGTCGCGGGCGGCGCTGCTGCGCGCGGCGACGAGCAACGTGCTCGACCGCGCGCTCGACGTCGCCGCTGCGCTGGAGGTGCGCGGATACGCGCACGCGCGCGGGCGTGCCGGGAGCGGCGGGTTGCGCACCTGGTCGCGGCACGACCTGGCGTTCATGGCGTCGGCGCTCGCGGTCGCGACGCTGGCGATCGGCGGCCGCCTCGCGGGCCTTGTCGGCTTCGACGCGTATCCGATGGTGTCGATCGCGACCGGCGTCGGCACGGGCGCGCTGTCGCTGGCCGTGATCGTCTGCGCGCTGGCGCCGTTCGCCGACCGGCGCGGGATCGTGCGATGACCGCGATCGCGTTTGATCGCGTCTCCTACCGGTATCCGGACGCGGCGAGCCCGGCGCTGAGCGACGTGTCGGTGAGGATCGAGCCCGGCGAGCTGGTCGTGGTCGCCGGCGGCTCGGGCTCGGGCAAGTCGACGCTGCTGCGGGCGGTGTCCGGGCTCGTGCCCCACTTCCACGGGGGCACGTTCGCGGGCCGCGTGACGGTCGGCTCGTTGGACACGCGCGCGCACGGCCCCGGCGAGCTTTCCAGCGTCGTCGGCACGCTGTTCCAGGACCCCGAGACGCAGGTGGTGATGGGCACGGTCCGCGCCGAGCTCGCGTTCGGTCTGCACAACCGGGGGCTGGGGCCGGCGGCGGTCGCGCGCGGGGTGGAGGAGGCGGCGCTGTCGCTCGGCATCACGCCGCTGCTGGATCGCGTCACCGCGGAGCTCTCGGGCGGCGAGCTGCAGCGCACCGCGCTCGGCGCCGCGCTCGCGGGCCGGCCCGGGGTGCTCGTGCTCGACGAGCCGACGTCGCAGCTGGATCCGGTCGCAGGCGACGAGCTGATCGGCCTGCTGCGCCGCGCCAACGAGGACGGCGACACCACGATCGTGTTGGCCGAGCACCGCCTCGAGCGCTGTCTGCATGCCGCCGACCGCGTGATCGCGCTCGACGGGGGCCGGATCGTCTGTGACGACACGCCGGAGCGGTTCCTCGCGTGGGCGGGGTCGAACGCGCCGGCGCTGTCGACGCCTGGCGCCCGGCTGCTGGCCGGCGTCGGCTGCGAGCCGGCGCCGGGCGTCAAGCGGGCGCGGGCGGCGCTGCGTGGCCGTGGGTTGCTCCCGGGTGGGGGAGCGTCGCGCGGTTCGGAAGAAAGTCCACGCATGGTTGACAAATCTCCGAGTCGGCGGCGGTGGCGGCGCGGCCGCGAGCGCGCACCGGCGGCGCTGCAACTGCGCGGCGTCTGGCACGAACTGCGCGACGGGCCGGTGCTGCTGCGCGACGTCGAGCTGGCGCTCCAGGCTGGCGAGCGCGTCGCGCTGATGGGCCGCAACGGCGCCGGCAAGTCGACGCTGCTGCGCCACGCCGCGGGGCTGATGACGGCGACGCGCGGTTCCGTGCGCGCGCCAGGCCGCGTCGCGCTGCTGATGCAGAACCCGGGCGACTACCTCGTGCACGAACGCGTCGCCGACGAGGCGCCGGCGCCGGCGCTGCGGGCCGTCGGGCTGGACGGTCCAGCGTTCGCGCGGCGCCACCCTCGCGAGCTCTCAGGCGGCGAGAAGCAGCGGCTGGCGCTCGCGGTCGTGCTCGGCGACCCTGGCCGGCAGCGCGAGCGGCCCGCGGTCGTGTGCCTCGACGAGCCGACCCGCGGCATGGACCGCGACCACCGGCGGGCGCTGACCGCGCTGCTCTCAGAGCTTGACGCCGCCGTCCTCGTCGCCACCCACGACCCCGAGTTCGCGGCGTCGTTCGCCGACCGCGTCGTACTGCTGGCAGACGGCGCCGTGATCGCCGACGGCCCCGCCACGGACGTACTGACCGGCGGCAGCTACTTCGTGACCGAGACCGCGCGGATCCTCGGCGGCGCGTTCGGCGCGCTGACGCCGGAGCAGGGGATTGCGGCGTTGACGGCGATCAGCGACGAGGCCCAGGCGGTGCCCGTATGAGCTGGCAGCTGGCGGCGTTCGCGGTGCTCGCACTCGCGATCGCGGGAGGCTTCGCGTGGTATGAGCGCGCGCGTCCGGACGCGCGGGTGGTGGCGCTCGTCGGCACGCTGGCGGCGTTCGCGGCGCTCGGCCGGATCGCGTTCGCGGCGCTGCCGAACGTCAAGCCGACGTCGGACATCGTGCTGATCTCCGGCTACGCGCTCGGCGGCGGCCCCGGATTCGCGATCGGCGCGATCGGCGGCCTGACCTCCAACTTCTTCTTCGGGCAGGGCCCGTGGACGCCGTGGCAGATGGCCGCCTGGGGCGTGACCGGGATGCTCGGCGCCGGGCTGGCGCTGCTATGGCGCCGCAGGACGATCGGCCGCTGGCCGCTGGCGCTCCTCTGCGCCGCCGCCGGGTTCGCGTTCACCGCGGTGCAGGACGTCGGCGACTGGGTGACGTACTCCGACCACAGCGCCGCGCAGCTCGGGGTGTACGTCGGGCAGGGGCTCGGCTTCGACGCGATCTATGCCGCCGGCTGCCTCGGGTTCGCGCTCACGTTCGGACCCGCGTTGCTGCGCTCGATCAGACGCTTCACGCGGCGGCTCGAGGTCACGTGGCTGGCGCCGGGCAGCTCGGTGATGCCGGCGCTGGCGGTCGCGGTCGCCGTGGCCGCGGCCGTTGGGGCGACGGCGACACACGCACGGGCAGCGGTGGTGACCGAGCGGGCCGCGAGCGCGGCGCTGCGCGGCCCCGTCGACTACCTGCTGCATGCCCAGAACGGCGACGGCGGGCTCGGCGCCGCGCCCGGCCAGCCGTCGAGCCCGCTGTTCTCCGGGTGGGCGGCGCTCGGCCTGGAGTCCGCCGGCGTCCGTCCCCAGAGCGTCGAGCGCGGGACGACGCTGATGACGTTCATCGAACGTCACGCCGGGGCCGGCGACGCGGGTTCGATCGAGCGCAACATCCTCGTCGCACGGGCGGCCGGGCTGAACCCCGCGAGCTTCGGCGGCCGCGATCTGGTGGCGATGCTGCGGTCAAAGCTTGAAGGCAACGGATCGATCGGCGACCAGGTCAACCTGACCGCGTTCGGCGTGCTCGCGCTGCGCGCCGCCCGCGTCCCGGTGCCGCGCCGCACGCTGCACTGGCTGGAATCGCAGGCCAACCGCGACGGCGGGTTCGCGTTCGCCGGCCGCGGCGGCGCCTCGGACGTCGACGACACCGGCGCGGCGCTGCAGGCGCTGCGCGGAGCGCACGGACGCGCCGCCGGGGTGCGCTCGCGCGCGATCACATATCTGCGCCGCCGGCAGGATCGCGACGGCGGCTTTCCGTCCCAGCCCGGCGAGGGCTCCAACGCGCAGTCGACGGCATGGGCGGTGCAGGGTCTCGACGCCGCCGGCATCGATCCGGCGTCGGTGCGCCGCGGCGGTCGCTCGCCACTGGCATATCTGCGTTCGCTGATCCACGCAAGCGGCGCCATCGCGTACGCGCGCGGCGTCACGCAGACGCCCGTGTGGGTGACTGGCGAGGCGCTGATGGCGCTCGCCGGCAAGTCGCTGCCGCTGGCGCCGCTGCCGGCGCCCGCGCGCCGCCGTGCCCACCCGGCACATCGTGCGCCCGCTCATCCGCGTCCACGCCCGCATCACAGCGGTCAACGGCATGCGCCAGGCGCGACGAGCCACCAGACGCACACGTCGACGACCGCCTCGGCCACGACCGCGGCCGCGACGCACGCGCCGAGCGCTAACAAGCACGCGCCCGCTCGCGGAGGCGGCACATCGCGGACAACGCGTGGCCGTCCTGCCGGCGCGGTCGCGGGCGGCTCGCGGTTACTGATCGCGCTCGGACGGACCGGGGGCCAGACGGTCGCCGCGCTGCGCGAGCTGATGTGACGAGTGAACGGCCTCCGAGGGGGCAAACCGATAGGGTCCACCGCCGCATGAGGATCGGCGTGCCCAGGGAAACCGGGGAGGGCGAGCACCGGGTCGGGCTGGTGCCGGAGGTCGTGCGCAAGCTGTGTGGGGATGGTCATGAGGTGGTGGTGCAGGCGGGCGCGGGCGCCGGGGCGATGATCCCGGATGAGGCGTTTGCGCAGGCGGGGGCGTCGCTGGTCGACGAAGCGCCGTTTGACTGCGAGGTGGTGGTCAAGGTGGCGCCGCCTGACCCGGAGGAGATCGCTCGGCTGGGCGGCGACTCGGTGCTGATCGGGTTTCTGGCGCCGTTGACCAACGGCGAGGGGATTCGGGCGATCGCTGCGACGGGCGCGACGAGCTTCGCGTTGGAGGCGGTGCCGCGGATCAGCCGGGCGCAGTCGATGGACGCGCTGTCCAGTCAGGCGAACATCTCGGGGTATCGGGCGGCGTTGATCGGCGCGCAGGAGCTGGGGCGCTACTACCCGATGCTGATGACGGCGGCGGGCACGATCCGCCCGGCGACCGTGCTCGTGTTGGGCGCCGGCGTGGCGGGGCTGCAGGCGATCGCGACCGCCCGTCGGCTGGGGGCCGTAGTGCAGGGGTTCGACGTGCGGGCGGCGGTCAAGGAGCAGGTCGAGTCGTTGGGTGCGAAGTTTCTGGAGTTCGATCTCGGTGGCGACTTGGAGGGCGCGGGTGGTTATGCGCGGGAGCTGACGGCCGAGCAGCAGGCACGCCAGCAGGAGTTGATGGCCGAGGCGATCGGCAAGGTCGACGTGGTGATCACGACGGCGCTGGTCCCGGGTCGTCGCGCGCCGATCCTGGTCACCGAGGATGCGGTGAAGTTGATGGCGCCGGGGTCGGTGATCGTCGATCTGGCGGGGGAGGCGGGTGGCAACTGCGCGTTGTCGCAGCCGGGCGAAACGGTCGTGCGCCACGACGTGAAGATCTGCGCGCCGCTGAACGTGCCCAGCTCGATGGCCGAGCATGCCTCGCAGCTGTATGCGCGCAACATCCAGTCGCTGCTGTCGCTGATGATCGCCGAGGACGGCTCGTTGTCGTTGGACTTCTCAGACGAGGTGATCGCCGGCGCGTGCATCACGCGCGGCGGCGAGATCGTGCACGAGGGCGCCAAGGCAGCGGCCGCCGCGCCCACGGCGTAGGGAGGAATCGATGGACAGTCTCGTGATCGACATCGCGGTGCTGGTGCTGGCCGGCTTCGTCGGCTTTGCGGTGATCTCCAAGGTCCCGAACACGCTGCACACGCCGTTGATGTCGGGGACCAACGCGATCCACGGGATCGTCGTGCTCGGCGGCCTGTTGCTGATGCCCGAGGCCAACGGGGTGCTTGAGCAGGTGCTGTTGGTGATCGCGGTCGCCTTCGGGACGATCAACGTCGTCGGTGGCTTCTTGGTGACCGATCGGATGTTGGGCATGTTCAAGTCCAAGCCGGGCACCGCCGACGAAGTCGGTGGTCCCGCCAAGCCCGAGACCGAGGCCGAGGACGAGAGCGCGGGAGTCGGGTCATGACGCCGGCCGCCGGCACCATCTTCCTGCAGTCGACGGACTTCATCGACGCCTGCTACATCGTCGCGTTCTCGTTGATGATCTACGGGATGAGCGGCCTGACCGGGCCGCGCACGGCGGTCCGTGGCAACCAGATCGCGGCCACCGGCATGGCGGTCGCCGTGATCGCGACGCTGCTGCGCAAGGGCGCGTTTCACGGCTCGGCGACGGTCTGGCTGATCATCGCCGGGGTCGTGATCGGCACCGCGGTCGGGGTGCCGGCGGCGCGCAACGTGAAGATGACCGCGATGCCGCAGATGGTGGCGCTGTTCAACGGCGTTGGCGGTGGCGCGGTCGCGATCATCGCCTGGGTCGAGTACCGCCACCAGTTCGCGCACGCCGGGCTGGGACCGTGGCCGTTGCGCGTGATGATCTTCGAGCTGTTCGGCGCGATCGTCGGGTCGATCTCGTTCTGGGGCTCGAACATCGCGTTCGGCAAGCTCCAGGGGATCCTGCCCGGGCGGCCGATCAAGCTCCCCGGTCAGTTGCAGACGTTCGTCAACCTCGCGCTGCTGGTGATCGCGGTCGGCGTGGCCGTGGTGCTGTGCGCCGGTACGCACTCGCAGCTGTTGTTCATCGTCGGGATCCTGGTCGTCTCCGCGCTGCTCGGCAACATGCTGGTGCTGCCCATCGGCGGCGCCGACATGCCGGTCGTGATCTCGCTGCTCAACGCGTTCACGGGTCTCTCGGCGGCGGCGACCGGCGTCGCACTGTCCAACCCGGTGATGATCGTCGCCGGGATGATCGTTGGCGCGTCGGGCACGATCCTGACCGACCAGATGGCCAAGGCGATGAACCGGTCGGTGCCGGCGATCGTCGCCGGTGGCTTCGGCGGCGCCGTCGCGGCGCCCGCGGTCGGCGCGGGCGCCGGCGCCGACGGCGGGACGGTGCGCTCGACCAGCGCCGCCGACGTCGCGATCCAGCTCTCCTACGCGCGCCAGGTCGTGATCGCGCCCGGCTACGGGATGGCGGTCGCCCAGGCCCAGCACTCGGTCAAGGAGCTGCAGGCCGCGCTGCAGTCAAAGGGGGTCGAGGTCAAGTATGCGATCCACCCGGTCGCGGGGCGCATGCCCGGCCACATGAACGTGCTGCTGGCC
>DASUHF010000102.1:0-14516 GCA_036273655.1 Solirubrobacteraceae bacterium | reverse complement strand
CGGTTTGTGAGGGAATCGCCGCGGGTCGCGGCGGTGTCGTGGCGCCGATGCCCCGGCGGTCCTGCCACGGCCGTTTCGCGCACAAACCGCCAATCCGGGCGCTCGCCGAGCGAGTTGGCGGTCATTGGCGGCATAGCCGGGTGCGATCGCCGATCTAGCCGGCGTGGGCGTGACTTGGTCAGTTATTCATGACCGCCGCCGTGCCGCCCCGGTCGGTGCCGACCCGTGGCCCTCGCCGGCCCGTGGCGCTCTTCCTGGCCACCCTTCATTGCCCTCGAACCCCAGCCGACCGTGGCCCAAGCCGACCGGGCCGACCAGCCCAGCCCGCGCGTCAGCCCCCGGCGGGCAGCAGCAGCTGCTCGATCCCATCGGCCCGCAGCGGCTGATCGGCCGCACGGATCAGCACCGCGTTGAGCCAGGGGTCCTCGTCGGAGGTCTCGAAGCGGACGGGCATCTTGGTCGCGATCGCCTCGATCGCCTGCTCGCGGCGGACGCCGATCACGCCGCCGCGGGGCCCGGTCATGCCGACGTCGGTGATGTAGGCGGTGCCGCCCGGAAGGACGCGTGCGTCGGCGGTGGGGACGTGGGTGTGAGTGCCGACGACGGCGGTCACCCGGCCGTCGAGGTGCCAGCCGAGCGCGACCTTCTCGCTGGTCGCCTCTGCGTGGATGTCGACGAGCACGTGGTCGACCCGGTCACGGAGGGCGTGCAGCGTCGCATCGGCCTCGGCGAACGCGGGTCGGCCCGGGTCCATGTAGAGGTTGCCCGACAGCGACACGACGCCGAGGCGGACGCCGCCACGCTGCACCACGCACCAGCCGTGGCCGGGCTGCGAGCGCAGGAAGTTGGCGGGCCGCACGATCTCGTCGCGGTCGTCGAGGTAGGGGTAGATCTCGCGCTGGCGATAGGTGTGGTTGCCGAGCGTGATCACGTCGGTTCCGCCGGCGAACAGCTGCTCGGCGATCTTCGGCGTGATCCCGACGCCGCCGGCGGTGTTTTCGCCGTTGACGACGACGAAGTCGAGCGCGAAGCGCTCGCGCAGCGACGGCAGCAGGCCGAGCAGGGTGCGCTTGCCGAGGCCGCCGACGACGTCTCCGACGAACAGGATGTTGGCCGCCATCGGCAGGGATTGTGCCGCCGGCGCCATACAGACGTATATGACCGCAGGCGAGCTGCCCGAGCCGGGGGCGACGCAGCAGGCCGTCGCCGCGACCGCCGAGCCGCCGCCCCAACCTCCTGTTCAGCGGGTCGTGATCCGTCGCTGGGTCCAGCTGGTGCTGCTGCCGCTGGCGCTGCTCGGCCTGTGGGCGCTCGCGCGGGCGGCGGGGACGATCTTCCTGGTGATCGTGATCGCCTGCCTGGTGGCGCTGATCCTGGCGCCGCCGGTGCGGATGCTCGAGCGGGTGATGCCGCGCGGGCTGGCGATCCTGGCCGTCTATCTCGGCCTGCTGGCGGTGGTCGTCGGCATCGGGTTCTTGCTGGCGAGCCCGATCTCGAACCAGATCGACCACTTCGAGCGTCACCTGCCGGCGTTGATCCGCGATGCCAACCGAGATCTGACGAACCTGCAGACGTTCCTCAACCAGCACGGGATCAAGGTCCATCTGAAAAAGCAGGGCCAGAGCGCGCTGCAGACGCTGCAGAAGGACGTGCTCAAGCGCTCGGGCGCGATCGTCTCGTTCTCGCGCGGGCTGCTGACGCAGCTGATCACGATCGGCTTCGACCTGGTGCTGATCCTCGTGCTGTCGATCTACTTACAGGTCTACGGCCGCCAGATCGGCGAGCTCGTGCGGAGCCTGATGCCGGCCGGCGACGGCACCGCCGCCGACGACTACCCGCGCCTGGTCCAGCAGGCCGTGTTCGGCTATGTCCGCGGGCAGTTGATCTTCAGCCTTGTGATGGGTGGCTCGGCGACGCTGCTGCTGTACCTGTTCGGCGCGGTCGGGCTGTTCGGTGCCGGCAGCCGCTACGCCGCGTTCTTTGGCGCCTTCTACGGCTTCATGGAGTTCATCCCGTACATCGGGCCGGTGATCGGTCCGATCCCGGCGCTCCTCGTGGCGCTGTTCGAGAACCCGCTGGCGGCGCTGTGGCTGCTGCTGGCGTTCATCGGTCTGCAGCAGCTCGAGGGCCACGTCGTCTCGCCACAGGTGTTCGGCCACGCGCTGCGGATCAACCCGATCGTGATCATCGTGTCTTTGCTGATCGGCGACGCGCTGTACGGGATCGTCGGCGCGCTGGTGGCGCTGCCGGTTGCGGCCGTGATCCGCCAGACCGTCGTGTACCTGCGCGACCACACCGTGTTCGAATCATGGGGCCCGCCCAACTCGGCGAACGTGCTCGCGCCCGCGGACCCCGAGCCGGCGCGGCCACCCGAGCGATAGCCGCCCCGGTGGGGCGCCGCGAGGGCGCGCGTCCCTACGTTCGGCGCCGGGCGGCGAGCCGGCGTGCGAACGCGGTTCGCTGCACGCTCAGCGTGACCGCTCCGGCAGCGGCGATCGCGATCACGTTGATCGCCAGCTGGGCGGCGGCGCCCCCCAGCTCCGTCCAGTCGCCGTATGCGAGCGCGACGCCGACGTCGGCGCCCGCGGGGATGGTGGTCACCGAGATCAGCACGCCGATCAGCGTGCCCGGCTTGGCGGTGCTGAGCGCGAGCGTCCCCGCGGCGCCGGCGAGCATCGCCACCAGCGCCGACCATCCGTTCGGCCGGGAGATGAACAGGGTTTCGGCGACGATCAGCCTGTCGGGGGCGAGCCCGGCGGCTCGTGCGACCAGCGTCCCGGCGCACGTCGCAGCGATCCCAACGGAGAAGCCGATCGCCAGCGCGCGGCCGGACCGAGCCGCGAACGCGAGCTGACGCTCGGCGAGCGCGACGCCGAGCCCGGCGAGCGGGCCGAACTCCGGGCCGACGACCATCGCGCCGATGATCAGGATCAAGGAGTCGGTGAGGATCCCGACGCCGGCGATCAGCATCGACAGCACCATGAACGCCAGATAGCTGTGAGACAGCTCGCTCGACTCGTTCGTCAACGCCTCGACCTGCTCCCACACGACCGCGTCGGCCGGGGATCCCGGCGCGGCTCGCGTTGCCTGGGCGGCGCCGGCGGAGAGGCTGAGGTCGACCGTCTCGACGGCGATGCTGCCGGTCCGGTCGAGCGAGAGCGATTTGAGCTCGGAGAGCAGCGCGCTGGCGTCCTCGCGGGCGACATCGCACAGCACCACGTCGCCCTCGGGCTTGCGCGCGGCGTGCGGCAGGTGCACGATGTTCGACACCGATGTGTCGGCGGTGAGCAGCCTGAGCGTCGGGCCGATCTCGGCCGCCGGAACGATCAGGCGCAGATGAAGCATCGCGCCGGGTCGCGACGACGCCGCCCGCCGTTCGAGCCGTCGGACTCGAAGAGGCGAGGGCGACGCGGATTGGCGAACGAACGGGCGCGAGCGCGCGCGCCGCTCAGCGCTGCCCGGTGACGCGCATGAACCCGTAGGCGCACAGCGCAGCGATGATCAACAGGATCATGGGGATCCCGAACGAGACGATCCCGACGATCGACAGCACCAGCGTGACGACCCCGAGTCCGCCGGTCGCGGCGCCGGTCATCGCGAGCCGGTAGGCGCGCTTCTCACGCACGTGTCGGGGCGTGTAGCCGCCCCGCCGGTCCAGGTTGCTCATATCCGTCAGCGTACAGACCGGGCAAAGTGCCGCGTTATGCTCAGCCGCAGTCCTATGTCGTTCCCGCAGACCCGCCTGCGCAGGCTCCGATCGACCCGCGCGCTCCGCGGTCTCGTGCGCGAGACCCGCCTGACGCCGACCCAGTTCATCTATCCGATGTTCGTCGCCCACGGCATCGATCGCCGCGAGCCGATCCCGGCGATGCCCGGCGTCGACCACCTGTCGATCGCGCACGCGGTGCAGGAGGCCGGCGACGCGTACGCGCGCGGGATCCCGGCGGTGCTGCTGTTCGGGCTGCCGGCGGCCAAGGACGAGCTCGGCTCCGGCGCCTACGACGACGAGGGGATCGTGCAGCTCGCCACGCGCGCGATCAAGGATGCGCACCCCGAGCTGCTCGTGATCACGGACCTTTGCCTGTGCGAGTACACGAGCCACGGCCACTGCGGCGTGCTCACCGACGACGGCACGGTTGACAACGACGCCACGCTCGAGCTGCTCAACCGCACCGCGGTCTCGCAGGCCGACGCCGGCGCCGACGTCATCGCCCCCAGCGACATGATGGACGGCCGGGTCGGCACCATCCGCCGTGCGCTGGACGAGGAGGGCCACACCGACACGCCGATCATGGCCTACAGCGCGAAGTTCGCGTCCGCGTTCTACGGTCCGTTCCGTGAGGCAGCCGACTCGACACCAGTGTTCGGCGACCGCCGCGGCTACCAGATGGACCCCGCCAACGGCGCCGAGGCGCTGCGCGAGGCGCGCCTCGACGTCGAGGAGGGGGCCGACATCCTGATCGTCAAGCCCGCGCTGCCGTACCTGGACATCGTGCGCCGGATCAAGGACGACACCGAGCTGCCGGTCGCCGCCTACAACGTCTCGGGCGAGTACTCGATGCTCAAGGCCGCCGCGCGCAACGGCTGGCTCGACGAGCGCACCGCGGTGCTCGAGGCGTTGACGAGCATCCGCCGCGCCGGGGCCGACCTGATCATCACCTACCACGCCAAGGAGGCCGCCGAGTGGCTTCAGTAGATACGCGCGACGGCATCCAAGAGGCGGGCCCCGGGCAGCACGGGCCCAAGCTGCGCAGTCGTAAGGAGGGCGCCGCGATCGCACTCGACGCCGTCGACAAGCGGCTGCTGAACCTGATGCAGGGACAGTTCCCGATCGCGGTCAAGCCCTACGAACACGTCGCAGGGCAGACCGGAATCTCCGAGCAGGAGGCGATGCAGCGCGTCCAGCGGCTGCTCGACGAGCGCATCATCCGCCAGGTCACGCCGATCTTCGACACGCGCGCGCTCGGCTATCAGTCGATGCTGGTCGCGGCCAAGGTCGATCCCGAGCACCCGTGGCGCGCGGCCAACGTGATCAACGCCCATCCCGGCGTCTCGCACAACTACCTGCGAAACCACGAGTTCAACATCTGGTTCACGATCGCGACCGAGCCGGACTCCAAGCTCGGGTTGGAGGGCACGCTCGACACGCTCGCGCGCGAGGCCGGCGCCGAGTCGGTGCGCCAGCTGCCGACGTTGAAGCTGTTCAAGATCCGCATGGATCTCGAGATGGAGGCCGGGACCGAGGCGCTGGCGAAGGCGGCCGAGGCGGTCGAGCCGGCCGAGACCGAGCGTCAGCCCTACGACGAGTTCGACCGCGACGTGATCCGCGCCACCCAGGGCGACATGCCGGTGATCTCCGAGCCCTACGCGCCAGCCGCACAGCGGCTCGGGATCGGCCAGCCGCAGCTGCTCGAGCACCTGCGAGGGATGCAGGAGCGCCGGCTGCTGCGTCGCGTCGCCGCGATCCTGTTTCACCGCCGCGCCGGCTTCAGCGCCAACGGCATGGGCGTCTGGAACGTGCCCGAGGACCGGGTGCTCGAGCTCGGCTCCCGGATGGCCTCGTTCCGCGGCATCTCGCACTGCTACCAGCGGCCGACGTACCCCGACTGGCCGTACTCGGTGTTCACGATGGCCCACGGTCGCTCCAAGCAGGAGTGCGACGCGATCCTCGACTCGATCGCCGTCGACACCGGCATCGCCGACCGCGCGATCCTCTACTCCTCGACCGAGTTCAAGAAGATCCGTCTGCTGTATTTCACCGACGCGCATCGCGACTGGGAGCGCGCGCACGCCGGCGTGTGAGCGCCTCGCCGCGCTCACAACAGCTGTATGACCGGGCGCTGAAGCGGCTGCCGGGCGGGGTCAACTCGCCCGTTCGGGCGATGCGTGCGATCGGCCTCGAGCATCCGATCTTCATCGCCTCCGGCAACGGCTCGCGGATCCGCGACGTCGACGGCAACGAGTACGTCGACTACGTCTGCTCCTGGGGTCCGCTGATCCTCGGGCACGCCCACCCCGGGGTGATCGAGGCGGTCGACCGCGCCGCCGCGCAAGGGACGAGCTTCGGCGCGCCGACCGCAGGCGAGGTCGAGCTGGCCGAGCAGATCGCCGATCGAATGTCTTCGATCGAAATGGTGCGGATGACGTCCTCGGGGACCGAGGCGACGATGAGCGCGCTGCGGCTGGCGCGCGCCGCGACCGGGCGCTCGCGGGTGCTGAAGTTCGCGGGCGCCTACCACGGCCACGTCGACGGGCTGCTCGCCGATGCCGGCTCGGGGCTGGCGACGCAGTCGATCCCGGCGAGCCCGGGCGTGCCCGAGGTCGCCGCCGCGCAGACCGTGATCGCGCCGTTCAACGACTTCCAGAAGCTGTGGGAGCTCATCGACGACCCCGACTTGGCCGCGATCATCGCCGAGCCGGTGCCGGCCAACATGGGCGTGGTTCCGCCCGCCGACGGCTTCCTCGAGCTGCTGCGCGAGGCCGCCGACCAGAACGGGGCGCTGCTGATCTTCGACGAGGTGATCTCCGGCTTCCGGGTCGCGCGCGGCGGCGCGCAGGAGCGCTACGGCATCACGCCCGACCTGACCGTGCTCGGCAAGATCGTCGGCGGCGGGCTGCCGGCGGCGGCCTACGGGGGGCGTGCGGAGCTGATGGAGCGAATCGCTCCCGCCGGCGACGTCTACCAGGCGGGGACGCTGTCGGGCAACCCGCTCGCGGTCGCGGCCGGGCTGGCGACGCTCTCAGAGCTCGACGAGCCCGCCTACGAGCGGCTTGCGCGCAGCACCGAGCTGCTGGCGTCGGGGATGCGCGACGCCGCCGCGCGCGCCGACGTCGACGTGCAGGTCCAGTGCCTGCCGGGGCTGATGACCGTGTTCTTCAGCGCACGGCCGGTGCACGACTTCGACGCCGCCCAGGCCTGCGACACGGCCGCCTACGGCGCCTGGTGCCGGGCCTTGCTGGACCGCGGCGTGTACCCGCCACCGTCGCAGTTCGAGGCGTGGTTTCCGTCGCTGGCGCACACCGACGGCGACCTCGAGCTGACGATCGCGGCGGCGCGGCACGCGTTCGAGGCTCTCAGCTAGATAAAAATCAACTAATGAGCATCGAGTCGCTCTACGAGGCGCTGGCCGCCCGCGGGGGCACGCTCGCGACCTTGCTGGTCGCCGGCTCGCGCGACGGCCACGGCGAGCAGCCGGGGATCGGGGCGCCGGCGCTGGCGGCGCGCGGCCCGCGCGCGGCCGGCCGCGAGGATGAGTACGAGCTGCTGTTGGAGATGATCCTCGAGGGATCGCTGCTCCATTACGGCCGCTCACGCGTGATCGCGACCGACGACCGCGATCTCGAGCTGTTGCTCGGCGACCAGTTGTATGCGCTCGGTCTGTCGCTGCTGGCCGAGCTCGGCGACGTCGAGGCGGTGTCCGAGCTCGCCGATCTGATCTCGCTGTTGTCCCAGGCGCAGCTGTCGGAGGATCGGGAGCTGGCGCGGGCGATCTGGGAGGCGGGCGCGGTCGCCGTCGGGTGGGGCGGCACGGCCGAATACGCGTCCGCGAAGGCACTCGCCCGCGGTGGCGACGCAGGCGCCACCGCCGCACTCGTAGAATGCTGCGGCCGCGCGCTCGACCAGCGTCTGTGAGCCTCGTCCAACCGACGCCCGGGACGCGGAGAACGGTAGACTTACCGCGGCGTTGGGCCCCCTTTACCCGCCGTTGACCAAGACACCAAGTGGCAGATCGACACACGCAAGGCGCCAGGTCCAAATACACCCTCGACCGCCAGATGCCGGGCGCGTTCGAGGGGGAGACCGTCACCCGCAGGCGCCTCATGGAACTCGTCACGCACTCGGCCGGAGGCGTCGCCGCGATGGCGTTCACGCTGCCGGCGCTGGCGTTCGCGATCGGCCCGATCTTCAGCCGCGAGCCGTTCAAGTGGCAGACGGTCGGGACCCTTGAGGACTTCAACGAGACCACGTACACGACGAAGGTGATCACGATCGTCCAGGGGATCGGCAACGCCGGCAACACGATCGCCTACATGCGCAAGCGCAACCCGGCGATCGACACCGAGCCCGAGGACCAGTACAACCGGATCGTCGCGCTGTCGTCGCGGTGCATGCACCTCGGCTGCCCGGTCCGCTACGTGGCCGCCGCCGAGCGCTTCATCTGCCCGTGCCACGGCGGCGTCTACGACTTCCGCGGGATGGTCGTCGGCGGTCCGCCGGTGCGCCCGCTCGACCGCTTCTACACCCGCTTGCACAATGGCCTGGTCCAGGTCGGCCCGCGCTACTCGGTCAACTCCGAGCTGCACCGCTTCTCGCCGCGTGACCCGGCCCAGCCGCTGGACGGGATCGGCCAGTACCTGTATCCGAAGCGGTTCGACACCTCGATCCTGCCCAAGAGCAACTCCCAGTAGGCCGCGCTCCCACCCGCTCACGCACGATGCCGAAGCTTCCAGCACCACCGATCCCCAGGGCGTTGTTGCCCCAGCCAAAGCGGCCGGGTCAGAACGGCAACGGCAACGGCAACGGCAACGGCGCGATGACTCCCGTGGAGGCGGGCGCCGAGGCGGGCATCACCGTCGTCGACTGGGTCGACGAGCGGATGCAGCTGTCGGGCGGCATCCGCTGGATGCTGTTCCGCAAGGTGCCGCGTGGGATCAACTGGTTCTACACGCTCGGCTCGGCGACGCTGTTCGCGTTCCTCAACCAGGCCGTCACCGGCGTCTTCCTGGCGATGTTCTACCGCCCGGACGTGTCCGGCGGCGCGTACGAGTCGATCCGCTACATCACCGACGACGCGTGGATGGGCCAGACCGTGCGCGCGATGCACAAGTGGGGCGCGTCGGTGATGGTCATCCTGATCTTCCTGCATATGGGGCGCGTGTTCTTCTTCGGCGCCTACAAGTACCCGCGGGAGCTGACCTGGATCATCGGCGTCGTGCTGCTGATCCTGACTCTCGTGATGAGCTTCACCGGCTACCTGCTGCCGTTCGACCAGCAGTCCTACTGGGCGACGATCGTCGGCGTCAACATCAACGGCACCGGCCCGTTCATCGGGCCCTACCTATCCGACTTTTTGAGAGCGGGGCCCGAGTTCGGGGCGACGACGCTGTCGCGGTTCTACGCGATCCACATGCTGTTGGTACCCGGGCTGATCGTGGCGCTGATCGGCGCGCATCTGTACCTGATCACGAAGCTCGGCATCACCGCCCCGCCGTGGATCAAGGTCACGACCGAGGACGACGAGGCCCCCGAGATGCACACGCACCAGGTCTGATGATGATCCCGTCCACCCTGAGCGAACCGTGAATCAACAGGAGAAGGAGCAGTACCTCCGCGAGTACTCGATCCTCAAGAACGAGGGCAAGCCGTTCTTCCCCTACGCGGTCGCCAAGGACTCGATCATGGCCGTGATCGTGATGGCGGTGATCATCTTCCTGGCGCTGTACATGGGCGACAACCTCGGCCCGAAGGTCGACCCGACGACGACCACGTACGTGCCGCGCCCGGACTGGTACTTCTACTTCCTGTTCGAGGTCCTCCGGGTGATGAAGAACATCCCCAAGTTCACGGACCTCGCGACGATCGGCGTCCCGACGATCTGCATGATCCTGCTGTTCCTGCTGCCGTTCTACGACCGCAGCACGGAGCGCCGGATCGAACGGCGGCCGGTGGCGCTGGCCGCCGGCGTCGTCACGATCCTGGCGATGGCGTTCCTGACCTATTCCGGCGCCAACACCGGCTCGCCGAACTCGGTCGACCTCAAGCCGCCGTCCAACCTGACGGCGTCGGAGAAGGCGACGTTCCGCGCCGGTGAGCTCGTCGTCGGCCAGTCCGGCTGTGAGGCGTGTCACCTGATCGGGTCAAACGGCAACAACGGCCCGGGACCGGACCTCACCCACATCGGCTCGCAGTTGCGCCCGGCGGCGATCGCCGCGACGCTGCGCAACCCGACCGCGCCGATGCCGTCGTTCGCCAACCTCGCCAAGAACCAGCCGAAGAAGTTCCAGGATCTGATCAATTTCCTGGGCATGCTCCAGTAGCGGAGCGGCTCTGCTTTCGTAGCGGGCATGACCGAGGCCACGCCGGGGACGCTCCCGGAGCCTGAGGTGCAGGCGATGTTCGATCGCATCGCCGGCGTCTACGACCGCCTGAACTCCGTGATGACCGCCGGCCTGCATCACCAGTGGCGCCGGCGTGCCGCCCAGCTTGCGGCGCTGCAGCCCGGCCAGCGCGCGCTCGACGTCGCGACCGGCACCGGCGACCTCGCGTTCGAGCTCGGCCACCGCGTCGCGCCGGGCGGGGCGGTCGTCGGCGTCGACTTCTCCGAGCCGATGCTCGCGCTGGCGCGCGAGAAGGCGACGCGCCGGGCGCAGGTGACGAGCTCGCCGGTGGAGGTGTCGATCGAGTTCGCGCACGCCAACGCGATGGCGCTGCCGTTCGACGACTCGGAGTTCGATGCCGCCACGGTCGGCTTCGGCGCTCGCAACTTCTCCGACCTGGCGCAGGGGCTGGCGGAGATGACGCGAGTCGTCAGGCCCGGCGGCCGCGTCGTCGTGCTGGAGATCACCACCCCGTCAAAGCCGCCGCTGTCGACGTTCTTCGACGTGTGGTTCGATCGGATCGTGCCAGTGCTCGGCCGCGCCGCGGGGGACCGTGCCGCCTACTCCTATCTACCCAACTCGGTCCGGCGCTTCCCCGCTCCGGACGAGCTCGCGGCGGCGATGTGGGGCGCCGGCCTGCGCCCGATCCGGTACCTGGTGACCGGGGGTGGCATCATCGCGATGCACGTGGGCGAGGTGCCGACAGCCGGACGACTCATGCCGGGGATGGGTGGGCCCATTCCGGCGAGGCCGGATGCCGAGCGGGGCCAGGCATGAGCACGGCGGCGACCGTCGACGCGGTACGGGCCGCGGGCGGCGAGCCGGTCGCGCGGTTGATGGAGCGCCTCGAGCGTCGCATGCACGAGCTCGCGACGGGCTACGGGTCGGCGCTCGCCGCACACGCGGGCTCGACGATCGCGGCGGGTGGCAAGCGACTGCGGCCGCTGCTCGTGTTTTTGGCGGCTGGCGTGCCGCCGCCCGAGCGTGACGGGCTGTTGTCGGCCGCCGTCGCGGTCGAGCTCGTGCACGCCGCGACGCTCGTCCACGACGACGTGCTCGACGGATCCGAGCTGCGTCGTGGCCGCCCCACGGTTGTGGCGTCGGGCGGTCGACTGGCCGCCACCAGCACTGGTGACCTGCTGTTCTCGCGCGCGTTCGCCGAGCTGGCCAGGATCGGCTCGGCCGCCTCCGTGCGGGTGCTGTCGCGGGCGAGCTCCGAGCTGGCCGCGGGCGAGCTGATGCAACGGGCCGATGCGTGGAGGCCGGTGGCGGCGCCGCGCTACTTCGAGCGCTGCCGGCTGAAGACGGCCGTTCTGTTCCGGGCCGCGTGCGAGCTCGGCGCGATCGCGTCCGGGGGTCCGGCGCAGCAGCTGGCGCAGTTCGGCGAGCGGATCGGGCTCGCGTTTCAGTTGTTCGACGACGTGCTCGACGTCACCGGACCGCCGGAGCAGACGGGCAAGCCGCGCGGCGCCGACCTGCTCGACGGGACCGTGACGCTGCCGCTGATCCTCGCGCGCGATCGCGACCGCGCCCTCCAGGAGCTCGACCTGCGCTCGATCCGCACCGCCGCCCAGGCCTCGGACGTGTGCGCGCGGATCGCCCGCACGGACGCGTTGGAGCTGGCGCGCGGGGAGGCGCTGGAGCTGGTCGCCGCGTCCAAGCGGCTGCTGCCGGAGCTCCCCGATCGTCAGCGCGCGGCGCTGGAGCTCGTCGCCGACGGCGTCGTCGAGCGGTACTCGTGAGCGAACTTCCTGATCCGAGTCGGCCCACGCGACGTATTTTTCATAGGCGGGCGAGCGACTGGCGACAACGCCGCATCGTCTGATCGGTACGCTTGAGAGCATCCCACACGGAGGCAGAGTTTCGTCATGTTCCGCAATCCAGTCACCGACGTGATCGTCGTCCTTGTGATCATCCTGCTGGTCATGGGCCCGAAGCGCCTGCCGCAGCTCGGCAAGGGCCTCGGCCACGGCATGCGGGAATTCAAGGAGGGCATCACCGGCCAGTCCAAGCCCGACCCCGACGAGCAGGCGTCGATCAACAAAGCCGAGGCGACGCCGCCGCCGGCCGCGCCGAGCGAGCCCGAGACGCAGGCCGCCGCCGGTTCCGCGCCGGCGGATTCGCAGCGCCAGGGCTGATCTCGACGGGGGCCGTCTAGGCGATGGCAAAGCGTCTGCGGCCGATCGGCCACGACGACCGCCTGAGCGTCGTCGACCATCTCGACGAGCTGCGAAGCCGGCTGATCGTCTGCTTCGTGGTGCTTGCGGTGGCATTCGGGCTCTGCTTTTGGCAGAGCGCGAACCTGCAGAACCTGCTCAACCGAGCGCTGCCGCCGCCCACCACGAACGCATCGAACAAGATCAGCGGGCTCGCGCGCGACAACGTTTCGACTGGCCAGCACCTGGCGCGCGTCGGCTCGGATCTCACGAAGCTGTCGCGGCTGCCGGACTCCGGTCTGTCGGCGTCCGCGCGCGCGCTCCTTGCGCAGACCGGGCGCGAGGCGTCCGCGGCAGGAGCTTCGATGCCGCGCAAGAACCCGCCGAACGTGCCGATTACGACGGGCGTGGGGGAGCCGTTCACGGTCGCGGTGACGGTCGCCTTCTACGCCGCGGTGCTGATTTCGCTGCCTTTGCTGCTGTACGAGCTGTACGCGTTCGTGGTCCCGGCGCTGAACCCGAACGAGAAGCGCGTCGCGGGGCCGGTCCTGCTGGTCGCGCCGGTGCTGTTCGCGATCGGGGTCGCGTTCACCTACATCGTCGTGCTGCCGCACGCCGTCCACTTCCTGCAGGGATACAACTCACACCAGGTCGACGCGCTCGTCCAGGCCAAGGCGCTGTACGCGTTCGAGGTGATGGTGATGGCCGCGATCGGGCTCGCGTTCGAGATGCCGCTGCTGCTGCTCGGGCTGCGCGCCGCGGGGATCATCGACGGAGGGACCTTGACCAGGCACTGGCGCTACGCTGTGATGATCCTTGCGATCGTCGCCGCGGCGATGCCGGGGGCCGATCCGGTGACGACCGGCCTCGAGGTGGCGCCGCTGGCCGTCCTGTTCCTCGCATCGATCGTGTTGCTCAAGCTCGCAGACCGCCGTGAAGCCCGGCGCGAGGCCGCCGAGCTGCAGCGCTACCCGGTCGGCACCGTCGGCGGCGACGGCGACTAACGCTTCTCTTACAGCGATGCTGTTCGCTTAGAACGATGCTGTTCGACCTTCGCAGCCGCGGCCGCCGGCGCACGATGCAGGTGATCTACATCGGCCTCGCCGTGCTGATGGCCGCCGGCCTGGTCCTGTTCGGCGTCGGCACCGGCACCGGCGGCGGTGGCCTGTTCGGCGGCCTCGTCGGCTCAAACAGCTCCAACAACGGCTCAGGCGCCGTCGCCAACAACGCCAAGCATGCCCAGCAGCGCGTCAACCAGGACCCCAAGGACCCGACGGCCTGGCAGAAGCTGATCGTCGCCCGCTGGGAGAACGCGCAGAGCGGGGGCGTCACCAGCGGCGGCTTCAACGCCTTCGGCAAGCAGCAGCTGATCGAGGTGACCAAGGACTACGAGCAGTACGCCAAGCTCGTCTCAAAGCCCAATCCCACCACCGCCACCTACGCCGCTCGCGCCTACAGCTACCTGGGCAACTACGCCCAGGAGGCGCACACCTGGGACGCGATCACCTCCGTCAAGCCCTCGACCGTCGGCTACAAGTGCCTGGCCCTGTCGGCCTACGCGGCCAAGAACACGAGCCTCGGCCAGCTGGCGGCGAACAAGATGCTCGCGCACGTGCCAAAGAAGCAGCGCACCCAGATCCAGGCAGAGCTGCAGCAGGCGAGCACCAAGCCCTCGTTGGCGATGGGCTGCTGATTTGTCGGGCTCCGGTCGCCCGGTCGCGCGGGCGGCGACGCAGCCGGACCGGTCTCGACCATAAACATCCGCCAACGGACCGCCGCCGCGGTCAACTTGGCGAATGTCGAGGCCTGCGCCGCCCACGATCGGCCAGGTTGCTCGTGGAGCGCCCAGGATGGCGATCTTCTCACGGTCCATGCGGGCGGGCCTGGCCGCGAGCTGCGGTTCGCGGCGCCCGCGGCGAGGCAGATAACATCGCGTGTCCGGGCCGTTAGCTCAGCTGGTAGAGCAGGGGACTCTTAATCCCAAGGTCGTAGGTTCGATCCCTACACGGCCCACTCGGAAGTAGCTGGAAATCAACAACTTTCCAGCGGAGCGGGAGCCGAGCATTCCGAAATTTGTCGCGAATTTGTCGCGACCCGTCGGGTACGATGCCCGTGAGATGAGAGTCAAGTCGGATGTGGTGGTGTAACGGGTGGGCTCGTCGACGGGGTAGCGGGCAGCTCACGCCGGGCTGAGCGCGCTGACCTCCTTGTCGCAGTGGTCGAGACTGACGCGCGGGTTGTCGCGCAGGCGAGCTCGTAGAG
>DASUHF010000101.1:0-33712 GCA_036273655.1 Solirubrobacteraceae bacterium | reverse complement strand
CAACGGCGGCGACGCGCTGCACTACTACCCCCGCGGCGGCTACGGCTACCCGCAGTCCAACGGCTGCGTCGAGATGCCCGAGGCCGCGGCCGCCAAGATCTATCCGTACACGCCGATCGGCGCGCTCGTCGACGTCAGCACCTGAGACACGGGACATCCATCGTGAAGACCCTCTCGCGCGGCGATGTCGTCGACAGCGACCGCTACCGGTCGGGCGTCAGCGTCCAGGTCGGCAGCTGTGCGAGCGCCTGGCGGTACTTGCGGCTGTGGATCGGGCGGAAGAACATCGACCACGTGGTGGCGATGATCGCGACGATGATCAGCCCGCCCAGCGCCTTGCCGACGAGCACGCCGGCGACGATGCAGGCCAGCGCCACCGCGCTGATCGCGAGCGGCACCCGCCGATAGCGCAGCTGCGTGGAGCGGATCGCGGCGTACTGCTCGACCGGGATCTGGTTGGTGTCCCAGTGGCGCCCACACTCCTCGCACGTCCACTGCTCGCCGTAGCTCAGATACTGCTTGGCGCCGCAGCGGCACGAGACCGTGATCTTCGGCCCGCGGCGAACCGCTCGCGGGGCGCTGACGGGCGCGACGCTCTCAGCCATGGTCACAGCGTACGCGCCCGCGCCAGATGCCTCAGTGCGCCGGCGGCTCCCAGCCCTCGAGCACCGACGGCCGGTAGTCGGTACCGACCGTTCTCGAGCCCGCGACCCACGGGCCGAGCTCAGGCTGGGGGAACTTCGCGTGACGCTCCTTCAAAGCGATTCCGTACGAGTTGCCAGACTGCAGATGCTTGATCAGCACCTTGCGGGCGATCTCGTCCTCGCGTCCCGACGGGATCTCGAAGTAGATCTTGATGAACGAGTTGGAGTAGCGGTCGAACACCGCCGGCACGCCCTCCTCCTGCAGCAGGGTGATGTCCTCGAGCCAGTTGATGTCCTCACCGGGGGTCGCCGCGTCAAGGTCGACGTCCTGCACCAGCGACATGTCCTCCTGGTAGTCAAAGCGCTTGCCTGACAGGTACTCGGCGTCGATCGCGACGACCTTCTCGGGCTCGCCGGGGACGCGGCGCACTTCGCCGGTTGACGTGCTCATCGGGTCACCTCCTCTGCCTCGGGCAGGTAGTCGATCGGGTTGGCGACGTGGCGCTCCAGCAGCCGCTCGATCCGCTCGAGCGCCCGCTCCTCGGTGACGCCGGGGATGTACTCGGTGCCGGCCAGCGGCACTCGCGCCATCGCCGAGGCCTCGACCGTCAGCGCGCACAGGTCTTCGGGCTCGAGCGAGTGCACGTCGGTCTTCCCGCACGCCCGCGCCAGCATCTGGCACTCCAGCGTCAGCGTGTGCAGGAAGTTGTAGACGCGCTCGGCCGCCTCGTCGACGACCAGCCGCTTGCGCAGCTCCGGATCCTGGGTCGTGATCCCGACCGGGCAGCGGCCCGTGTGGCAGTGGTAGCACTTGCCGGCGGGCACGCCCATCGTGCCCTCGTAGTCGGTGACGCCCGGAATCTCCTTGTTGCAATTGAGCGCCATCAGCGCCGAGTGCCCGAGCGCGATCGCGTCGGCCCCGAGCGCCAGCGCCTTCGCCACGTCGCCGCCGTTGCGGATCCCGCCGGCGACGACGAGGTCGATCTCGTCGGCGAGACCGACGTCCTCCAGCGCCCGCCGGGCCTCGGGGATTGCGGACATCAGCGGGATCCCGGTCTCCTCAGAGGCCGTATGCGGACCCGCGCCGGTGCCGCCCTCGGCCCCATCGAGGTAGATGATGTCCGGACCGCACTTGGCGGCCATGCGGACGTCGTCGTACACGCGCGCGGCGCCGAGCTTGAGCTGGATCGGGATCTCGTAGTTCGTCGCCTCGCGAACCTCCTGGATCTTCAGCGACAGATCGTCGGGACCGAGCCAGTCGGGGTGGCGGGCCGGTGAGCGCTGGTCGATGCCGGCCGGCAGCGATCGCATTTCGGCGACCTGCTCGGTCACCTTCTGGCCCATCAGGTGGCCGCCGAGCCCGACCTTGCACCCCTGCCCGATGAAGAACTCGCAGGCGTCGGCGAGCATCAGGTGGTGGGGGTTGAAGCCGTAGCGGCTCTGGATCACCTGGTAATACCACTTGGTCGAGAGGTCGCGCTCGGGCGGGATCATCCCGCCTTCGCCCGAGCAGGTTGCGGTGCCGGCCATCGAGGCGCCCTTGGCGAGCGCCATCTTGGCCTCCAGCGACAGCGCCCCGAACGACATCCCGGTGATGTAGATCGGGATGTCGAGCTCGATCGGCTTGGACGCGAACCGCGAGCCGAGCACGGTCTTGGTCAAGCACTTCTCGCGGTAGCCCTCGATCACGAACCGGGTCAGCGTGCCCGGCATGAACATCAGCTGATCCCAGTGCGGGATCGGCTTAAACATCGAGAAGCCGCGCATCCGGTAGCGGCCCAGCTCGGATTTGACGTGGATGTCGTCGATCACCTCGGGGGTGAAGATCGACGAGTGCCCGAGGACGTTGCGGGCGCTCGGTGCGTTCTCGTCAGCCATGGTGTTCAGTTCACCCCTTCGGTCTAGAGGACGAGCTTGCGCTCGGAGGGCTCCAGCGAGTCGTAGTTGTAGAGCTGCTTGCCACAGACGAACTTCGTGAACTGCGGCGGCGAGCCGAGGTCGTAGATGCGGAACTTGCGCTCGATGAACTCGGTGTCCTTATCGGTCCACTCGCCCTCGACGCAGTCGACGCCGAGCGATTTGACCTTGCCGGCGACGTAGATCTCGCCGTCGTACATCGAGTCGCCGAGACCGGGGCCGACGTTGCCGCAGATCACCTGCCGGCCGCGCTGCATCATGAAACCCGTCATCGAGCCGGCGTCGCCGAGCGAGATGATCGTGCCGCCCTTCTGGTCGATGCCGGTGCGGGCGCCGACACGGCCCTTGACGACGAGGTCGCCGCCGCGGATCGCGGCGCCGGTCAGCGAGCCCGCGTTGGACTCGATCACGACCACGCCCGACATCATGTTCTCGCACGCCGACCAGCCGACGCGGCCGTCGATCCGTACCTCGGGGCCGTCGATCATGCCGAGCGCGAAGTACCCGAGCGAGCCTTCGAAGTGCAGCTTGCAGCGCGTCAGGATGCCCGCCCCGAGCGAGTGCTTGGCGCCCGGGTTGGCGATCGTCACGTCGGTCACGCCCTGCTCGTAGAGCAGCCAGCGCAGCTCCATGTTGATCCGCCTAGTGGTCATCTGTCGGGCGTCGAACCGCGCGGTCGTCCCGTCGATCTCAGAGACCTTCGGGACGCGGGCGTCGAGCTCGACCAGCCCTCGCGGGTCGAACTGCGGGGCGTCGGCCCCGGCCTGCTCAGCGGTCACCGGTTCCATACCATCACCGTGCTCTCGTAGGGGTCATACGTCTCGATCTCGTGGTCGATCACCGCCCGGATCGCCATCTCCTCCGACGCCAGCGCGACCATCTCCTCGCCTTCGTAGAGGACCAGCGGCTTGGCGGCGAGCTCGTCCTTGGCGACGCCCAGCGCGTCCTCGGACACGCAGATGTAGGTGAAGACGCCGTCGAGGTCTTCGAGCGAGTGGTGCATCGCGTCCTCGAGCGACTCGCCGCCGGCCATCCGGTCGGCCAGGTAGACCGCGATGATCTCCGAGTCGCACAGCGATGCGAACCGGTGGCCCCTGGACTCCAGCCGCCGGCGCCACTGGTGGTAGTTGGTCAGCTGCCCGTTGTGGACGACGGCGACGTCGGAGAACGGGTACGCCCAGTAGGGGTGGGCGTTGGCGATGTCGACGTCTGACTCGGTCGCCATCCGCACGTGGCCGATCCCGTGCGAGCCGAAGTAGCCGTCGAGGTCGTACTGGCCGGCGACCGTCGCGGCGTCGCCGAGGTCCTTGACGATCTCCAGCGAGTGCCCGAGCGACAGCACCTCGGCATGCGACACCGACTCGACGTAGTCGGCCAGGCGCTTGAGCTCTCCGTGGTAGTCCATCGTCGCCTGCAGCGTGTACTCGTTGACGTCCTCGGTGTCCTTGATGGTCGCGCCGGCGGCCTTCATCCGCGCCAGCACCTCGCGCCGGCGCCGGCGGACGTCGTCGGCGAACTCGAGGTCACGCGGCGCCGTCGAGTCGGCCAGCTTGACGCGGACGACGTACTCGTTGGTCGGCGAGTGGTACAGCGCATAGCCGGTCGAGTCCGGGCCGCGGTGCTTCATCGACTGCAACATGCTCGTCATGTCGCGGCCGATGCGATGGGCGCCGTCGCCGTTCTTGTAGATGATTCCTGCGATTCCGCACATGTCGTTCTCCTAGCGGCTCAAAGAGCGCCGGTCAGGGCAGGACCTCGAGGTACTCGTCGCGCTCCCAGTCGGTGACGGCCGCGAGGTACCGCTCCCACTCGTCGCGCTTGTAGTGGTTGAAGACCTTGTAGAGACGGCCCGGCAGGGCGCTCTTAACGACCTCGTCTGCCGCCAGCGCCTCCAGCGCCTTGCCGAGCGAGTCCGGGACCTTCTCGATCGCCTGTCCCTCGGCCAGCAGGTCGTACGTGTTGCCCTGCTGGGGCGGGCCCGGGTCGATCTCGCGCCGGACTCCGTCAAGGCCGGCGCGCAGCAGCGTCGCGACCGTCAGATACGGGTTGCAGCTGGAGTCGACGCCGCGGTACTCGAAGCGCCCGCCGGAGGCGACCCGCACGGTCGTGGTGCGGTTCTGCCAGCCCCAGTTCTTGTAGATCGGCGCCCAGAAGCCCGTGTCCCACATCCGGCAGTAGGAGTTCACGGTCGGGTTGCCGACGCACATCAGCGCCGGGAAGTGCTCGAGCATGCCGCCGAGGAAGTGGCGCGCGAACTGCGACAGCTGGGCCGGACCGTCGGGGTCGTAGAACACGTTGTTGCCCTGCTCGTCCATCAGCGTGAAGTGGTGGTGGTGGCCGTTGGCCGAGACGCCCGTGAACGGCTTGGGCATGAAGCTCGGCAGCAGGTCGTGCTTGCGGCCGACGGCGGCGCACACCTGGCGGTAGGTGGTGATGTTGTCGGCGGTGCGCAGCGGCCGGTCGAAGCGGAAGTTCAGCTCCAGCTGGCCGGGCGCGTCCTCGTGGTCGCCGTAGCTCATGTCCAGGCCCAGTGCCTGCCCATAGGACACGACGTCGAGCAGCACTGGACGGAGCTCCTCGAACTGGTGGATGTGGTAGCAGTAGGGCTTGGTGACGCCCTCGGGCGCCTCGCCGTCGCGCGGCTTGCGCAGCCACATCATCTCGGGCTCGATCCCGATCAAAAACTGGTAGCCGAGCTCCTGCTCGAACTCGTGGGCGACCCGCTTGAGGTTCTGGCGCGGGTCGGCGTCCATCAGCTCGCCTGACTCGGTGTCGTAGCAGTCGCAGTACACGCGCGCGACGCGGCTGTCCCACGGCAGCACCGCGAACGTGTCGAGATCGGCGACCGCGGCCAGCTCTGACTCTTCGGGCCCGAACCCGATGTAGTCGCCGTAGCGGTCGGTGAACAGGTTCGCGGTGGCCCCGTAGACGAGCTGGTAGCCCTTCTTGGCCACCTGCGGGAAGAACGACGAGACGACGCCCTTGCCCATCACCCGTCCGGTGACCGATACCTGCTGGAAGAAGACGTACTTGATGCCTTCGTCCTCGATCCGCTTGACGATCTCCTGGATCTTGTCGTCGCGCCCGGGCGCGTTGCGCGCCTCCTCGAGCGTCGCCGGCGCCGGCGCGATCCGGGCGCTCTTGAGGACATCCTCGACCGTTCCGCCGAACACCGCATCCTCGACCGTGTCACTCACCACTGCTGCCATCTCCCACTCCTCTCGTCGCCGCCTGTTCGCAGCCGGCTCGTGATTTTGCGCCTTACCGGCTGACTACCAGCTGCGCCGCTGACGCGGCGGGACCGACCCCGTGCCTGTGCTCGCTCGCCGGCGGCCGTCCCCGGCGCGCTGAATCGAGTGAACAAATTGGTACACAGATCGCGTTTATACCAAGCGCACGCGCGCGAGGCAACCCTCCCACCAGGTCCGCTGACCTCCCGCGGCCACCGTCGTCGACCGGCCCGCTGACCAAAGCTTGTCAAGTTCGTCCGAGCCCCTCGTACGAACTTGACGAACTTTTGGCGCAGAGGGCCGCGCACCGTGTAAGCTTGTTGCGTCTACGCCAAGATAGTTGCGCAATATGCAACAGTAAGGGGAGCCACCAAGCCATGTCCGATCGTCTGCCCGCATCCACCCCCGTCCTGATCATCGGAGCGGGCGTCCACGGCCTCTCGACCGCCTGGCACGTCGCCCGCAACGGTGGCAGCCCGCTCGTCGTCGACAAGACCGGCGTCGGCGCCGGCGCCTCCGGGATCGCCTGCGGCGTCGTGCGCAACAACTACTTCCAGCCCGCGATGCAGGAGCTGATGGCGGCCTGCGTCGAGGTGTGGGAGTCAGAGCCCGAGCGCCTGCACTACCACCCGTCGGGCTACATCGCGCTCGGCCCGGAGGCCCAGGTCGAGGATCTGACCGCCGTCTACGAGCGCCAGCAGCGGATCGGCTACCCGTCGCAGCTGTTCGTCGGCACCGACGAGGTCGCGGCCCACATGAAGTCCCTGTACCACGACTGGCGCGCCCCCGATCTCCACGTCTGCCTGCACGAGGCGGCCGGCGGCTACGGCTTCAACATGGAGTCGATGGAGGGGCTCGCGCAGCTCGCACTGCAGGCGGGCGCGCGGATCGAGTCGGGCGTCGAGGTCACGGGCTTCGAGCTCGACAACTCGGGCGCGGTCACGCTCGTGCACACCAACCACGGCGACATCGCCGCCGAGCAGGTCGTCGTCGCGGTCGGCCCGTGGATCGCGTCGCTGTGGTCGATGCTCGGCCTCCCCGACCGCCTCGACGTCCGCCAGCCTGACGGCGAGGTCGCCTCCGACCAGGCGATGTGGACGTACTGGTACCTGCAGGAGGGCGAGTGCGCGTTCGATCCGAAGTCGTTCGTCACCGACGACGGCGTCACCAGCCCGGTCCTACACGTCGACTCAGAGGCGCCGTTGCACGCCGATGACGGCACGCTCGTCACCGACGAGTTCTGGGGCGTGTACTTCAAGCCCGACCGCGAGTCGATCCAGGGCGGCGCGCAGCCGTTGACGGTCGGCCACGAGTTCACCGTCGACCCCTACCCCACCGGCACCGTCGAGCCCGGCTTCCCGGACCTGTGGTCGGCGTCGCTGAGCCACTGCCTGGCTCGCTTCGAGGGCGCCCGCGACAAGTACCGGCAGGTCCGCTCGGGCGGCGTCGGCGCGTTCACCGTCGACAACTTCCCGGTGTTCGATCACATGCGCCCCAACGTGTTCGTCGCCGCCGACTCCAACCATGGCTACAAGATGATCGCGGTCGGCAAGGAGATCGCGCGTGTGCTCGACGGCGAGCACTCGACGCTGCTGCACCCGTTCCGCTACGAGCGGTTCGCGACCGGCGACCTGCACCCGGTCTCGCACAGCCCGTACCCCTGGAGCTGACGCGCCTGCGCGCGCGGCCACGAGGGGCCGCGCGCGCCCAGCTCAGCCGCCGCCGAGTGCCACGCCGAGCTCGGCCGCGGCCGCGACCAGCGGCTCTGAGAGCGCCGCCCGCGTCTCGGCGGGCAGCCGCCCGGCCGGCCCCTGCAGCCCGAGGATCGCGACCAGCTCGCCGTCGCGTCCGCACACGGGCGCGGCCAGCGCCGCGAGATCGGGCTCGCGCTCGCCGAACGCCTCGGCCCAGCCCCCGCGGCGGACGTCGGCCAGCTCGGCCGCGAGCCGGTCCGGGTCGGTGATCGTGCGCTCGGTGAACGCCGGCAGCGGCTCGGTCGCGGCCGGCGCGCCCTGCGCGCCCTGCGCGAACGCGAGCATCACCTTCCCGGTCGCGGTCGCATGCGGGATCGACGGTCGTCCGACCCGCGCCATCGAGACGACGCTCGACGCCGACGGCACGAAGTCGACGGTGATCGCGGCGTCGTCGCCGGGCAGCGACAGCGTCGCGGTCTCGCCGGTCTCGGCCGCCAGACGCAGCAGCAGCGGCCGCGCCAGGGCGCGCACGTCCTGCTGAGCGAGCACGCGGTCGGCGAGCGTCACCAGCCGCAGCCCGAGTCGGTAGGGACCGCCCGGCTCGCGCGCCACCAGCCCGCCCTCCTGCAGCGTCGCCAGCAACCGCGACGCGGTCGACGCGTTGACGCCGATCCGCCGCGCCAGCTCGTTGACGCCGAGCCCCGATTCCGAGGCCGCGAGCGCCTCCAGCAGGGCGACCGCGCGGGCCACGCTGCCGACCGACCGCCGACCGGCCTGGGCGTCCGTCGAAGTCACGGCGAAACCCTAGCTCTGACGCCGCGACCGCGGCCGCCCCGCGCGGCGGCGCTCGCCGCCGGAGCCGCCGTCGCTCGCGACCCGCGCCGGCGCCGGCGAGTCCAGCGACCGCATCACCATCACCTCGATCCCGCCCGGCGCGAACAAGTCCAGCGAGTAGGCGACCCGGTCGTCGCGTCCGGCGAAGATCAGCTCCTCGAGCTCCAGGCAGGCGGTGGTGGCCCGGATCTGCAGCTGCCTGCCCGACCGCTCGCGCGGCGACAGCAGCCGCGAGTCCACGCGCGTGCGCGCGAACGTGACCGGCACGCCGCGGTCGATCAGCACGTCGAGCACCATCCGCCCGCGCCCGAGCTCGCGCTCGAGCTGCGCGTCGGGCAGCTCGATGCTCGGGTGCACGACGTCGTACATGACAGCCACGGGCGTCCCGTCGGCGATCAGCGTGCGGTCGATCGCGGTCGCCTCGCAGTCGGGCTCGAGCCCGAGCGCCTCGCACGCGTCGGGCCGCACGACCGATCGCATCACGGTCACGTCGGTCGCGGTCAGCGTCACGCCGCGGCGGCCGGCGACCGACGAGTACGGCTCCAGTCGCTCCAGCCGCTCGCCGAACGCAGTCGGCACGGTCATCCGTCCGACGAACGTGCCGCTGCCCTGGCGGCGAACGATCTCGCCTGACTCCTCCAGGCGCTGCAGCGCCGAGCGCAGCGTCCCGCGTGAGACGCCGAGCATCGCGGCGACCTCGTGCTCGGGCGGCAAGCGGTCGCCCTGGCGGTAGCGGCCCGGTGCAAGCCAGTTGCGTAGCGCCCGCTCGGCCCCGTCGACCAGTGACGGCCGTACCGTCTGCCCCTCGTCAGCGGTACCGGCGCTCGCCATGCATCGGCACCATACCGGCCCCGGCAGATCTTCTGAACAAATGTGTACTACGGCTGTTCGGCGCTCGAGTGCGGCGTCGCCACCTCCTGCAGCGCGGCCTCGGCCGCCCGCGCAAGCGTCGCGGCCTCGCCCAGCCGCGGGTCGGCGGGGTCGTCGCGCAGGTTGATCTGAACGAGCTCGGTCGCCGCCCGGCATGCCCCGGCGGCGAGTCGCGCGGCGGCGAGCGCCTCCCCCAGCAGGTGCGGAGAGCCATGTCCGGCGCACTGCGCGGCAAGCGTCGCGACCTCGGATGCGGTCCGCGCGATCGCCAGCGGCGATGCGGCCGCCGCCGCGCGCGCGGAGGCGAGCCGCGCCGAGCGCGAGGGGTCCGAGCGGTCGAGCGCCAGCGCCTCGAGCACCGGCTCGTAGGCGTGCAACTCGCGCTCCGCGAGCTCCAGCGAACGCGCGCGCAGCGCCTGCGCACGAGCGACCCGCGCCGCGGCGTCCGCCGAACGGTCAAACCGCGCCGCCATCTCGGCCAGCGCCGCAGCGAGCGCAGCCGTAAGCGCCGAGCTCGAGCCCGCCCCCGGCGCCGGAGTCCGCGCGGCGACGCGCTCGAGCACCTCGCCCAGCGGCAGACCGGCAAGCGGCGCGTCCATCGCGCTCAGAACAGCCCGACCGTCCGTCCCTGCTCGTCGATGTCGACGCTGTACGCGGCCGCGGTCTTCGACAGACCGGGCATCTGCATGATGTCGCCGGCCAGCGGCACGAGCCAGCCCGCGCCGGTGTACGCGCGCACGTCACGGATCGGGATCTCGAAGCCGTGGGGTGCGTTGAGGAGCGTCGGGTCCGCCGACAGCGAGTACTGGGTCTTGGCCATGCACACCGGCAGGTCGCCCAGCCCGTCGGCCTGGAAGGCCGCGATCTTCTCGTCGGCGGCCTGGTAGTAGTGGACGCCGTCAGCGCCGTAGATGCGCCTGGCGACCGTCTCGATCTTGTCGCGGATCGGCGCCTCGGGCTCGTACAGCGGCTTGTAGTTCGACGGCTGCTCGGTGGCGGCGATGACCGCCTCGGCCAGCTCGGTGGCGCCGTCTCCGCCCTTGGCGGGACCCTCGTTGATCGCGGCGGCGAACGCGCCTGCCTCGAGCGCGAGCCGGCGCACGAGCTGGCACTCCTCATCGGTGTCGCCGGGGAAGCGGTTGACCGCCACGACGCACGGCACCCCGAACGCCTTGACGTTCTCGAGGTGGCGGCGGAGGTTGGCCATCCCGTCCTCGATCGCCTGCAGGCCCTCGGCACGGGTGGCATGCGGGTCCTCGGCGTGGCCGCCATGGCTGCCGTGATGCTTGAGCGCGCGCACGGTGCAGACCAGCACGCACGCGTCGGGCTTGAGATTGCCCGCCGGGCAGACGATGTCCATGAACTTCTCCATGCCCAGGTCCGAGCCGAAGCCCGACTCCGTGACGACGTAGTCGCACACCTTCAGCGCCACCCGGTCGGCGACGACCGAGTTGTTGCCGTGGGCGATGTTGGCGAACGGCCCGGCGTGCATGAACGCCGGCTGGCCCTCGAGCGTCTGCACGAGGTTGGGATGGACGGCGTCGCGCATCAGCACGGTCATCGAGCCGGCCGCCTTGAGGTCGTCGGCGGTCACCGGCTCGCCCGAGAAGGTGGTGCCCACGGTGATCGCGCCCAGCCGCCGACGCAGGTCGAACAGGTCGGAGGCCATCCCCAGGATCGCCATCACCTCCGACGCCGCGGTGATGTCGAAGCCCGTCTGGCGCGGGATCCCGTTGACCCGGCCGCCGAGCCCGATCACGATCTGGCGCAGCGCCCGGTCGTCGACGTCCACGCACCGCCTCCAGCTCACCGACAGGGGATCGAGGCCGAGCTCGTTGCCCTGCAGGATGTGGGCGTCGATGATCGCCGCCAGCAGGTTGTTGGCCGCGGTGATCGCGTGCAGGTCGCCGTTGAGGTGCAGGTTGAGGTCCTCCATCGGCACCACCTGGGCGTACCCCGCGCCGGCCGCGCCGCCCTTCATTCCGAACACCGGCCCGACCGACGGCTCGCGCGTGCAGTAGCAGGCGTTCGTACCGATCTTGCCCAGGCCCTGCGTCAGCGACACGCACGTGGTCGACTTGCCCTCGCCGAACTTGGTCGGCGTCATCCCGGTGACGTCGATCAGCTTGCCGTCGGGCTTGTCACGCAGGCGCTCCAGCACCGACAGGTCGACCTTGGCCTTGTAGCGCCCGTACTGGTGGACTTCGTCCTCCTGCAGCCCGATCTCCTCGGCGATGTCGAGGATCGGACGAAGGGTCGCTTCCTGGGCTATCTCGAGACTGCTCTTCATGTTTCTCCTCCGTCTGGTTTCGGGCGCCGCACGGCGGCGGAGCTTACGTGACCGCTGCTCACTAGTGGCTGACAGCTGCGGCGGCGAGCTCGGACACGAGCTTGTCCTCGTAGAAGCGCTCGAGCTTGAACGGCTCGATCAGCTCCGGCTGGCGACCGGTCGCCACCAGCTCGGCGAGCGTCTTGCCGACGATCGGCGCCGCTTTGAACCCGTACGTGCCCCAGCCCGCGGAGATGTGGAAGTTCTCCACCTCGGTCTGGCCGAGGATCGGCGAGTAGTCCGGGGACAGGTCGCACAGCCCCGCCCAGGAGCGCAGCAGCCGCGCGCGCTCCAGTTGGGGGAACAGCTCGAGCGCGTGCCGGGCGACGTCCTGCAGGAAGTTCAGCGTGCCCTGCATCCGGTACGTCGTCCACGGCTCGATCTCGGCGCCCATCAGAAATTCGCCGCGGTCGGTCTGGGAGATGTACACGTGCATCTGCGAGGACACGATCACGACGTCGAGCAGCGGCTTCATCGGCTCGGTCACGCACGCCTGCAGGATGTGGGTCGTGATCGGCAGCGGCACGCCCGCCATGTCCGACAACAGCGTCGACCAGCCGGCGGTGCAGTTGAGCACCTGCCCGCACGCGATCGTGCCGCGGTTGGTCTCCACGTGCGTGATCCGGTCACCGGAGCGCCGCATGCCGGTCACCTCGGTGTTCTGGTGGATCTCGGCGCCGCCGGCGTCGGCCGAGCGCGCCAGCCCCCACACGACCGCGTCGTGGCGGATGATGCCGCCGGGCGGGTGGTACAGCGCGCCGAGGATCGGATAGGTGTCGCCGGGCACCTGCATCGCCGGCGCCAGCGCCTTGACCTCGTCGGGCCCGATCAGCCGCGAGTCGATCCCCTGTAGCCGGTTGACCTCGGCGCGGTTGGCCATCACGAACATCGCGCGGTCGGAATGCGCGAGCGTCAGATGGCCGCACTGCGAGAACAGCAGGTTGAAGTTGAGATTCCGCGACAGGTCCTCGTACAGCTTCACGCTGGCGTCGTAGAAGCGCGCGCCCTCCGGCGTCTTGTAGTTGGAGCGCAGGATCGTCGTGTTGCGCCCGGCCGCGCCCGAGCCGATGTAGCGCTTCTCGAGCACCGCGACGTCCGTGATCCCGTGATCGCGCAGGTAGTGCGCGGTCGCCAGCCCGTGTGAGCCGCCGCCGATGATCACGACGTCGTAGGACGACTTCAGCTGCGACGCGGGCCGCCACATCCGCTTCTTGCGGAAGATGTCAAGCATCGGTGTTGGGGGTGGATTGGTGGGACATATTCCTCTCCGAGAGCTGATCGACGCCGATCGGTCCGCCGCCGAGGTGGCCGGCGGCGTCGGCGACGACCGACCACATGTACTCCGCGACCGCCCACCCGAACAGGATCAGGTAGCGCTCGTCGGCCTCGCGGATCAGCGTCCCCGGCTGGCGGCCGATCGAGCCCGGCCGCAACGCCTGCACGGGTGTCACCGCCGGCCGCAGGTCAAGCGCGCAGAACCGCGCGAAGCACTCGCGCGCCAGCGGCCCCGACACGGTCAGCGACGCGAACACGCTGGTCACGTCGATCACGTCGACGTCGTCGGGCAGCTCGGACGGCCGCGCCCCGATGACGAGCGCGCGCTCGTTGGTCAGCCGGCACCACCAGGCGCCGTCGCGCCGCAGCGCGGTCCCGGCCTGGAGCTTTATGCCGGCCGCCCCGTCGATCGCCTTCGATGAGCCCTGCAGCTGCAGCTTGGGCAGATGCGAGGTGTCGCACCACGACACCGTCTCGCCGTAGGACGCCGCCGGGTAGGAGATCGCGACGTTGAAGCCGTCGCGCACCTCGAAGCGCGCACCGGCGTCACGCGCGAGCGCCTCCATCGGCGAGCGCGCGACGACGTCCTCGCCGGCGGCGACCGGCGCCAGGAACTCGAGCGTGCTCATGACCGCAGCACCTCCCCGTCGGGGTCGTAGAACGGGCGTGTCTGGATCTCGGCGGCAAGCCGTCGGCCCTCGTCGGAGATCGTGATCTTGGCGCCGTCGTGCGCGAGCGCGGCCGGCACCCACGCCATCCCGATCGTGCGATCGAGCACCGGCGAATGCCGCGAGCTCGTGACCTGGCCGGCGGCCGAGCCGTCGTCGCCGAGCACGACCGCGCCCTCGGTCGGGACGTCGCCGTTGGGAAGCGTGAACCCGACCAGCGCCGTCGACGGCGGCAGCTCCGCGTAGTGCGCCAGCGCCCACTTGCCGATGAAGTCCTGCTCCTTGTCGAGCTTGACGATCCACGGCATCGCGGCCGCGAACGGGGTCGACTCCGAGTCGGTGTCCTGCCCGACGAGGATGTGCATCTTCTGCAGGCGCAGGATCCGCTGCGGCTCGAGGCCGAACGGCTTGATGCCGTGCTCGGCGCCCGCGGCCATCAGCGCGTCCCACACGTGCTCGCCGAACGCGGCCGGGAAGTGGATCTCGTAGCCGATCTCGCCGACGAACCCGATCCGCAGCACCAGCGCGTTGACGCCGGCGACCGTCCCGAGCTTGCCGTCCATGTACTTGAACGCCTCGGCTGAGCAGTCGAGGTCGGAGACCGCCGACATGATCTGACGGGCATTCGGGCCGGCGAGGTTGACGGCCGACATCCCCTGCGTCAGGTCGGTCAGCCGCACGTCCATCTGCCAGTCGGCCAGCCACCACGAGAACCACTCCTCGACGGCGCCCGCGCCGCTGGAGGTGGTGGTCACGTAGTAGGTGTCGTCGTCCAGGCGGCAGATCGTGCCGTCGTCGACGATCCGGCCGGCGTCGGAGGAGATCACGCCGTAGCGGGTACGTCCCGGGTTCAGGTTCGAGAACCGGTTCGGGTACAGGCGGTCCAGGAACGCGCCGGCCTCCGAGCCGCGCACGAGCAGCTTGCCGAGCGTCGAGACGTCGATCAGCCCGGCCGCCTTGTTGACCGCCAGCGCCTCGGCGGCAGGGTCGCCGTAGTCGTAGGCGCGGCGCCAGTCGCCGGCCCACTTGACGCTCGCCCCGAGCGCGCGGTGGCGCGGGTGGATCGACGAGCGCTTCGCGGGCTCCACCGGCCGCCCGCCGAGGATCCCCATCGGCACCGACACCCACGGCGGACGCGCGGTCGTGACGCCGACGTCGCCGAGCGAGGAGCCGTTGTGCTGGGCCATCAACCGCACCGACGGCAGCTGGCACATGCGGCCCTGGCACGGCCCCATCGTCACCGTCGTGTAGCGCTTGGAGAGCTCGATCGAGTCATAGCCCTCGTCGATCGAGAGCCCGATGTCCTTGCTGGTGACGTCCTCGCAGAAGCACGCAAAGCACTTGCCGCGCCCCGCCCCGGCGACCGCCGGCGCGACCGCCACCTGATCGCCGTCCTCGGTCGGCGCGGTCTCGAGCACCTGCACCCGTCCGCGGGAGTCCGCGTCGCCGTAGCCGAGCTCGAGCGCGGCGCGCAGTCCCGCGAGCTCGCCCGAGCGCGCGGCCGCCTCTTCGCCGACCGCGCCCGCGACCTCGCCGGCCGCGAACACCCCGTCCGGCAACTGCGCCAGCGCGAAATGCCCATGCCGTTCGTCGTACTCGGTGCGCGCGCCGGCCTGCAGCAGCAGCGAGGTGGCCGGCATCGCGCCACCTGACATCAGCACGAGGTCGACGCCGAACGTGTGCTCGGTGCCGGCGAACGTCGGGTTCATCGCGCCGATCACGGCACGCTCGACGATCTTGCGCCCGCGCGCCTCGACCACCGTGTAGTTGGGGAACACCGCGATCCCGTCCTGGCGCAGCGCGCGGCCGAGCTCTGAGATCTCGGGGCGCAGGTCCGCGACCGCGACGATCTGGACGCCGAGCTCGCGCAGCGCCCGCGCCGCCTCCAGGCCGCGATCCGACGTGGTCGCGACAACCGCGCGCTTGCCGGGCGCGACCGCGTAGGTCTGCGCCAGCCGCAGCGCCCCGCCCGTCAGCATCACGCCGGGCAGGTCGTTGCCGGCGAACACGAGCGGCTGCTCGATCGTGCCGGTCGCGAACACGTGGCGCGCGGCGCGCACCTGGTGCATCGTGTCGCCCTGCCAGACCGGCACCAGCCCGTCGAAGTTGCCGAGCGCCGAGCCGCCCTCGATGATCTCCACGCCCGCGTCGCGCGCGGCGGTGGCGAGCTCCCCGAGATCGGCCAGCTTCGCGGCCAGCCCCTCGTCGGCGAGCACGACGTCCGCGCCGGCCTTCGCGGCCGCGGTCGCGGCGTGCAGGCCGGCGGTGCCGCCGCCGACGACGAGCACGTCGGCGTGGCGGCGGCGGTACTCGGTGCGCCACTCGCGCTCGGGCTGCTCGTGGCGCAGCTTGCCGAGGCCGGCGGCGTTGCGCAGCACCTTCTCGTACAGCGGCCACAGCCGGCGCGGGCGGATGAACGTCTTGTAGTAGAAGCCGGGCGGCGTGAACTTGGTGCCGACGCGGTCGGTGACCTCCATCACGTCGTGCTCGAGCGAGGGCTCGGCGTTGACGTGCTGGACGACGATCCCGTCGCGGGCGGGCTCGATGCAGGCGCGGGCGCCGGGGGCGCCGTCGACCGAGCAGATGCAGTTCGGGCACTGACCGGCGACGCACATCAGGCCGCGGCGTCGGTGGTACTTGAACGAGCGGCCGAACGTGCGGCGGCCGGCGGCGTACAGCGCCGAGCCGATCGTGTCGCCCTCGAACGCCTCGACGCGCTTGCCGTCGAACGTGAAGCTGATGCGCTTGGAGCGGTCGATCCGCTCGCCGGGCTGGGGTTCGAGGCGGCTCATGGCAGCTCCGTCTTGATCACGTCGTTGGTGGTCGTGTCGCGCTCGGCGACGAACCAGGCGCGGCAGCCCGAGCGGTGAAACCACCACTCGCGTTGCACCCCCGCGACGTTGGCGCGGAAGTAGTTGTAGTTGTTGAGCTCGCGGAAGCTCGGGTCGGCCTTCGGCCGTGGATTGATCTCCCCTCCGTACCCGAAGTCGGTCACCTCGCGCACGCCGCAGTTGGGGCAGCTGAGCAGGAACGACATCGGGGCGGACGCTACGCCCACCTAGTGATCGAGTCCAATATATGATTGGGTTTGATTGATTTTGTTTCGCAATCAGTGGCCGTGGCTCCGCGTTGAGTGGGCGGTCGCTTGAGTAGCCGCCATGGAGCTCCGACAGCTCAGATACTTCGTCGCCGTGGCCGAGGAGCTGCACTTCCGCCGAGCGGCCGCGCGGCTGCACATCTCCCAGCCGCCGCTCAGCCAGCAGATCGCCGCGCTCGAGGCAGAGCTCGGGGTGACGCTCCTGGCGCGCACGCGCCGGCGGGTGGCGCTGACGCCGGCGGGCGCCGCGTTCCTGCCCGAGGCGCGAGCGCTCCTGGCCGGAGCCGACGCCGCCGCCGCCACCGCCCGCGCAATCGGCGCCGGCCAGGAGGGCGTGTTGCGCGTGAGCTTCGTCGGCTCGGCGCTGCTGTCGATCGTGCCGGGGATCGTGCAGCGCTTCCGCGCGGCGCGGCCGCGGGTGCAGATCCAGCTGCGCGAGCGCTCGACCGCCGAGCAGCTCGACGCGGTCGCCGGCGGCGCCGCCGACGTCGGGCTGCTGCGCCCGCCCGTGGAGCCCGACCCGGTATTGGTCGCCGAAACCGTACTGCGCGAGGACACGGTCGTCGCGCTCCCGGCCGGCCATCCGCTGGCGGCGCTTGAGCGGGTGCCGCTGGCGCGGCTGGCGTCCGAGCCGCTGGTGCTGTTCGCGCGCGAGCAGGCGCCCGGCTACCACGACCTGCTGACCGCGCGGCTGGCGGCGACCGGCACCGTCCCCGTCGTCGCCCAGTACGCGCCCGAGACGATCACGATCATCGGCCTCGTCGCGGCTGGGATCGGCGTCTCCCCGGTCGCCGCCTCGGTCGCCAACCTGGCGCTGCCCGGCGTCGTCTACCGGCCGCTGCGGGGCGCGCCCGCGACCGAGCTCGTCGCCGTCCACCGGGCCGACGACGACTCGGCGCTCGTGCGCGCGTTCGTCGCCGCCGCGCTCGAGCAGTCCCCGGTCCCGGGATAGCCCCGGCGCGCCCGTGCCTCCCGCCGCGCGCCGCCCCGCGCCGCCCCGCGGCCCCACGCCGCCCACCACTCAACCATCCCACCACTCAACCCGTCGCACCGATTTTCTGTTTGCCGGAATTGTCCAATCATGGGCGACTAAGCCGGCAAACAGGAATCCGGAGCGTGGTCAGGGACCATCAATCGGCGCCGGTAGGGTGAAACCGTGGCGGAAATGAGTGACGGCGTCCCGGGGCGCGAGCACGACGCGGCCGCAGCCGCCGCGGCGCGCGTGGCCGCCGTTCGGGACGACCCTTCCAGGCGGATGGCGCTGCTGCGAGCCACCTACGACGATCCGGCCGGCCCCGCCCGCCGCCGCTCGTTCCGCCGCGCGGCGCTGTCGTTCCTGGGCTGGGAGCTGCGACGCGGCGTGCTCGAGCCGACGTCGGCGCCGGCGCCCGGCAGCCGGTGGTGGCGGGCGCTCAACGAGCGGCTGCTGCACGACGGGTGGGAGGCGGTGGCGCGGACCCAAGGCCTCGGCGGCGCGCCGTCGTCGGACACGATCGAGCCGTGGCTGCGATTCCTGCAGGCGCCGAGCGCGAGCGGCTGGTACCGCGCCCACAACGGCAGCATCGTCGCCGCCTACCTCGAGCACTCAGAGCTCGCCGAGCGCGAGAACCGGGCGGAGCGGTTCTTCATGAACGTGGTGCTGCTACGCGTCCTGTACGCGCACGCGATGGTCGCGGCGCCGCGGCTGGCGCTCGGCCGCCTGCGAGCGATCAGCCGACCGCTCGGCGACCCGCGCCTGGGGATGGCCGGGATCTTCCTCTCGCTGCGGCGCACCGTCCCCGGCGTCTACCCACTGCCCGACCCGCTCGAGCAGTACCTGCGGGCCGAGCACGGCGTCGGGCGCATCCTCGACTACGCGGTGATCCGCCCGCGGCTGCAGCGGCTGTACGAGTGGTCGGCGCGGACGCTCGGCGCGCCGGGGCTGCGCGAGCTGATCGACGACGGCGCGCCGGTGTACGTGTGGCCGGTGTCCGAGCGCGGCCTGTTCGAGAGGCCCCTCAGGCCTGCGCGGCCGCGCGCGCTGCCTGGAGCGTATTTGCGAGCAGCATCGCGATCGTCATCGGGCCGACGCCGCCGGGAACCGGGGTGATCAGGCCCGCGCGCTCGGCGGCCGCGTCGAAGTCGACGTCGCCGACGAGCCCGTCGTCGGTGCGGTTGATGCCGACGTCGATCACGGTCGCGCCGGGCTTGACCCAATCTCCCTGGATCATCTTCGCCCGGCCGACGGCGGCGATCAGGATGTCGGCACGGCGGCACACTTCGCCAAGGTCGCGCGTGCGCGAGTGACAGATGGTGACGGTGGCGTTCTCGGCCAGCAGCAGCGCCGCCACCGGCTTGCCGACGAGATCCGAGCGGCCGACGACGACCGCCTCCGCGCCCTCCATGACAACATCGTGGCGGCGCAGCAGCTCGATCACGCCCGCCGGCGTGCACGGGCGCAGCCCCGGCAGGCCCTTGGCCAACAGGCCCGCCGACACCGGCGTCAGCCCGTCGACGTCCTTGCTGGCGTCGATCAGCGTCGTCAGCCGCGCGCCGTCGATGTGATCGGGCGTCGGCAGCTGCAAGAGGATTCCGGAGACGCGGTCGTCGCCGTTGAGCTCGTCCAGCAGCTCGATCACCTGCTGCTCTGAGACATCGGCCGCGAGCTTGTGGCTGAAGCCCTCGATCCCGACCTCGGCCGACGCCTTCTGCTTGCCGCCGACGTATACGGCCGACGCCGGGTCGTCGCCGACCAGCACCGTCGCCAGCCCCGGCCGGCGACCGCCGTCACGCACCCACGCCTCGACCTGCTCGCACACCTCGGCGCGAACCTGCTGGGCGATCGCCTTGCCGTCGATCAAACGCGCGCTCATCTGAACGGGCCTCTCCTTGCACTCGGATCCGAAAACGACCGCGCAGCTTATGCGCTCGGCAACACGAGCGTGAACGTGGAGCCGTCGACCTCGACCGTCCCGCCGTGGGCGGCGGCGATCGCCGCGACGATCGACAGCCCGAGCCCCGCGCCGGGCCGCTCGGATGATCCGGGACCGCGCCAGAAGCGCTCGAACAGCCGCTGGCGGGCGGCCGGGTCGGGGCCCGGCCCCTCGTCCGACACAGCGACGCGGACCGCGCCGCGATCGCCGTCGCGCGGCGCGGCCGCACTCACGGCGATCGTGACGCGGCCGTCGGGCGGCCCGTGCAGCAGCCCGTTGTCGATCAGGTTTGCGAGCGCCCGGCGCAGCGCGTCGGGATCCCCGTCGACGGTCGCCGGCGCAAGCTGCGCGGCGACCACGCGCTCGCCGCCGGCCGCGGCCGCGGCGCGCGCCAACTCGTCGACGCGCACCGGCTCGGCGCCGGCGCCGGCCTGACCGGCACGCTCGAGCGCCAGCAGCGAGTCCACCAGCCGCGCCAGACGCGCGGCGTCGTGGCGCAGGTCGTCGAGCACCTCGGGGTCGGCGCCGTGCCGCGCCGCGTAATCGACGTTGCCCAGCAGCGCCGTGACCGGCGTGCGCAGCTCGTGCGAGGCGTCGGCGAGGAACCGCCGCTCGGCCGCACGCGACTGCTCCAACGACGCGAGCATCCGGTTCAGCACCCCGGTCAGCTGCGCGACCTCGTCATCGCGCGCGGGCTCGGGCAGCCGCCGCGACGGATCTCCGGTCCGCTCGATCTCCCCCGCCGCGCTCGCCAGCCTCCCCAGCGGAAGCAGCCCGCGTCGCGTCAGCAGCGCGGCCGCGAGCGCCGCGATCACGACAACGATCACCCCCACGATCGCGACCAGCCCCGCGAGCCGATGGGTCGTGTGCGCGATGTCGGTCGTGTCGGAAGCGACCAGCACGGCGCCGCCGGCGGCCGGGCCGCCGGCGTCAGCGATCGGCGCCGCGTACAGCTCGAACCGCCGCCCGCCAATCGCGACCCGCTCCGAGCCCGCGCGGCCGTCACGCAGCGCCGCCCGCGCGACGCCGCCCTGCGGCAGCACCTCGGCCCCGAGCGACGGCGAGCGTGCCAGCAGCCGGCCGTGCGCGTCAAGCACCTCGACCGAGATCTGGCGACCGGACACCGGGCTCTCCAGCGCGCCCGGCTGGTTGAGCACCGCCGGCGTCGAGATCGCCAACTGCGCCACCTCCTGCGCGCGCTCGCGCAGCGCCGAGTCCAGCGACGCGTGCAGCTCGCGGTCGACGATCATGACGGTCGCGACAGCGAACAGCACGACCGCGGCGAGGATCGTGACGGCCGCCGCGACCGTCAGCCGGGCCCGGATCGTGCGCGGCGCCCTCATCCGGCCGCCGAGGTTACGGTTCCCGGCCGATCACGCAACTCGTACGCCAGGCCGCGGCTACGCGCGCAGCATGAAGCCGGCACCGCGGACCGTACGGATCAGCGGCGGCTCGCCGAGCTTGCGCCGCAGCCGCGCGACGTAGCGGTCGACGACGTTGTCGACGGCGGCGCCGTCCCAGATCTCTGCCAGCGCGCGCTCGCGCGTGACCGCCTGCCCGGGGCGGCCGAGCAGCAGCGCCAGGAGCGCCACTTCACGGCCGGTGAGCTCGATCGGACGACCGCCGCGGGCCGCCACGCGGCGCTCGAGGTCGAGCGTGAGATCGGCGTAGCTGAGCATCGACCCGGCCTCGCGGCCGCGGCGGATCAGCGCGTGCAGCCGCGCGACCAGCTCCTCGATCGCGAACGGCTTGACGAGATAGTCGTCGGCGCCGGCCTGAAGGCCGGCGACGCGGTCGGCGACGGCGTCGCGCGCGGTCAGCATCAGGATCGGGGTCGTCAGCCCCCGGTCGCGCAGCCGCCGGCACACCGAGAGGCCGTCGATCGCCGGCATCGCGACGTCGAGCACGATCACGTCGGGCGCCGTGCGCTCGGCCTGCAGCAGGGCTGCCGGGCCGTCGGCCGCGACCGTGACCGCGAAGCCGTCGGCGGCCAGCGACCGCTCGAGCATCCGCCGCAGAGGCGGGTCGTCGTCGGCGACCAACACCCGGTCGCCCCCGGTCGCGGTCATCCGCCGGCGACGTCCCGGCGCAGAAACACGATGAACGCGCAGCCCAGCGACGTCAGCCCGTAGATCGCGCAGATCCAGACCGCGCGGATGATCGGTGTCCAGTCGATCGGCGTGCGCAGCAGCCCCTGCCAGGCGTTGAACTGCGTCGACAGCAGGTATGGCTGCAGCGCCCCGAGGCCGGGCAGGATCCCGAGCAGCTGGAACACGAGCGACGCCATCAACGTGCCGACGACGGCGGCGGCGCTGTTGTGGGTGACGGTCGACAGCAGCAGTCCGATGCAGACGATCGCGGTGATCGGGATCAGGTAGATCAGCAGGCTGAAGTACACGAGCTCGGTCGCGCGCGGCGCCGACACGATCGTGCCGGACAGGCTCTGCAGCGGGTTGAAACCCGACTGCAGGCTGCCGGCGACGACGCCGACCGTGCCGCACAACAGGATCGCGACGATCGCGTAGGTGACGGCGGCGAGCGTTTTGCCACAGAACAGCTGCCAGCGCTCCAGCGACCGCGTGAGGACCGTCTTCAGGGTGCCGTTGTGGTCCTCGGAGGCGAAGATGTCGCCGGCGACCAGCGCCGCGATCAGCGGAAACAGCCAGATCGCTCCGAACAGCAGGATCACGAGCGGGATCGCCAGCCCCGACTTGTCGACGTAGTCCGAGAACGCGAAGTCGCCGCCGTGCATGTGGTGACGGCGTATGTGGACGGCGATCACGAACAGCACCGGCACCAGGATCGAGACGCCGAGCCCGAGATACGTGCGCTTCTGGTGACGGAGCTTGAACAGCTCCCAGCGATACACGGTCGCGACCCCCGGCGCCGCCGCCCATCGCCGCGTCGCTGCCACCGCCGTGCTCATTCGGGCCCCACCAGCTCGCCGGCGGGCGGCGGTGCGGCGGCCAGTCGCCCATCGCCCTCGGTCAGCGAGAAGAACAGGTCCTCGAGCGTGACCGTCTGAGGCGCCAGCTCGGAGATCAGCGCGCCCGATTCGACCAGCGCCTGCGAGAGCAGCGCGACCGCCTGCTCGTCGGCGGTGAACTCGACATGACCGCGCGCGAGCCGCACGTCGGTGACCCCGGCCTGCGCCGAGCAGACGGCCAGCGCGCGCTCGTCGTCGCTCGTGCGCAGCCGGTAGAACGTGCCGGCTCCGCGCTTGAGAGCGGCGATCTCGCCCTCGTAGACGATCGCGCCGGAGCGCACGATCGCGACGCGGTTGCACAGCTCCTCGACCTCGGCCAGCAGGTGGCTGGAGAGCAGTACGGTCATTCCCTCCTCGGCCAGGCGCTTGACCAGGAGCCGCATATCGCGCATCCCGGCGGGATCGAGGCCCGTGGCCGGCTCGTCGAGCAGCATCAGCTTCGGGTCGCGCAGCAGCGCCGCGGCGATTCCGAGCCGCTGGCGCATCCCGTGCGAGTAGCCGCCGACCTTGTCGCCTGCCCGGTCGGTCAGCTCGACCGTCTGCAGCGCCTGGTCGATCCGCGTCCGGGCACCGTGGCCATCCCAGGCGGCGAGCAGCTCGAGGTTGCGCCGCGCCGTCAGGTACGGGTAGAACGTCGGCGCCTCGACGAACCCGGCGACCCCGTCGAGCGCGCGCACGGTCTGCTGCGGGTCGCGCCCGAACAGCCGCACGGTCCCCGCCGTCGGCGTGATCAGGCCGAGCATCATCCGCAGCGACGTCGTCTTGCCGGCGCCGTTGGGACCGAGATAGCCATAGACGTCGCCGGCGCCGACCGTCAGGTCGACGCCGGCGACGGCCGTCAGCCGGCCGTAGCGCTTGACCAACCCCCGCACCTCGAGGGGCGGGGCATCGGCCGCTCCGGTCACAACGCGCGCGCCGCCAGCTCCGCCGCGGTCGCCGGGACCGAGCCGAGCACCGTGTAGCTGACGCCGCCACGGGAGAACGTCAGCACCGTGCCCAGCGGGGTCGACAGCTCCTGTCCCTTGGCGCCGTTGATCGAGACCGTCGGCAGGCGCAGGCCGCCGAAGCTCTGCTCCGTGCCGGGCTTGGCGCCGGCCGCGGCCTTGCGCTCGATCACGACGATCCCGCCGAGGTTCTCGCCGTAAACGACCATCGCCGCCGGCTCAGAGCCCATCCGCAGCACCCGCACGGTGTGGCGTGGCAGCCCGACGAGCGTGCGCGGGGCGTCGAGCGTGAACGGGACCGCTGCGGCGACCGCCCGCGTGCCCGTGATGCGGCTGTGCGCGGCGCGGCGATGCGCGGCGTGGCCGTGCAGCAGGCGGCGGCGCTCGTGGCGCAGTGCCATCGCGCCGAGCCCGGCGGCGGAGCCGTGTGCGCTCGCACTCGAGCCGAGCTGCACGATCTGCGAGCCGGTGGGTGGCTTGATGTCGAAGTCCGACGCGGGCACCGAGCCGTAGCTGATGCTCGTCGCCTTCAGCGACACGACCGGCGTGCTCGAGCCGCGCGCGTAGATCGCGAACTGCAGCGGCACCCCGCGCTGCGCGTCCCACGCGAGCTGGACGGACCCGAGCAGCCCGCCGTCGTGCTTGGGCGAGACGACGACCCGGTAGGCGGGCTGGCCGGCGACGTCGGTCGGCTGCGCGCCGGAGATGTCGACGTGACCCATCAGCCGCTTCAGGACCGACTGGATCAGCGCGAGCGACGGGACGCCGTGCGAGCGCTCGTGATCACGGGAGCGACCGGCCGGCAGCGTCCCCTTGTAGACCGTGCGGGTCAACGGGTCGGAGATCCAGAAGCGGTTGTGGTCGACGACGACCTGGGCGTCGCCGTTGTCGGACTGCAGTTCGACGCGCAGCCGGCCGTCGTCGGACATCCACAACCGGCCGCTCGCGCCCTGCAGGAGCGGGTCGATGGCCTCGCCACCCGCGAAGTCGGAGGAGTCGATCAGGTTGTTCGTGAAGCTGATCGACGCCGAGATGCCGTTGACGTGCGGCGCCGCGAGCGCGCGATGGATCGCGCCGGCCAGCGGCGCGCGCTTGGGCACCGGCCCGGAGCCGCTCGCGGCGACGGCGATCGCGGTGCCCGCGATCGCCGCGGCGACGGCCGCCGCGATCACCGCCAACAGCCGGCGAGTGGGAGCTGTACGCAGGAATTTCAACATCGCTAAAGACCACCTCGGATCGTGACGGTGCAGCGGTCGACGATCACGATCGCACAGGACTTTGAAATTACCGTGACAGGTGTGCCGCGCACGCCGGTCCACCGCTCGCGGGGATGCGAGCGGCACCGCCGGCGGCCACCCGCGCGGGCGCACCGCTACCGTCGAAGCCGATGTGTCGGCTGTTCGGCATGAGCGGCGGTGACGAGCCGGTCCGGGCGACGTTCTGGCTGCTGCAGGCGCCGGACTCGCTGACGGTGCAGAGCCGGCGCGAGCCCGACGGCGCCGGCATCGGCTGGTTCGACGCGGCCGGCCGGCCGCGCGTCTGCAAGCAGCCGATCGCAGCCTATGAGGATCGCGAGTTCGCGACCGAGGCCAGGACGCTGACGGCGCGAACGTTCGTCGCCCACGTCCGCTTCTCCTCCGGCGGCGCGCTGACGATGCCCAACACCCACCCGTTCGAGCGCGACGGCCGGCTGTTCGCGCACAACGGCGTGCTCGGCGATCTGCCGGCGCTCGAGTCCGAGCTCGGCCCCGACGGGATGCGGGGCGTCGGCGGCGACACCGACTCAGAGCGCTGGTTCGCGCTGATCACGCGCGAGATCGCCGCCGCCGACGGCGACATCGCCGCTGGCATCGCCGCCGCGACCCGCTGGATCGCGGCCAACCTGCCGCTGCTGTCGGCCAACTTCGTGATGATCGAGAGCCGCAACCTGTGGGCGCTGCGCTACCCCGACGCGCACGAGCTGCACGTGCTCGAGCGCGAAGCCGGCGGCAGCGCCGGCGCCGCGCCGCTGCGCCATGCCTCGTCGAGCGGCCACATCCACGCCGCCTCCGACGCGCTCGCGCACCGGCGCGCGGTCGTGGTCGCGACCGAGCCGATGGACGACGATCCCGGCTGGCGGGCCCTGACCTCCGGCGAGCTGCTGCACGTCGGCCCGCGACGCGACGTCTCGATCCAGACCATCATCGAGGCACCGCCCGCGCATCCGTTGACCCTCGCCGAGCTCAGCGCACGGGCCGCCAGCTCCCAAGCCGACCCGCCCGCGGCGCGATGACCTCGCTGCGCGAGCCACCGCCGAGCGCGGCGCCGGCGCCCGCCTCCCGCGCCCCGGGCGCCGGCACACCGCCGCCGGGTCCGCCGTTGCCGCGGTGGCTGCAGACGCTTGGCTTCGTCGCCGGCGGCGCCCGCTTCCTGGAGGCGATCCGTCGGCGCTACGGCGACGTCGTCACGCTCGGCACGACGTTCGACGAGCGGTTCGTGCTCGTGTTCTCGCCCGAGCTCGTGCGCCAGGTGTTCCAAGGCTCGCCGACCGCCCTGCACGCCGGCGAGGCCAACGCGCTGCTCGGCCCGATCGTCGGCAAGCGGTCGGTGCTGCTGCTCGACGAGGACGCGCATCTGCGCCATCGCCGCCTGATGCTGCCGCCGTTTCACGGCCGCGCGATGCTCGCTTGGGTGCAGACGATGCGCGACGCCGCGGACGCCGAGATCGACGCGTGGCCGGTCGGCGAACCGTTCGCGATCCATCCCTCGATGCAGGCGCTGACGCTGCGCGTGATCGTCCGCGCGGTGTTCGGCTTCCATGCCGGCTCCGAGCAGGAGGCGAGGTTGACCGCCGCGCTGCGCGAGATGATCGCGCCGCTGGCGTCCCGCCGCGGGCTGATGATCGCCGCCTCGCTGATCCGCGGCCGCGGCCGCTCACGCGCGACGCAGCAGTTCCGCCGTGCGCGTGAGGTCGTCGACGAGCTGCTGCTGACCGAGATCGCCCATCGCCGCGCCGATCCGGGCCTCGCCGGCCGCGACGACGTTTTCTCCGGGCTGCTGTGCGCCCGCGACGAGCACGGCGTCGGCCTCACCGACGACGAGGTGCGCGACGAGCTGCTGACGCTGCTGCTCGCCGGCCACGAGACGACCGCGACCGGGCTGGCATGGACGATCGACCTGCTGCTGCACGAACCGCGTGTGCTCGCGCGCGCCCGCGAGCGCGACGACGCGTACCTCGACGCGATCGTCAAGGAAGCGCTGCGGATCCGCCCGGTGGTCCAGGGCGTCGGTCGCACCGTCCGCGAGCGGCCGTTTGCGCTCGGCGGCTACGAGGTTCCGGTCGGCGTCGAGATCAACCCGTCGATCCGTACGATTCACCGCCGCGCGGATCTGTTCCCGCAGCCGCAGCGATTCCTGCCCGAGCGCTTCATGTCCGAGAACCCACCCGACACCTACACGTGGATCCCGTTCGGCGGCGGCACCCGCCGCTGCCTCGGCGCGAGCTTCGCGACGACCGAGATGCGCACCGTACTGTCGGCCGTGCTCGAGCGCTGCGACCTGCACGCCGTCGACCGGACGCACGCGCGCCCGCAGATGCGCACGATCACGGTCGGGCCGAAGGGCGGCGTGCGCGTGCGCCAGACGCGCCCGCCGCTGCCCACCGCGAGCTGACGGCACGATGGCCGACCACGACCAGCCGCTCAACGAATCGGCCGTCGACCCCGACCCGGTGGTGCAGTTCCACCGCTGGTTCGATGCGGCCGCGGACGCGGGCATCCGGATGCCGGAAGCGATGGCGGTCGCGTCCGCGACCGCGGACGGAGCGCCGTCGGTGCGGATGGTGCTGATGAAGGGCTGCGACGAGCGCGGCATCGTGTTCTTCACCAACTACGGCAGCCGGAAGGGCGCAGAGCTCGACGCCAACCAGCGCGCGGCGCTGCTGTTTCACTGGGACGCGCTCGGCCGCCAGGTCCGGATCGAGGGGCCCGTGACGCGTACGAGCGACGAGGAGTCGGCCGATTACGCCCGCAGCCGCCCGCGTGCCAGCCGCCTGAGCGCGCTCGCCTCGCCGCAGAGCCGCCCGATCGCCGACCGCGCCGAACTCGAGCGGCGCGTCGCGGCGCTCGAGCGCGAGCTGGCCGACGTCGAGCCGCCGGTCGACCCCGAATGGGGCGGCTTCCGGGTGATCCCGCGGCGATGGGAGTTCTGGCAGAACCGCGACGACCGGCTGCACGACCGGCTCGTGTACCTGCCGCTCGACGCGGGCGGCTGGCGGATCCAGCGGCTGGCGCCGTGAGCTCTGCTTGAGTTCCCGCGATGCTGCTCTACGACAACCCGATCTCGGGCAACTGCTACAAGGTGCGGCTCCTGCTGGCGCTGCTCGGGATCGCCTACGAGCGCCGCGAGCTGAGCGTGTTCGACCGCTCCGACCGCGCCGACGTACTGGGCGACCTGAACCCGGCGCTCCGCGTGCCCACGCTGGTGCTCGACGACGGCCGCTCGCTCGCCGAGTCCGGCGCGATCCTGATGTACTTCGCCGAGGGGGCGGGCGGGAGCGAATTCATCCCGGCGGACCGGTTCGAGCGCGCGCAGATGCTGCAGTGGATGTTCTTCGAGCAGTACTCGCTGGAGCCGAACATCGCCGTCGTGCGGTTCTGGGCCGAGGCCGGGATCCAGCGGCCCGAGGCCGAGCTGCAGGCCAAGCGCGCCGGCGGCGAAGCCGTGCTGGCGGCGATGGACCGCCACCTCGCCGACCGCGAGTTCTTCGTCGCCGACGCCTACTCGCTCGCCGACATCGCGCTGTACGCGTACACCCACGTCGCCCCCGATGGCGGCTTCTCGCTGGAGCCATACCCGGCGATCCGCGCGTGGCTTGACCGTGTCGCCGCGCGCCCCGGCCACATCACGATCGACGCCTGAGCGGCACGAGGCAGTCACGCACCGCCCGCGTGGTGCGCTCGCGGTCGCCGGTGGCGAGCAGGTCGAGCATCGCCCCGCGCAGGACCGCGAGCACGAGCGTGCGCTCGGCGACGGCCGCTTCGGTTTCGCGGATCGATGCGGGTTGGGCGGCCGCCAGCAGCGCCAGCCAGTCGTCGACGGTCTCGCGCGCGAACTCGTCCCACGGGCCGACGGGGTCGATCAGCGAGCGCGCGTAGCTCTCGACCCACAGTCGCAGCAGGCCGCGGTGCTCGTCGGCGGCCAGCCACGTCCACACCCGTAGCCCCGCCGCCGCGGCCCCGCCTTCGCCCGGCGGCCGGGCCAGCAGCTCGGTCTCCTGCGCGCGCGCCCGCGCGAGCAGCGCGCGCACGAGCCCGTCCTTGGATCCGAACAGGAACAGCAGCACCCGCGGGCTGGAGCCGACCGCCGCCGCCAGCGGCCGCAGCGAGATGCCGGCGAGACCGTGCGCGAGCACGTACTCGTAGGCGCGCTCGAGCAGCTCGTCGCGCCGCGCGGACTCCGGTGGCGACGCGGCCGACATCATCGGCTATCCTACTGAAACAGTCGTTTCAGTAGCACAGGGAGGCGCCGGTGTCACACGAACAAGCCACGATCCGACCGCTCGGACGGCCCGGCGACCTCGGCTGGGTGGTGATGGCCCACGGCGAGCAGTACGCGGCCGAGTTCGGCTGGGACACGAGCTTCGAGGCGCTCGTCGCGCGGATCGTCGCCGACTACGCCGCGACCGCCGAGCCGGGACGTGACGGCGCCTGGATCGCCGAGCTCGACGGCCGCCGCGTCGGCTGCGTGTTCTGCGTCCGCGGCGACGAGCCCGGCGAGTGCAAGCTGCGGATCCTGCTCGTCGACCCGGTCGCGCGCGGTCAGGCGCTCGGCTCGCGGCTCGTCGGCCAGGCGGTCACGTTCGCCCGTGGCGCCGGCTACGCGCGGATGCGGCTGTGGACCAACGACCCGCTCGTCGCCGCACGCCGCGTCTACCTACGCCACGGCTTCCGCCTGGTCGCGGAGGAGCCGCACTCGAGCTTCGGCGCCGAGCTCGTCGGCCAGACCTACGAGCTCGAGCTCGACGAGGCGGTCGCCGCTCAGCCGGCCCAGAACTCCTGATCCATAGCCGCGCATCGAGCTCGGTGGCACGAACACGAGCGAGTCGCGCCTCAAGCGTCGGGCGGCGGCGCGTCTCCTGGACCGGCGGTGCGCCGCCCAACTTCTCTAATCTCGCTCGCCGATGCGAGAGGCACTGATCTGCCAGCCGCTGCGGACCCCGGTCGGCCGCTTCGGCGGGGTGTTTCGCGACGTCGCCGTGACCGAGCTGGCGACGACCGTGATCAAGGAGGTGATGGCGCGCACGACGCTGCCCGCGGAGTGCGTCGACGACGTCATCCTCGGCCAGGGCTACGCCAACGGCGAGGCGCCCGCGCTCGGTCGCATCGCGGCGCTCGACGCGGGCCTGCCGGTCGAGGTTCCCGGGGTCCAGGTCGATCGTCGCTGCGGCTCCGGGCTGCAGGCGGTGCTCGACGCGGCGATGCAGGTGCAGACCGGCGTCGCCGACCTGATCATCGCCGGCGGCGCCGAGTCGATGAGCCAGGCCGAGCTGTATTCGACCGGCCTGCGCTGGGGCGCCCGCTCGGGCGGGGCGATGCTCGAGGACCGGCTCGTGCGCGGCCGCGTGACCGCCGGCGGCATCCACTACCCGGTCCCCGGCGGCATGATCGAGACCGCCGAGAACCTGCGCCGCGAATACCAGATCCCTCGCGCCGAGCAGGACGAGCTGGCGCTGCGCTCGCACCAGCGCGCGCTCGCCGCCCAGCGAAACGGGACGTTCGCGCAGGAGATCGTGCCGGTCGAGGTCCGCGACCGCAAGAACGGCACCCGTCGCATCGACCGCGACGAGCACCCGCGCGCGGACGCGTCGCTCGAGAGCCTCGCGTCGCTGCGCGCGATCATGGGCCGCAAGGACCCCGGCGCGACGGTCACCGCCGGCAACGCCTCCGGCCAGAACGACGGCGCCGCGGTGTGCATCGTCACCCACGCCGAGCGCGCCGCCGAGCTCGGCCTCGAGCCGCTCGCCCGGCTCGTCTCCTGGGGTGTCGCCGGAGTGCCGCCGCGGACGATGGGAATCGGCCCGGTGCCGGCGACCGCGAAGGCGCTGCAGCGCGCGGGGCTGACGTTCTCAGATTTCGACCTGATCGAGCTCAACGAGGCGTTCGCCGCGCAGGTGCTGGCGGTGCTGCGCGAATGGAAGCTTCCGGACGGCTTGGAGCGCGTCAACGTCAACGGCTCGGGGATCTCGCTCGGGCATCCGATCGGGGCGACCGGAGCCCGGATCCTGACGACGCTGCTGCACGAGCTCCAGCGCCGCAAGGGCCGCTACGGCCTGGAGACGATGTGCATCGGCGGCGGCCAGGGGCTGGCCGCCGTGTTCGAAAACGTGCAGCGCGGCTGACGCGCGCGGCACCCGGTCAGGGCCGGCGGCCGCCGACCCGGATCAGCCCGCGGCCGCGCCGGCGCCCGCCAGCTCGCGCCCGCCGGGGGCGTGGCTCGCGGCGCTCAGCCACAGCGCGTCGTCGCCGAGCGGATGCTTGCTCGCCTTGCCGGCGGCGACCAGCTCGATCAGCGCCTCCTCTGCGGCCGCGCGGTCGACGGCGTCGTTGCCGTGCGTCATCAGCGCTGCCACCTCCTGCGTCGTCAGCCCGGCCGGGAAGCGGTCAAGCAGCGGCTCCGGCGTCTCCGGCGGCGCCTGGCGGGTGAGCGTCGGATCGAGGTTGGTGACGAGCACGTCGTAGGCCTCGACCGGCTGAAAGCCGCCGGCGACGAGCTGGCGGCCGTCGCGCTCGAACACGACCGACGGCGCCGTGAAGCGCACCGGGCCGTCGCTCGTCGAGGTCTTGCCCTGCAGCTCGGCCGAGCTGCCGGCGGCGCTGCGGGTCGCGTGCTTGTCGGCCTCGTAGGCGGCCCGCACGTCATCGGCGTCGATCGCCGCGGCGATCTGATCGGCGTCGATCCCAGGCACGGTCTCGAGCACCGCGCGCAGCCCGGCGTGGTCCTCGAGCACGAGCTCGGTCGTGAAGTTGGCGAGCTGGATCGCGCGGAACACCGCCCACTCCGATCCGGGCGCGCGCAGCCGCGCGGCGACGATCGCGCGGCACGCCGGCGACGTCGCCGACAGCGACGGCTTCGGCTGCGCCGAGAACGGCATCCCGTAGCGGTCGCGAAACCGCAACTGCGAGAGCGCGCCGCGCAGCGTCGTGTAGCCCCGCGACGCGTACTGGCCCGAGGTCTCGGTCAACCCGACCATCACCAGCTTCCAGTCCAGCTGGTCGCCGTAGCGCCACTCGATCACGCGCAGCGCCGGATTTTCCGAATAGGCCCAGGGACAGCCGGGGTCGGTGTACAGGGTTGCGGTGATCATCGGCTACGGGCTCCTGTCTTGGTTGACCCGTCAAGCATATCCACGAGTCGATTGACGAACTCGGCCTGCGCGGGGTTGAGCTTGACGCGTGCGAGCTCGGGCTCGAGCCACGCCGCGCGGTCGACCTCGGGGAACGCCTGGGTCCGCCCCGAGCGCGGCGGCCACTGCATCTCGAACGTGTTCGACGTGATCGCGTCGGCGTCGAGATCGCCCTCGAGCGCCCAGGCGACGACGCGCTTGCCGGACTTCAGCCGCACCTCGCCGAGTGCCAGCGGCTCCGCTGCGGGCGCGGGCGAGCCGAGCTCCTCGGCGAACTCGCGCCGAGCCGCAGCGAGCGGATCCTCGTCGCGCGCGATCTCCCCTTTGGGGATCGACCAGGCGCCGTCGTCGCGACGTGCCCAGATCGGCCCGCCGGGGTGCACGACAAGCAGCTCGAGCCGGTCGCCGACGCGGCGGAACAGCAGCAGACCGGCGCTGAGCGATCGCGAGGCTGTCATGAAATTTTCAAACGCGGCGTGTTCAATGGCTGACCGGCAGATATCGAAGTCATGACAATTGTCATGGCAGATCGGTGTTTGAAGCCACTGCCGCTCGCGCCGTGCGCCTCCTAACCTGGCCGGGGGCCATCGAGCCACCCCGCCCTGCCCGCCACCGGACCGGAGGTCGACCACGACATGAGAACGCTCGCCCGCTGGTGCTGTCGCCACTGGATCGTGACGATCGTTGGCTGGGTCGCGCTCGTGGTCGTGCTCGTCGGCATCCACGGCGCGGTCGGCAGCGCCTACACCGACAAGTTCACGTTGCCGAACACCGAGAGCTTTGACGCGCTGCACCTGCTGCAGCACGCCAACCCGAAGACGTCGGGCGAGACCGATCAGCTGGTGATCTCCGTCGACCACGGCAAGGTCACCGATCCGGCGGTCATGGCGCGCGCCGAGAAGCTGTTCGGTCAGGTCCAGAAGACCAAGTACGTGGCCGAGGTGATCTCGCCGTACACGCCGCAGACGGCCAAGCAGATCGCGCCCGACGGCAAGGTCGCGTTCGCCGACGTCGTGTTCACGAACGCCGCCAACCAACAGAAGATCACGTCCGGCGACGCCTCGCACTTCGACACGGTGATCACGTCGGCGTCCGGCGACGGCATCCATTTCAACGCCGAGGGCAACATCGCCGAGGCCGGCAACCCGCAGAACTCGGGTTCGTCGCTGTTCATCGGCTTCATCGCCGCCGCGATCGTGCTGTTCCTGGCGTTCGGATCGTTCACCGCGATGCTGCTGCCGCTGATCACCGCCGGCGTCTCGCTCGGCGCCGGCACGGCCGTGATCGGCCTCGGCTCCCACGTGCTTGACATGGCGAGCTTCTCCTCGGAGCTGTCGCTGCTGATCGGCCTCGGCGTCGGCGTCGACTACGCGCTGTTCATCGTCACCAGATACCGACAGGCGTCGCTGCGCGGCGTCGCTCGCGAGGACGCGGTCGTCGAGGCGATCGACAGCTCCGGCCGCGCGGTGCTGTTCGCCGGGATGATCGTGTGCGTCGCGATGCTCGGGATGTTCGCGCTCGGGATCAGCTTCCTGTACGGGATCGCCGTCGCCGCCGCGATCGTCGTCGCGTTCACCGTGGTCGCGTCGCTGACGCTGCTGCCGGCGCTGCTCGGCGCCCTCGGCGGCAAGGTCCCGCGCCGGCGCGAGCGCCGCGCGATCCGCGAGGGCAGCTTCACGGTCTCAGACGAGTCGCCGCGGTGGGCGGCGTGGACGCGCGCGCTGAGCCGCCGCCCGGCGGCGTTCGCGACGGCCGCGGCGGTGCTGATGATCGTGATCGCGCTGCCGTTCTTCCACATGCGGCTCGGCTCGGCCGACGCCGGCACCGATCCAGCCAATACGACCACCCGCCACGCCTACGACGCGCTCGCAAGTGGCTTCGGCCCCGGCTACAACGGGCCGCTGGAGCTCGTCGCGCAGATCCGCAGCG
>DASUHF010000100.1:0-45496 GCA_036273655.1 Solirubrobacteraceae bacterium | reverse complement strand
CAACTTCATCTCAGGCCCGCTGGCCGACATCACGCTGCTCGGCGGGGCCTACGCGATCGCGCGGCGCCACAACTGCCACGTGAAGGGGTGCTGGCGGGTCGCCCGCGCCCAGGTGCCCGGCACCGGCTACATCGTGTGCCGCAAGCACCATCCCCACGATGCGCCGACGGCGCAGAGGGTCCTCGACGCGCACAACGCCGCACTGGCTCGGCGCGACACCGCACTGGACGATCTCGCCCAGGGGGCGGCAGCGGCCGAGCGAGCCGCCCCACCGCCGGGGCCGGCTCCGCCTTCCGATACCGCCTAGCGCGCGCCCGCGGCGGCGGCGCTGCCGATCTGCGGTCCGAGCTCCGCCAGGCGGCGCGCGGCGGCGACGATGGCATCGGAGTCGATCCCGCAGTCGTGCAGGAGCTCGGCCATCTTGCCCGAGCCCGGCAGATGTGACACGGCGAGCTTGACCACGCGCGGGCGCTCGTCGGCGTCGGCCATCGCGCTGCTCACCGCCTCGCCGATGCCGCCCTCGGCCCAGTGGTCCTCGACGACGACGAGCCGGCCGCCGGTGGCCTGCGAGGCCGCAGCCAGCGTCTCGTAGTCGACCGGCTTGACCGAGTACAGGTCGACGACGCGGGCGTTGATGCCGTCGGCGGCGAGCTGATCGGCGGCCTTCAGCGACTCGTGGAGCGTCACCCCGGCGCCGATCAGCGTGACCTGGTCGTCGTCGGTGCAGCGCACGACCTTCGAGCCGCCGATCTCGAACGTCTCGTCGGCGTCGTAGATCGTCGGCACGCCCGACCTGGTGGTGCGGATGTAGGAGATGCCGTCGTGGTCGGCCATCGCCTCGACGAGCTTGACCGTCTGGTTGGGGTCGCACGGGTAGAGCACGACCGAGCCGCCGAGCGCGCGGAACTCGGCGAGATCCTCGAGCGCCATCTGCGACGGGCCGTCCTCGCCGATCGAGACGCCGGCGTGCGAGCCGTTGAGGCACAGCTTCGCCTGCGAGATCACCGCCATCCGGATGAAGTCGTACGCGCGGCTGAGGAACGCCGCGAACGTCGACGCGAACGGGGTCCAGCCGCGGACCTGGAAGCCGACGGCCTCGGCCATCAGCATCTGCTCGGCGATGTAGACCTCGAAGTAACGCTCGGGGGTGTGCTTGAGCACCTCCTCGAGGTGGGTGGAGTTGCCGACCTCGCCGTCGAGCGCGACGACGTCGCCGCGGCGCTGCATGACGGCCGCGACGCCCTGGCCGAACGCCAGCCGCGTCGGGACCTTGTCGCCGCCGACCTCGAACGTCGGCAGCGGCACCGACGGATCGGAGTCGAAGCGGTGCGGCGTCCCCGCCGACTCGGGCTTGGCGACGTCGACGTGGACCGGCCCGACATTGCCGAGCTCCTCGATCGCCTTCTGCGCGTCCTTGAGCGGCTGACCGTGCTTGCCCTCCTTGTCGGCGGTCTCCGAGGCGCCGTAGCCCTTGATCGTGCGCGCGACGATCATCGTCGGGCGGTCGGCGGTCGCCTCGGCGTCGGAGAACGCGCGATCGATCGCGGCGATGTCGTGGCCGTCGATCTCGATCGCGTGCCAGCCGGCAGCGCGGGCACGGTCGGCGTAGGAGCTCAGATTCCAGCCGTGCATCGTCTCGCCGCGCTGGCCGAGGCGGTTGACGTCGACGATCGTGACGAGGTTGTCGAGCCCCGACTTGCCGGCGTGCTCGACCGCCTCCCAGATCGAGCCCTCCGCCATCTCGGAGTCGCCACACAGCGTGAACACGCGGTACGGCAGGCGGTCGAGCTCGCGGGCGCAGAGCGCGATCCCCGCGGCGATCGGCATCCCCTGGCCGAGCGAGCCGGTCGCGACGTCGACCCACGGCAGGATCGGCGTCGGATGGCCCTCGAGCCGGGACCCGAACTTGCGAAACGTGAGCAGCTCCTCGTCGGTGATCGCGCCGGCCGCGGCGAACATCGCGTAGACCAGCGGCGAGGCGTGCCCCTTGGAGAAGATCAGGTGGTCGTTGTTGGGGTTTTCGGGGGCGTCGTAGTCGTAGCGGAGGTGGCGCGCCATCAGCACCGCCATCAGATCGGCCGCCGACATCGACGACGTCGGGTGACCGGACTGGGCGGCATCGGCGGCGCGGATCGAATCGATGCGCAGGCGCTGGGCGAGCTGGTGGATCTCTTCGTTGGTCATCGTGCCTTCCACCCTGTCATTTAGATTTCGCGGGACGGGGCCGGACGCACCCGGCCGTACTGCCAACACTGACAGATACCACGCTATCGGCCCGGATACGTGGCAGCCGCGTATCCAGGTTGCTCCCCGTTCGCCGTGCGTGGCGGGCGCCTCGCCACCACCGGACATATTCCCGTTTCTGCGGGCGATCGCGACGTCGACGTGAAAACGTTCGGTGACACCGAACATTTCCCCGTCGGCATCCGCGGCGCGGTCGATTTCGTTGAAATGTTCGGTCCCGCCGGTCTGGTCCGCGGGTGCGTGTGCGGGTCGCGTCGAGGGCACCCCGGGGCGGTGCCATACCCGCCGCGGCGCACGTCAGGCCCGATCGAGCAACCGGATTACCGACATGGATAGCCCGCATGTGGCCGATCGTCGGCCCCTCACGCGCGCGCGTGGACCAATGCCGCCGCGAAAAACAATGCTTGCGTCAGCAAGCACCCCAAAGCTCCAAGTCGCGAGGCGTACGATTAACACCGTGACCACGCTCGGCTTGATATTGCTGATCATCGGAGCGCTGGTGGCGGTGGTCGAGGCGCACTATCCGACGCACGGAGTCGCAGGCGGGCTCGGCGTCGCGGTGATGGCGGTGGGAGCGGTGCTGGCGATCTCGGGGCTCGGCGCGGGGGTCGTGATCGGCTTGATCGGTGGGCTGGCGCTGGCCGGCGCGGGCGGCGCCGGGGTCGCGCTGACGGTCACGCGTGGGGCGGCGGCCCGGCGGCGGCGGGTGCGGGGCGGCGCCGAGGGGCTGATCGGACAGATCGGGGTCGTGCGCAGTTGGGCCGAGCCGACCGGGAGCGTGTCGCTGCAGGGCGCGGTCTGGCAGGCGCGACGATCACCGTCCGCCGACGAGGACGACGTACCCGAACTGACCAGCGGCGACAAGGTGGTCGTGGAGCGCCTCAGCGGGCTGACGCTGTCGGTGCGCCCGGCCGAGGACTGGGAGCTGATCTGAGGGCTCATCCACACGACCCCTCACCGTGAGGAGGCGCAATGCTGACCGCGATCATCATCGTCATCGTCGTCCTGCTGGTGCTCGGCCTGACCGTGCTCGGCAGCTCGATCCGGGTGCTGCGCGAGTACGAGCGCGGCGTCGTGTTCCGGCTCGGGCGGCTGATGGAGCAGCGCGGGCCGGGGCTGCAGCTGCTGATTCCGTCGATCGACCGGATGGTGCGCATCAGCCTGCGCACGGTCACGCTGCGGGTACCGCCGCAGGAGATCATCACCCGCGACAACATTCCCGCGCGCGTGACCGCGGTCGCGTACTACCGCGTGATCGACCCCTCCAAGGCGGTCACCGAGGTCGAGAGCTTTCATGACGCGACCCTGCAGATCGCACAGACGACGCTGCGCTCGATCCTGGGCGTCGCCGACCTCGACACGCTGCTGTCCAACCGCGAGCACCTGAACGAGTCGCTGCAGGAGGTGATCGACTCGCAGACCGAGCCGTGGGGGATCAAGGTCACGACCGTCGAGATCAAGGACGTCGAGATCCCCGAGCGGATGCAGCACGCGATCGCCCGGCAGGCCGAGGCCGAGCGCGAGCGACGCGCGAAGATCATCAACGCCGAGGGCGAGTTCCAGGCGGCCGCGAAGCTCGGCCAGGCCGCGGACGTGATCGCGCGCAACCCGGTGACGCTGCAGCTGCGCTACCTGCAGACGCTGCGTGAGATCGGCGCCACCCAGAACTCGACGGTCGTGTTCCCGATGCCGATCGATCTCATCAAGCCGGTCGTCGACCTGCTCGGCACGGGCGCAGCGCAGACGAGCGCATCCGCGGGTGACGACGAGGTTGCGGAGCCCGACCCCGAAGCCCTCAACGGCGCCGCCGAGGCCGCCCGCGCCGAGCTCGCGGCGGCGTCGGCCGAGCTCGGGTTGGAGTTCGACACCGGCAGCGGGACCACGAGCGAGGAGGAGGAGTCGGCACCCGTCGACCGCGAGAACTGACGGAGCGTGTTACCGGACAGACGTATTTCGTCTGTTCGGTAACACTCGCCTTCTAACCTGACGACGCGGCCATGGCGGTCCGCGCCGACATCCGCAACCTCGCGATCATCGCCCACGTCGATCACGGCAAGACGACGCTTGTCGACGCGCTGCTGTGGCAGTCGGGCGCGTTTCGCGCAAACCAGTCCGTCGACGAACGCGTGATGGACTCGATGGACCTCGAGCGCGAGAAGGGGATCACGATCCTCGCCAAGAACACGGCCGTGCGCTACGGCGACGTCAAGCTCAACATCGTCGACACGCCCGGCCACGCGGACTTCGGCGGCGAGGTCGAGCGCGGGCTGACGATGGTCGACGGGGTGCTGCTGCTCGTCGACGCCTCCGAGGGGCCGCTGCCGCAGACGCGGTTCGTGCTGCGCAAGGCACTCGAGGCGCGGCTGCCGGTGATCCTCGTGGTCAACAAGATCGACCGGGACGACGCGCGCATCGACGAGGTCGTCGATGAGGTATACGAGCTGTTCCTCGATCTCGACGCCGACGAGTCGCAGATCGAGTTTCCGATCGTGTACTGCAACGCGCGCGCGGGGACGGCGACGCTCGACCCATCGCAGCCCAGCTCGGATCTGCGGCCGCTGGTGGAGCTGCTCGTGTCCGAGATCCCGGCGCCCGAGTACGACCCCGAGCACCCGCTGCAGGCCCACGTCACCAACATCGATGCCTCCCCCTACGTCGGGCGGCTGGCGATCTGCCGCGTGCGCCACGGCACGATCCGCCGCGGCGAGACCGTCGCCTGGTGCCGGCACGACGGCTCGATCGAGCGCGTGCGCGTGTCCGAGCTGTACGTCACCGAGGCGCTCGAGCGCGTCGAGGCCGCGGAGGCGGCCCCCGGCGAGATCATCTCGGTCGCCGGCATCCCGGAGATCACGATCGGCGACACGCTCGCCGACGCCGCCGACCCGCGGCCGTTGCCGGTGATCACCGTCGACGAGCCGTCGCTGTCGGTCACGATCGGGATCAACACGAGCCCGCTGGCGGGCCAGGACGGCACGCTGCTGACGGCCAGCCAGGTCAAGGCGCGGCTTGATCGCGAGCTCGTCGGCAACGTCTCGCTGCGCGTCCTCGACACCGGCAGGCCCGACACCTGGGAGGTCCAGGGCCGCGGCGAGCTGGCGCTGGCGGTGCTCGTCGAGCTGATGCGCCGCGAGGGCTTCGAGCTGACCGTCGGCAAGCCGCAGGTCGTCACGCGCGAGATCGACGGGACCGTGTGCGAGCCGATCGAGCGGATGAGCGTCGACGTCCCCGAAGAGTACGTCGGCGTCGTCACGCAGCTGCTGGCGCTGCGCAAGGGGCGAATGGAGCAGATGGTCAACCACGGCACCGGCTGGGTGCGGATGGAGTACCTCGTCCCCGCGCGCGGACTGATCGGCTTTCGCACGGAGTTTTTGACCGAGACGCGCGGCACCGGGATCGTGCACCACGTGTTCGACGGATGGGAGCCGTGGCACGGAGAGCTGCGCACGCGCCCGACCGGCTCGCTGGTCGCCGACCGGCGCGGGACGGTGGCGGCGTTCGCGCTGTTCGGGCTGCAGGAGCGCGGCACCCTGTTCGTCGAGCCCGGCGACGAGGTCTACGAGGGGATGATCGTCGGCGAGAACTCGCGCGCCTCGGACCTCGACGTCAACGCCGTCAAGGAGAAGCACCTGACCAACATGCGCTCGTCGACGGCCGACGAGCTGGTGCGGCTCGTGCCCAAGCGCGAGCTGTCGCTGGACCTCGCGATGGAATTCGTCGGCACCGACGAATGCGCGGAGGTCACCCCGCACGCGATCCGCCTGCGCAAGACCGAGCTGAGCAAGACCGATCGCGTCCGCTCCGCGCGGCGGGCTCGGTCGGCGGCGGCCTCGGCCGGCTGAGCCGCGGCCGGCTGCGGACGGCTCGCTCGGGCGGCGGGCACCGCGAACGGGCGAACTTTGCAGATGTCGTTCAGAGGGGGGTTACGAAAGCTACAAAGTTGGGGCGCGCGGCCGTTAGGCGCTCGCGGGCAGCACGTCGGCGCTCGCGCGCAGCTCGTCGGCGATCGTCTCCCACACCTCGCGGGAGAATCCCATGCCGAGGTGCGAGACGTCGACCTCGATCTGCTTGGCGGCGGAATCCAGGCACGACTCCCAGTTGACGATCTCGTCGGTGCGCGAGTACAGCGACACGAACGCGACGTCGTCGGGAAACGGCGCGGTGATCGCCGCTCGCGTGCGCGCGCAGCAGTCGCCGTTCAGGCACTCGATCGTGAACATCCCCGGCACCCCGAGCGTGCCGAGCATGCCGACGGTGAGGATCGGCGCCCAGACGTGCGGCTTGACCGCAAGCTGGTCGAGCAGCGGCGATCCGAGCGTCACCAGCGAGCCGACGAGGTCAGGGCGCAGCGTCGCCAGCACGCGCGCGATCGTCCCGCCGCGGCTCTGGCCGACGAGCAGCGCCCGCTCGCCGGTCTGCTCGACCGCTCGCTCGAGCCGGCGCTCGAGGTCGGCCACGGTCGGCTCCATGCAGCGCGTGTTCCAGCTGATCCCCGAGCGTGTGAGGATGAAGCCGCCGGTGCGCAGCCACACCGCCATCCGGGTCAGCGTCTGGTCGCCTGCGAGGAACCCCGGCACCAGCATCACCGGCCGGCCGTCGCCCGGCGGTGCGGCGGGCCAGTGCTCGTGGTCATAGGTCGACAGCCATTCGCCGACGACGCGGGGGCCCGGCGGCGTCAGCGGGATCCCGAACCGGGGAATGGCGAAGCCGTCGCCGCTCATCGCTCGATTTTATTGTGAGACGCGGCGCGCTCCGTCGACGCCGGAGTGCGGGCAGGACGCTTCGCTCCTCGGATCGAGATCTTCGGGACGACGACCTCGATCGGCACCGTCGCCGATTCGCGCAGAGCCCGACGCTCCCGCAGCGCGTGCGGCATCAACGGGATCGCCGAGAGCAGCCCACGGACGTGCGCGCACAGGCGCCGCTCGAGCCTCGCGTGCCACAGCCACCCCAGCTGGCGGTAGGCGACGAATCCCAGCCAGCGGACCGGGAACGCCTTGACGACGAGCACGATCGTGTTGCGGGCGACCAGTGGCCAGTGCCCGCCGGACAACTGGTCCGAGGAGCCCTCACCGGCGTGCCAGCAGACGGCCGGCTCGTAGGCGCACGTCCAACCGCGCAGGCGCAGACGCAGCGCCAGGTCGACGTCCTCGAGGTAGGCGAAGAACCGCTCGTCGAAGCCGCCGGCGTGCAGCACGGCATCACGCCGGTACACGGCCGCCCCCGCGCACGCGCCGAACACCTGGCCGGGCGCGTCGAAGCGGCCGTCGTCGGCGCCGAAGCGGCCGCGCTGGTCACAGGCGCCGTCGCGGCGCAGCACGTCGCCGGCGTCGTAGACGACCCCCGGCTGCTCCAGCGACAGCATCTTGCAGGCGGCCGAGGCGGCGTCGGGCCGGGCCTGCAGCGCCCCGGCCATCCGCTCGAGCCAATCCGATGACAGCACGACATCGGTGTTGATCAGCGCCACGAGCTCGCCGCCCGCGGCCTCGATCCCGCGGTTGGCGGCGTACGCGAAACCGGTGTTGGTGCCGTGCGCCAGCACCCGCACGTTCGGGTGCTCGTCGCGCAGGTAGGCAAGCGAGCCGTCGCTGGAGCCGTTGTCGACGACGATCACCTCGTCGGCGGGCCGCGTCTGCTGCGCCAGCGACCGCAAGCACTCGGGCAGCCACCGCCGGCCGTTCCAGTTCGGGATCACGACCGCGATCGATGGCGTCGAGGTAACGGCGCCGGTTGGGCTCATCGGACGCGGGCCGCGCGCGGCGCCAGCGCCGCCCGGACCCGCGCGATCAGCTCGGGACCGAGCGATGTGTCCCAGTCGCGACTCCAGTGAGTCGCGGCGCCCGCGACCCGGCGCTCGACGTCGTCCACCCCGGCGGCCGCCTCCAGCAGCCCGCGGGTGACGCCGTCGAGCGTCGGCTCGGCGGCGATCAGGTTGGCCGACAACGCGTGCAGCGCATCCGCGTCCTTGTTCTCGAACGTGGTCGTCACCGTCAGCACCCCCGCCGACGCCATCTCCAGCGGCACCAGGCTGGGGTGCGGCGTGTACATCAGCGACAGCCCTACGTCGTGGTCGCGCAGCATCTGGCCGTAGGCGGCCTGGTCGGCGCGCGGCAACAGCTCGAGCGTCGCGCCGCCGCCGAGCTCGATCCGACGCCCGCGCTGCACGGTGCCGATCCCGTGCAGCTCCCAGCCGCCCCTGAACGCGCCCTCGGCCAGCGCCCGCGACAGCGCGATCACCCCGAGGTCGAACATGTTGCGCGCCGCGTGCGGTTCGGGACGGGCGTAGAACAGCAACCGCCGCGTGTCGCGCGCGCGCAGCTGCGACGCGGTCGGCGGCGGGACCGCGGTGATCGCGTTCTGAAACGACGCCGAGGCGTCGTCGCCGGCGTCGGTCCCGGCCGCGAACACGCCGATCCGGTGACGGCGGAAGTAGTCGCGCAGCAGCTCGGAGGAGAACAGCGCGAAGTGCGGGAATCCGTAGGACTCCGCCGCGAGCGCCGCGTACGTCCCCATCGGGAACGTGAACGGCTCGTACTCCTGGATCAGGTACAGAAAGCGTTCGGAGCCGACCGTGCGGGTGGCGTCGTTTGCGATGTGCGCGGTCCACCACGTGCTGGCGACGAAACGATCGCCGCGCGCGACCGCGATCGCCGATGACTCGCGGCCGAACGCGACCTCGACCCGCTGAAACAGGCCGTGCAGGCCGCCGTATGACTCGATCGTCTCCCGCCAGTCGGCCGGCAACGGTCCGACCGGGTCGACGGTCACGATCCGCACACGCTCGCCGGCGGCGACGAGCTTGGCGGCGAGGTTGAACTTCGCGATGTAGCCGCCGAAGAAGTGGCGCAGGTCGATCGTCGGGATCAGGATGTTGATCCGCTCGGGCTCGTCGTCGCCGACGTGCCAGCGCAGCGGCGCGATCTTGTCGACGATCTCCCGCGCGGACACGTGCATCCCGGTCGCGCCCGGCTGCTGGATCAGCGTCGGCGGCGGCAGCGCGTCGAGCCGCAATCCCTTCCGCGGTCGGTCGCGCGCGGTGACGCGCACGAGCCGGCGCCAGGCGAGCGCGTGCGCGAGCATCCACTCGGCGCCGAGCGTCTCCGGACGCGCGGCGACCAGCTCGCGGACGCCCCGCGCCGCCAGGCGGGCGAGCTCGAGCGCGGACTCGTCGCCGGCCTCGAAGCGGCGCAGCTCCCGCAGCGTGGCGGTGGCGATGCGATCGCCGAGTCGCAACTGCAGGATCGCCGTGAACTGGCGCAGCCGCCAGATGTCGACGAAGTAGTGCAGCCGCCACAGGCGGACCCGCTCGTGCAGCGGCTTGACGGAGCGAAGCCGGTCGCGCAGCGAGGACATCTGGTTGGCGGCCGCGTGCCCGAGCGACGCCTCGCCGTGCTGGACGTAGTCGTACAGCGGCCGGTCGACGTACGCGATCTCCCCCAACGACAGCGCCACCAGCGCCAGCCAGTGGTCGTGGAAGTGCGCGAACTGCGCCGGCGGGAACGGCAGCGCGTCGGCGAGCAGCTCGCGCCGCAGCAGCGACGCGGCGCCCGTCACCGAGTTGGCGACCAGCAGCGACAGCAGGTCGGAGTGGTTGTTGCGCCGGCGCTCCCACCAGGTGTCGGCGATCACATCGCCGTCGCGGGTGACGACGCGGGCATCGGAGTACACCAGCTGCGCGTCGCCGAGCGCGGCGACGAGCGTCGCGAGCTTGTCGGGGTGCCAGCGGTCATCCTGGTCTGAGAGCGCGACCAGCTCGGCCTCGGCCGGCGCCAGCGTCAGCGCCCGCTCGAAGTTGCGGTAGAAGCCCAGTCGCCGGGGCGAGCGCGAGATCGTGAAGCGGGGGTCGCCGCCGACCGCGCCGGCGATCGCTTCGGCGCCGGCGCGCGACGAGCAGTCGTCGGAGATCACGCAGCGCCAGTTGCGATACGTCTGCTCGCGGATCGATCGCACCTGCTCGGCGATCAGCTCCGGCGCGGGGCTGTAGGCGGCCATGCAGATCACGACAAGCGGCATGGCAGCAGGCTCGTCGGTGGCCGGCTCGGCGACGTCACCGGCGGCGCCCGGCGGCAGCGGCAGCGGCGGTTCGGGCGCGACGATCGCGACCGTCCCGACCGGCGCCTGCGCGACGCCGCCGCCCGCCAGCCGCGCCCGCAGCCCAATCGCCAGCTGCCCCGGCGGCCGCGGGGTCACGCGCACGAGCCCCCAGAAGCCGCTGCGGTAGCTGCGCAACCCCGGATCCTCAGCCGAATCGGGATCGCTCACCACGTCCGCGGTGGCGTACGGGTCAAGCGATGGGTGCAGCGCCCGGAACGGATCGAGCCGCGGCATCGAGTGCGCGGCGACGGACTGCTCGCCGCCGTCGACGACGAACGCAAGCGACTCGATCGCCGCCTCCGCACAGAAGCACCAGCCGCACACGAACAGCGCCGAGCCGCGGCCGACGGCGAGCTCGTCCGGCAGCTCGGATTCGATTGTCAGCCGCAGCACGGGGTCCGACATCGGGGCCAGCGTAGAGATCGCCGTCATGGGCCGCTGCCGCCGTTCGGCGCGGTCCGAGCAGGGTGTCGCATAATCGCGCGGTGTCATCTGGCCCCTCCCTGGCCGGACAGGTGGATGTCGCACGGCGCCGGTCCGCAGGCGCGGGTCTCCGGCACCGACTGAGCGAACTGGCATCGGACCCTGTCGTGCTCGCGGTGTCGGCGCTGACGATCCTGACGTTCGTGCTGCGCTTCAGCCAGATCCACCAGAGCCTGTTCGGGGACGAGGGCTTCACCTATCAGGACGTCGTCGGCCGCACGTTGCCCCAGGTTGTCCGGAATGTGCACACGGGCGCCGAGAACTCCCCGCCGCTGTTCTTCATCTTCGCCTGGTTGACGGCGAAGCTCGGCAACCCGCAGGTCTGGATCCGGCTTCCGTCGATCGTGTTCGGAGCCGCGACGATCCCGGTGCTGTACCTGATCGGGTGCCGATCGGTCGGACGGATTCCCGGGCTGATCGCCGGGCTGATCATGGCGCTCAGCCCGTTCTCGCTCTACTACGGCGTCGAGGCGCGGCCGTACGCGACGATGGTGTTCTGGCTGTCGGTCTCGACGCTCGCGCTGCTGCTGGCGGTGGACACGCGCGACCGGCGCTGGTGGGCGCTGTACGTGGTCGCCGCCGCGGCGGCCGCCTACAGCCACTACACGTGCATCTTCGTGCTCGTCGTGCAGGGAGCGTGGTCGCTGTGGGCCTGCCGCGACCGACTGGTGGAGACGGTCGTGTCGCACGCGCTGGTGGTGGTTCTCTACATCCCGTGGCTGCCGCATCTGCGTGGCAAAGCGCTCGCCGTGATCGGATTTTTGGAGCCGCTGACGGCGCACAACGTGATCGTCGACCTGATGCGGCCGATCGCCGGCTACCCGTACGCGCCGCTGTCGGCAATCCCGACCTACGTTGGATTCGCCGTCGTCGCCGCCTGCGCGATCGTCGGTCTCGGAGAGCGCTTCCGACAGGCGGCTGCGGCTCGCAACATCGCCCGGCTGGACGCGTGGCCGCGGCGCTTCTTCCTGTTGGCCGCGATGGGATTGGCGTCGCCGGTGCTGCTGCTGATCTACAGCGAGACCTCCACCGATCTGTGGGTGGCCCGCAACCTGTATGCCTCGGTTCCCGCCGCGGCGCTAGTGCTGGCCGCGTTGATCTGCGCGCCGCGCCTTGAGCTCGCCACGCTGCTGGTGGCGGCCGTCGTCGCAGTGCTCGCTCTCGGGCTCGCGCGTGCGATCAGTCCGAGCTGGCAACGTCCCCCGTTTCGTTCGGTCGCGACATATCTCGACCGGACGGCGGCCCCCCGCGCGCCGGTCGCATTCGCCTCGCTGACGGGCGGATTCGGGATCCCCCTCGATTTGCACCGCCCCCATCGAATCGTCGCGCTTGCGGCGCTCGCTCGTGATGTTCCCGCGAACGGCCGCGGCTATCTCGTCACGGATTCGAAGACCGGCGACAAGCTGGGGTTCTCGTCTCCACCCCAGGTGGCCGGCCTGACGTTAGTCCGCGTGACGCGATTCAGGACCGCGATCGTGGCGGGGCTCGAGGTCGTGACCTACCGTCGGGCCGCGGCCGGCGCTTGATCGGTCGTGAGGGAAGATCGAGCGATCGATCGATCCGGAGGAGCCGGTTAGCATCGAGCGATCGTGTCCGCCCGCTCGACCGTCGTCCGCGTCTTCGTTGGCTCGGTGGCCGCGGCCGTCGCGGCATGGTTCGGCCTGCTCGCGGTGCAGAGCCATGCGACCGACGCGGCGACGCAGCTCGCCCACCGCGCGCACCTGAGCGCCGCCGAGGCGCGGCATGCCGACTCGCTGCTCGACACCGCGGCGATCCTGTACCCGGGGCAGGAGGTCACGGTGCTGCGCGCGAAGGTCGCGTTCGCCGCCGGGCATGTGGCACGGGCGCGACGCCTGGCCGCCGACGCGGCCCACGCCGAGCCTGGCAATCCGCAGGCATGGTTGGAGCTCACCGATGTCTCGCACGGCACCCGCGAACTGGCGCCTGCGTTTCGGCATCTCGTGTCGCTGGTGCCGCCGGTGCGCTGACCGGATCGTCCGCTCTGCTGACGGCGATCGGGGCGCGGCGCGGCGCGTTTAGACTCGCCCGTTCGATATGACCGGCTTCCGACCCGACTACGACCCGATGGCGACCGATCCGGGTCGTTGGGGTCATTCGCTTGGCAACGTCGCCGAGATCCTGTTCCAGTGCCTGGATGCGTGCGCTCCGCGCTCGGTGGTCGAAGTCGGCGCGTACGCCGGCGACCTGACGCGGATGCTCGTCGAGTGGTCGGCGACGGCGGGAGCGACGGTCCACGCGATCGATCCCGAGCCACAGCCGGCGTTGCGGGAGCTCGCGGACGCCAACCCGCAACTGGAGCTCGTGCGCGAGCGCAGCTACGACGCGTTGCGGACGATGCAGCCGGCCGACGCGTACGTCGTCGACGGCGACCACAACTACTACACGGTCGCCGGCGAGCTGCGGCTGATCGCCGAACGGGCGGCGGGCCGGATGCCGCTGCTGCTCTGCCACGACGTCTGCTGGCCGCACGCCCGGCGCGACAGCTACTACGCGCCGGACACGATCCCCGCCGATCAGCGACAGCCGATGACCGAAGGCGCCTGCGTCTATCCGGGGATCTCCGACACGCACGACGGCGGGCTCGTCTATCGCTGGGTGGCCTCGACCGAGGGCGGCCCGCGCAACGGCGTGCTCACCGCGATCGAGGACTTCGTCGCCGCCACCGAGGGGCTGCGGCTCGCGATCGTACCCGCGTTCTTCGGCCTCGGGGTCGTGTGGTCTGCCGAGGCACCGTATGCGGCAGCGCTGCAGGAGATCCTCGCCCCTTACGACCGCCATCCCGTGCTCGAGCGCCTCGAGGCAAACCGCGTGCTCAAGCTCGCCGCTCACGAGCGCGAGAAAACGCGCGCCGCTTGGACCGCCGACCGGGCGCGGCGGACGGACGAGTTCCTGCGCAAGCTGCTGCAATCGCGCACGTTCTCCCTCGCGGTGGCGCTGTCGCGACTGCGCCAGCGCGGCGAGCCGGCGTTCAGCAAGGACGAGATCCGGGCGCTGTTGCCCGAGTACGAGCGCCGGGATTCCTAACCGCGGGCGCGGCGCGACCGCGCGTGACGCACCAATCGCCGCCAGTGGTTGATGCGGCGCAGCGGCTCGGTCATGCGCCAGCCGATGCTCGACTTCATCTCGTCGATCTCCCGTTGGAGCTCGAGCACGCGCGCGTCCCCCTTCAGGCGGTTGGACACCGCCTGACCCACGGCGGCGGCCGCCTCGGCCTCCGCCCGCCGAGCGCGGTACTTCCAGTCTCCGCCGGCGAACCCGACGCCCGGCATCCGTCCATCCCACTTCTCGGCGATGAGCATATGGGCGGCGATCCAGGCCTCGAGATCGTTGATCAGCTGCAGCGAGTGGTGGTGGACCGCCTTGAAGTCGGTGGTGACGACCTTGCGCCCGGCTTCGCGCACCTGCAGGCAGTAGTCGAAGTCGTAGCCGTGCAGCGCGCCGAGCGACTCGTCGAAGCGAATGTTGCGCACGACCCAGGGCGAGAGCCCGAGCAGGAACCCGTCGACGGTGTCGACCTCCCCCATCCGTGCGTAGGGCGGCAGTTCGTCGCCGTTCCAGGCGAACGCCGGCAGGTCGCCGCCGCCCAGCTCCGCATAGCGGTGGATGAACGAGCCCCAGGTGACCGACCCCTCCCACCAGGCGATCGAGCGCACGCCGATCGCTCCCACGCAGCCGACGACGCCGACGTCGGGATCCGCGAGCGCCGCACGCAGCTTGGCGCAGACATCGTCGTCGACGAGCTCGGTGTCCTGGTGGACGAGGATCAGACCCTCGAGGTCGTCGCGCTCGGCAACCATTTCGAGGATCAGGTTGTAGCTGCGAAACAGCGACCCGGCGGGCGCGTTGGCGATGATCAGCGAATCCGACTCGGCTGCACGCTTGATCCCAGGCTCTGCGTACTGGCGGTAGGCGTCGGGATCGGTGATCGCCGTGGCAAACGCGATCACCGCGCCGCCTCGATGTTGCGCAGGCGCCGCTTGAGCCACTCCTTCGTGCCGGCCAACGGGGCGCCGGTCAGGCGCGTGATCTCCTGCTCGGCGGCCGCGAGGCGGTCCCGCACGAGCGAGAGCTCGTAGCGAAGCGCGACCTCTTCGGTGGTGGGGACCCGCGTGGGCTCCTGGACGGGACGAGCGACCGGCTCGGGCACGGTCCCGGCGGTCTCCGGCACCGAGGGCGGGCCTGCCGCGCTGGCGCGCCGCCACCGTGCCGCGTTCCAGTCAACGGCCTCGATCGGTTCCGTGATCCCGTGCTCGGCGCGGAAGTCCTCGACCGCACGGCGGCAATCGTCGAGCGGATAGAAGTCGTCGATCACCAGGTAGCCGCCGACCGCCAGCGACGAGTAGACCGCGTCGAGGGCACTGCGGGTTGCGTCATAGCTGTCGCCGTCCAGCCGCGCGAGCGCCCATGGATGGCCACGCAGGGTCGGCAGCGTGTCCGCGAAGAAGCCGGGGACGAACGTGACGCCACGCTCCAGACCGAGACGCTGGAAGCTAGCCCGGACCTCCTCGAGCGGCACCGCCAAAAAGCCGACCCCGGCGAGGTCCGCGTCGAGGTTGTAGCCCTCTCCGGCTTGCGCAGCGGGAAACCCTTGAAACGAGTCGGCGGCGAACACCGAGCGCTCGCTTGCTCCGAGCGAGTCGAGCGTCGCACGCATGAGCATCGCCGCCCCGCCGCGCCAGGAGCCGCACTCGATCAGATCGCCGGCGATGCCGTCGGCAACAACCGTGTCCACGCAACGCTGCAGGTCATCGAGCCTCGCCAGACCGACCATCGAGAGGCCGTGCAGCGGCCAGTCGAGGCCGGCGGCACGGAAGCGCAGATCGTCGCCGGCAAGCTCACGCGACATCACCGCGCCCCCGACCGCGCGCTCCACCGAGGTGGTCGTCGTGCCGACGAGGTCGCAGAGGGCGAGCTTGAGCAGCCCGAGGTAGGCCTCGCGCAGCGCCTCGGCCTCCGCACCCGGTCCGGGGGCCGCCGGCATGCGAGCCTGCTCGAGTCCGTCGGCGAACCGCGACTCGATGATCTGGCGCAGCCGCCGCGCGGCGACGTGCGGCGGATCGATCTCGGAGCCCACGGTCGACATCGCGGCGATGATATGGCCCACCCACCCGCGGCGACGCGCGCCTTGCGTACAGTGCCGCTCCTGGTGGCCAGCCCTGAACTCGACGTCGCGCTCGAGAAGGACCTGCCGGCCAGTCTGCCGGCCGGCGCCTCGACCGCGCTGTTCGTGTTCGGTCACTGCTTTCACCGACATGCCGACGTCACCGGACTGCGACTGATCGTCGACGGCGTATCCCACAGGCCTGGTGCCGTCGCGATGCCCCGCCGAGATCTCGAAGCATGGCGACGGGCGCAGGGTCTGGATCCCGAAGGACGCAGCTATCGCAGCGGCTTCTGGGCCGTCCTGCCGGTCCCGGCGTCCTCGGGGCCGGAACCAATCCGGCTCCAGGCCGCTGTGACGGTCGCGGGCGAGGGCGAGACGCTCACCGAACTCGGCCAGATCCCCGTGCTCGATCCCCTGCCCCCGGCGGATGTGGAACCCGAATCCCGGGACGCCCCGGTCGCCGTGTGCCTGGCCACCTACGAGCCCGCGCCGGACCTGTTCGAAGCGCAGATCGCCTCGCTGCGCGCCCAAACCGATCCACGCTGGATCTGCGTGGTGAGCGACGGCGGCAGCTCGCGGGCTGCGCTGTCGCGGATCGCGGAGGTGATCGGCGACGACGCGCGCTTCTCCGTCTCGCCCGCTGGGCGGCGGCTGGACCCCTACCGCAATTTCGAGCGAGCGCTGCGGCTCACGCCGGAGCACGCTTCGCTGATCGCGCTCTGCGATCAGGATGACCGTTGGTATCCCGACAAGCTCGCGACGCTGCGCGCCGCGCTCGGCGATGCGTCGCTGGTGTACTCGGACCTCCGCTTGGTCGCCGGCGACGGCCGCGTTGTGCGCGAGTCGCTGTGGGAGGGGCGCCGCAACGAGTGGCGCAATCTCGCCTCGGTGCTCGTCGCCAACACGGTCCCGGGCGCGGCGATGCTCTTCCGCCGCAACGTGCTCGCCACGGCGCTGCCATTTCCCGAGATCCCGGGCTTTCACTACCACGACCATTGGCTGGCGCTCGCGGCGCTCGCCACGGGCGAGATTCGCTACGTCGATCGACCGCTCTATGACTATGTCCAGCACGGCGCCGCGGTGATGGGAGACGCGGCGCGGCCGCCGTCACGCGTTCGGCGGCTGACCGGCGGCTCCCGGGGTCTTCGAGGCGCGTACTTCGGGGGCGTGGTCCCCCGCGAGGTGCAGGCGGCAACCCTGCTGCTGCGCGCCCGGCAGACGCTCACCCCTCGCCGGCGGCGGGCGCTCGAGTGGTTTTTGGCGACGTCTCGCTCACCGCTGGCGTTCGCGTGGCTGGTGCTGCGGCCGCTGCGCGCGCTCGGCGGACGCGGGGAGACGCTCGGCGGTGAGTGGGCACTTGCACGCGGGATCGCCTGGCGATGGCTGATCGGCCACGTCGCGCGCGGCGCAGCGGATGCCCGCTTCCCGGATCCGCCCTGGTTCGAGCAGCCGCGGCTGCGGCGATGGCGAGGGGGCGCCTGACCGACATCGGCGCGGCAGGGCGTTGTTACGCTCGGCGGCCACCATGTCGGTCGACGATTCGCAGACGGTGACCACGATCGAGCGACCGCGCCCGGAGCTCGTCGACGGCCCCGTGGTGATCGAGGTCCGCGACGTGGCCAAGGAGTTCCTGGTCCCCGACCAGCGGGCCGACACATTGAAGGAGCGACTCACCCATCCGACCGCCAACCGGGGTGGCCGCCGCCTGCGGGCATTGCGGGGAGTCAGCTTCGACGTCCACCGGGGCGAGTTCTTCGGGATCGTGGGCCGCAACGGCAGTGGCAAGAGCACGCTGCTGAAGATCATGGCCAGCATTTACCGCGCCGACGGTGGCCGCCTGCGCATGGCCGGCCGACTGGCGCCGTTCATCGAGCTCGGCGTCGGCTTCAACCCGGAGCTCACCTCACGTGAGAACGTCGTGCTCAACGGGGTGCTGATGGGGCTCACCCGCCAGGAGGCGCGGCGGCGGCTGGACGCCGTGCTCGAGTTCTCCGAGCTGCGCGACTTCGCCGACCTCAAGCTCAAGAACTACTCGTCGGGAATGATGGTCCGGCTCGCATTCGCGGTGATGGTGCAGGCAGATGCCGACATCATGCTGATCGACGAGGTGCTGGCGGTCGGCGACGCGGCGTTCGCGCAGAAATGCGTCGACGTCTTTCGCGAGCGCCGCAACTCGGGCAAGACGGTCGTGCTCGTCACGCACGACATGGCGACGGTGCAGAGCTTCTGCGACCGGGCGATGTTGCTCCACGACGGCGAGGTGAAGTACCTCGGCGACCCCGAGGAGACCGCGCTGCGCTACTACCGGATGAACTTCGGCGGTCGTGGCGAGCATGGCCGGCCCCAGGACGTCCCGGACGTCAACGCGCGGCTGGTCGACGCGTGGTTGGAGAACCCTGCGGGAGATCGGGTGGAGAACATCGAGCAGGGCGAGCCGATCGGCTTCAACGTGATCTTCGAGGCGCGCCATGACCTCGTCAACCCGGTGTTCGGGTTCCATTTCCAGACCGCCGACGGCAACCAGGTGTTCGGCTTCACCGAGCATCTCGACATCGCTGACGGGGAGCCGGACGTGCTGCGAGAGGGTCAGCGAGTCCGCCTCAGCGGCACGATCGAGAACCGCCTGATGCCCGGCCGCTACTTCGTGAGCGCGATGATCTCGCGCAACCGCGCGCTGGGAGACCTCGCACTGCACGTGCTGCGGCTGATCGATTTCGTCGTCTACGGCACCGAGCCCGGTCCCGGCGCGGTCTCGGTGCAGACCGACATCGACGCCACGATCGAGGACGCGACGTGACCGACGAGGCGCTGGAGCTGCGCGATGTCCGCGGCCCGTCCGCCCTAGGCGGCAGCCCACGCCGCGCGCTGGAGCTGCTGTACCTGATCGCTGTCACCGAGTTCAAGCGCACCTACTTCGGCACGGCGCTCGGCTACCTGTGGTCCCTGTGCCGGCCGCTGCTGCTGTTCGCGGTGCTGCTCGCCGTGTTCACCCACATCGTCAAGCTGGGCAATCAGGTGCCGCACTACCCGGTGCTGCTGCTGCTCAACATCGTGCTGTTCGGCTTCTTCCAGGAGGCGACGACGACCGCCGTCGGATCCGTGCTCACCCAGGAGTCGATCGTCCGCAAGACGCAGTTCCCGCGCCTGGTGATCCCGCTCGCCGTCGTGCTCACGAGCGTGTTCAACCTGGTCTTCAATCTCGCCGTCGTCGTCGTGTTCCTGCTGGCCTTCGGGATCACGCCCCGCTGGACCTGGTTGGGGATGATCCTCGTGCTGGGCCTCCTGTTCGTGCTCACCACGGCCGTTTCGATGATCCTCTCGGCGCTGTACCCGCGCTTCCGAGACATCGGGATCATCTGGGCGGTATTCGCTATGGCGCTGCTGTACGGGTCGCCGGTGCTCTACCCGCTGCAACACGCGACCGGAACCCTCAACCGGGTACTCGCATGCAATCCGCTGGCGCCGCTGTTCGAGCTCACGCGCCGGTGGGTGATCCAGCCGAACGCGCCGATTCAACACTCAGCGTTCGACCTGGTCGTCCCGATCGCGATCTCCGCCGCCATCTGCGGCCTTGCGGTGTGGGTGTTCAATCGCGAGGCGCCGCGAATTGCGGAGGCGCTGTAGTGACCTCGCCGTCAGCCGCGTTGCGATCGTCGCCGGCGGCGGCAATAACGAGCCCGCCGAGGACGATTGCGACAAGCGTGACCGCAGGCATCTCCCAGTCCCAGTCCAGGGGAGCGTGGACGAAGTAAGTGACCAGCGCGGCCACCGCTCCCGCGCACGCCGGGCCCTGACGCAGCCCACGCCAGGCTGATCCGACCAGCCCAATCAGGAACGCCGCGAGCGCGAGCGCGCCAACGATCCCGAGTTCGGCCAGCGTTTGCAGCGGCAGCGAGTGGGCGTCGGTCGCGAACTCGGTGATCGTGCGCCAGCGCAGCCAGTACAGCTGCCAGTTGCCGGCCCCGACGCCATGCAGCGGCTCCTGTGAAAAGGCCCGTAGCGCAACATGCCAGTAGTCGAAGCGGTTGCTGCGGAACGTCACCAGACGGTTGGCGCCGCTGGCCAGGTTCTGGCTCGCGCCGCTGGACTCGTGGGCGCCGACCACGATCGCGACCGCGAGCCCTCCGCATATCAGGATCGTGGCGATCGCGCCGCGATGGTCGACCAGTGCCGATCCCGGGAGCAGCCCAGAGCGCGCGCGACCGGTGACCACCAGCTGGCACGCGGCCGCGGTGGCCATCACGACGACGAGCACCACGAGGGCGAGGACGCCCTGGTGCTCGCGATGTGCGAGGCTGCCGCTGAGGCTCGTTACCCCATGCAGCGGCGAGATCGCGCCCGCGGCGATGCCGCCGGCGACGACGCTGACCGCGAGTCCGGCGAGCTGCTCGCGGCGCGGGATGAGCGCGATCAACGCAATGAGACCGGCGACGACCGCGAACAGCGCCCCCCGCGAGAATGACGCATACAGGCCCAGCCCGAGCGGCGCCGCGGCCGCCGCGGCCAGCGCTCGCACCGGGCGCGGGCGGCTGTCGTCCCCGGCCAGGCGCGCGCACAGGACGAAGCCGAGGGCAGCCAGCTCGCCCATCGCGTTCCAGTAGGTCAGCGGCTGCTCGAGCCGGCCCTGAGCGCTGAGGGAGCGGGCGTAATGCAGGATCCCGGGAAGGAGCCGACCCGCAAGCCCGTAGCCGATGACGACCGTCGCCCCCAGGGCGAGCACCGGCTCGACGAAGCGACGGATGCTCGCCTCGCGCAGCGCAAGCGCGGCCGCCGCCAGCGCCCCGGTGTAGAGGATGACGATCTGCGCCGAGGCATACGCGTCGCCGGCCACCTTCGCCCAGGCGATCGAGGCCAGCGACCATGCCGCGAGGGCAGCCAGGCCGCCGAGCGCCAGCCACACCCAGCGCCCGCCGGGGAGCCGGGCGCCGAGCATCACCAGGACGAGCACACATGCCCACGCGACCGCGCCCGCCCACACGCGTGGCCCCTGGAAGTACCCGCCGGTGAAGAACGCCAGCGCGGTCGGACCGGCCAGGCTCGTCGCCGCGACGACGCGCAGGAGTTGGCGGCGCACCGGCGTTCAGCGGTGGTCGTTCGACGTCACCGCCGCCGTCGGCGCCGGCTCCGGCCACGGCGTCGGACTCGGCGCGGGGCGGTCGAGGGCGGCGCGCGCCTCGGCGAGCATCCGCTCGCGGAAGCGCTCGCGCGAGAAGCGCTCGGCCTGAAGGCGGCAGGCGTCGGGATCGATCGCCGCGTCATCGAACTCGAGCACCGCCCGCGCCAGCTCGTCGGGGCCGCCGGACCACAGACGGCCAGTCTCGCCGTCGACGACGGTCTCGAGCGCACCGCCGGCGGCACGCGCGATCACCGGCCGGCCCGCCGCCTGCGCCTCGACCGCGGAGATCCCGAACTCCTCGACCGCGGTCACGATCAGCGCCCGCGCGCTCTGCAGCGTGCGTTCGACGACGCCGTCCGACACCCGGCCCAGGAGCCGCACGGTCGGGCCCGCGAGCCGCTGCAGCCGTCGCGCCGCCGGTCCGTCGCCGATGATCACGAGCGGGCGGCGCAGCCGGTTGAACGCCTCGATCGCCACCCCGATCTGCTTGTGGGACATCAGCTCCGAGACGATCGCGTAGTGGTCCCCGACGGGACCGGGCTCGAAGCGGGCGGTGTTCACCGGCGGGTGGACGATGTCGGACTCGCGATCGAAGTAGCGGCGGATGCGCTGCTGGGTGATCGCGGAGTTAGCGATGTACCGGGTCGGCCGTCGCGCCGCCGCGCGGTCCCAGCGGCGCCAGCGGTCGAACAGCATGCGCAGCACCGCCCGGGAGACCGGGTCACGGCTCGCGAGCGTCGCGTCGCGCTCGGACCACGCGTAGCGAAACGGGTTGTGGCAGTAGCTGACGTGGACGGCCTCGTCGCCGCACGGGACAGCGTGCGCCCACGCCGAGGAACTGGAGACGACGAGGCCGTAGCCCGACAAATCGAACGACTCGATCGCCGCCGGATACAGCGGCAGCAGCGTCCTAAACGTCCGCGACGACGGCCGCAGCCGCTGCAGGAACGAGCTCGTGACGTTGCGCTGGGCGAACCGGCCCTCGGTCCCCTGCTCGTCGTAGACCGTGGTGAAGATGTCACCCTGCGGCCAGATCTCGCACAACTCCAGGAACACTCGCTCCGCCCCGCGAACGTCGAGCAGAAAATCATGGACCAGCGCAACCCGTGGAATATCCGTCACATCCGTGTGCATCGAGTCGTATCGGCGAGTGTAAGTGCGTGCACGATGAGCGGCCCGCCGCCCCCGGTGCGAGTGGTATGGCAGCGTACCGGCCCGACAAGGCGGAGGGTTCCAGGCTGATCCTGCTGGTGTCGTACTCCGGTGCGCTGGGCGGCGCCGAGCGGGTGCTGCTCGACGTCGCCGGCTCTTTGCCCGCCGAAGCGTGCGTGGCGTGCCCGCCGGGGCCGCTGGCGCGCGCGTGCGAGCGGGCCGGCGTGCGAGTGCTGACGCTTGCGCCGCGGTCGCTGCGGCTGCGCGGCGGCATGGTCGCGCGGACGCGCGCGATCGCGTCGCTGGCGGGTCACGGCCGCGAGCTCGCTCGGCTCCAGCGCGACCTCCGTCCGGACGCGACCGTGCTGTGGGGAATGCGATCGGCGCTCGCCTGGCTGCTTGTCCGCTCGGCGCTCGATAAGGCCGGCGGGCGCGTCGTGCTCGCCCATCACGACATGCTGCCCGCGGGGGCGGGGATCGGCGCCGCAGTACGGGCGGCCGCGGCGCGGGCGGACGCCGTCGTCGTCAATTCCCGCGCGGTCGCCGACGATCTCGATCCGGGGGGAGTGCTGCGGGCGCGGCTGTCGGTCGTGTACCCGGGCGTCTCGCTGCCGCCGGAGGTGGCGCCGTGGCCGGCGAGGCCGCCGCTCGTCGTCGTGATCGGCGCGCTCGTCGGGTGGAAGCGGGTGGAACTGGCGCTCGAGGCGGTCGCCGTGGCGCGGCGCTCGGTGCCCTCGCTGCGGCTGCGCGTGGTCGGCGCCGCGCTCGACCCCGGGGATGGGGTCGAGCAGCGGCTGCGCGCCCGGGCGGCCGAACCCGACCTGGCCGGCCGTGTGGAGTTCACGGGGGCGGTGGATAACGCCGCCGGCGAGGCGGCCGACGCGATCTGCCTGCTGCACTGCGCCGAGCGCGAGCCGTTCGGCCTCGTCGTCGCCGAGGCGCTCGCGTGCGGGCGGCCGGTCGTCGTGCCCGCTGTGGGGGGCGCGGCCGAGATCGTCGATGCGAGCTGCGCGATCACGTACCCGCCCGGGGACGCCGGCGCCGCCGCCACGGCTTTGGTTGCGCTGGCACGCGATCCCGAGCGGGCGCGGGCGATGGGGGCGGCGGGACGGGCGCGGGTCGCGCAGCGGTTTGGCCGGGCGGCGATGCGCGAGGGCTTTGCGCGCGCGATCACGCCCGGGGTGAGGACGCTGGGCACAAAACGTTCGAATAGCGAACGTTTGATGCCCAGCCCCGCGCGGGATCGGGGTACGGCGAGCGATTTTGCGCTCGTCACCGTGAGCTTCAACTCCGCCGCCGTGCTGCCGGCGATGCTCGATTCGGTCGCGCTCCACCTACCAGGGGTGCGCGTGATCGTCGTCGACTGCGGCTCAAGCGACGACAGCGCCGCGATCGCGCGTGCGCACCCGGTCGCCGTCGCGGTCGACGCCGGCGCCAACCTCGGCTTCGGGCGCGGTTCGAACCTCGGCCTGACGCACGTCACCGAGCCCGTGACCGTGTTCGTCAACCCCGACGTCGAGCTGATCGACGGGTCGCTGCGGGCACTGGCGAGCGAGCTGCTCGCCCCCTCCGGCGCACCGCGGCTGCTGGCGCCGCTCGTGCTGTCGGGTGACGGCAGCCGCCAGGACACGGTGCATCCGGCGCCGGGCAGCGCCGCCGAGCTGGCGCGGCTGCTGCTCCCGCCCGCGCGCGTCCCGGGCGCGCTCGGCTCGGCGCTGGCGCCGTGGCGCGCACAGCGCCCACGCCCGGTCGGCTGGGCCGTCGGCTGTGTGCTGGCGGGCCGGACCGAGACGCTGCGCGCGCTCGGTCCGTTCTCGGAGGAGATCTTCATGTACGGCGAGGATCTGGAGCTCGGGTTGCGCGCCACGCAGGAGGGCATCGACACCTGGTTCTGGCCGCGCGCGCGGGTCGTGCACCACCGGGCGCACGCGACGGCCGCCGCATACGAGGGCGAGCCGTTCGCACTGCTCGCGGCCGCGCGGTCACGGGCGATCGCGATGACGCTGGGCGCGCAGGCAGCGCGACGCGACGAGCGCGCGCAGGCGGCGCTGTTCGGGTCCAGAGCGCTCGTCAAACGAGCGCTCGGCCGCGATCGGTCGCGCGAGCTCGCGCAGCTGCGGGCCGTTCGCTCGTTGCGCGGGTAGCGCCTATTCGCGCTGCAGTCGGCGGCGGATCAGCACGCCGCTGACGATCAGCACGAGCCCGAAGCCGACGCCCTCGCCGACGACGTAGCCGGTCCGCGGCAGGCTCGGGCCCGAGCCGGTCGTGGTCCCGGACGCGGCGCCGGCCGCGGCGGTCGCGGTCGGTTCCGCGGTTGCCGCCGCGGACGTCGGGGTCGGCGGGGTCGAGCTGGGCGGGGTGGTCGCGGGCGTCGTCGCCGGGGTGGTCGCGGGCGGTGCCGACGACGTCGAGCTCGTCGCCGGCGGGCTCGAGGGGCTGGTCGACCCGAACGGGTTCGTGTACTGGTTGTTTCCCGCCGACCCGCCGGCAAGCGCGAACGCAGGCATCATCAGCGCGAGCGCGCCGAGGACGATGAGCAGGACGGCGAGGTGGCGTGCGCCTCGCATCGCGCGCAGTATGCCAATCGCGCCCGCTGCCGTCCGCACCACCGTCCGCCCGTCGGCGCGCGCCGTCGCGGCCGACGAGTCCGCGAAACGACGGGAACAACCCTGCGCAAACCTCGTTTTTGCAGGATTTCTTGCAAGGCAGGTGGTTGCGCGGATGCGGCGACGAGCCGTGTTAGGGTGCTGCTCGCCCGCCTGGAGTCCCCCCGCAAGATGCGATCCGGGCGCGGCCTGCCGCCATGCCATCGTCCCGTCTGACCAGTTGGATTTCGCGCGCCCTGATGACGCTCTCGGTCTGCGTCGTCGCGCTCTGCTGCGCGTTTGCGCAGGCGGGATCGGCCGACGTCTCCAGCCAGCTGGACGCCGCCAAGTCGGCCGCGAGCGAGCTGCGGTCGCAGATCGCCGCCGACTCGGCGCAGATCGCCAAGACCGACAACGGCCTGCAGGCCGCGCAGGCCCATCTCGACGCGATCCAGGCCGACCTGGACCGGCGCGTCGACCGCCTCAAGTCGGTCCAGAACCAGCTTCTGGACGCCCGCGACCGTCTCGTCGCGGTCGAGAACCACCTCAAGCTCGCGACCAAGGCGCTGGCGGCCAACCTCGTCGCCGGCTACGAGAGCCAGCCGCCGTCGCTGGTGTCGGTCGTGCTCTCGGCCCACGGCTTCAACCAGCTGCTCAACCAGTTCAGCTTCGCCGAGAAGGTCGCCAAGCAGAACGCGAACGTGGTCCAGCAGACGCGGATCGCGCGGCGCGAAGTGGCGGCGCAGGCGCACCGGCTGGCGCGCCTGGAACAGCGCGACCGGACGCTGGCCAAGCAGGTGCTGCGCGAGCGCAACCAGGCCGCCGCGCTGCGCTCGGCGCTCAAGCAGCAGCAGATCAAGGAGCTCGCGGCGCGGGCCAAGGTCCATGGCCGCTACACGGCGGTGCAAGCGCGCGTCGGTCAGCTGCAGAAAAAGCTCAACGCCGAGGAGGCGGCGGCCGCGCGAGCCGCCAACGAGGCCGCCGCGACGGGCAACGCCAGCGTCAACGGGATCACGCTCGACACCAACGGCATGGTGCAACCGCCGGCCGACGCGCCGGAAGCGGTCAAGCGGATGATCGCCGCCGGCAACGCGATCGCCACGCTGCCCTACATCTACGGCGGCGGCCACGCCTCGTTCCAGGCCGACGGCTACGACTGCTCGGGCTCGGTCAGCTACGTGCTGGCTGCGGCCGGGCTGGTCTCCTCGCCGATGGTCTCCGGGCAGTTCGACGACTGGGGCGTCCGCGGCCCCGGTAGATGGGTCACGATCTACTCCAACGCCGACCACGTGTGGATGACGATCGCCGGGTGGCGCTTTGACACCGTCGCGCAAGCCGAGTACGGCACCCGCTGGGCACGCGGCGGCGGCGAGTTCGCCGGCTTCTACGTCGAGCATCCGGTCGGGCTGTAGCTCGGTCCGCGTGCGCCGGCCGAGGGTCGGGCGGCGCGATCGCCGCGGCGTTCAACCGTCGCCCGTGGTCGATTTCTCGCGAGTGCTTCAACAAATCGAGCACACCGTCAGCGCCGGTTGGACATGGACGAGCCGGTTGCGGGCGCGGGCTGTGGACGTGGTGGATGGGTGCGCTGCGGTCATGGTCCCGCGAGGTCGGGTGCTTCGTCTGGGAACACAGGCCATTCGGCGCCGCCGTCTAACTCGACGATCTTGCCGGCCGCCATCCCCTGCAACGCGCGTGCTTCCACGCTCACAGGCTCCAGCCGAAGAAGACCTCGGTTCTCACGGTCTTGTCCTCCTCGTTGAACGTGAGCACCTCGGTATGCGCTCGCCGCCGTCATCGCACCCCAACTCGTACGTGATCACGACCTCGCCGCCTCGATCACTCGCACGAAGCTGAACCCCTGCCCGCGGCCGGCGCCCGGCCAGCAGCGCTTCCACCACCCTGCAGGCCGCCTTCCAGCGCGCCGGTGAAGGCGTTGAACATCGGGGCTGAGGGCGGCAGCACCTGGGTGATGAGCACGGCCGCGAGATCGTGATCCGGCCAGGAGTACCACAGCGTTCCGAGCCCGCCGCCCCATCCGTAGCGGCGTCCGGCAGGGCTCCGCGTCACGCCGACCCCGTAGCCCCATCCGCCGGAGTCGAGGAACGTCGAGGCTGACGGTCCCGCGCGCTGTTCGGGCGTGAGCTGATCGGTGGTCATGGCAACGACTGAAGCCGGCGTGAGAACCCCGCCGCCCTGGTCCAGGAGCATCCCGGCGAAGCGCAGAAGATCACGGGCGGTCGACACGAGGCCACCGCGCCCGTCGAGAAACCCGGGCCGGGACGCCCACCGCGTGTCGGCGACGCCATCAAACGGCACGAGATCGTTCTCGTGGCGGGCGAAGGCCGGAACGAGGTGCGCTCGATCCGCCACAAACGCGGTCTCGGCCATCCCGAGAGGGGTTAGCAGGTGGTCGGTGAGCAGGACGTCGAGCGGAACTCCGGCCGCCCGGGCCGCCAGAACGCCAAGAACCGCGAACGCGAGCTCATAGCGCCAGACGCCCCCCGGCTCCTCCAGAAGCGGCAGGGTCGCAAATCGCGCGATCCACTCCTCGGGAGGTGGAAGCGCCGGCGGATCGGGCGGACCGAACCCGAGCCCGAGCTCCCGTGCTCTCTCCACGGCGGGACACTCGCTCTCGAATACCCACCCGAAGCCCAACCGCATCGTGAGCAGATCCTCGACGATGATCGGTCGTTGCGCCGGCGCCGTCTCGTCAAGCGGACCGTCGAGGCGGCGCAGAACGCGACGCTCGGCGAGGTCGGGAAGGAAACGCTCGACCGAATCATCCAGACCCAAGACACCGTCCTCGATCAACCGCAGAGCCAGCGCCGCGATGATCGGTTTCGTATTCGAGCTGATCCGTACCTGAGCCTCCATCCGCAGAGGCACATCGCCCCCGGGCGTGGTCGTACCCAAAGCCTCGACGGTCGTCTCGCCGCGGTGTCGCACACCGACGATGGCGCCCGGCACCACACCAGCGTCCACGAACGGACGAATGACTCCGAGCAACGCTTCTGCCCGCACCCGCCCGATGATCGCACTGAGCACTCCCCCGCGCCGGCCCGGCCGAGCTCTGGTCGGCCTCGGCCGGGCGCGCGGGTTCAGCCGCCTGCTGCGTGACGTCGCGAGCGCTCGCGACGTCAGCTTCGGCGGCGCCACCGTCACGTCGATCTGGCGGCGGCGAGGATCGCCGCGGCCTTCCCCTGCAGGTCGTACATCGTCACGGTCTGCCCGTCGAACCTGAACGTGACCTTGCGCCCGACCTTCTCGGCGATCTGAAACGCCCGCGAGGAGCCGGTGCGCCCGTCCGCGAAACCCCGGAAGCGGGCGGGCGCCGGGCCGACGCGACCCGTCAGGCGGCCGCCGCTCAACGGCACACCGCCCGCCAGCCCACCGCCGCCCGCCAGGCCGCCGCCGCTGTCGGCGAGGATCCAGCTCAGGTGGCCGTCGCGGACCTCCATCGCCAGCCACGATGCGCTTACCGTGCTCTCGCGGCCGGAGAAGCCGCCGACTCCGGCGACGTTGCGCTGGCCGGCGACGATCGCCGCCGCCGCGCTGCTCTGGCTCTCGACCGCGACCGTGCCGCCGCCGTGCGAGGCGGCATAGCGCGAGGCGGCCTTCACCGTCGCCGAGTCGCCGCCGAACATGCCGCCACCCGGGCCGCGGGAGCCCGAGCCGCCGAGCATGCCGCCGCCCGCGCTGCCAGCGCCGGGAGACGCTGCTCCGCCCGCGCCGGGAAACCCTGCCCCGCTCGTGCCGGGAAACCCTCTCGCGCCTGCTGCCGGGAAACCTGATCCGGCGCCCGCACCGGGCCCGCCACGCAACCCGCCGAGACCGACACGCAACCCGCCGAGACCGCCGCGCGACCCGGCGAAGCCGCTCGGCCCACCGCCGAACGCGGTCGACGCCGGCCCGCCGGCCGGGAACGTGGCGCTCGTCGCGTGACCAAGGGTGTCCACCGACCACGCCGCCGGCGCCGCCAGCAGCGCCGCCAGTGCGACCGTCACGATCACCGCCCGCACGCGCAACGGCACCGCGGCCACCAGCAGCGCGACGACCGCCAGCGAGCAGGCGACGATCACGAGCGGCGTCGCCCACCCGACCGAGCCGCTGATCGAACCGAGCGCGACCAGCTCGGAGATCGCACCGCCGACGACCGACGCCGCGCCGAGCGCCCGCGCGCGCAGTCCCGGCCGCAGCGCCTCGCCGACCCCGGCGCCGACGAGCATTGCCGTCCACGGCGCCAAAAACGACACGTAGTACGGGTGCACGATCCCCGACGAGACGCTGAACACGACCGCGCTCACCAAGAACGCGCCGCCGACCGCGAGCAGCCACCCGGAGCGGGCATCGGACCGGCGCAACCGGGTCAGCGCGACGATCCCGAGGGCGGACACGACGGCGAACCCCAGCAGCCACCCGGCCTGCCCACCGAGCGCCGAATCCAGCAGCCGCAGCGGTCCTGTCGCGCCCGCGCCAAAGCCGCCGCCACCGCCACCACCGCCGCCACCACCGCCGAGCGCCGTCGGCGCCCCCGCCTGGCCGGCGACGCGGCCGAAGCCGTTGTAGTTGACGATCAGCGACCAGATCGAGTTGTCCGAGGTGCCGGAGATCCACGGCCGGTCGGCGGCGGGCGTCAGCGTCACCAGCAGCGGCCACGCAAGCGCGACGACCGCCATCGCGACCCCGCCACACAGCATCCGCCGAATCCGCACGGCAACCGACCGAACGGGCGCTGCCCACAGCCACGCCAGCGCGATCCCCGGCACCACGAATAGCGCCACCGCCATCTTCGCCTCGAACCCGAGGCCGACGCAGACGCCGCTGGCCACCAGCCATCGCGCGCGGCCGTCCTGCAGCGCCCGCACCGCGAACCACATCGCTGCGACGCAGCACAGGATCAGCGCCTGGTCCGGGTTGTTGTGGCGCGATATCGCGACCGTCATCGGCGTCAGCGCCAGCGCCAGCGCGCCGGCGAATCCAGCCGCGCGCCCGAAGCGCCGCCGGACCAGGTCGTAGGTGAGCGCGACGGCGGCAACACCCATCAGCGCCTGTGGCACGAGGATCGAGAGCGAGTGCCACCCGAACGCGCGCACCGACAGCGCCTGGATCCAGAACGCCAGCGGCGGCTTGTCGATCGTCATCACCCCCGAGCGGTCCAGCGAGGCGAACAGGAAGTTGTGCCAGCTGGACGCCATCGAGCGCACCGCGCCGGCGTAGAACGTGTTCGCCCAGCCGTTGCGCTCCAGGCCCCACAGGTTCAGGGCGGCGGCGACGGCGAGCGCGAGCAGCAGCTCCGGCCGTGCCCAGGCCGCGCGTACGCCGCGCAGCGGCAGACCGACGACGCGGCGCTCGGCGACGCCGAGCCGGCCCGGCAGCGAGCCGCTGCTCATGGCTGGCCGGGGACGTGGTGGCGTTCGGCGTACACGCCGGCGGCGGCGAGCAGGCCGACCGCGACGGCGGCCAGCCGCGAGATCAGGCGGACGAGGGTGCGCATCGAAAGCGGCTCCTTGCGGGCTCGGGCGTCATCAGCAAGTGGCAGCATCGAGCGCGCGCCGAAGCGCGTCCGAAACAGTCGCTGAGAGAAAGCTGGGAGCCGCCCGCGCGAGCGGACGCCGGCGTCAGTGCTCGGCCGTCGCCGCGCCGACCGCCATCGCGCCGACCACGAGCATCGCGCAGACCATCACGATCAGCAGGTCGGCGCCGACCGCGGCGACCCCGCCGAGCACCACCAACACCCCGATCGCGGTCATCGGCGCGCGCAGCGACCCGCGCCCGATCGCGGACTTGAACAGCACCAGCCCCGCCAAGAACAGGGCGGGACCGCCGAGCATCGTCAGCGCCGAAGCAAGCGACGAGGTGGCATCGGGGTTGTCGATCGTCAGCCGGATCGCGACCGCGACGACGATCACGCCGGCGACCATCATCGCGTGCGCGTACGCGTAACCGGACCTGCCGACGCGGGCGGCGTCCGACGCCGCGCCGGCGATCGCCTCCGCGCCGCGCTCCGCGAACTGCAGGAAGTACGAACCCCACAGGCCCGCGCAGACGAGGAAGCCGACGACGAACGATGCATCGACGCTCGGCGACCCGTGCTGCTCGGCGAACGTCTCCCCGACCCGCAGGACCGACTCGCCGAGCGCGATCATCACCACCAGCTGGCAGCGCTCGGCGAGGTGGCCGCCCGCCAGGGTCCAGTCCTCCATCGGTGTCGCGCCCACGAATGGCAGCCGGAACCCGTGCACGGGCGCACCGATGTCGACGACGATCGCGACCAACCAGAGCACGAGCTTCGTGTCGCCGTGCATGAACGCGCCGACGATCCAGATCGCACCGGCGATGCACGACCACGCCAGCAGCTGCGCGTAGTTGCGGCGCATCCGGTCGCCGGGCGCAAACGCCCACACCAGGAACCCCGAGCGCAGCACCTGGATCGCGACGTACGAGCACGCGAACGGGATCCCGCGACCCGCGAACGCCTCCGGGATCGCGCCCGACATCACCAGGCTGATCCCCATCAGCACGATCATCAGCGCCGCGCCGGGCAGGCTCTCGGGGTCGATCCAGTTGGTCGCCCAGGCGGTGTAGTTCCACGCCCACCAGACCGCCGCGAACAGGATCAGCCCCTCGAGCGCACCGCGAAACGTCAGATGGTCGAACAGGAACCTCGACAGCTGCGTGACGGCGAACACGTACACGAGGTCGAAGAACAGCTCCATGTTGGTGACCCGCGGGGCGGTATCGGGCGCGCGGGAGCGAAGGGCATTGCCAGCGGGCATGACCGGGCGAAGTGTCGCGGCTGGCGCCCGCGCACGTAGCCGCGCCCGCCATAGAGTAGGAATTCCCTTTTGAAACCGAGGAGTTCCGAACATGCCCAACAGCTTCGATGCCCGCGCGACCCTGACGGTCGGCGACCGCTCGTTTGAGATCTATCGGCTGGACGCGCTGCAGTCGAGGTTCGACGTGGCGCGGCTGCCGTTCTCGCTGAAGGTGCTGTTGGAGAACCTGCTGCGGTGCGAGGATGGCGAGTCGATTCGGGCGCAGGACATCGAGGCGCTCGCGAGCTGGGATGCGGACGCGGAGCCGTCGAAGGAGATCGCGTTCACCCCCGCGCGGGTCGTGATGCAGGACTTCACCGGCGTGCCGGCGATCGTCGATCTGGCCGCGATGCGCGACGCGATGGCCGAGCTGGGCGGCGATCCGGAGAAGATCAACCCGTTGGTGCCGGCCGAGCTCGTGATCGACCATTCGGTGCAGGTCGACGCGTTCGGATCGGCGCGGGCGTTCGCGCGCAACGCCGAGCTGGAGTTCGAGCGCAACAAGGAGCGCTACGCGTTCCTGCGCTGGGGGCAGGGTGCGTTTGAGAACTTCGCAGTGGTGCCGCCGGACACCGGGATCGTGCACCAGGTCAACCTCGAGTATCTGTCGCGGGTCGTGTTCGTCTCAGAGCGCCAGAACGGCGAACCGCCGCAGGCGTATCCGGACACGCTGGTCGGGACCGACTCGCACACGACGATGATCAACGGGCTCGGGGTGTTGGGCTGGGGTGTCGGCGGGATCGAGGCCGAGGCGGCAATGCTGGGGCAGCCGATGTCGATGCTGATCCCGCAGGTGCTGGGCTTCAAGCTGACCGGCGAGCTGCACGAGGGCGCGACCGCGACCGATCTGGTGCTGACCGTCACCGAGATGCTGCGCGAGCGCGGCGTGGTCGGCAAGTTCGTGGAGTTCTACGGCGCCGGACTGTCCGGGCTGCCGTTGGCCGACCGGGCGACGATCGGCAACATGTCGCCGGAGTTCGGGTCGACCTGCGCGATCTTCCCGATCGATCAGGAGACGCTTCGCTACCTGGAGTTCTCGGGCCGGCCGGCCGAGCAGATCACGCTGGTCGAGGCCTATGCCAAGGAGCAGGGGCTGTGGCACGACGAGCGCTCCGAGGAGCCGACGTTCTCGGATCGGATCGAGCTGGACCTGGCCGACGTCGTGCCCTCGATCTCGGGACCGAAGCGCCCGCAGGACCGGGTGTCGTTGACCGAGTCACGCGACGCGTTCCGGATGGCGCTCGAGGACCTGCTCCCAGACCCGTCCGAGGACGACCGCGACGTAGACGGTGAGGACGAGGCGCTGGCGGACAGCTTTCCGGCGTCTGACCCGGTCTCCACGCACGTGCCCAACGGCGACGGCCATGAGCCACGCGGCGACACCGGCGGCGTGCAGGTCGCCGACCGCCGGTCCAACCGAACGCCGCTGACGCTCGCCGACGGCACCGACACCGAGCTCGACCACGGCCACGTCGTGATCGCCGCGATCACGAGCTGCACGAACACATCGAACCCGTCGGTGATGCTCGGCGCCGGGATCCTCGCCCGCAACGCGGTGCAGCGCGGTCTGAAGGTCAAGCCGTGGGTCAAGACATCGCTGGCGCCGGGCTCCAAGGTCGTGACCGAGTACCTGCAGCGCGCCGGCCTGGACGAGTACCTCGACGCGCTCGGGTTCAACCTCGTCGGATACGGCTGCACGACCTGCATCGGCAACTCGGGGCCGCTGCCCCAGGAGATCTCAGACGTCGTCGGAGCCGAGGATCTCGCGGTTGTGTCGGTGCTGTCGGGCAACCGCAACTTCGAGGGGCGGATCAACCCCGACGTGAAGATGAACTACCTCGCCTCGCCACCGCTGTGCGTCGCCTACGCGCTCGCGGGGACGATGGACATCGATCTCTACGACGAGCCGCTCGGCACCGACGAACACGGCAACGACGTCTACTTGAAAGACATATGGCCCGATGAGCAAGAGGTCGCCAGAACCGTCGAGGAGGCCGTGCAGTCGGACATGTTCCGCGCCTCTTACGGCGAGGTGTTCGACGGCGACGAGCGCTGGAACTCGCTCGACGTCCCGACCGGCGAGCGGTTCGAGTGGGACGAGCGCTCCACGTACGTGCGCCGGCCGCCGTTCTTCGACGACCTGCCGACCGACCCCGAGCCGCTGACCGACATCGTCGAGGCCCGGGTGCTCGCCCTGTTGGGCGACAGCGTCACCACCGACCACATCTCGCCGGCCGGCTCGATCAAGCGAGACGGACCGGCGGCCAGGTATCTCAACGAGCACCACGTCGAGACACGGGACTTCAACTCGTTCGGGTCGCGGCGCGGCAACCACGAGGTGATGATGCGCGGCACGTTCGCCAACATCCGCCTGCGCAACCAGCTATTGCCGGGATCCGAGGGCGGGGTCACCAGGTACCTCGGCGCAGACGGCGGCGGCGAGGAGATGTCGATCTACGACGCCGCGATGCGCTACATCGACGCCGGCGTGCCGCTGATCATCCTCGCCGGCAAGGAATACGGCTCGGGCTCCAGCCGCGACTGGGCCGCCAAGGGAACGCTGCTGCTCGGCGTGCGCGCGGTGATCGCCCAGAGCTTCGAGCGCATCCACCGCTCCAACCTGATCGGAATGGGCGTGCTGCCGCTGCAGTTCAAAGACGGCGAATCGGTGCAGTCGCTCGGGCTCACCGGCACCGAGCGGTTTACGATCTCGGGCATCGCCGATGCCGAGGAGGTACCCCGTACTCTCACGGTCAACGCCGACGAAAAGGAGTTCGAGGTGACCGTCCGGATCGACACCCCCAAGGAGCAGCTCTACTACCGCCACGGCGGGATCCTCCAGTTCGTCCTGCGGCAGCTGCTCCGTGGCTAGCGCGATGGCGTCCGTTCCCGCGCTGCTCGACGCGCTGCTGCGCGCGGCTGGACCCTCCGGCCACGAGACCGCCCCCGCGAAGGTCTGGCGCGACAGCGTCGCCGCGTTCTCCGACGACGTCCGGGCCGATCGCGTCGGCTCCTCGGTGGTGCGGGTGCCACGTGCGGGCGCGCAGGACTCGCCGGCCGGGCCGTCGCTGGCCGTGATCGGCCACATCGACGAGATCGGCGTGCACGTCACCCACATCGAGGACTCCGGGATGCTGCGATTCGGCGAGGTCGGGGGCTGGGATCCGATCCAGCTCGTCGGCCAGCGGATCGTGCTGACCACCCGCGACGGCGAGCTGCGCGGCGTGATCGGCCGTAAGCCGATCCACCTGATCCGCGGTGAGGACCGCGACAAGGCGCCGAAGGTCAAGGACCTGCACATCGACGTCGGCGCCGCCAACGGCGACGAGGCGCGCACGAGCGTGCGCGTCGGCGACGTCGGCGTGATCGACTCAGAGCCCCTGCGGCTCCGCAACGACCGGCTCGTGTCGCGCTCGCTGGACAACCGGATCGGCTCCTACGTCGCGGCCGAGACGGCGCGGCTCGTGGCCGAGGCCGGCGGCGCGCCCGGCGACGTATTCGGGCTCGCGGTCGCCCAGGAGGAGACGACGTTCGCGGGCGCGCGCACGAGTGCGTTCGGGCTGCATCCCGACGTCGCGGTCGTCGTCGACGTCACCCACGCGACCGATCAGCCGGGCGTCGAGCTTGGGCCCGACACCAGTCACGAGCTCGGCTCGGGTCCGGTGATCGCGCGCGGCACGTCGCTGCACCCGGCCGTCACCGAGCTGCTGCTGGCGACCGCCGAGTCCGAGGGCATCGCGCACACGGTCGAGTCGGTCGGCCGCCAGACCGGCACCGACGCCGACGCGGTGCACGCGAGCCGCACCGGCGTGCCGACCGCGGTCGTCTCGATCCCGCTGCGATACATGCACTCCTCGGTCGAGCTCGTCGCGCTGTCCGACGTCGAGGCCACGGCGAGGCTGCTCGCGGCGTTCGCGCGGCGGCTCGGGCCCGAGCTCGTGCTCGAGCGGTGAGCGTGGCCCGGCCCCGCCTGAAACCGAACCGACCGTGATGGACGGGCCGCGGCTGCTGCTGTTCGACGTCGACGGGACGCTGCTGACGGGCGCGGCGCATGCGCACGCGCGGGCGCTGTGGGCGGCGCTGCACGACGTCCACGGGATCGACGCCACCCGGGTCCGCTCGACGGTGGCGCCCGCGGGCCGCACCGACGGCGAGATCGCGCGGCTGCTGCTGCTCGCCGCGGGCGTGTCGGCGGCGCGCATCGACGAGCGCGCCGACGACGTGCGCGCCGCCTGCTGCGAGCACTACGCGCAGCTGTGCCCGCCCGATCTGTCGGACACCGTGATCCCCGGGATCCCGGCGCTCCTTGCGCAGCTGAGCGAGCGCGACGACGTCGTGCTGTCGCTCGTGACCGGGAACTTCGAGCCGGTCGGTCGGATGAAGCTGTCGCGGGCCGGGCTCGGCCGCTTCTTCGCCGCCGGCCAGGGCGCGTTCGGCTCCGACGCCGAGGACCGCGCGATGCTGCCGGGGATCGCCCGCCGGCGCGCCGGCGTCAACGGGACCGCGTTCCCGCGCGAGCGCACGATCGTGATCGGTGACACCCCGCGCGACATCTTCTGCGCCCGCGCCGACGGCGTCGGCTGCATCGCGGTCACGACCGGCCCCTACGACGCCGCGCAGCTGGCGGATGCTGACGCGGTCGCGCGCGATCCGGGGCACCTGCTCGAGCTGCTGTCAGCGGACGCCGGCTGAGCGCCGGCCGATCGCCGCGCTCAGGCGTGGCGCGCGTCCGAGGCGCCTGCGATCCGCCGCAGCTGCGCGTCGTCGAGCGCGAACGCCAGGTACATGCCAGTCAGCGTCCGCCGCAGCAGTTTCAGATCCTGCTCGAGCGGCAGCGGCGCCGCGAGACGGTGCAGCGCAAACCCATCCGCGACCGCGACGAACGCCTTCGCGGCCTCCCGCGGCGAGCGGATCCCGAGCGCCTGCAGGCGGTCCGCCGCCATCTCCTCGAAGCCGGCCATCGACGAGTCGACCGCGTCGCGCAACGCCGGGTTGCGCGCCGCCTCGAGGTAGACCTCGTACTGCGCCAGACCCTCGCGGGCGGCGCTGCGCACGAGCGCGGTCGCGATCCTCGCGGCGATCTGGGGCAGGTCGGCGGCACCCGCGACCGCCTCGTCGAACAGCGCCGTCAGCTCCTGCACGCGGTGCTCGGCGAACTGGCGGAGCGCCGCGTCGACGAGGTCGTCGACGGTCTTGAAGTAGTAGCCGGCCGACGCCGGCGGCAGCCCGGCCCGCGCCGACACCGCGCGATGCGTGACCGCCTTGGGCCCGCCCTCGGCGATCAGCTCGATCGTCGCGCGCACGATCTGCTCGCGCCGTCTGCGGCTGCGCTCCTGAGCCTCCCCCCGGCCTGCCGACACTAGCCGAACAGCGCGTAGCGCAGGATCGCCGCGGTGTCGCCGCCGTCGGGAATGTCCTGGGCGCGGACCGCCAGCACGCGGCCGCCGGTCAGCCAAACGCGCCGCGCGATCTCGTCGACCACCCCGTACGTGCTCGCTCCCGCCGGTCCGAAGCTGACCGCGCCGCTGTTCTCGTCGAGCGTGCCGGTCACCGGGCTGTCGATGTCGGCGAACAGCGTCTCGACGGCGCCCGCGGTCGCCGCGCGGGCCACCTCGGCGACGTCCGCGCGAGCTCGGCCGGCGTGCACGAGCTGCCGATAGCGCTCGCGCAGCTGCTCGAGCTCGGCGGCATACAGCGCATCGAGCACCTCGCGCGAGCGGGCGGCGAGCTCGGCGTCCGAGAGGGCCTCGGGGTTGCCCGAGATCTCGCGCGCCACCAGGTGCGGGTTGGAGTTCACCGAACGGAAGATGCCGGCGATCGGCTCGGTGGCGGCGAGCACCAACGGCACGTCGAGCCCGTTGAGAAACGGCCGCAGCGCCTGGTCGACCTGGCGCGCGTAGCCGCGCATCCGCACCTTCTGCCCCTCGCTTCCCTGGATCCGGCGTGTCGGTGCGCGATCGGTGATCGAGGCACGGCCGGCGGCGCTGGCGACGTCCGACGGAAGGTCGGGCACACGCAGCCGCGAGGGCGCGATCTCGGGCTCGACCTCGATCAGGCGCACCGAGCCTTGCGCGAGCGCCAGCACGACCGCCACCTGCGGAAACGTCCGCGCCCGCAGCAGCGGCTTGACGTGGAAGCGATCGGACACCTCGACGATCTCCGACAGCCGGTTCGCCAGCCGGAACGTGGCAAGCGATCGCGGCGTCATGAGCACCGCCAGGCTGCGCGCCTGGTGGCGCCAGAACTCCTCATCGAGGTCGAGCGCCACAAGGCTCTCCTCGATCGCGGCGACTTCCGCGCGCTCCGCGTCGCCCTCGCGCAGCTGGCGGATCGCTTCCGCCGACAGGTTGCGGAACGCGATCCGCTCGGCCTCGCCGTCGGAGGCCGGCTCGGTCGGCACGTAGATCGAGACGCTGCACGGATCCTGGCTGTCGAGCAGGCGACTGAGCTCGTCGCGTGTCGGCAGGTCGGTGTGCAGCAGCATCGCCTCAGGCAGTGTGACGGATCGCGTCTGCCCGCGGCACCTCGCAGGGCGGAGACCGCCCGGATTGCGCCGCGCCGGTCCGGCCGCTCAGCTGCGAACGAGCTTCTTGTACGTGATCCGGTGCGGCCGCTCGGCGGCGGCGCCGAGCTGCTCGTGGCGCCACGCCTCGTAGGCGTCGAAGTTGCCCTCGAACCATCGCACTTGGGAATCGCCCTCGAACGCCAGCACGTGCGTGGCGATCCGGTCCAAAAACCAGCGATCGTGCGAGACGACGACCGCGCAGCCGGCGAACTGCAGCAGTGCCTCCTCGAGCGCGCGCAGCGTGTCGGTGTCCAGGTCGTTGGTCGGCTCGTCGAGCAGCAGCAGGTTGCCGCCGGAGCGCAGCAGTTTGGCCAGGTGCAGGCGGTTGCGCTCGCCGCCCGACAGCTTGCCGACCTTCTTCTGCTGGTCGGTGCCCTTGAAGTTGAAGCCCGCGACGTACGCGCGGCTGGCGATCGAGCGGTCGCCGACCTTGATCTCGTCCAGACCGCCGGAGATCTCCCCCCACACGGTCTTGTCGGGATCGAGCGCCGCGCGCGACTGGTCGACGTGGGCCAGCTGCACGGTCTCGCCGATCTTGAGGGTGCCGGCATCGGGCTGCTCGGCGCCGGTCAGCATCCGCAACAGCGTCGTCTTGCCGGCGCCGTTGGGGCCGATCACGCCCACGATCCCGGCGGGCGGCAGCTTGAAGCTGAGATCGTCGATCAGCAGCCGGTCGCCGTACCCCTTGCGCAGGTGGTCGGCCTCGATCACGACGTCGCCGAGCCGCGGTCCGGCGGGGATGTGGATCTGGACCTGGTCGAGCTTGACGTTGCGGTCCTGAGCCAGCAGCGCCTCGTAGGCGTTCAGCCGCGCCCGCGGCTTGGTGCGGCGCGCGGAGGCATTCATCCGCACCCACTCGAGCTCCTGCGCGATCGTCCGCTGGCGGCTTGACTCCTGGCGCTCCTCTTGTTGCAGGCGCTTCTGCTTCTGCTCCAGCCACCCGGAGTAGTTGCCCTGGTACGGGATCCCGTGGCCGCGGTCGAGCTCGAGGATCCAGCCGGCGACGTTGTCGAGGAAGTAGCGGTCGTGCGTGATCGCGACGACCGTGCCGCGGTACTCCTGCAGATGCTGCTCGAGCCAGGCGACCGACTCCGCGTCGAGGTGGTTGGTCGGCTCGTCGAGCAGCAGCAGATCGGGCTGGCGCAGCAGCAGGCGACACAGCGCGACGCGGCGGCGCTCGCCGCCCGACAGCAGCGTGACGTCGGCATCGGCGGGCGGGCAGCGAAGCGCGTCCATCGCATATTCGAGCGTCGTGTCGAGGTTCCAGCCGTCGACCGCGTCGATCTGCTCCTGCACGCGCGCGAACTCGTCGGCGGTCTCGTCGGAGTAGTTCATCGACAGCTCGTTGAAGCGGTCCAGTAGCGCCCGGATCTCCGCGACGCCGTCCTCGACGTTGCCCTTGACGTCCTTGGCGGGATCCAGTTCGGGCTCCTGCTCGAGCAGCCCGACGGTCGCGTTCATTCCCAGCTGCGCCTGGCCGTCGAACTCGGTGTCCTCGCCGGCCATGATCTTCAGCAGCGTCGACTTGCCGGCGCCGTTGTAGCCGAGCACGCCGATCTTGGCGCCGGGGAAGAACGACAGCGAGATATCGGACAGCACCTGCTTGTCGGGCGGGTAGCGCCGCGACAGCTTGTGCATCGTGTAGATGTACTGGCTCGACATCGGCCCCTCAGGATAGGAAGCCGGTCTCGACCTCAGGCGGTGCCGCTATCGAATTTCGGTACCGCATGTATCAGCGCTCGGCAAGCGCGCTCTAGTCGTCATGCTGCCGCGCTTCATCGAGCTATCGGACCTGCCGCGACGCGCTCCCGCGCCGCGCGTGCGTCCGCGGCCACGAGCAGCGGAGGTGGGGGCGATCGGGGGCTGCGTCAGACCCCCAGGGGCTCGACGCTGAACGCGGCTCGCGGCCACGGACACCGCGAGCCGGGCTCAAGAGCAGGGACACCCATCAGGCGCCGCTTGGGGGAGCGGCGCCTGATGCCCTGCGCCGAGCCGGTCGCCGGGCTCAGAGGCCGGCGTCGGCCTTCAGCGCCTCGGCCTTCTCGGTCTGCTCCCAGGTGAAGTCGGCATCGTCGCGGCCGAAGTGGCCGTAGGCGGCGGTCTTCTGGTAGATCGGGCGGTGCAGCTTGAGGTATTCGCGAAACGCCCCGGGACGCAGGTCGAAGTGCTCGTTGATCAGCTGCAGGATCTTCGCGCGCGCGATCCGCTCGGTCCCGAACGTCTCGACCATCACCGACACCGGCCGCGCGACCCCGATCGCGTAGGCGACCTGCACCTCGGCGCGGTCGGCGAGCCCGGCCGCGACCACGTTCTTCGCGACGTGGCGGGCCGCATAGGCGGCCGAGCGGTCGACCTTCGACGGGTCCTTGCCGCTGAACGCGCCGCCGCCGTGGCGCGCCATGCCGCCGTACGTGTCGACGATGATCTTGCGCCCGGTCAGCCCGCAGTCGCCCATCGGCCCGCCGATCACGAAGCGGCCGGTCGGGTTGACGAGAAAGCTGCGCTGCAGCTCGCCTGCGTCATACAGCTCGGCCGGCAGCTCGGGCACGACCACGTGCTCCCAGAGATCGTCGCGGATCGCCTCCTCGGCGCCCTCGGCGTGCTGGGAGGAGATCAGCAGCTTCTCGATCGCGACCGGCTTGCCGTCGGCGTAGCGGACCGACACCTGGGTCTTGCCGTCCGGGCGCAGGTAGCCGAGTGTCTCGGCCTTGCGCACCGCGGCCAGCCGGTGCGCGAGCCGGTGCGCGAGCGCGATCGGCAGCGGCATCAGCTCCGGCGTCTCGTTGGTCGCGTATCCGAACATCATCCCCTGATCGCCGGCCCCCGCGACATCGAGCTCGTCATCGGCGCTCGAACCAGTGCGCCGCTCGAACGCGGCGTCGACGCCCTGAGCGATGTCGGGCGACTGCTTGTCGATCGTGTTGATCACCGCGCACGTCTTGTAATCGAAGCCGAAGCCGGCGTCGGTGTAGCCGATCCTCTCGATCGTCGAGCGCGCGATCTCCTGGATGTCGACGTAGGTCTTGGTCGTGATCTCGCCCGAGACCACGACCAGCCCGGTGTTGACCAGCGTCTCGCACGCGACCCGCCCGGTGGGGTCGTCGGCCATCACCGCGTCCAGCACGCCATCGGAGATCTGGTCGGCGACCTTGTCGGGGTGCCCCTCGGTGACCGACTCCGAGGTGAACAAAAACTCGTTCTCAGAAAAGCTCATCTGGCGCGGGTGTCCTCACGATCGCGGGTGATCTCGAGCAGGTAAGCGACGGTCACGTCGGTGTCGCCGAACGTCAGGTGGTACGCGTCGGACTGCGTCTCGACGCGACTGATCTGATCGTGCTTTCCCTTGAACAGGTCACCGAACTCGAAGAAAGAGAAGTCAACGACCCGGGCACTGTAGCCGAGCCGCTCCAACAGCTCCGCCGTGCGCTTGTAGCCGATGATCGACAGCTGCATCACGTAGGCGGCGCCGTCGTCGGCGAGCGCCTCGGGCAACAGCCTGATCAGGTGGTCCAGGAGGTTACGGCCCCAGTAGTCGAGCGGGCGGTGCGTGGTCGTCTGCTCGAACGGGTCCACGGGCGTCTGGAACAGGCTCGCCACGATCACGTCGTAGCGCTCCTCGGGCACCCACGGGTAGAGGTCGCGGACCGCCCCCGACACGCGGTCGGCGACGCCGTTGCGAAACGCGTTCGTGAGCGTGTTCTTGACGGCCGCCTCGTCGACGTCGATCGCGTGCACGTGCGCCGCGCCGTTGAGCGCCAGCGCGACCGTCAGCAGGCCCGAGCCGCAGCCGACGTCCAGGCACCGCTGATGCGCGCCGATCCCCTCCCGGTACAGATACTTCCAGGTCAGAAAGCTGCCTTGGGTCGGGACGAACACGCCCGGGTCGATCGTCAGCTCAGGCACCTCGAGCGGGTACAGGTTGCGGCCGCGCGAGTCGGTCCACGGCGTCAGCGAGCGCGGCTGCTCGGCGACGCCGTTCTCCTCCGGCCTGGGCTCGGGGCGGGCGTGACCCGGCTTGGTGTGCGCCAGCGCCGCGCGCGCCGCCTGCAGATGCTCGGGGCGCACGCCGCAGCAACCGCCGATGATCTGCGCGCCCTCGGCGCGCCACTGGGCCGCGAGCGCGGCGTACTCGTGCCCGGCGACGCCCGCCTCCTCGCGCCATCCGTTCTGCGACAGATAGCCGAGGTTCGGATACACGCCGAGCGGCATGTCGGTGAAGTCGCGCAGCCACGAGAGCATTCCGGCGACGTGGTCGGGCGGGATGCAGTTGATCGCGAGCGCGCCGACGCCCATCTCCTCAAAGCGCCGCGCCGCCCGACCGAATGCGTCGCCCTCAGGCCCGCCCCAGTGCTCGCCGTAGACGCCGCAGACCCCGTGCCGACAGCGGCGGAAGCTCAGCCACAGCGGAATCCCGGTCTCGAGCAGCGCCTCGACGGTCGCGTACGTCGAGCTGCGCACGAGCGACAGCGTCTCGAGCAGGATCAGGTCCGGCCGCTCCTCGGCAAACGAGCGCGACAGCAGCCGGATCGTTTCACGTCCGTCGCTGGTGTCGACATCGCCGTTGAGGCTGAACGCGATCGCCACCTCGTCGGCGCGGCCGGCGGCGTGGGCCGCGTCGCGCGCCAGCGCCACCGCGCGGCGCGCGAGGTCCATCCAGTGCACCGGCTCGGACCCGTCGGTGAACCTCGTGCCGCCGTCGCGCAGCGCCGTCGCCAGCCCCCACGTGTTCGTGCAGACGACATCGCAGCCGACGTCGATATAGCTGCGGTGGACCTTGGCGACGTCGTCGGGGGCATCGAGCACCGCGGTCAGGCCCCACAGCTGCTCGGACTCGTCGGGATTCGAGCCGCGGACCTTGATCAGCTCTGAGCCCATCGCGCCGTCGAGGATCACGCATTCGTCCCGAGCGATCATGTCGCGGATCCGCTCGTAGCCGGCGTCGGTGCCCGCCGGCGCGCGGCCGGCGTCGGCGTTCATCGCGGGGCGGCCGGTGTCGGCGCTCGTCGCTGTGGACTCGGGGCTCATGTGGACGCTGCTCCTCTCCTGCCGTGGTCGCGGCGATCGATGGCCGGCTGCTCGCCGTGGGGCATCGGCCTTCCTAGCGTGACAGGCTCGACCGCGGATACGACCCTCATCGGGCTTGATTGCCCTGGCCGTAAGGGTAGTATCCCGTGCTGTCGTGAGCGATGCGTGCGCCGTGCGCTCCGGTGGCGGATCGATTGGTATGGAAATTCATGCCCAAAGGGTAGGGTGGAACCGTGCGTCGGCCGATACGTTCCGGCTCGTATGTCGGTCTCGGGCTCGCCAGCGGATCACTCCACGCAGCCGGCTTCACCGGATTGCTCCACGACCCAGGGCGCGCCGGCTCGCTCCGCGCGGCCGTGCGCACGGATGCCGCGCGCGCTGCAGGAACTGCTCGTCGACGCCGGCGCGGTGCTCGCGCCCCACCACGGCGCCACGATCGCGCTCAGCTACGGCTCGGCCGCGGGGGAGCTCGCCGGATGTCTGAGCGGCGTCGGCATCGCGTCGCGCTCGGAGCTGACCAAGCTCGAGCTGAGCGGGCCTGCGGCGAGCCTCGAGCGCGCGGTCGCCGGGCTGCTGGACCGGCCGCTGCTGTCGCGGGGGATCCTCGTGTCGCCGACGGTCGGCTGGTTCCGGATCGACGATTCTCGGCTGCTGGCGCTGTGCGATCCCGCGCACGGCGAACGACTGCGCGGGCGGCTGGAGTTCTGGACGATGCGCGATCCGTCGCTGACACTGCGCGACCGCACCGAGGAGTGGAGCGCGATCGCGGTCCTCGGCCGGCATGTCGACGAGGTGCTCTCCGAGCTCGGCGTCTATGGGCGCAACCGCGATCCTCGATCCGTCGCGCCGATCACCCGGACCGGCGATCGTTGCGAGGTGACCTGGCTGCTGTGCGGCTCCGACTACGCGCTGGCGCTGACCCCGGCCGCATCGGCGGCAGCGCTGTGGCGTGCGGTCGCGACCGCCGGACGCGGCTGGGGGATGTGCGCGGTCGGGCACGAGGCGCTCGTTCGCTACCGCGCGCTGGCGCGCACTGGCTTGCATCGCTGAGCGGTCCCGAGATGGGGGCGCGGTGAGCGTCGCCAGCCCGGACGCGGGATCGTCGAGCGACCGCGACGCGCTCGAACGCTCGCTGGTGGAGCTGCTCGCGCTCGAGCGCGAGCTGACCGAGCTTGCGCTCATGCGCCGGGCCGACGCACTGGAGCGGGTCGCCGACACCGTCCGCCGGCTCGGCGAGCTGCCGGGCGGCGAGGAGCTGCCGGCGAGGGCGGCGGCCGAGTTCGGTCAGAGCTCGGAGTTTGGCCGCGTCGTGATCTCAGAGCTCGACGGCTCAGAGCTGCGGGCGGTCGCCGTGTGGGAGCGGGACGGGGACGAGGGGCAGCTGCTGGAGCGGCTGCGGAGCGAGCCGCTGCTGCTCGAATACCCGTTGCACGAGCACGAGGTCGCGCGCGCCCGCACGCCCCGGATCATCGACGGCCGGACGGAGCGGGGGGCGCACGGATGGGCACGGCAGCTGCACAGCCGCTCGTATGTGATCGCGCCGCTGGTCGCCGACCCCGAGGCGATCGGGCTCGTGCACGCCGACGACGGCGACCGCGAGCTCGACGAGCTCGACCGCGAGGTCGTGGACACGTTTGCGAACGGCCTGTCGGGCGTGCTCGAGCGCGCGGTCCTTCGCCATACGCTCGAGCTGCACAGCGCCGAGCTGTCGGCGGCCGCGCAGTGGATGACCGGAGCCGTCCGCCGGCTCGACGACATCGCCGGCGAGTCGGCCTCGGAGGCGCTGGTCGCCGCCGAGGCGCGCGCGCTGCAGTCGCTGACCCCGCGCGAAGCGGAAATCCTGCGCCTGCTCGCGCGTGGGCACACCAATCGCCAGATCGCCCAGCAGCTCGTGGTCCGCGAGGGCACCGTGAAGTACCACGTCAAGAACGTGCTGCGCAAGCTGGGGGCAGCGGGTCGCGCGGACGCCGCGTCCCGCTACCTGCGCGCGACCGCGACGGGGGTCGCGCGATGAGCGCGCTCGCCGTCGAACAGCGGCCGTTGCAGGAGCGCACCGACGCCGCGCTGGCGCGGGCGGCGGCGCTGCTGGCCGAGCCTTCGAGCAGCTGCACCGACCTGCCTGGAGTGGTGCGGCTGCTGCAGGGACGGCTGTCGGAGCTCGGCGTCGAGTCCGAGCGGGTGCGCGAGCAGCTGGCCGCCCGCGATCGGCTGCACGAGCGCTACGCGCTGCGGTTCAGGGCGCTGGCGGACGTGCACGGCGCCGTCGACCGGCTGCGTGAGCTGACCGCGCCGCAG
>DASUHF010000099.1:0-24850 GCA_036273655.1 Solirubrobacteraceae bacterium | reverse complement strand
AGCGAGTATGCGCTGAGGCGCCCACGCGTGGCCTCGGATTCGCTGCCGGAGCCCGATCCGAGCAGGACCGTGCGCCCGACGATCACCGGCGGCGCCCAGAAGTAGTCGTCGCCGCCGGGCGGACGCAGCGGGGCGGCCTGCCAGATCGTCGCGCCGGTGCGCGCGTCCAGGCACTGCGCGTGGTCGGAGGCGACCACGATCCGGCCTCCGCGCTCGGCGGCCCCGCCGAAGAACCCCAGCTCGCGGTCGCCGGCGTATGTCGCGGTGCCAAGTGAGCGCAGCCACAGCTGCGCGCCCGTGCGGAGATCGAACGCACCGACGTCGCCGCCGAAGGACGCGGCCACCACGCGGTCGTGGGATATCAGCGGCGCGCCGGTGATGCCGCCCGCGAGATGAGCGCGCCAGCGTTCGCGAACCGCCCCGACCGTCGCTCGCGAGGCGCGGCTGCTGGACAGGTCGTGGGCGGGAAGCGGCCAGGCCTGATCGAGCCGACCCCAGGATCGCGCCGTCGCGAGCGGGCTGCGGATCAAGCCGATCCCGGCCACCGCTGCGGCCGAACCGGCGAGCGCGGCTCGCCGCGTCAGTTTGAACTCGGTCGTGCCGGACATGTCACGGAGGCCGCTGCCGTGTCTCGACCCTGCGCGCGCGTGCTGCATGCTACTGGCGGCGCGGCCCGCGACACCGCCGCCCACGGCCGGCGGCTGAGCGGGCGCCGACGACCGGGCTCGCCGTTTCAGGCACCGGCGCCGACCGCGACCTCGACCCGGTCACGGCCGCGCTCCTTGGCTCTGTAGAGCGCTGCGTCGGCGCGGGCGAGCACGGCGGCGACGCCCTCGTCGTCGCCCGGCTCCCTGGCCGCGACGCCGGCGCTGATCGTCATCACCGAACGTGGTTCGCCGGCGGGCTGTTCGATTCCGAGGGCGGCGACGGCCGTGCGCATCCGCTCGGCCAGCGCCGTCGCCTGGGCGAGCCCTTGGTCGGGCAGCAGGACCAGCAGCTCCTCGCCCCCGTAGCGGTAGACGGTGTCGCCGGCGCGGCAGGCGTCGCGCAGGGCGGCGGCGATCGTCCGCAGCAGCACGTCGCCGGCGGGGTGCCCGTGGGTGTCGTTGTAGGCCTTGAAGTGGTCGACGTCGAACAGCGCGATCGCGTAGCCGTCGCCGCTGCGGACCGCGTTGGCCTCGGCTGCCCGTAGGTCCTCTTCCATCCGCAGCCGGTTGGCAACCCCGGTGAGAACGTCGTGGCGCGACTGCTCGTAGAGGTCGCGGTTGAGGTCCTCGAGCTGGCGCTGCTGGGCGGCGAGCTCACGGTGCAGGCGGGTGACGCGCTCGGCGGCGATCAGGCGGATCTCGAGCTCGTCGCGGTCCAACGGCTTGCCGAGATAGTCGTCGGCGCCCGCCTGCATCCCCCGCATCATGTTGCGCTTGCCATCGCGCGCGGTGAACAGGATGAAGTACGCGTAGGGCTGATCGGAGCTGCGCACCCGCCGGCACAGCTCGTCACCGTCCAAACCCGGCATCAGCCAGTTGCTGATCACGGCGTCGGCTCCCTCGCGCGTGAACAGCTCCCAGGCGCTCTCGCCGTCGGTGGCGACCAGGCACTCGTGCCCGAGCCGGCTCACCTCGGCCGCGAGCACGCGCCGGTAGGCGGCGGAGTCGTCGACGACGAGGATCCTCACCGTGCCCCTCCCGCCCCCCCGAGCCGTACTGCGCACGCAGCTGCCACGTCGCCGAGGTCGACCTGGTCGAGGATCGCCTGATGGCGGCCGTCGTCGGGGTCCAGCGCGCGCAGCGCCTGCTCGTATGCTCGGCGCGCCGCCCGCTCGTCACCGCGGGCCTCTTGCGCCCGCCCGAGCTCGAACGCGGCAAGGCCGAAGCTGGGGTCGATGTAGAGACAGCGACGCAGCGATCCGGCCGCGGCGCCGGGGTCGCCACGCTCGAGCTCGACGAGCCCGCGGATGAAGTACGCGTCGGCCATCAGCTCGTCGTCGGCGAGCAGCGCGTTGACGAGCTCCAGCGCCCGCTCCAGGTCGCCGTCGTCGGCGGCCGCGAGCGCCTCGTCGATCCGAGCGTCGTCGCGCCGCTGCGCCTGACCGTTGACCGCTGTGCCGTCTCGCAGCCCCGCCCCGGTGGCCGGCGCGCGCCGCTCGCCAGCCGGCGAGCGGTCCTCGGCGGCCGTCGGTGGCAGGCCCAATGGCCGCCGAAGCTGCCGCTTGGGCCGGCGCGGGCGGCCGAGCTCCCGGGGCCCTGCCCCGACGCTGGCGAGCGCGTCCGCGGTGCCGGTGAGCCGGTCGGCGGCGCCAAGGATCAGGTGACCCTGCGGGCGCAGGGATCGTTCCAACGCGCGCCGCACGGCCTGCACCGTCGGCCGGTCGAAGTAGATCAGCACGTTGCGGCACGCGACCACGTCGAACGGGACCTCGCCAAGCGGCGGCGAGGAGTCGGTGACGAGGTTGTGGTGGCGGAAGCGGACCAGCGACTTGAGCTTGCTCCTGACCCGGTAGCGGCCGTCCTCCTGCTCCAGATACCGGTCGCGCAGCTCCGGCGACAGGTTCCTGACCGAGCGGTCGGCGTATCCGTCGCCCGCGGCGGCGCGGGCGAGCGCTGCGACGGACACGTCCGTCGCGAGAATCGTCACGGGAGTCCCGTCGCCCCCCAGCGACTCGCTGGCGAGGATCGCCAGCGAGTACGCCTCCTCACCGGTCGCGCACGCCGCCACCCAAACCCGGACCGTCGCGGCGCCGGTCTCACGCGCCTTGTCGAGCAGCTGCCGCCAGTCGATCGCCTGCAACTCGCGCAGCTCGCGGAAGAAGTAGGTCTCCTGGACCGTCACCTCGTCGATCAGGCGCGACAGGAGCCCACCGCCGGGCCCGCCGCCCTCGACCGCGCCGAGGAAGCCGACAGGCCCAAGCTCGGGGGCGACACGGCGCAGCGCCGCCTCCAGCGCCGGGAACTGCGCCTCCTTGATCACCATCCCCGTCTGGCGGCGGACGACCGCGGCGACGTCGGCCAGTGCGCGGCTCATGCGGTCTCGCCCCATACCCGCAGGGCGGCGAGCCTGGGTCCGACGCCGTCGAGCGGCAGCACCTCTGCGACCCCGGCCTTGATCGCGGCCGCGGGCATTCCGAACACCACGGAGCTCTCCTCGTCCTGTGCGATCGTCAAACCCCCGGTCGCGCCAATCGCGCGTACGCCCTCGGCTCCGTCGCGGCCCATGCCGGTGAGCACGACGCCGACCGCCTCGGTGCCGACCGACTCGGCCAGGCTCTCGAGCAGCACATCGAGCGAGGGTCGGTGTGCTCCGCGCTCGGTGGTGCCGTCGAGCGACAGGCGCTGCGTCCGCGTCAGCCGCAGGTGGACCCCGTCGGGCGCCAGCCACGCCCCTGGCCGGAGCGGCTCGCCGTCGACGGCGAGACCGACGGGAATCGCGACGGTCCGATCTAGCCAGAACGCCAAGCTCTCGCCGAATCCCAACGCCATGTGCTGGACGACGAGGACGGGCAGCGGGAACTCGGCGGGCAGCGCGCCGAGCACCGTCGCCAGCGCCGGCGGCCCCCCGACCGACGCGCCGATCCCGATCGCGCGGTAGCTGGCGCCGAGCCGCTCCGACGCCCGCGGCGGTGTCGAACGGGGCGCGGGCTCGGCCGCCCGGCGTCCGGAATGGTGGCTGGCGAGGCGCTTGATCCGGCTGCGCAGCGCCTTCGCCCAAACCCCATCGGGTTGCGCCAGGTCGAGCCGATCACCGCCGATCGCCTCCAGTGCGCCGGCGTCAAGCGCCGCGCGGACGCGTACGTCGCCGGCCGCCACGCCGTTACCGAGAATCAGCACCGGCGTCGGGCCTTCGCGCCGCACCGACTCGATCGCCGCCGGCACATCGACGCCTACGGTCGCGACGTCGATCGTGATCAGGTCGGGCGAGAGCTCGCCGAGCCTGGCCACCATCGAGGCGATGCCGGCAAACGAGCCCGCGACCTTCAGCTCAGGGTCGCGCTCGAGGAACCGAACCAGCGCCTGCGCCCGCGTCGCGGAGCCATCGCACACGACGATCTGCCAGGCGCGCGGCATCGGCTAGCGGCCGACCAGGCGCTCGATCGTCTCCAGCAGGGCCTGCTGGTTGAACTCGGACTTGACGATGTAGGCGTCGGCACCTTCCGCCGCGCCCCGTCGACGGTCCTCCTCGCTTCCGTTGGAGGTGACGATCGCGACCGGCAGCGATTCGTGGCTGGCGTCCGAACGGATCGCCCGCAGCAGCTCGAGCCCGTCCATCTCCGGCATTTGCAGGTCGGTGACGACCAGATCGACGTCGGCGCCGGCGACGATCTTCTCGAGCGCCTCGCGCCCGTGCCTGGCGGTATCGACCCGGTAGCCCGCCGACTCGAGGATGCTGCGCTGCAGCTGACGGACGCTGAACTGATCGTCGACGACGAGCACCCCGGGCGCCCGCGCCTGCGCAACCGTCGCCGCCAGCGGCGCCCCGCGCTGCCACGGCATCTCGAGCAGCCGGTTGGGATCGAGGATCAGGGCCACCCGCCCGTCCTCGATGATCCCGGCGCCCAGGTAACCGGGGATCCCCGCCAGCAGCGGTCCGAGGCTCTTGACGACCAGCTCGCGGTCGCCGAGCACGCGATCGCAGGCGACGGCCACGGTGCGCGTCGCCGAGGCGAGCACGAGCGCCGGCGAAGGCGGCGTCAGGAGCCGTTCACTGGCACCGATCGCGGTCGCCAGGTCGGTGATCGGGATCGTCTGCCCGCGGTGGTCGAGCGAGGGGCGGCCGCCCAGCGACGCCGTCTCGGTGACCGTGACGATCTCCTGCACGCTGGCCATCGGCACCCCATATGGCTGGCCGGCCCGCTCGCACAGGAGCACGCCGAGCACCGCCAGCGTGATCGGCAACAGCATCCTCACCGTCGTCTGCCCCGGTTCGCTGCGGACCTCGATGCTGCCGCCGAGCATCTCGACGTGGTTCTTGACGGCATCGAGCCCGACTCCACGTCCGGCGAGGTCGCTGACCTCGACCGCGGTGGAGACGCCGGGCGCCGCCAGCACCTCGGTCAGCGACCCGGCGTCGGCCGCGCGCGCCAGCAGCTCCTCCGAGACGCCGCGGCCGTCATCGGCGACTTCGATTGCAACCAGCCCGCCGCGTTGCTCGGCCCGCAGCTCGATGCGCCCGCGGCGGGGCTTGCCGGCACGCTCGCGCTCGTCCGGCGGTTCGATCCCGTGGGCAACGGAGTTGCGCAGCAGGTGGACGACCGGGTCGGCGATCCCCTCGAGGATCACTCGATCCAGCTGCGTGTCGCCGCCGCGGATCACCAGGTCGGCTTCCTTGCCCTCGGCGACCGCGATCTCGCGCACCGCTCGCGGGAACGGCGCGGTGACCGTGTCGAGCGGTAGCGTGCGCATCGAGATCACGGCATCCTGCAGCTCGTTGAGCAGGCGCTCGCCGCGGTCGAGCTCGTCGACCGCGTTCTCATCGCCGGACGCAGCGATGCGTTGACCGACGATGTGCTCGAGGCGACGCTGGTGCAGGGCGGCCTCGCCGACCGCGTCGAGCATCCGGTCGACTTTCTCCGCGGGAACCCGCATCGCCCGCTGACTGCCGTCAAGCGACCGCTGTCCCGCTCTGGCGGCTGCCGGGGCGCCCCCGAGACGTGCCCGCTCGGCGGGCGCGGGCTGCGCTCGCACCTGCTCCAGTTCCACCGGCTCGATCTGCGTCGGCTGGGGGGAGGTCGGCCCGGCGAGTGCCGGCTCGTCCGCCCCGGTCGCGACGTCAACCGCGCGGCGCAGCGCGTCGGTCGCTTGCAGCAGCGGATCGACCTGTTCGCGTGGCAGCTCCCCGCCCTCCCGAGCCACCTCCAGCTGGTCCTCCATCCGGTGGGCGATCGAGCTGACGTGGTTCCAGCCGACCATGCTCGACGCGCCCTTGACCGAGTGGGCGTCGCGGAACAGCGCGTCCAGCAGCGCGCTGTCGTATCGGTTGCCCTCGAGCGCGAGCAGGTTGGCCTCGATCCGCTCGAGGCATTCGATCGCCTCCTCGCGCGCGATCGCGAGGGTTTCGGCGTCGATGTCGGTCACCGCGGAGCCCCCGCGGCGATGCCGAGCGCCGCGCCGAGATCGACCACGCCGACGGGTGCGCGGTCGACGCGAACGGCACCGGTGAGATAGTCGGAGTCGGCCGGCTCGATCGCCGCCGGCAGCGGCCCGACCTCGGTCACGGCCTCGACCATCAGCCCGGCGCGCAGCTCGCCGTGCTCGGCGACGACCATCCGCGCCTCGTCGGAGTCGACGGAGCCCTCGAGTCCGAGCAGCGACGCGAGGTCGACCGCTGCGATCACGTCACCCCGCAGGTTCCAGACGCCGAGCACGCCCGCGGGCGCACCGGGGACCGGGGTGATCCGCTGGCGCCTGGTGATCTCCCGCACGCCTTGTACCGGCAGCGCGTACTGTTCCCCGCCCGCACGGACCCGGACGTGGATGGCGGTCATGACGGCGCGGCGACCCGGCTGTGCCCGGCGCCGTTGCTCGACGGCGGGCCGGCTGCGTCGACGCCGTTGCTCGACGGCGGGCCGGCTGCGCCGGCCGCCAGCGCCGAGAGCTCGGCGAGCTTCTCGTCGAGCTCGGCCACCACCCGCGTCACCCGTTCGGCCATCTCCGACCGCTGCTGCTGCTCGCTGGCCAGGTGCTCGGCGGCCACCCGGATCTGGACCATCGCCGAGGAGACCTGGTCGGCGGCCTCCTTCTGTTGCTGGGTGGCGCGCAGGCTCTCCTCGAGCACGTCGGCCGTCGAGCCCATCAGCTCGCCGACCTCGCGCGCCTGCTTGGTTCCCTGCTCGGTCGCCATGATCGTCGCGTTGGTCTCGTCCTGGACCGCGGTGATGATCTGGCGGATCTCATCGGTCGACTGGATCGAGCGCTCCGCGAGCTTGCGGACCTCGCTGGCGACAACCGAGAATCCCTTGCCGGCCTCACCCGCGCGGGCCGCCTCGATCGCCGCGTTCAGCGCCAGCAGGTTGGTCTGCTCGGCGATGTCGTTGATCAGCGCCAGCACCTCCCCGATCTTCTGGCTGCGTTCACCGAGCGCGACCGAGCGCTCGGAGATCGCCTCGACCTGCTCCTGCATCTCGCGCATCGTGTCGCTGGTCTGGTCCACCGCGGCCGAGCCCGCCTTGGCGTTGTCGGCGATCGACGCCGCGGTCGCCTGCAGCTCCTCGGTCGTGGCCGCCACCTCGGCGACGGCAGCCGACTGCTCATTGGTCGCGGTCGAGACCTCGGTGGTGGCGGCGAGCATCTCCGTCGCGGCTTCGGTGAGGGCGCCCGCCGTGTCGCGGATCTGCTCGAGCTGGGCTCGTTGACGATCGATGCCCCGTACCTGCGCCGCGATCCGTGCGAACAGCCGGCCGATCAGAAGGACCGCGTAGTAGGCGGCAAACAGCGCCAGGAGCGTCGCGATCGCCCCGGCGATGATCGCGATCAGCCGTGCCTGGTTGGCGTCGCGGTTGGCCTGTCGCGTGGCCTTGGCAACATCCTTGCGACCGGTCGCGATCAGCGCCTGGATCTTCGCTTCGACGTCCGTTGCTCGCGCCGCATACGGCTTGACGGCGGCGTCGAACGAATGCGTGCCCGCGACCGGCACGACCCGCCGCCGGAAGAAGCTCGCGAGCTGCTGGTGTCCGGCGGCGATCACGTTCAGAGCGGCCAGGTCGTCGGCCTCGCCTTCCTGCCCCCAGAACGCGCGCGCCGACACGAGCGCCTGCTGGAACTGCCGATTGGCCACCTGCAGGTTCTGCAGATCGGCCGGGTCCCCGTCGCTGCCGTAGGCGTCGACCAGCCCGATCTCCCTGGTCAGCGCCGTCCCCATGTCCTCGGTGGAGACCAGTCCGCGACTCTCCTCGACAGCCCGTGTCTGGGAGTTGTGGGAGGAGCCGAACTCGACGATCGCGAGCACCAGCGCCACCACGAACAGCACGGTGACCAGCGCGAGCAGGCCTACGAGCCGCGCCGCGGGATGCCGGAGCCCCGGTTTCAGGCTGTCATTCATCGCACACCGATCCCCTCGCCGAGCACCGCCTCCGGCTCCGGTTCGGGAGCCGCAAGGCCGATGCGTTCCATGGTTCCCCAGTCGCCGCGGCGCAGCAGCTGCCAGAAGCCCTCGATACGCCACAGATGGCCGAGCTGCCGGTAGCCGGCATTCTCGAGCACCGCGAACAGCATGATCCGCCCGAGCTGGTCCCAGCCCGGATGGCGACCGAAACTCGCGTCCTCGATCGCGATCGCGCCGAACGAGAGGATCAGGCCGTACAGGACCGAGATCGCCAAAAACAGCACGAAGACCTCGACGTCGATCGAGCCGGTCGCCAGCGCGACGGCGGCGACGGCATAGCCGGAGAGCTCGATCAGCGGGCCCAGCAGCTCGAACAGCAGCAGCGCCGGCAGCGCCAGCATGCCGACGGCGCCGTAGCGCGGATTGCCGAGCATCGACGCGTGCGCGATCAGCGTCTCGGCGCTTCCCCGCTGCCAGCGGCGGCGCTGACGGCGCAGCACGCGGGCGCTCTCGGGCGCCTCGGTCCAGCACACCGGGTCGGGCACATAGACGATGCGGTACGGCCGCCGTTCTGCTCGGCGTGAACGATGCAGGCGGACCACGAGCTCCATGTCCTCGCCGACGGTGTGGGTGTTGTAGCCACCCGCCGCGATCACCGCCTCCTTGCGAAACAGCCCGAACGCGCCGGAGACGATCAACAGTCCGTTGACCGCGCTCCAACCGGTCCGCGCGCCGAAGAACGCACGCAGGTACTCGACGACCTGGAACATCGGCAGGGCGGTGCGGGGCAGGCCGGCGGTGATCACTCTGCCGCCCTGCACCCGGCAGCCGTTGGCGACCCTGACCAGGCCGCCGCTGGCGACGGTGCGGACCGGATCGTCGACGAACGGCATCGCCGCCTTGACGAGCGCGTCCTGCTCGAGTACCGAGTCGGCGTCGATCGCGCACACGAGCGGATAGCGGGCGAAGTTGATGCCGGCGTTCAGGGCATCGGCCTTGCCTCCGTTGTCCTTGTCGAGGACCAGCACGTTAAGGCGGCCGCGCGGCGCGTACACCGCGCGGATCGGCTCGTGGGCCAAAAACGGCGGCGTCGGGCGGTGCACCGGCTCCAGCTCGAGCGCGTCACGCAGCCGCTCGATCGTCGCGTCGCTGGAGCCGTCGCTGATCACCACGATCTCGAAGGACGGATATTCCAGCGCCAGCAGCGAGCGCACGCTGTCGGTGATCCCCAGCTCCTCGTTGTAGGCGGGAACGAGGATCGAGATCGGCGGCGTCAGCGGCGAGCGGATCGTCTGACGAAGGCTCGTCTGACGGAGGCGGCCGGTGTGCCGCCGGGTCTCCAGCGCCGCCATCACCAGCAGCCACCCGTGGAACACGCAGAAGACGACGAAATAGCCGGTGACGAACGCGAGGTAGACGCCCATCTCATGCTCCGAGCGCGACGCTCGCGTGCTCACGTACCGTCTGCACCGGCGAGTCCAGGGCCTCGCGCAGCACGGCTTCGCCGGGGCCGCCGAGGCTCCGCAGCGCCCGCGCGGCCTTGGCCTGAGCCGTCCACCCGTCCTCGCGCAGCCCGCGCTCCAACGGCGCAAGCGCCCGCTCGTCGCCGAGCTCGCCGAGCGCGCCGGTGGCAGCGATGCGAACGAACCAGGCCCGCTCCCGCGTCTCGGCCAGGGTCAGCAGCGCGTCGACGGCGCCCGCATCGCCGATCATCCCAAGCCCGCGCGCCGCGCGGGCGACGAGCTCGTCGTCGGGGTCGGCCAGCGCGTCCCGCAACGCTTCGGCATGCTCGGCGACGCGCAGCTCCCCGACCACCGCCGCCGCCAGGCGCCGCAGCTCGCTCGAGCGCCCGAGGGCCAGCGCATCGCCCAACGCGCCGGGGTGCCGGCGGCCGAGCGTGACGAGGATCGCCGCGACCGCGCCCGGCCGCTCCATGGCGGCGGCATCGGCGAGGTCGAGCACGCCGGCGATCGGGTCGGTGTCGGCGAGCTCCGCGAGCGCCGCCGCGCACGTCAGCCGCGTGTCGAGGTCCGGATCCTGGGTCGCCACGACGAGGGCCGGGGCGGCATCCGCGCTGGCGATCCGCCGCAGCGTCTCGGCCGCGAGCCGCCGTCTGGGTCGCCGGCGCGAGCCCAGCTCGGCGGCCGTCTCGCCCACGATCTGAGTGCGCTCGAGCAGGGCCACCAGACGGTCGCGCTCGCGCCCGCGCAGCTCGCCGATCATCCCCACCGCGATCATGCCGAGCAGTCGTCGCGTGCCGGGGTCGTCCGCTAACGCGGGCGCCGGCGCATCCTCGGCGGCCAGATACTCGACAACGGCGAGCTCGATCCCCGGGCGCAAGCCCGCGTCGCGGCGGCGCCGGCGGTCCGCGAGCGCACGCCGGACGACGATCGTCGCGAGCAGCACGACGAACAGGACCGCCAGCGAGAGCGCGATTCCGAGCAGCAGCGACGTCATCGCGCCTGACCCGCCCGAGCGAGGATCCGGCCGAGCCGCAGCGACAGCTCGCGCGGACTGAACGGCTTGGGCATGTACTCGTCGACGCCGAGGCTGAGGCCGCCGAGCACGTCGTCCTCGGCGGTGTGCTCGGTCAGCATCACGATTGGCACGGTCCGCGTCTGCTCGTGCTCGCGCAGCCGCCGCACCACCTCGAAGCCGTCGAGCTTTGGCATCACCTTGTCGAGCACGACCGCCGCCGGCCCCTCGCTAAGCGCCAGCGCGAGCGCCTGCTCGCCGTCGTGGGCCTCGAGCACCTGGTACCCGTCGGCGTTGAGCCTGGTGCAGACCAGCCGGCGCACGGTCGCCGAATCCTCGGCAACGAGGATCTTCACGCCTACGGCTGAGGCTGCGCCCGTCACCATGAGCTCACAGATCCAATCGACGCAATGCGCCGAATCCTTTAGCAACGGACGTGCCGCGAGGACTGTGTCGCGTGATTCTGGTTGCCGGGCGGCGGTTGCGCGATCAGGCCCGGATCAGCGCACCGAGACGCTCTGGCGCATACAGCGTCTCGGAGTCGACCGGCGTGCCGTCCAGCACCGCGAACGGTGTCCCGCCGGCGTCCTGCGGCTCGAACACAGCGTCGATCTCACCGACCCATTCCTCATACCGTCCCTGGCGCACCGCGGCGACATAGTCGGTGCCGGTGAGGCCGACACGCCTGCCGAGCTCGAGCAGATCCTGCGTAGAGAAACCGCCACTGTGTTCCGGCGGCTGATGGGCGAACAGCTCGCGGCGCAGTTCGTCGAATCTGCCTGCTCCCGCGGCGGCCGCCAGCGCGTTTGCCGCGCGTACCGATTCGATTCCGAGAAACGATCTCATCCGATATTCGACCGCCACGGCGCCGGCTGCGATCTCGCGTCGCAGCAGATCTCCGCACGCGACCTCGAACTCCCGGCAATAGGGGCACTGCGTATCCTCGAAGACCACCAGACGGCGCCTGGCGCCGTCGCTGCCGACGAGCACGCCGCCTTCCGCGGTGTGGCCCGGCGGCGCCTGCGTGTTCATCGCATGCACAACCGCAAATGCGATCGTCTATCGGCGCTCTGCCCGGCGGCGACCGGCCTCGAAATCCTCCGCCCGCGACGGATCATGCGCTGCCGCTCGGCCCTCCTCGTAAGCGGTCGTGCGCCGGCGCTGCGGATCATCGTCTGACTCACCCGCAGCTCCGTCGCCTGCTGCGCCCGCCTCCGGCCGAGGACCGACGGCGCCGGCGCCAGGCGTCTCCGTTGGCTCGCGTGCCGGCGCGCTCGTGGCCGATGACGGGTCATCCGGTACAGACTCGACAGCCGAGGTCCCCGCAAAGCGGGAGCGCTCGTCCTCATCGATCAGCTCGTGGTCAGCGAGACCTCGCTCGTGCAGTTCCGCCTTCGCTTCGGCCACCCGTGACTCCGCGCGCTGACGCTCCGCCTCCTGAGCAGCGACGCGGGCGCGCTGCTCGGCGGCCTCTGCCTGGCGCTCGCGACCAGCCGCCTCCTGCCGATGCTCGTCGACGACCTGCTCTCGCCGCTGCTCCAGCTCGCGCTCACGCTTCTGCATGCGAGCGCGCTCGCGCATCCGCGGCAGGCGCGTCAACAGCAACCCGGACACGATCAGCAGGACTACGGCCACGATCACGACGATCAGCACGGTCGACATCCCGATCCACCTCGCTCCCTTGGACAGTTCGCGTAGACCAAGCTGCTACCCGAGCGCCCCCGCTCCAAACGCGGGAGGGAGCGGGGACGCTTTCAGACACGGACCGTGACCAAAACCGGAGAGAGTAAGTTTACCTGATACTCTGCACGGGATCGCTGTCCGGAGACGGAGGAACGATGGAAACGTCAGGTCGTTGGAGCTGCGTCAAGCTCGAGGTCGTCGACGGCGTTGCCTGGGTCACGCTCAACCGGCCCGAAAAGCGCAATGCGATGAACCCGACCCTGAACGCCGAGATGCTCGAGGTGCTCGACGCGGTCGACGCCGAGCCCGAGGCCGCGGTCGTGGTGCTGACGGGCGCCGGCGAGGCGTTCTCGGCCGGCATGGACCTGAAGGAGTACTTCCGCGAGGTCGACGAGCAGCCCGACTGGGTCCAGCGGCGCGTCCGGCGCGACTCGATGGGGTGGCAGTGGCGCCGGCTGCGCACGTACCCGAAGCCGACAATCGCGATGGTCAACGGCTGGTGCTTCGGCGGCGGGTTCACGCCGATGGTCGCGTGCGACCTTGCGATCGCAGCCGACGAGGCGACATTCGGGCTGTCCGAGATCAACTGGGGGATCCCGCCCGGCGGCAACGTCTCCCGCGCGCTGGCCGAGACCGTCGGCACGCGCGACGCGATGCTCTACATCATGACCGGCCGCACGTTCGACGGGCGCAAGGCGGCGCAGATGGGGCTGGTCAACGAGTCGGTCCCGCGCGCCCGGCTGCGCGACACGGTGCTCGCGCTGGCCGACGAGCTCAAGGCCAAGAACCCGGTGGTGCTGCGGGCGGCCAAGATCGGCTTCCGGCACTGCCTGGAGATGAGCTGGGACGCCGCCGAGGACTACCTGTACGCCAAGCTCGAGCAGTCGCAGTTCCTCGACGCCGAGAACGGTCGGGCTGCCGGGCTGCAGCAGTTCCTCGACGAGAAGTCGCTCCGGCCCGGCCTGCAGAGCTACGAGCGCAGCAGTTCCTGACGACCGCCCCGCAGGAGGAAGCGCCGCGATGGACGGGCTGATGCAGGATGTGCCGCTGACGATCGAGCTGATGCTCGCGCGCGCGGAGACCGTTGGCGCCGACGTCGAGGTGGTGTCGGTGCAGCCCGCGGGCACCTGCCGAACCAGCTGGGGCGAGGTCGCCGAGCGCGCGCGGCGGCTGGCGGCGGTGCTCGACGAACTCGGCGTCGCGCCCGGCGCATGCGTCGGCACGTTTGCCTGGAACACGCGCCGCCATCTCGAGCTGTACTTCGGCGTCCCGACCGCCGGACGGGTGCTGCACACCGCCAACGTGCGCCTGGCAGGCGACGACGTCCGCTACGTGATCGAGCACGCCGGCGACCAGGCGCTGTTCGTCGACGCGTCGCTGACGCCACCGCTGGCGCCGATCCTCACAACCCTCGACGTCGACCGGATCGTGGTGATGGAGGACGGCGCCGACGTCGATCCCGCGTTCGAGGGCTGCCCCCGCTACGAGCAGCTGCTGGCCGCCGCCGAGCCGCGGCCGGCCCCACCCGCGGCCGAGCACGACGCGGCCTCGGTGTGCTTCACGAGCGGCACCACCGGGCGCCCCAAGGCCGTCGTCTACTCGCACCGCTCGATCGTTCTGCACTCGTTCGGTTCGCTGGGCGTGGACTCGCACGCGATCTCCCGCCGCGACGTGCTGCTGCCGCTGACGCCGATGTTCCACGTCAACTGCTGGGGCCTGCCCTACACCGCGGCGCTGGCCGCGGCCAAGCTCGTGCTCCCGGGCCGCGACACCAGCCCCGAGCACTTTGCCGAGCTGGTGCAGTCCGAGCGGGTCACCGTCGCCGCGGGAGTCCCCACCCTGTGGGTGCGCTTCCTCGAGGAACTGGAGAACGGGACCCGCGACCTGTCGTCGCTGACGCGGGTGCTGTCCGGTGGCGCGGAGTCGCCGAAGCAGCTGATCGATCGCTACCTGGCGCACGGGATCTCCTACTTTCACGGCTGGGGCGCGACCGAGATGTCGCCGAGCGGCACGGCGGCGGTGATCCGCCCGGGCGAAAACGACGAGCGCTGGGGGCCGGCCGTCGCCGGCGTCGAGTTGCGGCTGCGCGACAAGGACGGCTCGCTGGCGCCGTGGGACGGCGCAAGCCAGGGCGAGGTCGAAGCGCGCGGGCCGTGGGTGGCGTCCGCGTACTACGAACCAGAGGACGACGCCAACGCGACCCGGTTCACCGACGACGGCTGGTTTCGCACCGGCGACGTCGCGCGGATCGACCCCGGCGGCGCGCTCGAGATCGTCGACCGCACCAAGGACCTGATCAAGTCGGGAGGCGAGTGGATCTCCTCGCTGGAGCTCGAACGCGCGATCCTCGAGCATCCGGACGTGGCCGAGGCCGCGGTGATCGCAGTCCCGCACGACGAGTGGGGCGAGCGCCCCGCCGCGATCATCGTCACGAACACGGGCATCGACCCCGAGGCGCTCAGGCGATTCCTGCGCGACCGCGTCGCCTCCTGGTGGCTGCCCGAGGTCGTCGAGGTCGTCGACGAGCTGCCGCGGACCGGCGTCGGCAAGTACGACAAGCGCGCGCTGCGGCTCCGCTACGCCGAGCGACTCCGGCCCGCCGGTGGCGATGGCTGACCCCGACGCGCCGCTGCTCAGCTACATCATCGGTCGCCTCGATCGCGCGATCCGCAACCGGCTGACCGAGATCCTCGCGCCGTTTGACCTCAGCATCCCGCAGTTCACGACGCTGTCGGTGCTCAAGCGCCGGCCGGGACTGTCAAACGCGCAGCTGGCGCGCCGCGCGCTGATCCTGCCGCAGTCGATGATCCAGGTGATCGCGGCGCTGGAGGCGCGCGAGCTCGTCGAGCGCGCGCCCGACCCGTCGCACAACCGGATCCTGCAGACGCGCCTGACCGCGTCCGGCCTGGCGCTCGTGCAGCGGGCCGAGGCCGCGACCCGTCAGTTCGAATCCGAGCTGATCGCCGCGATCGGCGACGAGGATGGGGCGACGCGCGCGATCACCACGATGCAGGCCTGGCTCGAGACGCTGCGCAGCGACCGCTGAGCGCATGACCGCCGGCACGGCCCGCAGCGCCGGGCGGCGGGCCCGACACGCAGCCTCAGAACGGGTACTGCACGCCACGGTCACGCGACGTGAACCAGTGCCACTCGGTGAACGCCTCGATGCTCGCCGGCCCGCCGAACGCGATCCCGTTGCCCGACGATCCCACCCCGGAGAACGGCGCGCTCGGCCAGTCGTTGACGGTCTGGTCGTTGACGTGCACCATGCCGGCGTGCAGCTGCTCGCCGAGCGCCCAGGCGCGCTCGGGCGAGCCCGACTGGATCGCGGCCGTCAGCCCGAGATCGGTGTCGTTGGCCAGCGCGACCGCCTGCTCGTCGGTCGAGAACGCGGTCACTGGCGCGACCGGTCCAAAGATCTCCTGACGCCACGCCGGCATCTCCGCGGTCACGTCGCGCAGTACGGTCGCCGGGAAGAACAGCCCGTTGCGCTCACCGCCGACCGTCACGGTCGCGCCCGCCTCGCGGCTATCGTCGACGATCCGCTGCACCGACGCGGCCTGCGTCTCGTTGATGATCGGGCCGAGCGCGACCTCGTCGACCGCGGGGTTGCCGGCCGTCAGCCGCGCGGCGCGCTCGGTGAGCTTGACCAGGTATTCCTCGACCAGGCTTTCGTGGACGATGTGACGTCCCGCCGCCATGCAGATCTGGCCCTGGTGCAGGAACGATCCCCACGCGCCGGCGGACGCGGCCGCGTCCAGGTCGGCGTCGTCGAGCACGATCAGCGGGTTGTTGCCGCCGAGCTCGAGCGCGACGCGCTTGAGGTTGCGTCCGGCGGCCTCCCCCACCTTGCGCCCGACCGCGGTCGAGCCCGTGAACGAGATCATCGCGATGTTCGGGTCGGCGGTCATCGCCTCGCCGACGTCGGCGCCGCCCGTGAACACGTGCAGCAGCCCGTCGGGCAGGCCCGCCGCCGCGAAGATCTGCGCGACCACGACGCCTCCACAGACCGGCGTGTTGGGATCGGACTTGAGGACGATCGCGTTGCCGAGCGCGAGCGCCGGCGCGACCGAGCGCATCGCGAGGACGAGCGGGAAGTTCCATGGTGCGATCACGCCGACGACGCCGACCGGCAGCCGCGCGGCGCTGCTCGTACGACCCGGCTCGGGCGACGGCAGCACGACTCCGCTCGCCTGGCTGGTGAGCGCCGCCGCCTCGTGGCACTCGCCGATCGCGGCACCGACCTCGACGTCGCCCTTGGGCGGGATCGCACCGCTCTCGCGCACGACCCAGTCACGGATCTCGGGGCCATGCTCGGCGAACAGCGCCGCCGCGCGCAGCATCACGTCGCGCCGCTCGGTGAACGGCAGTCGTGCCCACTCCCGCTGCGCACGAGCAGCGTCCGATGCCGCCGCTGCCACCACCTCGGCGTCGGCAACGCCGACGGTCCCCAGCACCCGCCCCGTCGCCGGTTCGATGGTCTCGGCCGTGGCCGGCGCGCCGACCCAGCCGCCGGTCGAGAAGATCTTGCCGGTCCAGGCTTCCTCGGCCAGCAATTGCGTGTCGGTCGTCGTGCTCATCGTGGCCTCCCTCGTTGGGTCGAGTATAAGGTAACCGGATACTTGAGTCAACGTGATCCGGCCGCCAGATGCGCGCCCGCGGAAGGCCGTCAGCTAACCGGATCGCGGGCGAGGACGACCTTCGTGGTCCGTGCCGCGTACGCCGTCGGCGCCTCCTCCCACGCGGCGGTCAGCGTGGTGACCCGCTCGGCCTCTGAACCGGGTCTCGCTGAGGAACGACAGGAGCTCGGGCAGGATCGCTCGCGCATGCGAGACCCCGATCCGGAGGGTGCCGTCGGTGGCATACATCCGCCTCAATGGCAGGCGCGTGCCGGCGGCAAGGTCGTACCCGACGGCGGTGCATACGCCGCCGGGAGCGAGTGCACGGATGGCCGTCCGCAGCCCCCTGGCGCGGGAGCATGAGACCGCCCAGGGCACCACCACGCGCTCGCCGACACGCAGGTCGCGCACCTCGTCGCCCATGGCGAGCACCTCGGCCACGCACTCGTGGCCGATCGCCAACGGTCCGGCAAACGGCACACGACCGCAGACGCAGCCGACGACCGGATCGACCACCCGCGCCGCGCAGCCCGACCACCTCGACCTTCGCCGCGCATCGCGGCCTCGTGCCCGCCCTGCCTTGACAGCTGTGTACAGCCACGCTATGTTCCTGCCTTGACATCAATGTAAAGGCAGCTTCGGCGACGAACCCGATGCCGAGGCGGCCGCAACCGCATTCGGAAATCGGCGGACGAAAGGCGCGACGATGAGTGACGAGACCAGACATCAGAGGCACACCGACAACGATGAACAGCGACGACCGTGGTCGGTGCTGGGGCTGCTCGTCGCTGCGCAGTTCATGGTCGTCCTCGACATCACGATCGTCAACGTCGCGCTGCCGTCGATCGGCCGCGCCCTCTCGTTCGCCCGCGCGGATCTGCAGTGGGTCGTGACCGCGTACGTGCTGTGCAGCGGGGGGCTCGTCCTGGCCGGCGGACGCGCGGCCGATCTGTTCGGCCGGCGGCGCATGTTCCTGGCGGGCCTGACGTTGTTCACGCTCGCCTCGCTGATCTGCGCGCTGTCGCAATCGGCGGCCATGTTGATCGGGGCCCGCGCGGCGCAGGGTGCCGGCGCCGCGATCCTGACGCCGTCGGCCCTCTCGATTCTGACCACCGTCTACAGCGGCCGCCAGCGGGCGACCGCGATGGGGCTCTGGAGCGCGGTCGCCAGCGCCGGGATCGCCGCCGGGGCGGTTCTCGGGGGCGTCCTCACGAGCCTGCTGAGCTGGCATTGGGTGTTTCTCGTCAACGTGCCCGTCGGCCTCGCGGTCGGGGCGCTGACACCGCGGATCGTGCCGAGCATCGCGCATCAGCGGACCCACCGGACGCTCGATCCGCTCGGGGGGCTGTCGCTGATCGGCGGCCTGGTGGCGCTCGTCTACGCGCTGTCGCGAGCCGCCGACGACGGATGGAGCTCGGCCGTCACGCTTGCGCTGCTGGCCGTGGCGGCGGTGCTGCTCGCGACGTTCGCAACGGTCGAGCGGACCGTCGCCGAGCCATTGATCCCGCCGCAGGTGTGGCGCATGCGGCCGTTGGTCTCGGGTGCCGGAATGCTGCTCGCCGGGACCGGCATCCTCGCCGGAGTGTTCTTTTTGATGTCCAACGAGATGCAGGACGTGCTCGGCTACTCGGCGCTGCGCGCGGGCCTGGCGTTCCTGCCGTTCGTGGCGGCCACCGCCGTCGGTGTGCACCTCACCTCGCACGTGATCGCGCGTGCCGGCTCACGCTCGCTGATCGTGGCCGGGATGACGCTGGTCGTGATCGGCGCGCTGCTGCTCGCCCGCATCCCGCACCACGCGACGTATGCCTCGGACCTGCTCCCCGGCTTGGCCGTGTTCGGCCTGGGGATGGGCCTCGCGTTTCCCGCGATCACGATCTCGATGATGAGCGACGTCGATCATGCGAGCGCCGGCGCGTCCTCCGGCGTGCTGTCGACCGCACACGAGGTCGGGGCCGCGCTCGGCACGGCGGTGCTCTCGACGATCGCGGTCACGAGCTCGAGTGGTGCGATCGGGTCGTCGCGGCCCGCGTTGCAGGCCGCTGCCGTGGCCGCCGCCGGCCTGGCCGCACTCGCTGCGCTGGCAGCGCCGAGCGTGCGACCGCCGGCGGGCGCGAGCGTCCCCATGCATTGAGGCGATAGGCCCGTCCGTGATCGTTGGCATCAGGCACGGACGGGCCCACTAGGCTGGCGCGCGCAGATGCCGCAAGCACGCGACCACCGGCGCGCCGCCGCAGAGCACAGCATCGAGTCGATCCTCAATGCCGCCGAGACGCTGCTGGCAAGGGGCGACCCGGTCACGACCACGGCGGTCGCCGCCGAGTCCGGGGTCTCGCGCGTGACCGTCTACTCGCACTTCCCAACTCAAGAGGCGATGCTCGAAGCGGTCGCCGCACGCGTCGTCGATCGCTTCGCGGCACGCCTCGGCGAGATCGATCTCGACAGCGGCTCGGCGCCGGCCGCGCTCGATCGGCTGATCGCAGCCGCGTGGGCTGAGCTCGACCGCTACGACGCGATCGCTGCGGCGGTCGCGCGCCAGCTCAGCGCCGAGCGGCTGCGCCGGTCGCACGCCGCGCTACAGCGACCGATCGTCGCGCTGATCGAGCGAGGTCGCGCCGAGGGCAGCTTCCGCACCGACCTACCCGCCGACTGGCTGCTGGCGAGCTACTTCGCGCTCGTGCACGCCGGCGGCGAAGAGGTCAACGCCGGGCGGCTCGGGCCCGGCGAGGCCACGGCGATCCTGCAGACCAGCGTCAAGGACCTGTTCACGGCCGTGCCGGGCGCGCGTCCTGCCTGAGCGGCGCCCCGGACTCAGCCGCTCTGCCTGAGCGGCGTCCCGAGCTCAGCCGGCCTGCCGGAGCAGCGTGCCGAAGTCGCCGACCGGGCCGAGGTGGGTCAGCTTCTCGGGGTTGACGATCGAGCTGACGCTCGTGATCTTGTCGCCGTCGATCTCGATCGCCCACACGCCGACGACGCGCTGGTGGCCGTCGAGGAACATCGCGCCGGGATCGCCGTTGACCTCGACGAAGCGCACCGACATCTCCGGGACGCGCGCTCTGATCTGGGCCCAGGTGATCAGCGTGCGCGCGACGCGGTCGCGCCCGTGCAGCGAGCGCGCGAGCGCCGGCACCTTGCCGCCGCCATCGCCGGTCAGCCGCACGTCGGCGGCGAGCAGCGCCTCGAGTCCGGCGAGATCGCCGTCCTCGGCCGCCGCGAAGAACCGTTGCGCGAGCTCGTGGCGCTGCTCGGGCGTCGCCTCGGCGCGCCGGCGGCCGCTGCGCTGCCCGGTCACGTGGCGACGGGCGCGGGCCGCGAGCTGGCGCACGTTGTCCTCGCGCTTGCCGACGATCTCGGCGACCTCCGGATAGCCGTAGTCGAACACGTCGTGCAGCAGCAGCACCGCGCGCTGCTCGGGCGACAGGTTCTCGAGCAGCGTCAGCAGCGCCACCGACAAGGAGTCGGCCATCTCGACGTGCACGGCGGGGTCGTCGCGGGCGTCGGTGATGATCGGTTCCGGCAGCCAGTCGCCGACGTAGCGCTCGCGGCGGGCGCGGGCCGAGTGCAGCTCGTTGATCGCCAGCCGGGTCGTGATCGTCGCGACAAACGCGCGCGGCGACGCGATCCTCTCGCCGCCCTCCAGCGTCTGGTGGACGCGCAGCAGCGCCTCCTGGACGACGTCCTCGGCCTCGGCGACGCTGCCGAGCATGCGGTAGGCAATCGCGAACGCGACCGGTCGCAGCTCGTCGAGCAGTTGCTCGCGATCGGTCATGCGGCGGTCAGCCCCTGTCGCCAGCTCGGGTGCGCGGGGCTCCAGCGCAGCTCGCGCTTGGCCTTGGCGTTGGAGGCGCCGCGCAGCTCGGTCATCATCACCACGCCCGCCTCGCCGGCGAACAGCCGCCCGACGAACCGGGGCACCCGCCGCGGCCGCTTGGCGCCAAGCTCCTGCGCGTAGGACGGCAGCCACTCGGCGACCGGCGCGGGGTCGTCGTCGACGACGTTGTAGATGCCGCGGTGGCCGTGCTCAATCGCCGCGACGGTCGCGTCGGCGGCGTCGGCGACGTGGATGAACGACCACACGCCGGCAGCGTCGCCGACCAGCGGGTAGCGGCGCTTGCGGACCAGGTCGGCCTGTTCGCTGTCGGGCACCATCGACGTCCCTGGACCGTAGAAGGCGCCGTAGCGCAGCACAATCCCCTCGGTCCAGTGCGCCTCCAGCACCGCGCGCTCGAGATGCAGGATCGCCGCGTAGGTCTGCCGCATCTCCCGAGCGGGGGTGGGATCGACCGGGTCGTCCTCGAACTTGACCGGGCCGCCCGTGCGCTCATATCCAGCGAAGTAGCTCTGCGCCACGAACCGCTTGACGCCGATCGCCTGGCCCGCCGACAGCAGGTGATCGGTGCCCTCGGTGCGAAGCCGGCTGGTGAGCGCGAAGTCGCGATCGAAGTGGCGCATGTCGAGCGCCTCCGCGATCGCCGTCAGCTGGTGGACGATGACGTCGGGCTGCGCGTTGCCGACGGCCGCCGCGACCTGCTCGGGATCGAGCGCGTCGGCGATCACCGGGGTCGCGCCCAGTTCCTGCAGCAGCGGCGCCTTGTCGGGGCTGCGGGTCATGCCGTGCACCTCGTGGCCGGCGAATACCAGACGGGGCACGAGCGGGCGTCCGATCGCTCCGGTCGCGCCGGCGACAAACACTCTCATCGAGATCAACCTCCTTTGCCGTTGGGTTCTCTTCACCCGTTGAGACAGCGCAGCGATCCCGGCTGTGACAGCCACGGCCGCGTACGATGCGCGCTCGAGGCCTGAACAACCCGGAGGAGAGGAGCGGCGATGGCGGACACGATGCGGGCGATCGGGTCGTTTGAGGCGCTGCCGGTCAGCGATCCGAGCTGCTTGGTCGACGTCGAGCTGCCGGTTCCCGAGCTGCGGCCACACGACGTGCTCGTGCGCGTGCAGGCGGTGTCGGTCAATCCGGTCGACGTCAAGCGCCGGGCCGCGCTTGCGCGCTCAGACACGCCGACCGTGCTCGGCTACGACGCGGCCGGGGTGGTCGACGCCGTCGGGCCGCGAGTGACGACGCTCGCGATCGGCGACGAGGTGTTCTACGCGGGCGACATCTCGCGGCCCGGCTCCAATGCCGAGCTGCAGGCGGTCGACGAGCGGATCGTCGCCGAGCGGCCGGGGACGCTGAGCTTCGCCGACGCGGCGGCGCTGCCGCTGACGTCGCTGACCGCCTGGGAGTGCCTGTTCGACCGGTTGCGGCTGACGGCATCGTCGAATGGAGCGCTGCTGATCCTCGGCGCGGCCGGCGGCGTCGGCTCGATCATGATCCAGCTGTGCAAGCTCCAGACCGGCGTGCGCGTGGTCGCCACCGCGTCGCGCGCTGCGTCACGCGATTGGGTGACCGGTCTCGGCGCCGACGCGGTGATCGATCACCACGACCTCGTCAACGAGGGCCAGCGCGCGGCGCCCGACGGGTTCGACTACGTGTTCAGCGCCCACAGCGCCGGCAACGTCGACGCGTTCGCCGAGATCGTCGCGCCGTTCGGGGAGATCGTCGCGATCGACGACCCCGATGGGCTCGATTTGTCTCCGCTCAAGACCAAGTCGATCGCCTGGCACTGGGAGCTGACGTTCACCCGCGCGCTGTTCGAGACGCCCGACATGATCGAGCAGAAGCACGCGCTCGCGCGGGTCGCGCAGCTGGTCGACGACGGCCGGATTCGCTGCACCGCGACCGAGCGGATCGCGGACTTCTCGGCGGCCGGCCTGCGGCGCGCCCACGAGCTGGTGGAGTCCGGGCGGATGATCGGCAAGGTCGTCGTCCACCGCTGACGCATGCCGGTCGTACGAATCTGACGTATGGCGTCGCAGTCGTACGACGCGACTCGTGACTAGGAGTCGGGCGCGCCGAGCGCCGCGGCGTTGCGCGCGGTCGCCGACACCTGCGTCACGTGGATGCCGTCGCTGACGGGCGTCGTCGCCATCGGCGTGGCGCTGCCGCTGCCGAGCTCGCCCTCGGTGTTCTGGCCCCAGGCCCAGAGCTCGCCGTCCGGCCCGATCGCGTAGTCGGTGGCGCCGCCGGAGCTGACCGCGACGAAGCGGCCGGGCCGGGCGATCCGGCGCGGCACCGCGCTGCTCGCGACCGTCCCGTCCCCGAGCTGGCCGGAGGCGTTGGCGCCCCACACCCACAGCTGGCCGTCGGACAGCAGCGCCATCGTCTGGCCGTTTGAGGGGAAGCTGCCGCCCTCGAACACCTGCCGCACGTGACCGGGCAGTCGCACGCGAACGGCGGTCGTGCGCTCGAACCGGTTGCCGTCGCCGAGCTGGCCGGAGCTGTTGATCCCCCAGTTGTAGTAGGCGCCGTCGGCCATCAGCGCGCCGGCGTTGCCGAAGGCCGAGGTGAGCGCGACGACGCGCCCGGCCGGCAGCCCCTGGACCGCGACGGGCGTGCCCGTGTCCGCACCCGGCCCGGTGGTGCCGTCGCCGAGCTGGCCGTGATCCGACAGCCCGCAGCTGACGACCGTGCCGCGGGCGTCGTAGATCGCGTGGCGCCAGGCGCCGGCCGCGAGCGTCACGTGCGACAAGGGGACCCGCACCGGCGTGTCGACCAGCGCGCCCACCGGCTGACAGAAGTCGCGCGCCTCGTCGTTGCCCCACGCCCACGCATGACCGGTCGTGTCGATCGCCATCGCGCCGTTGTACGGCTCCGGATTGGCCAGCTTCGCGATCCGCACGCCTGCCGGGAAATGGACGCGGACCGCGCGCCTGGACAGGCGGGTCGTGGTGCCGTTGCCGAGCTCCCCCTGCGAGCCGGTCCCCCATGCGTACACGGCGCCCGCGGTCGTCAGCGCGTAGCCGGTCGAGTTGGAGGTTGCGACCTGCACGACCGTGCCGCGGATCCCGTGCACCGGCGTCGGCGCCAGCCGCGTGGGGCCGATCCCGAGGATCAACTTGCCGTTGCGTGCGTGCCGACGATGACCGGCGGCGTGCCACGTGCGCGGGCCGACGCGGCCGAACGAGTGTCCAGGCCCGATCAGCCCGCCGCCGACGCGGCCCCACTGATAGACGACGTTTGCGCGCGTCGGTGCGGCGGTCGCCGCCCCCGGCCCCTCCGACGAGCCACATGCGGCGAGCGCAACCGCTGCCGCCACGACGCCACCGGCTACACAGATCGACCTCGCGCGCATTGACGATCCTCTCTAGCCGGTGCGGGGTCCGGCACGATCACGGGATGATTCGGCGGGCACCGTAGGCCGCCAATGTCAGTTCCACATAAGCGCTCTTCGAGACCTTTCATAAAAACCGGTGCGCTTCACAGACGCTCAATCTGCGCGCACGTACGGGCTCAATCTGCGGGCCTGCGATGGCCGGTGCGAGGACGTTTCAGGGGTTGCTCCGTTCGGGCAACCAAGCGGCCGGTCCGGGCTCGGCACTGACATGAACGATCCGCCAACGAACGCCCGCGGCGCAGAGGATGGCTGATGTCGACACCCTGGGCGACCAGGATCCGCCAAGCGTCTCGGAAGACGGCCAGATTGGCGGACTTTTGACCTCGCGGGGGCACCAGCCCGGTTCCCCTTCGGTGCTGCCGTTTCGCCCACCGCCGCGGCCAGCGGCCCACGCGGCTGCGCTCGCGCCGACGGCTCAGGGGGCCGACGCCTGTCCCTGAGGCGGCGGCCCTCAGACCCACGGCCCGCTCAGGCGGCGGCCTTCGCCCCGCTCAGCTGCGGCCCCAGTGCCGCGAGCCGCTTGGCGGCGGTCACGATCGCGTCGGCGTCGATCCCGGCCTGGTGTAGCAGCTCGGCGCCCTTGCCCGAGCCCGGCATGTCGTGCACGGCGAGCTTGACGATCCGCGGGCGTTCATCCTTGTCGGAGAACGCCGCGAGCACGGCGTCGCCGATGCCGCCCTCGGCCCAGTGGTCCTCGACGACGACAAGTCGTCCTCCGGTCGCCTGCGAGGCCGCGGCCAGCGTCTCGTAGTCGACCGGCTTGACCGAATACAGGTCGACGACGCGGGCGTTGATGCCGTCGGCGGCGAGCTG
>DASUHF010000098.1:0-21471 GCA_036273655.1 Solirubrobacteraceae bacterium | reverse complement strand
ATCGACCACGGCAAGTCGACGCTGGCCGACCGGATCCTCGAGCTGACGCACACCGTCGGCCCGCGGTCGATGCGCGCGCAGGTGCTCGATTCGATGGAGCTCGAGCGCGAGCGCGGGATCACGATCAAGGCCCAGGCGGTGCGCGTCTTCTACACCTCGGCGCTCGACGGCGAGACCTACCAGCTGCACCTGATCGACACCCCCGGGCACGTCGACTTCACCTACGAGGTCTCGCGTTCGCTGGCCGCCTGCGAGGGCGCGCTGCTGGTCGTCGACGCCAGCCAGGGAGTCGAGGCGCAGACCGTCGCCAACACCTACCTTGCGATCGACGCCGGGCTCGAGCTGATCCCGTGCATGAACAAGGTCGATCTGCCCGGCGCCGAGCCCGAGCGCGTCGCTGGCGAGGTCGCGGACCTGCTCGGCGAGCCGGCCGACGCCGTGCGGCGGATCAGCGCCAAGACCGGCGAGGGCGTCGGCGACGTGCTCGACGAGCTGATCGCGCGGGTGCCGGCGCCCGACGGCGATCCCGAGGCGCCGCCGCGGGCGCTGATCTTCGACTCCGAGTTCGACCAGTACCGCGGCGTCGTCGCCTTCGTCCGCGTCTTCGACGGGGTCTTCCGCAAGGGCGAGGCGATCCGCGCGATGCAGGCCGGGACCGAAGCCGAGATCGACGACATCGGCTTCTTCACCCCACAGATGACCGGCGCCGCCGAGCTGCACGCGGGCGAGGTCGGCTACGTGATCACCGGCATCAAGGACGTCACGCGGCTGCGCGTCGGCGACACGCTGACGAGCAAGGCCCGACCGGCGGCAGAGCCGCTGCCGGGCTACCGCGAGGTCAAGCCGATGGTGTTCTGCGGCCTGTTCCCGATCGACTCAGACGACTATCCGGACCTGCGCGACGCGTTGGAGAAGCTGTCGCTCAACGACGCCGCGCTGTCGTGGGAGCCGGAGACGTCCGAGGCGCTGGGGTTCGGGTTTCGCTGCGGTTTCCTCGGCCTGCTGCACATGGACATCGTGCGCGAGCGCCTCGAGCGCGAGTACGACCTCGAGCTGTTGACGACGATGCCGTCGGTCGAGTACGAGGTGACGCTCACCGACGGCTCGGTCGTGCCGCTGCACAGCCCCAACGACATGCCCGACCCCGCGCGCGTCGACGAGATCCGCGAGCCGTTCATCCGCGCCTCGATCCTCGCCCCCAAGGAGTACGTCGGCCAGATCATGGAGCTCTGCCAGGAGCGTCGCGGCGAGCACGCCGGGATGCACTTCCTGTCCGTCGAGCGCGTGCAGCTGACCTACGACCTGCCGCTGGCCGAGATCGTGCTCGACTTCTTCGACCAGCTGAAGTCGCGCACGCGCGGCTACGCGTCGCTGGACTACGACCTGATCGGCCTGCGCGAGTCCGATCTGGTCAAGCTCGACATCCTGCTCGCCGGCGACCCGATCGACGCGCTGTCGATGCTCGTGCACCGCTCCAAGGCCGAGAGCGCGGGGCGGATGCTTGTCGAGAAGCTGCGCGAGAAGATCCCGCGCCAGCAGTACGACGTCCCCGTCCAGGCGGCGATCGGCTCGCGGATCGTCGCGCGCGAGACGATCAAGGCCTACCGCAAGGACGTGATCGCCAAGTGCTATGGCGGCGACATCACGCGCAAGCGCAAGCTGCTCGAGCAGCAGAAGCGCGGCAAGCAGCGGATGAAGCAGGTCGGTCGCATCGAGGTGCCCCAGGAGGCGTTTCTGGCGGTGCTCGAGCTCGGTCAGTCGTGACTTGAGCTTGCGCGACGGTTCCGTGCCGGCGGCGATAGGCTGCCGGTCGTGACCGGGCAGCGCTTCGAGGTCTCGCTGCCGCCGCAGACGGATCCGCTGATCGGCCGTGAGGTCATCGAGGTGCGGTTCGAGGACGGGACCGTCGAACGGCTGCACCTGCACGATTACGAGCGGCTGTACGAGCTGCCGGGCGCCTATGAGCAGATCGTCTCCGACCGTCTCGCGTGCGTGTCGCCGCAGGTGATCGCGTCGATGCTGGGGACCGAACTCGACCGAGCCGGGCGCAGCCGCCAGTCCGCGCGCGTGATCGACATCGCGGCCGGCAACGGCGTGTCGGGCGAGGCGCTCGTGGCCGAAGGGCTGCATCCGGTGCTCGGCACCGACATCGTGCCGGCCGCGCGTGCCGCGGCGCTGCGCGACCGGCCGGGCGTCTACGAGCAGTACCTGACGCTCGACCTGTTGGCGCTCGAGCCCGAGACCGAGCGCCATATCCGCTCGCTGCGCGCCGACGTGCTGCAGTGCGTTGCTCCGGTCGGCGACTCCGCGGGGCAGCTGCCCGAGCAGGCGCTTGCGGCGGCGGTCAGGCTGCTGGCGCCCGACGCCCTGGTCGCCTATCTACACGACCCCGGTCCGAACCCCGAGGACGCGGTCACGTTCGGGTTCTGGCGGCGCGAGCTGGGATCACACGTCGACGCGCGCGAGCTGGTCCGCCGCCGCTATGTGCACCGGCGAACCGTCAACGGTCGGCCGTACGAGATGGTCGGCGTCGTCTGGCACATCGTGCGGGCGTAGCCAGTGGCTGGTGCCCGGGCCGTCCGCGGTGCCGGGCGCGGGCTGCCGAACGTCCACGACGCACGGCGGACGGCGATGCCGAGCTCGGGTGACGCTCGACCAACGCCGACCAGCAACCTCCAACACCGCCGTTTTTCAACGTTTCCCGGCTCGGATCGAGGGGCGACATTGAAACGTTCGGCTGAGCCGCACATTTCAATGTCAGCACACGCCGTGCCCCCGGGTTTCGGTGAAAATTGGACGACCCCGTACTCCAGTCCCTCGGTCGGGCTTGACCTCGCGGCATCTGTGGTCGGCAGCGCGCCCTGGTCGCGGCGCCTCGGACAGCGCAACGCCCGGAACGAATCGCACCATCCGAGACGGCCCGCAGATCTGGACCGGACGCCGCCGGCCGCGAGCGGCGCGCTCAGATCCAGCGTTCGTAGGAGCTGGCGATCCTGCAGGCGTGGCGGACGACGCACGGAGGTCGCCCGGGCCGGCGGCGCAGCTGTGCCGGGCCGCGCTGGTGGCCGCCGAGGGCGAGCATCGCGACCGCGACCACCAGGAACATCACGAGCGCGGTCAGCGCCAGCGCGAACATGACGGCGAGCGCCGGGATCACGAGCACCAACAGCCACGGCTCGCGGCGCACCGCGCTCAGCGCCCAGGTGGCGACGCCGCGGCGTGCGCTCATCCCGCGGCCGCGGGTGCCGCGTTGGCGCGGGATGTCGTCGACGGTCGCGTTGAGCTCCCGGTAGGTCCGCGCCGACAGCGCTTTAGCGACGCGCTCGTCAAGCTCGTCGTGGCCGATCCGGCCCTCGCCGGCGGCGCGGCGGAGCAGCTCGACGACCTCGTCGCGGTCGGCGTCAGACGCGCGCTGATCGGCTGCTCTGACCATGGCTTTCAGAGGATACAGACCGCGGTGGGGGTGGCCGTCACAGTTGGCCACCTGCGACCACGCTCAGGGCTCGTCGGTCGCCAGCGCCCGCGGCACGACCGCGACGAAGCCCGCGACCAGGAACCCGAACAGCGCGACGACGCCGATGATGTGGCACCAGCCCGCGTTGGCGGCGTTGAGCATCCCGATGCCGACGATGAACAGCGCGACCGCGACCCTTGGTGCGCCAGCCGATACGCGCAGCGGGGTCCCGACGTGGGCGGCGCCGGCCGCGGTCTCGGAGCCGGGCATCGGCTGCGAGCGCCTGCGAAGCGTGAGCGCGAACAACGCTCCGAGCGCGGGGAACATGATGATGCCGCCGGCGATCACGGCGACGATCACGGTGACGAGCGCGTCGTGGCCGGCGGCGGCCTGCTCGATCGTGAGCCCGGGCAGCAGCACCGGGTTGCGCGCCAGCGCCCAGGCGGCGATCACGGCCGCGACCGCGACCGCGCCGGTGACCCGCGCCGGCTCGTAGCGGCGGATCCAGACGAGCACGAGCGTGAGGATGCCGGCGACGAGCGAGACGATCACGGTCGCAAGCGCGCCGCCGTGGACGAGCCCCGAGTACAGGGAATGGGCGTTGCCGTGGACGACGATCAGCGCCGCGATCGCGGCGGCGCCGGCGATCGCGCCGGCGATCAGCGAGCGAGCCCGGAACGCGTCGGCCATCTCGGTGTCGCCCGAGCGCTGCGCGTCGCCGGCGAGAAAGATCGCGGCCATGTAGACCGAGAAGCAGACCGCGAGCACGCCGATCGTGACCGGCACGGCCGCCAGCCAGCTGGAGAACGGCTGCCCGGCGGCGTTGCCGACCGGCACCCGCTCGGCGGCGATCGCGCCGGCGGCGCAGCCGAGCGCGAACGGGGTCACGAGCGACGCGATCGAGAACATCCCGTCGATCACCAGCGTCTCGCGGGCGTCGCGCGCGCCCGAGCGCAGCGCGTAGCTGGCGCCGCGCAGGATGATCCCGAGCGCGGCGATGAACAGCGCCACGGACAGCGTCGAGGCCAGGGAGCCGAGGAACACCGGATACGCGGTCCAGGTGACGGTCAGCACGAAGATCAGCCACACGTGGTTGGCCTCCCAAACGGGCCCCATCGACTCGTGCGCGTGCTCGCGGATGCGCTCGCCCCGTTCACCGGGTCCCGACAGCAGCTGCCAGATGCCGGCGCCGAAGTCCGCGCCCGCCAGCACCGTGTACAGGACCACGCCGGCGAGCACGAACGCGAGTGGCAGCGTGTGCAGCATCAGCTCGTCGCGACGGTGTCCGCGCCGGTGTCGCCCGGCGTGGGGATCACGCCCGCGGGGTCGAGCTCCAACGGCTTTGAGGCCAGGCGCCGCAGGATCCAGACGACGCCGATGGCGACGGCGACATAGGCGGCGACGAGCGCGCCGTAGCCGACGGGGATGCCGCCCGCCCCGGTGACCGCCTGCGAGGTGCGCATCACCCCGTAGACGACCCATGGCTGGCGGCCGACCTCGGTCGTCACCCACCCCGCGATCAGGCACAGGAACGCGGCCGGGCCCGACAGCACCACGGCGCGGTAGAACCACCTCGTGTCCGGGAGCCGGCCGCGCCGCCAGCGGACGAGCAGGTACAGCACGCCGAGCACCGCCAGCGCCGAGCCGAGCAGCACCATGATCTGGAACGAGAAGCGCACGATGTTGATCGGCGGCCGGTCGTTGGCGCTGACCGTGTCCAGCCCGATGATCTTCGCGTTCCAGGAGTGGAACGCCAGCAGCGACAGCAGATGCGGGAACGCGATCCCGTACTTGATCTGACCATTCGTGTACCAGCCGAGGATGTGCTCGTTGGCGCCGCGCGTGGTCTTGTAGAGGCCCTCGAACGCGGCCAGCTTGATTGGCTGTGCGACCGCGATGTCGCGGGCGATCCAGTCGCCGACGAGCAATTGCATCGGCGCGGCCAGGCAGGCGATCGTCAGCGGGATCGTCAGCGCGACCCGCTGGTAGCGGCCCCAGTTGCCGCGCAGCTTGGCGACCGCGTAGCAGCCGGCGACGATGAAGCCGGTGACCATGTACGCGGCGACGTACATGTGGATCAGCTCCGACCACAGATACGGGTTGCCGAATAGCGCCGCCAGCGGATCGACGTGCGTGACCTTGCCGTGGGCGAGTCTGAAGCCGGTCGGATGGTTCATCCAGGCGTTGACCGAGATCACCATCAGGGAGCCGGAGAAGCCGGTGATCACGACCGGGATCCCGGAGAGGAAGTGCATCCGCGGGGAGAGCTTGTTCCAGCCGTACGCGTAGATCCCGATGAAGATCGCCTCGAGGAAGAACGAAAACCCCTCGATCGCGAACCCGAGCCCGAACACGCCGCCGAACGTCGCCGTGAACTCGGGCCACAACAGCCCCATCTCGAACGACAGGATCGTGCCGGTGATCACGCCGACGGCGAACAGCGCCAGCACGATCCGGCTCCAGCGCTGGGCGAGCGTCCGGTACATCGTGTCGCCGGTGCGCAGCCACAGCCACTCGACGAACAGCACCATCATCGGAAACGCGATCCCGAAGCACACCAGCGGGATGTGCACCGAGAACGACAGCGCCTGCATCTGGCGGGCCTGCAGCAGGTAGTGCTGGTGGACCGGCCCGAGGGCGAGCGCGAGCGCGTGCATACCAGTCCGGACCCTACCGACTGGCCCTGCCAGAATCGCGGCGTGGATCTCGGGATCGGCGAACGTTGCTGCGTGGTCACCGGAGGCTCGGGCGGCGTCGGTGCCGAGGTCGGCCGGAGACTGTGCGCGGAGGGCGCCAACGTGATGCTCGTCGGCCGTGGCGAGGCGCGGCTCGAGCAGGCCGCCGCCGACTGCGGTGACCGCGCGCAGACGCTTGCGCTGGACCTGACCGCCGCCGACGCCGGCGATCTCGTGGTCGGCGCCTGCATGGAGCGGTTCGGGCGGCTCGACGTCGTCGTCAACTGCGCGGGGATGACCGCGGTGACCGCGATCGACGAGCTGTCCGATGCCGACTGGCAGGCCCACTGGGAGCTGCACGTGATGGCGCCGATGCGGCTGATGCGGGCGGCGATCCCGGCGATGGTGCGTGCCGGCTGGGGCCGCGTCGTCAACGTCTCGTCGTCGTCGGGCAAGCGGCCCGGTCAGCGCAACGTCGCGTACTCGGTCACGAAGGCGGCGCTGCTGTCGCTGTCACGGGCGTACGCGGACGCGTACGCCGCCGCCGGGGTGCTGGTCAACGCCGTCACGCCGGGGCCGCTCGCCGGCGATCTGTGGCTGGCGCCCGACGGCCTCGTCGATCAGACCGTCGCCGCGCGCGGGGGTACCCGCGAGCAGGTGCTCGAGGCCGCGGCGGCGGGGCTGCCGGTGCGCCGGCTCGGTGAACCGGGGGAGATCGCCGACGTGATCGTGTTCCTGTGCTCGGAGGCAGCGTCGAACGTCGCCGGCGCCGCGTGGTCGGTCGACGGCGGCGCGGTGCCCGTGATCATCTGAGGCCGCGGCCGTAGACTCGCCGCTCGAGATGACCGTCAACTCCGAGGCGATCGGCAAGCGCTACGAGCCGACGACGTACGCGGTCGGCCGCGAGAAGATCATCGAGTTCGCGCTCGCGACCGGCGAGACCGAGCCGCTGCACCTCGATGTCCCCGCGGCCCGCGCAGCCGGGTACGCGGACGTCGTCGCGCCGCCGATGTTCGCGGTCGTATACCAGCGGGGCTCGGTGTCGGGGGCGCTGTTCGACCCCGAGCTGGCGATCGACTTCGCCCACCTCGTGCACGGCGAGCAGGCGTTTGAGTGGGAGCGGGTCGTCGTCGCCGGCGAGGAGCTGACGACGACGTTGACGGTCGCCGATATCTCCGAGAAGGTCGGGATCGGCTTCTACGTGTTCGCGACCGAGACGGTGGACTCAGACGGCGAGCCCGTCTGCTCCGGGCTGTGGACCAATCTCGTGAGGCCCCCGGCGTGAAGCCTGACGATGAGATCTCGCTGGCGGTCACGCCAGACCGCTACACGACGGTCCGCTACGCCGGCGCGTCCGGGGACTTCAACCCGATCCACATCGATGAGGAGTTCGCGCGGTCGGTCGGGTTGCCGGGCCGCATCCTGCACGGGCTGTGGACGATGGCGCAGGTCGCGCGGGCCCACACCGAGGCCTTCGGCGGACCGCAGTCGCTGGCGTCGCTGTCGGTCCAGTTCCGAGGGATGGGGATGATGGGGCAGGAGATCACCGTGCACGGGACCGTCGAGCAGGTGGATGACGGCACCGCGGTCATACGCTCGGAGGCGACCCAGGACGGCAAGCGGATCGTGCGCAACGGGCGCGCTGAGGTGCGCGTGTCCCCGAATTCCGGCGGCTGAGCGCGCTTCTGGCGCCCTTAGCTGGCCGTCAGGGGCCTACCTAGAATCTCTGGACATGCTTACCGAACGTCAGGACAACGTGCTGCGCAGGCTCGTCGAGGCCTACCTCGACGACGGCGCGCCGGTCGGCTCCAAGGCGCTGAGCGCGACGTTCGAGTGGGGGCCGTCGACGATTCGTCACGAGCTCGCCAGCCTCGAGGAGCTCGGCCTGCTCGCGCACCCGCATACGTCCGCGGGGCGGGTCCCGACCGAAGCGGGATACCGCTACTTCGTCGACCGGCTGCTGCCCGAGTCGGCGGACGGCCCCGGCCTCTCGTTGTCGCTGTCGCTCGTCCGTCACGAGCTCGACGAGGCGATGCGCGTCACGACCGAGGCGCTGTCGCAGGTCACGAACCTGCTGGCGATCGTGACCGCCCCGCCGATCGAGACCTCGACGATCCGCCACGTGGAGCTGTTGGCACTGCAGCCGCAGGTGCTGATGGTCGTCGTGATCACGTCGACCGGGGGCGTCTCCAAGCGGCTGTTCACGTTCGACCGGCCGATCGACACGGGGCTGATCGACTGGGCCGCGAGCTATCTGAACGAGCGGATGGTCGGGCTCGGGCTCGGCGCGCGGATGCTGCACCAGCGCCTGCACGACCAGACGCTGCCGGCGACCGAGCTCGAGTTCCTGTCGTCGCTGGCGCCCGCCTTCACCGAGCTCGAGGACTCGCCCGAGGCGACGCTGTACGTCGACGGCGCCGCGCACCTGCTGACCGCCGAGCGCGTCGCCGACGTCTCGGAGCTGAACCTCCTGATGGAGTCGCTGGAGCGGCGGGTGACGCTCCTCGACGCGCTGCGGACAGCGCTCGGGGAGTCACATAGCGTCGCGGTCCGGATCGGCGCCGAGAACGAGCTGCCGGCGCTGCGCTCGCTGGCGCTCGTCGCCGCCGCCTACGGCCTGCCGCAGCGCTCGCTCGGGGCGGTCTCGGTGATCGGTCCGTTGCGGATGAACTACGCGGGCGCGATCCGCGCCGTCCGTGAGGCCTCGGCGCAGCTGTCGAGCTTCGTCGCCGACGTGTACGACGAACGATGAGCGCTTCCCAGATGCCACGCGACTACTACGAGGTGCTCGGCGTCTCCCGCGACGCCAGCGAGGCGGAGATCAAGAAGGCGTTCCGGCGCCTGGCGCGCGAACTGCACCCCGACGTCAACCAGCACGACCCGGAGGCCGAGGAGAAGTTCAAGGAGGCCGCGGCGGCGCACGAGGTGCTGACCGACGCCGAGCGGCGCGCGACCTACGACCGCTACGGCCACGAGGGGCTGCGCCGCGGCGGGCAGTCGCCGAACTTCGAGGGCTTCGGCTCGGTGTCGGACATCTTCGAGGCGTTCTTCGGCCAGGGCGCGGGCGGCTTTGGCTCGATCTTCGGCGGGGGCTTCGGCGACCGCGGGGGTGCGATCCAGGGCGGCGACGTCGCGATCTCGGCCGAGATCACGCTGCAGCAGGTCGTCACCGGCGCCTCGGTCGACGTCGCCTACGAGTCGGTCGTGCTGTGCGAGACCTGCCACGGCAACGGCGCCGAGCCGGGCACGCCGATCGAAACGTGCCCGAAATGCCAGGGCACCGGCCAGCTGCGTTCGGTGCTGCGCACACCGCTCGGACAGGTCGTGCAGGCGACCGCGTGCGATCGCTGCGACGGCGATGGGCGGGTGGCGACGACGCCGTGCCACGACTGCCGGGGGCGCGGGCGCAAGGTCGAGCGCGTCGAGCTGGCCGTCGATGTCCCGGCCGGGATCGACGACGGCCAGCGGATCCGGATCTCGGGGCGGGGCCACGCCGGCGAGCGCGGTGGCCCGCCCGGCGATCTGTACGTCCAGATTCGCGTACGCGACGACCCCCGGTTCGTGCGCGACGGCGAGCAGCTGGTGACCGTCGTCGACATCTCCGGGCCCTTGGCGGCCCTTGGGACGACGGTGACGGTGCCGACGATCGACGGCGAGCAGGAGCTCGAGATCCCGGCCGGCACCCAGCCCAACGAGACGCTGACGATCCGCGGCGAAGGGATCCCGCCGCTGCGTGGCCGCGGTCGGCGCCGCGGCGATCTGCGGGTCGTCGTCAACGTCGTCACCCCGCGTCATCTCAAGCGCGAGCAGCGCGAGCTGCTCGAGCAGCTGGCCGACTCGCTGACCGACCACAACCTCTCGACCGACGACGGCGTGCTCGGCAAGCTCAAGCGCGCGTTCGGCGGCTGAGCGGCTTGTCGTCATCGGGGAGCGCCGGCTCGCTGGTGCGGCTGGCGATCCGGGTCGATCGCGATCACGCCGAGCTGGTGCTGGCGGAGTTGGTCTCGCTCGTGCCGGGTGGCGTCGAGGAGGTCGACGTGTCGGATGCCGTGGTCGAGTACGCGGTCTACGGGGTGCCCGGCGAGCTGCCGTCGCTGCCCGATCTGCGGGCGGCCGCGGGCGGAGCGTTGGTGGATGTCTCGACGAGCTCGATCGCGGGCGACTGGGCGACTCGTTGGCGGGAGTTCCATCGGCCGCTGGTGCTCGGCGACCGGCTGACGGTGCGCCCGCCGTGGGAGCCGCCGGCGTCCACGCCTCTGGATGTCGTCATCGACCCCGGGCAGGCGTTCGGGACCGGCGCGCATGCGACGACGCGGATGTGCCTGGAACTGCTCCTTGGTGAGGCCGATGGAGCCGGGGGGCTCGGCTCGTGCGTGGATCTCGGATGCGGCTCCGGGGTCCTCGCGATCTGCGCGGCGCTGCTCGGGTTCTCGCTCGTGGTGGCGCTCGACGTCGACCCGGCCGCGGTGTCGGCGTGCGTCGCGAACGCCGCGGCGAACGGGGTGTCGATCGACGTCCGGCGGTTCGACCTGCGGTCCGAGCAGGCGCCGTTTGCGGATCTGGTCGTCGCCAATGTGCTGGCGCCGCCGCTGCTGGCATGGGCCGGGCTGCAGGAGCGGCTGCCGCCGCGGCTCGTGTTGTCCGGGCTGCTGGCGGGCTCGGAGGTCGACCGGGTCGCCTCGGCGTACGTGGCCCGGGGGATGGTCGTCAGCGAGTTGCGCGACGACGGCGAGTGGGCGGCACTCCTGCTCACACGCCGAGCGGCCTAGGCCGAGTCGCGGCGCCGCGCCCGCGGGTGGCGCCGGCCCGCGCGAGCTTTGAGGGTCGCGCGGACCTCGGCGGCGACCCCGTGCAGGTCGCTGCGGATCTGATCTGATCCATAGCGCAGCACGAGCCAGCCGTGCGCGCGCAGCGTGAAGTCGTTGCGACGATCGCGGCGCAGCTGCGCGGGCGAGCGATGGTTGTCGATGCCGTCGAGCTCCACGATCGTCATCGCGTCCTCGTAGACCGCGTCACAGCGGATGCCGTGGACGAGCACGTTGACGGCGTCGGGCTTGGGCGTGCCGGTGGCCTCGCACACGAGGATCCAGTCGTCCTCGAGCGGGCTGTAGGTGTGAGCGAAACGAGGGTCGTAGGCGGCGATCGCGGCACGAAGCGCGGCGCTGCCGGGGCGGCCCGGGCGGCAGTGGTGGGTGATGAGGTGGTCGGGGTGGAGGCGGTTCATGTAGTCCAGGCGTGCGAGCGCGCGGCGGAGGAGGCGCTCGGCCTCGGGCTGGGTGGCGAGGTCCAACAGCGTGTCCGGGAGCGTGGTGACGGGCAGGCCGCGGTGAAAGGCGCGGACATTCGTGCTGCGGCCGTGGACGACGATCCCGGGCAGCGAACGTCGGCGCCGCGGGGTCCGGACATGGATCTCGACGGGTGGGTGGTCGATCAGCGCGTGGTGATGCGCCGCCGAGGCGTGGGACAGCATCGCGCACGGTCCGGCGTAGAGGATCGCCTCGAACAGATCCGACGCGTGCGTCCGGGCGGGGCTGCCGATGGCGTGTACGCGGGGCAGCCGCGGGTGCAGGTAGCCGGCGGAGATCCAGCGGGCGACCGTCGGGCGGCTCACGCCGAGGCGCTGCAGCTGGGCTGTCGTGATGCGGCCGCCCTGGCGGGCACCGAGCCGCGCGACACGGGCTTTGGCGTTTGCGTAACCCCGTCCGTTACGAGATTGGCGATCCCCTTCGATGAGGGGGTATAGCCGGGCGCGGCCGCACTTTCACCCCCCTCAGAGCATCGCCAGCTGGCGCGCCGACCACAGCGCCGGCAGCGGCTCTGAGCCGCTGACGCGTGCCTCGAGCTCGAGCAGCGCCTGCTTGCGATGCAGCCCACCGCCGTAGCCGACCAGGTCGCCGGAGGAGCCGATCACGCGGTGGCACGGCACGACGATTGGGACCGGCACGCGGCCAACGGCGCCACCGACGGCGCGGATCCGATCGAGCCGGCCGATCGCGCGGGCGACCGCGCCGTAGGAGGTGGTGGCGCCGAACGGGATCCGCGTCAGCTCGCTCCAGACGGCGCGCTGGAACGGCGTGCCCTGGTCATCGAGGTCGAGCGGCAATTCGAACTGGGTGCGCTCGCCCGCGAAGTACTCGTCGAGCTGACGGACGCTCTCGATCAGCGTGGTCGAGGCGATGCCGGTCTCGGCGCCTGCGCCGGCACGCGCGTCCTCGGCGAGCGGCAGGCCCCGACCGGGAAACTCGATCGTGCGCAGCCCGCGCGTCCCGGCGATCAGCGTCAGCCGGCCGAGCGGACTCTCGTAGGTGCTCCAAGCGATGTCGATCGTGTCGTGCATGTGGATGGAACGGGCGAGCGAGCCTTGGCGTGAGATCCGATCATCGCCGACGGCGTGGACAACACCGTGCTCGGCGGTACCGTCTCTGACGCCATGGCCGCGTTCGCCGTCAAGTTCCTCGGCTGCAAGGTCTCCCAGGCCGACGCGATGCTCGCGCGCGCCGCGCTGCTCGAGGCCGGCCACACCGAGGCTCCCGAGTCAGACGCCGACCTGCACGTGATCAACACGTGCTGCATCACGTCCGAGGCCGAGTCCAAGTCGCGCCAGTCGGCGCGGCGGTCGCTCAAGCACGCCGAGCGGGTGCTCGTCGCCGGCTGCGCGGTCAACCTGCACGCGCCCCACTTCGACGAGATCGACGAGCGAGTGACGCCGTTGGTCGGCACCGCCGACGAGGTCGCAAATCGGATCGCGACCCAACCGCTGGACGCGTTGGGCGGCGCCTGTGCCGACACCGAGCACGACGTGCTGTGGCGCCGCACCGCTGCCGACGGCGGCAGCGGTCGCACGCGCGGCTTCGTCAAGGTCCAGGACGGCTGCGACTGCCATTGCGCGTACTGCATCATCCCGACCGTTCGCGGCAGCGCTCGCTCGCGGCCCGCGAGCGCGATCCTCGACGAGGTCGCCCGCCGCGTCGCCGCCGGCCAGCCCGAGATGGTGATGACCGGGATCAGCGTCGGCGACTATCGCGATCCCGAGCGCGGGCTCGAGCTCGGCGATCTGATGTGCGAGGTCGCGCGGGTGCCGGGCGTGCAGCGGGTGCGGCTGTCGAGCGTCGAGGTGATCCACGTCAAGGACTCGCTGCTGCGGGCGCTGACCGACGAGCCGAAGGTGTGCCCGCACCTGCACGTGCCGATGCAGTCCGGGGACGACGCGGTCCTGCGCGACATGGGCCGCCACTACGACGCCGGCGAGTACCTCGATCACGTCGCGCGGCTGCGCAAGGCGGCGGGTGGGCGGGTCCAAATCAACCTGACGACCGACGTGATCGTCGGCTTTCCGAGCGAGGACGAGGCCGCCTTTCAACGGACCCTCGACGCAGTCGATAAGGCGCAGATCACCCGCGTGCACGTGTTCCCGTACTCGCCGCGGCCCGGCACCAAGGCCGCCGAGCTCGGCGATCGCGTCGCGCCCCAGGAGAAGAAACGACGCTCGCAGGTGCTGCGGGGCCGCTCCGAGGTGCGCTCGCGGTTGCACCGCGCGGCCAAGCTCGGCGAGCGCCAGACCGTTCTGGTCGACAAGGTCGCCGACACGCAGTGCTCGGGCTACACGGCCGACTACACGCGCTGCTATCTGCCGGCCGGTGCCGGCACGCGCGGCGAGCTCGTCGACGTCACCGCGCTCGCGCTGCACGCCGACGGCATCCGCTGCGCCGCAGTCTGAGTCGCCGCTCGCTCAGTCGATCTCGACGTTGAAGTCCCAGCCGGCGATCGCGCGCGTGCCGGTCGGGCGCCACTCGAGGCCGCCGTCGCCGGCCGGCAGGATCGCGTGCAGCTTGATCGAGACCGGCGGGCCGGGGCGCAGCTGCGGGGGCGGCGCGCCGCCGTCGATCGCGGTCATCCGCGGATGGTGGATCCGGTGCAGCTCGTCGACGAGCACGAACGAGCCATGGCGCAGTGGCACCGGGGCCGTCACGTGCGAGAACGTGACGACGAACGTGACCGGGGTCGTGGCCGGCACCGGCGCCTGTCCATTCATCGGCACGGACGGGCCGACCGCGGTCGCGAGCAGGCGGGCGCCGCGCAGCGAGACCACGAGGCCCTCTCCCTGCAGCGTCAGCTTCGGGTGCGCAAAGCTCGCGTGCAGCGGCTTCTGGGACGGAGGCTTAACGCTCGGCAGCCACGACGGCAGCCGGCCGTAGCCGCCAGCCCGGCGATGGTGTCCGCGATGCGCGGATGAGGAGCGGCTCGCGCTCGCGCCCGCGGCGGCCGCGCCGGCGACAGAGGTCGCGCTCGTCGACGAGCCAGCGCCACCGTGGGCGCCCGAGCCGCATCCGGCGGCAAGGGCGGCCACGGCGATCGCGGCTACCGCGGTCCGGCGGCTCACCCTCGCTTCTTGGGCGGGTGCTTACCGCTCGGGTCCGTGAACACGTCGCGCCCGAACGGCGCCAGCCCCGGCTGCGCCGCGTAGCCGAGATGGCCCTTGCCGTCGATGCCCTTCGAGTGGCGCGAGACCCGGAACAGGTCCTCCATCGTCCGCAGCCAGCCGTAGTGGTTGTAGAACCGCCTGCTGACCGAGCCCGGGTTGATGTAAGGGCTGATCAGGACGCTGCCGGTGTCGCCGCCGCCGGTGGTCGCGTGAGTGGCGTCGTACAGCGGATCCGTCTGCGGCGTCTCGGCGCCGAGGGTGACCCCGCTGACCGGGCCGGTCGTCGCAAGCGGCTGACCGGATGAGTTGACGAGCGCGAACGACCCGGTGACGACGAAGCCGCCGGCGCCGCTCGGCTCGGTCGCGTTGACGAACGAGTTCGTGACCTTGCCGACGAACGCGCCCGGCGGGATGCCGGTGCCGCTCACCGCACGGCCCCTGTCGATGATCGTCACGGCCGGATCGGCGATCGCCGTCGCGCCGGCGACGGCGGTCGCCGCCGAGTCGGTGCGAGGTCCCGGCACGTGGTTTGCGCCGCCGAGCAGGCAGGTGCCCTTCGGCTGCTTGGGGACCGTCTGCGCGACGCAGTTGCTGGGACGGTCGATGAACAGGTTGTTGCCCGGGCCCGGGTACAGCTCCTGGCCGGCGGCGCTCTTGGCCAGCGGTAGGTTGGGGCCGGTCGGCTCGTAGTGGACCGCCTTGCCGAACAGGGTCTCGCCGGCCGAGTCGTCGGCGATCGAGGTCTTCGCGGTGGGCGCGACGATCGTGGAGTTGGCGAAGCTGTCGTTGGTGTAGGTGAACGGCGGGAATGCCTCGTCGAACGTGACGTCGATCAGGCCGCCGTCGCGGAACGCGGGCGAGCGCTCGATCTCTCCGATCACGTGCTCGAGGAACAGGTCGGCGGCGTACAGGCCACCGGTGTAGTTGACCGGCGCCCGCGGCGTCGTCGGGTTGCGGAAGCCCCCCGACAGGTTGTTGCCCGCGCACACGGCGTCGTGGCCATCGTTGCAGTTGTCGGGCGTGATCCAGCTGAACGCCGGCGTCGTCCGCTTGTGCTGCAGATCGTGGTAGAGGCCGTTGCGGGGCGAGAACACGTCGGCGATGTGGCGCGCGTTGCAGTCGCCCGACTTGAGGATCGACTGAAACCACGGGAACGGGAAGTGCTTGGGCACGTACTGGTCGGTGGCGTTCGCCGAGCCCGGGTTGGGGAAGTTCGGCGAGGCGGTCGGCCCGGGCTTTACGAACGGCGCGCCGCAATACCTGGCGCCGACGCTATGCGGTGGGTCGCCGGGCGGGTTGGGGCTGGCGAGGTCCTGCGCGTAGCCCTTCCAGCTGATGTGGTTGGCCGAGAGCTGGTTGAACAGCGTCTTGACGCTGCGCGGGTACACGCAGCCGTTCTGTCCGGCGGCCGCGTTCTGGCCGGCGGCGGACACGATCTGCCCGTAGTTGCGGTCGCGCTTCAGCGAGCCGCCGCGCCGGTCGATGTGGCCCGAGAGCTTGTCGTAGTACGGGCAGTCGTTCTGCACGTCGGGCTGCGGCGCCTGGCCGCTGGCGAGCGTGATGTAGTTGTCCTCGCTGTCGTGCCCGGTCCCGTAGTAGTTCTTGAGTAGGGCCCCCTGATGCGGCAGGGTCTGCCACAGGTACGTGTTCTTGTTCAGGCCGGTGAAGGTCGCGTCGTAGGACTTGTTCTCGAGGATGATCAGCCAGACGTGCTTGATCGCGCCCGGCCGTACGCCGAGCCCGTCGGGCGGCTTGCGCGCGCCCGTGTGCTTGTGCTTGCCCGGATGGCGGTTGACGGCGGCGCCGGTCGATGCGCCCGCGCCCGGCGCGAGCACGGTCGCGGCGACGAGCGCGACCAACGCGAGCACGCTCAGCGCGGCGATAGCGCGGCGGCGGCGTCCGCGCCGGGGCGAGGACGGGTGGACGTGGAGTTGCAATGAGGGCCTGTGCACCGTCTGACTCCCTTTCGTCGGAATCGGGACGAGCGCCGGAACCCCCGAATTGCCGGTGCCTCCCCGCGCGGCATCTTGACGATTTTCCAAAGCGGCGTCCAGTCCTGCACCGGCCGGGCCCGCCGTCGCGGCCGATATCCTCAAGGGGCGTTATGGCTACCGTCACCGATCAGCTTCGATCGGACATGACCGCCGCGCTCAAGGCGGGGGAGAAGCAGCGCGTCGGGGCGCTGCGGCTGGTGCTGTCCGAACTGCAGAAGGCCACCAAGGACGGCTCCGACGACGAGCTGGCGGTGTTGCGGCGCGAGCGCAAGCGCCGGCTCGACGCCGCCCAGCAGTTCGAGGACGCGGGCCGCTCGGAGCTGTCTGAGCAGGAGCGGTACGAGGCCGAGCTGATCGGCGGCTACCTGCCGGCCGAGCTGTCCGACGACGAGCTGCGCGAGCTCGTGCGGCGGGCTATCGCGGACACGGGAGCATCGAGTCCGCGCGACATGGGTCAGGTGATGAAGGCGGTGATGGCCGCGTCGGACGGGCGCGCCGAGGGCAAGCGGGCATCGTCGCTGGTGCGAGAGGCGCTGGCGGGATGAGCGTCGCGCGGACGGCGAGCGGCCCCTAGTGGCCAAGCGAACGCTCGAACTCGACAACGAGGTCGCGGCCGAGCTGGCCGGATCTCAGGACAGCGTTCTGCGCACGCTCGAGGGTCACCTCGACTGCGACGTGTTCCTGCGCGGCAACGTGCTGACGCTCGACGGCGACCAGGCCGCCGTCGACGCCGGCGCGGCGGTCGTCCGCGAGCTGTCTGACCTGGTCGGCCAGGGTCTCGAGATCGCGCCCGGGACGGTCGAGGCCGTGTCGCGCGCGTTGGACCAGCACGAGTCGCCGTCGGAGATCCTCGAGGACGTCGTGTGGCGCCATCGCACGACGCGGGTGGCGCCCAAGACCGTCAACCAGAAGCGCTACGTCGACTCGATCCGCCACAACACGATCACGTTCGGGATCGGCCCGGCCGGTACCGGCAAGACGTTCCTCGCGGTCGCGCTCGCGGCCGCGGCGCTGAGCCGTCGCGAGGTGAGCCGGATCATCCTCACCCGCCCGGCGGTCGAAGCCGGCGAGCGACTCGGCTTTTTGCCCGGCGACCTGATGGCGAAGGTCGACCCGTACCTGCGGCCGCTGTTCGACGCCCTGCACGACATGCTCGATCCCGAGCGCGTCTCCCAGCACCTCGAGCGCGGCGTGATCGAGGTCGCGCCTCTGGCCTATATGCGGGGAAGGACCATTAACGATTCTTTTATCATTCTGGACGAGGCGCAGAACACCAGTCCGGAGCAGATGAAGATGTTCCTGACGCGGCTCGGGTTCGGCTCCAAGATGGTCGTCACCGGCGACATCACGCAGATCGACCTGCCGCACGAGCAGGCTTCGGGGCTGATCGCGGTGTCTGAGATCCTGCAGGGGGTCGAGGACGTGGAGTTCATCCGCTTCGCCGACGAGGACGTCGTGCGCCACAAGCTCGTGCGCCGGATCGTCGCCGCCTACGACGCGCACTCGAGCCGTGCGGCGCCGGAGATCCGCTCCCGTCGGACCGCGTGAGAGAGTGTGGTGATGCTCGACGTCGAAGTGATCGGGATCGAGGACTCGCTCGACGTCGCGCCGCAGACGCCGATGGGGCGACCGACCGCGATCGAGCTCGAGGAGTTGTGCGCGCTGGCGCTGTCCTCCGCGGGGATCGACGAAGGCCATGTCGCGATCGAGTTCGTCGACGAACAGCGGATCCAGGAGCTCAACCACGAGCACCGGGGGATCGACGCGCCCACGGACGTGCTCTCGTTCGGCGTCGACGAGGACGGCGACAGCGCCGGCCCGCGGGAGCTCGGCGACATCGTCATCTGTCCCCGGCACACCGAGAGCGTGCGCGAGGCGGTCGTCCACGGCGCGCTGCATTTGACCGGTATGGATCACGAGACCGATCACGGCGAGATGCTCGCGCTGCAGGCCGAGCTGATGCGGTGGGTGAGCTGAGGGCGATGAAGGTGGGCCGCTGATGGGTCGCCATGGCGCGGCGGTCGCGCATCCGCCGGTCACCCGTTCGGGGTTCGTGGCGCTCGCGGGCCGGCCCAACGTCGGCAAGTCGACGCTCGCCAACGCGATCGTCGGCGCCAAGGTCGCGATCGTCTCCGACAAGCCGCAGACGACGCGCCGCGCGATTCGCGGCGTCGCGACCGGGCCGGACTGGCAGCTCGTGCTCGTCGACCTGCCGGGCGTGCAGCGCCCGCGCGACGCGCTCACCGAGCGGATGCAGCAGCGGGTCGAGCACGAGCTCGCCGACGCCGACGCCTGCCTGCTGGTGCTCAATGCCGAGCAGGGCGTCGGCGCCGGCGATCGCTTCATCGCCGGGCTCGTGCGGCCGGCCGCGCAGTCGGGCTCGATCTCGGTCGTGGTCGCGGTCAACAAGATCGACCGCGCCGATCGCGCGCGCACCGCGGCGGCGCTGAAGGCGGCCGACAAGCTCGAGGTGGCGACGGAGATCTTCCCGGTGTCGGCGCGCACCGGCGCCGGCGTGCGGGCGCTGACCGACCACCTCGTCGGGCTGCTGCCCGCCGGCCCGATGTACTTCGACGCGCGCCAGCACTCCGATCAGTCGCGCGCCGTGCACCTCGCCGAGCTCGTCCGTGAGCAGGTGCTGGCGCGGACCCGCGAGGAGGTTCCGCACGCGGTCGAGGTGGAGGTCTCCGAGATCAGCCACCCTCGTGACGACCTGGTCGTGATCGAGGCCGTGGTGCTGTCGGAGACCGAGTCCCAGAAGGGGATCCTGATCGGCGCCGGCGGCCGCATGATCAAGTCGATCGGCATCGCCGCACGCCGCGCGATCGAGCGCGAGCTCGGCACCAAGGTTCATCTGGACCTGTCGGTCTCCGTTCGGCGGCACTGGCGCGCGGACGAGCGCGTGCTCGACCGGCTCGGCATCGAGTAGAACCCGGTAAGGGCTGAGCGCCGCGGGTGGCGATGCAGCGCAGGCCCGCGCCCAGGTGCCAGATCCACGCAGATCAGCGACACGCCGGCCCCGATCTGCTCGCCGCTGGTCTCGGTGCTGATGACCTCGTCGCCGATCGGCGCCCTCCGTTCAGTGCTCATCGCATGCCTCCATCGTTCGCTCTTCACAGCAGGCCGGCGCCCCGCTCCGAAGTCATCGCGCCGGTGCCGGCGGGGGCCGGGCCGGCGTCGGCTCACGCCTAGAATCCGCCGCAATGGACGACTCTCAGGTCGCATACGACGAGCGCGGCCTGGTGCCATGCGTGGTTCAGGACTGGCGCTCAGGCGAGGTGCTGACCGTCGCGTACATGAACGCCGAGGCGCTGCGGCTGACGCGGGAGACAGGGGAGATGCACTTCTTCAGTCGTTCGCGCGCGACGCTGTGGCACAAGGGCGAGACCTCCGGCAACACGCAGGCATGCAAGGCGATCCGCTACGACTGCGATGGCGACGCGCTGGTGGCGCTGGTGGAGCCGACCGGGCCGGCGTGCCACACCGGCGAGCGGACGTGCTTTCACCGCGGGCAGACCGAGCCGCTCGCGCCGTACGAGTCGCTGCCGACGCTGCAGCGGACGGTGCTCGAGCGCGCCGCGCAGCGGCCGGACGGCTCGTACACGGTGACGCTCCTCGACGACGGGCAGCTCGCCGGCGCCAAGGTTCGGGAGGAGGCCGAGGAGGTCGCCCGCGCTGCCCGCGAGGAGTCCGACCAGCGGGTCGCCGAGGAGGCCGCCGACGTGATCTATCACCTGATGGTGCTGATGGCCGGACGTGGGCTGACGCTCGCCGACGCCGAGCGGGTGCTCGATGACCGCCGCCGCTGAGCCCGCCGCCACGCGAGCGCAGGGCGCGCAGCCGTCGCCGACGCTTGAGGAGGTGCGCGAGCTCGCGCGCACCCACAACCTGATCCCGCTGCACCAGACGTTCATCGACGACACGCAGACGCCGGTGTCGGCGTTTTTGAAGCTGCGCGACCGTGACCGGCCGTCGTTTTTGCTGGAGTCGGCCGCCCAGGGGCGCGTCGGGCGCTACTCGTTCATCGGCTACCGGCCGCGCAAGGTGATCCGCTGGTCGCTCGGCGATCCCGGCGATCCCTACCAGCTCGCCGCCGACGAGCTGGCCGCCTACGACGTGCCCCACCTTGACGGCATGCCGCCGTTCTACGGGGGCGCGGTGGGAGTGTTCGCCTACGACCTCGTACGGTCGGTCGAGCCGCTCGGCGAGCCCAACCCGGACCCGGTCGGGGTGCCGGATCTGGCGCTGATGATCACCGATGCCCTGGTGTCCTTCGACCACCTCAAGCACACGGTGACCGTGATCGCGAACGTCTACGTGTCCGACGGCGGGGAGCTGGAAGCCGCCTACGACCGCGCCTGCGAGACGATCGCCGAGGTGCGGTGGCGGCTGGAGGGCCCGGTGCCGCGGCCGAGCCGCCGGCCCGACCCGTCGCGCGCCACGCCGGTGTTCGAGTCGAACATGGAGCGCGCGGAGTTCGAGGCGATCGTGAGCCGGATCATCGAGTACGTGTACGCCGGCGACGCTTTTCAGGTGGTGCCGTCGCAACGGTGGTCGGCGCCGGTTCCGGTGCAGGCGTTCTCGATCTACCGCGGGCTGCGGGCGGTCAACCCGAGCCCGTACATGTACTTCCTGGACTTCATGGACTTCCAGATCGCCGGCGCTTCGCCCGAGCCGGTGCTCACGGTGACGGGCCGGCACGTCGCGACGCGGCCGATCGCGGGCACCCGCCCGCGCGGCGTCACGCTGGCCGACGACGAGCGGATCGCCGAGGAGCTGCTGGCCGACGAGAAGGAGCGCGCCGAGCACGTCATGCTCGTCGACCTCGGGCGCAACGACCTCGGGCGGGTCTGCGAGTTCGGCTCCGTCGAGGTCGAGCAGTTCATGGGCGTGGAGACCTACTCCCACGTCATCCACATCGTCTCC
>DASUHF010000097.1:0-7888 GCA_036273655.1 Solirubrobacteraceae bacterium | reverse complement strand
ACCCGGCGGCCCGCCATCGGCCGGCAGCGCAGCAGCACGCCGCAGACGTCGAGCAGTTCCTGCGGGGTGTGGACCCGGTGCACGCCCGCCGCATCGAGCGCCGCGTCGATTGCGGCGTCGTCTGACGCGAGTGCGCCGGTGTGCGAGGCGACCGCGCGCGCGGTCACGGCGCCCTCGGCGATCGCGAGCGCGACGACCGGCTTGCCGCACCGCGCGGCGGCGCGCGCGAACGCGCGCCCGTCGCGGAAGTCCTCGAGGTACAGCGCGATCAGCCTCGTCTGCTCATGCTCGGCAAGCGATGCCAGCAGCTCGGTGGCGCCGAGGTCGGCCTGATTGCCCAGCGACGCGAAGCGGGAGAAGCCAAGCCCGTCGCGACCGGCGAGCAGTGCCAGCTCGAGCGCGAGGTTGCCGCTCTGGGAGATCAGCCCGATCGAGCCCACCGGCAGGTCGGCGGTCGCCAGCTCCAGCTGCTCGCCGTTGTCGAGCACGCCGAGGCAGTTGGGGCCGAGCAGCACCGCGCCGGCGTCGCGGACTCGCGCCGCCAGCGACGCCTGCGCGGCGAGCGCGTCCGCGGTGTCGTGGCTGGGTGCCGTGATCGCGACGATCGCACGCGCGCCGGCCGCCAGCGCCTCGTCGACGGCGGCGTCCAGCCCTGCCGCGGGGACGGTGATCACGACCAGGTCGGCGGGACCGGGCAGGTCCTTCAGCGACGGGTAGGCGGCGCGGTCGAGCACCGTCTGAGCGCGGCGGTTGACGAGGTAGATCTGCCGGCGGTGCTCGCCGCGCAGTGCGCGGCGCGCGAGCCAGTTACCCCACTTGCGCGGATCGTCGGAGGCGCCGAGCACGGCGACCGAGCGCGGCGCGAACAGCGCGTGGACCGGGCGTGCGCCGGCGCCGAGGTCGGCCGTCGCGGGATGCGGGAGGCTCATATCGAGTCGGGACCTGGGAAGAGGGCGGCAAGCCGCACGGTCATCTGGAATACTGACTTGAAATGACCGTTTCAAGACGGACCGTATCACGACCCGGCGGGCGGCGCAGGCGCCCGCGGCGGCGCCTGGACGACATCCGCCGTCCGCAGATCCTGCAGACGACCGTCGAGCTGATCCGCGAACGCGGGCTGTGGGAGGTCCGTCTCGCCGACGTGGCGCAGCGGGCCGGGATCAGCGCGACCAGCGTCGTCTACTACTTCGGCACCAAGGACGAGCTGTTCGCGGAGGCGATCCGTGCCGCCGACGAGGCGTTCTACGAGCCGCTGGACGCGGAGTTTGCGCGCCGTCCGTCCGCCGCGGCGCGGATCGTGGAGCTGATGCGTCACTCGGCCGGCTCCGACTGGCCGCTGTGGATCGACCTGTGGGTGTACTCGCGCCACCATCCCGAGACCGCGGCGGCCCAGCATCACTTCCACGAGCGCTGGCGCACGACGATCGAGCAGATCGTGCGCTATGGGTGCGAGGCGGGCGAATGGTCGGTGTCGGATCCGGCCGAGGTCGCGTTGCGGCTGTCGGCGCTGACCGACGGGCTCGCGGTGCACATGGTGCTCGGCGACTCCGAGCACACGCCGGAGCGGTACGTGGAGATGTCGCTGGCGGCCGCGGCGCTCGAGCTCGGGGTGCCGCGCGAGGCGCTGACCGCGTCGTCGGACTGAGCCGGCTGTGGCCGCTCGGGCTGGGGCCGGACTGGCTGCGGTCCGCCGACCGGCTGCCCAACCAGCGCGACGCGGTGGCTGAGCGCCCAGCCCGCGGTCGCGACCATCAGCAGCGCGATCGCCAGCAGCGGCACGAAGTCGCTGGTCACCTGCGAGACCGACGCCGACGCCGGCGCGCCGACTGTCTCGCCGAGCGCGAACGCAAGGTTGAACATCGTCGTCGCGAGCACGAGCGTCACGCCCGCCGCCTCGGCGGAATCCGTCATCAGCGACGCCGCCGGGATCATGCCGAACGTGAGCGGCCCGGCGGATGTGATGATGATCAGCCCCGCGAGCAGCAGCGGCGTGTGCGGGACCACGAGCAGCGCGATCAGCGGCGCGCCGGTGCTGAGCCCCGCGATCAGCGGCAGATATGGGCCGTGGCGGTCGGCGATGTGCCCTACGACCGACGACAGCGCGGCGCTCACCGCAGACGCGAGCACGAACGTGATCCCAATCGTCAGGCCGGAGGCGCCGAGATGCGACAGCCGCAGCGGCATCAGCGTGTTCTGGGCGCCGAACGTGATCGCATCGAGTCCCAGTAGCCAGATGCCGAGCCGCAGGCCGCGGCTGCGCAGCGCCGCGCGCAGCTGGTCGCGCACCGGCTCGCCGCGGTCGGCGGTGTTGGCGCGGGGCTCGGGATGGCGCAGGGTCGCGGCGGCGATCGCGATCGCGACGAGGCCGACGACCGCAAATGCGGGGCGGGTCCCGAGCGCGACCGCGCCGGTCCCCACGATCGGGCCGAACAACGTGCCGAACGTCGCTGCCCCGAGCACGCCGCCGAGCGTCCGCGAGCGCCGGTGCGCCGGCGTCACGTAGATCACCCAGGTCAGGCCGCCGCACCAGATCAGCCCGCAGAACACCCCCTGGATCGCCCGCAGCACGTCGAGCATCACGACGCTCGTGCCGAACCCGAAGGCGATCACGGCAACCCCGAACACCGACAGGCCGATCGCGGTCGTGCGCCTGACGCCGGCGTGCGTGGCGACCCAGAAGCCGAGCAGCGCGCCCGGGATCAGGCCGGCCGAGTAGGACGCGGCAAGCACGCCGATCGCCGACTTGGATGCGTGCAGCGTGTGCGCGTAGTGGGGCAGGACCGGGCTGACGGCCGAGTACATCGCCGCCTCGAACAGCAGCACCACGCGAATCAGCCATACGAGCGAGCGTTCGGGGGTCTCCTCGGAGCCGCGGCGAAGCCCGGCGCGGGGAGTGCGCAGCGCGCTCACCGCGCCGCCGCCGTCAACGTCCGCGCGAGTCGTGCCAGCGCCGGTCGCGGATCGATCGACTCGCCCGTCGACAGCTGCGCGATCAGCAGGCCATCGGTCGCCGCCAGCAGCAGCTGCGCGTCCTCGTGGGGGCGCGTCGACCCGGCCCGCTGCAGCTGCTCCGCGACGGTCGTCATGTACGCCTCGGTCCAGCGGCGCGTGAGCTCGCGCAGCGCCGGACGACGGGCCGCCTCCAGCAGCAGCGTGTAGCCGGCCAGCAGCGACCGCCGTCCCGCGGCGCGCTCCTCGTCGGAGAGCTCGCCCGCGGGGTCGAGCACGAGCGCCACCGCGTGCTCGGGGTCGTCCGGCAGCTTGCGGAGCTGCTCGGCGAGAGCGTGCAGCCGCGCCAGGTCGCGCTCGGCGGCGAGCGCAAGCGCCGCCGTCAGCAGCTGCTCCTTGGACTCGAAGTAGTACGTCGTCGACGCCAGCGGCAACTGCGCGACCTCGGCCACCCGCCGGTGCGTGACCGCGTCCGCGCCGGTGTCGGCGACGATCCGCAGCGTCGCTTCGAGCAGCGCCTCGCGGCGCGCGACGCCGCGCGGACGGACGCTCCGCGAGCGGGTGGATCTGCGGGCGTTGCGGGTCTCGACGGCCATGGTGGTACAAATGTACCAACTCCTGAAAACGCCGCCCGCGGTCGCGGCGTGCGGACGAAGATTTGCCCGGGGGGTGCGCTACGAGCGTTGCGACGGCGCTCGTCGCCGCCGCCGGCGCGCGGTCTTGGCCTCCTGGCCGCACTCGCTCATCGAGCACCAGCGGCGGTTGCCGCGCTTGGTGGCGTCGATGAACAGCCACCCGCAGTGCTCGCCCGGGCACTGCTTGAGCCGGTCCAGGCGGTCGCCGCGCAGCAGCTCGGTCGCGGCCGCCGCCGCCGTGTTGCGGATCGTCGCGGGCCGGGTCGGATCCCACGCCCACCGCAGCCGACCGTCGTCGCGTACGACGAGCCGCGCGGCCGCGTGGGCGGCGGCGACGGCGGCGGCAAGCGCGGCCAGGTCGGCGTCGGCGGGCGGCTTGCCGTTGACGTGCGCGGCGAACAGCCGGTAGAGCAGCTCGCGCGTCTGAAGCGCTTTGCGCAGCTCGGCGTCGTCGGCGTCGTCGGCGTCGCTTGCGAGTAGGCCGTATCGCCGTCCCCACTGCACCAGGTCGCCCGGCGTGCGCAGCGCGTCTCCGGCGAGCGGATCGCCGCGCAGCTCGGCGGTGTTGACGAAATCCAGCGCGACGTCGCCGGCGACGAATGGAAGCTCGGACAAGGGTTGCACCTCTACCAATGGTACCAGCAAAGCCATGTTTGCTGGTACAGTCCTGCACTGATGAAACTCGTTTTGCCGGTGCAGTCGTGATCGCGATCCCGCTTGCTGCGGTCGCCGCGCTCGGCTGGGGCGTTGCCGACTTCCTCGGTGGCGCAGCTCAAGACGGACGCACGCCGGTGTTTTCGATCGTCGCGGTCAGCGAGTTGATCGGGGCCGTTGCGCTCGTGCCGGTGGTCGCGACGCGTGGCCTGCCGCCGGCGGATCCGCGGCTGGCGCTCGCGTGCGTGGCCGGGCTCGGGGTGACGCTCGAGCTGAGCCTGATCTACGAGGCGCTGAGCGCCGGTGCGGCATTCATCACCGCGCCCGTCGGCGCGCTCGGCACCGCGCTGGCGGTCGCCGTCGGGCTGCTCGCCGGCGACCCTCTGACCGCGACGATCGCGGTCGGCCTGGCGCTGGCGATCGGCGGCGGGGCGCTGAGCGCGGGCACGGGCGGCGACGACGGCCGTGGACGTCTGAGCATCGGGCGCACCGCGGTGGTCTGTGCGGGCGCCGCGGTCGGGATCGCGAGCGGACTGATCACGCTGCACGCCGCCGGCCAGACCGATCCGGCCTGGGCGGTGGCGGTCGAGCACTTCACGACGATGGTCTCCGCGGGCGCCGTCGCCGTCGTCGTCGTGCGCCGGCGCGGCCCGCGCAACGCGCGGCCGCTGCCCCCGCTGGCACGGTGGCGGACGCTGACCGCGGTCGCGCTCGCCGGAACCGGCGGCGACGTCGCCTACACCGCCGCCTCGCGTGGCGGCGCGCTCAGCGTCGTGTCGGCGATCGCGTCGCTGTACCCGATCGCGACCGTCGCCCTCGGCGCCGCGGTTGCCGGCCGTCGCGCGACGCGGCTGCAGGCGCTGGGGATCGCGGCCGCGCTCACTGGCGCGGCACTGCTGGGCGCCGCCTCGCCGTAGGCGCGGATCGACTTGCGATCGTGTGGCTCGCCGCGGCCGGACCGTCGCGCGGCGGTCGACGCCCGAGATCAATGCGGACCGTTCATGACCGCAATCGCTGAGAACATCTGCGCTATCGCCACACGACACCGGGAGCAGACCATGGACTACAAGCTGGAGCTGATCACCGTGCCCGTCTCAGACGTCGACCGCGCGAAGGCGTTCTATGAGTCGATCGGGTTCGTCGCCGATCACGACCAGCGGCCGACTGACGAGATCCGCTTCGTGCAGCTCACCCCGCCCGGATCGGCCTGCTCGATCGCGATCGGGACGGGGCTGACGGACGCCGCGCCCGGCTCGGCCGTCGGCATGCAGATGGTCGTCGACGACGCCGATACCGCGCGGTCAGAGCTCGAGGCCGCCGGCGTTGCGGCCGGCGAGGTGCAGGAGTTTCCCTGGGGCCGGTTCGTGTTCTTCGCGGATCCGGACGGCAACCGCTGGTCGATCCAGCAGCTTCCCCAGTGGCGCTGAACGAATAGCAAGAACGATCAGGCGCAGCACGGCGAGGTGGACGAGACTTCGCTCTCGTGAGCGACGTCGACCGTCTGCGCCAGATCCTGGAGCTGATCGAGGACAGCCTCGAGCGACCGGGCGTGGCCGGCGACGAGCTCGCCGGCCGCGCCTACCTGTCGCGGTTTCATTTCGACCGGCTCGTGTCGGCCTCCCTCGGCGAGCCGCCGGGGGCGTTCCGGCGGCGGCTGTTGCTCGAGCGGGCCGCGCACCGCCTGACGTCGACCGACGACCCCGTGATCGAGGTCGCGTTCGACGCCGGGTACGGCGCGCCGGAGGCGTTCGCGCGCGCGTTCGACCTGGCATTCGGGGTCTCGCCGTCGCGCTTTCGACGGGACCGGGACCGCGGCCACGAGCTGCCGGCCGCCAACGACATCCACTTTCACCCGCCCGCGGGCATCCGCCTGCCCGCCACCGAGAGGAGCACCGCGATGGACATCGTGATCGCCATGCTCGACCACCACCTGCGCTTGGTCGGGGAGATCGTCGACCGCCTCGATCGAGTCGACCAGCGCATGCTCGACCGTCCGATCGAGCTGTCGGTCGAGGGGATCGACTCCGAGCCGACGCTGCGCTCGCAATGCGACCGGCTCGTCGGCCAGCTCGAGATGTGGATCGCTGCGTTGGAGGGCGCCGGGCGAATCGTGGTCGACCGCGACTCCACGCCGGCGGGCCTGCGCGCACGACTGGATTTGGCCGGGCCGCGGTTCCGGGAGCTGCTCGTGCCCGCGATCCGCGACCGCCGCGCCGGTGAGACGTTCGTCGACGCGACCTGCTCGCCGCCGCAGACGTTCTCCTACGGCGGCGTGCTCGCCCACGTGCTGACGTTCGCGGCCGTGCGCCGCACGCTCGCGATCGGCGCGCTCGAGTCCGCCGGCGTCGACGATCTCGGCTCCGGCGACCCGATGTCGTTCGTGGGAGGCTCCGGCGACGACGCGTCGACGATCGAGCGCAGCTGGGCCTGAGTGGCTCGCTGATCCGTGCCGAAGGGGGTGGGGTCGGCGCCAGCCGTCGGCGAACGACGGCACCGAAGGGGTGGGGCGAGCGCCTGGCCGCCGGCGAACGACGGCGCCGCAGGAGATGGGGCGGCCGTCTCGCGCTGATGAAAAGATCGCCAATCGAGGTCGGCCGGGGCCGAGATGGCGACTCGTGGTGGGCAGGTCGTGCATGCATGACCGATCCACGGACGGCATGCCTGATTTGGCGGATTGTGCACGCCCCGCCTGCCCCTTCATTGCAGTCGTCTCGATCGGCACGCGAACGGCGGGCGGGTCCTGTCTGGCGATCGTCTCAGCGTGCCGCGCGGACCACGACGACCGTGTGCGCCGGCACGACGCCCGCCGCCGCCGTTGATGGCGCCGGCCGGCGTCAGCCGCCGGCCGGCTCGAGCTCCGGTTCGGGTAGCGGCCCGGCGCCGTCCGCGGGCGCCAGTGGCCGCGCCTCGCCCTCGACGTTGAGGTGGGGCAGGATCCGGTCAAGCCACCCGGGGATCGCCCAGTTGGCCTTGCCGAACATGATCATCAGAGCCGGGACGAGCGCCATCCGCACGATCAGCGCGTCGAGCAGCACCGCGGCGGCGAGCCCGACCCCGAACATCTCGATCACCCACTCGCCGCCGAGCACGAACGAGGCGAACACGAGGAACATGATCGCGGCGGCGGCGGTGATCGTCCGGCCGGTCGCGGCCAGCCCGTGCGCGATCGCCTCCTTGGTGTCGCCGCGCCGGTGCCACTCCTCGTAGATCCGGGTGACGAGGAACACCTCGTAGTCCATCGACAGCCCGAACAGGATCGGGAACAACAGCACCGGTATGAACGACTCGATCGGCCCGGTCGTGTTGAACCCCAGCAGCGAGTTGCCCCAGCCGTTCTGGAAGATCGCGGTCATCACGCCGAACGCGGCACCGGCCGACAGCAGGTTCATGATCGCCGCGATCAGCGGGATCAGGAGGCTGCGGAACACGGCCATGAGCAGCAGGAAGCTGACGAGCACGACGACCCCGACGAACAGTGGCAGCTTGCCGGTCAGCACCTTCGAGAAGTCCTCGAAGATCGCGGTCGTGCCGCCGACGAGCACACGCACGCCGGTGCCCTGTGTCGCTCCTGGCAGCACGTCATGGCGGATGTGGTTGAGGAGCGCCGTCGTCTCCTTGGCCTGCGGCGACGTCGACGGGTAGACGTTGGC
>DASUHF010000096.1:0-54024 GCA_036273655.1 Solirubrobacteraceae bacterium | reverse complement strand
AAAGATCTCGTCGCGTCGATCCGTACCTGGATCACCAACTGGAACGAAGACCCCAAGCCCTACATGTGGCACAAAACCGCCGACGAGATCCTCAACAGCCTCGCCGCCTACTGCGAGCGGATTTCTGACTCAGGTCACTAGGTGGGCCGCGTCGTTCCTGAAAGATCTGCCAAACAGGCCGGCGGGATCGGCGGCTGGTCGTCGGCGCATGTCCCTCATGCATCCGCCGCCAACTCGCCTCCGGCGGGGCCGACTTGGCGGAAAATCCGGGTCGGCACCCCGGCCGGAGCTTCACGATGGCACCAGCGCCGCCCGGCCGGAGCTTCACGATGGCCCAGCACCGCCCGGCCGGAGCTTCACGACGGCAACAGGGGGTTTCACGATGGCACCAGCGCCGCCGCGCCCTCATCGGTGCCGTCGTTTCGCCCACACGACGCGTTGCTACGGCCCGCGGCCCGCCCGGGCGTATCCTGTGAATCTCCGTTCACGTGTGCGACAGGAGCGCTCCGATGGCCACGACGCAGACAGGCGATCCCGCCCGCGAGGTGCTCAACCAGGCGCCGCCGCTGCAGCCGGTCGACTACTTCGAGATCGACCTTGCGCTCCGGGAGGCGCTGGATCGCGAGGGCGGCGGCTGGGGCGCCGACCGCGCGCAGGAGGCGGGCGCCACCGCCGGCAGCGTCGAGGCCTACGAGCACGGGCGGCGGGCCGAGCGCAACCAGCCGCAGCTGGAGACCCATGACCGGTTCGGCAACCGGATCGATGAGGTGGCGCTCGACCCGTCCTGGCACTGGCTGCTTGGCGGCGCCGTCTCCCGCGCGATCCACAGCCTGCCGTGGCGCGACTCCGAGCCCGGAGCGCACGTCGTGCGCGCCGCGCGCTTCATGCTGTGGTCCAACGCCAACGCCGGCGTCATGTGCCCGGTGTCGATGACGTATGCGGCGGTGCCGGCATTGCGGGAGGCCGCGCCCGAGCTGGCGGCCGACTGGGAGCCGCGGTTGATCAGCACCGACTACGAGCAGGGCGCGCTGGCGGGGATGGCGATGACCGAGCGCCAGGGCGGATCCGACGTGCGCGCCAACATCACCCGCGCCGACCCGCTCGGCGACGGTTGGTTCGAGCTCAACGGCCACAAGTGGTTCTGCTCGTACCCGCCGTGCGACGTGTTCCTGGTGCTCGCCCAAGCGCCCGAGGGCCTGTCCTGCTTCCTGCTCGAGCGCGGGCCGGGGATGGAGTTCCAGCGGCTCAAGGACAAGCTCGGGACGCGCTCGCTGCCGTCCTCGGAGGTCGAGTTCCGCGGCGCCCGCGCGCAGCTCGTCGGCGAGGAAGGGCGCGGGGTGCCGGCGATCATCCGGATGGTCAACCACACGCGCCTGGACTGCCTGCTCGGCTCGGCCTCGGCGATGCGCCGGGCGACGCTCGAGGCGGTCCACCACGCCCGCCACCGGGCCGCCTTCGGCGAGCGGCTGCTCGATCAGCCGGCGATGCGCAATGTGCTCGCCGATCTGGCGATCGAGTCAGAGGCCGCGACCACCGCGGCGATGCGCGTCGCGCGCAGCTACGACGAGTCCGACGAGGCGCCGTTTCGGCGCTTCGCGACGGCGGTCATGAAGTATTGGGTCTCAAAGCGCGCGCCCGGTCACGTGTCGGAGGCGCTCGAGTGCCTTGGCGGCAACGGTTACGTCGAGGAGTCCGCGATGCCGCTGCTGTACCGCGACGCGCCGCTGAACTCGATCTGGGAGGGCTCGGGCAACGTCGCCGCGCTCGACGTCCTGCGCGCGATCGGCTCCGAGCGCGAGGGGCTGCCGTCGTTTCTGGCCGAGTGCGAGCTGGGCGCCGGCGCCGATCCCCGCCTCGACACGCACCTGGCCGCGGTCCGCGAGCGCATCGGCGCGCTGCTGCACGCCGAGCGCGACGTCGCCGAGCGGATGCACGCGGGGCAGTTCGGTGCGCGGCGGCTGGCCGAGGACCTGGCGGTGGCGCTGCAGGGCTCGCTGCTCGTGCGCCACGCGCCGCCGGCCGTCGCCGACGCGTTCTGCGCGAGCCGCTGCGAGCGCGCCGGCGGGCGCGTGTACGGGACGCTGCCGGCCGGCGTCGATGCGGCAGCGATCGTCGAGCGGGCGCTCCCGGCATGAGCCGATGACGGCGGTCGCGACCGGCACCCGGCAGCGACTGCTGGCGGCCGCGCGCGAGCTGATCGACGAGGGCGGCTACGGCGCCACCTCGGTGCTGGCGATCGCCGACCGCGCGGGCGTCGCCGCGGGAACGCTGTACCGCCATTTCGCATCCAAGGAGGAGCTGTTCGTCGAGGTGTTCCGCGACGTGTGTGACCGCGAGGACCGTGCGATCGCGGCGTCGCTTCGAGAGCTCGGCGAGCGGCCGGCGTCAGTCGACGTCGTCGAGCGGATCGTCGGCACGTTCGCCGAGCGGGCGTTGCGCAACCGGCGGCTGGCATGGGCGCTGCTGGCCGAGCCCGTCGATCCGCGCGTCGACGCCGAGCGTCTCGCCTACCGGGCCCGCTCGACGGAGCGGATCGCGGCGGTGCTGGCGCGCGGGATCGACACCTGCGAGATCCCGCCCCAAAACGTCCGCCTGACCGCGGCGGCCGTCGTCGGCGCCTGCGGTGAGGCGCTCGTCGGACCACTGTCGCCGCTGGGCGAGGAGCGCCCCGGCGCCGAGGAGGTCGTGGCGTCGCTGCGCGTGTTCGTGCGACGCGCGGTCGGGTCGGTCGACAGCGAGCGGGAGGCGAGATGAACGAGACCGAGGGAAGCAGCGCCGGAGAGGGCGCCACCGCCGAACCCGACGCGGTGCGCGTGCAGCGCGACGGCCCCGTGATGACCGTGCTCCTGCACCGGCCCGAGCGGCGCAACGCGGTCGACGGACCGACCGCGACTGCGCTGGCCAACGCCTTTCGCGAATTCGACGCCGACGAGTCGGCGTCGGTGGCGGTGCTGCACGGCCTCGGCGGCGTGTTCTGCGCGGGCGCCGATCTGCACGCGGCCGGAACCCCGGAGGGCAACCGGCTCGGCGACGAGGGCGATGGGCCGATGGGGCCGACGCGGGCGCAATTGAGCAAGCCGGTGATCGCGGCGGTGTCGGGGCACGCGGTCGCGGGCGGGCTCGAGCTGGCGTTGTGGTGCGACCTGCGCATCGCCGACGAGACCGCCGTATTCGGCGTCTTCTGCCGGCGCTGGGGCGTGCCGCTGATCGACGGCGGCACCGTCCGCCTGCCGCGCCTGATCGGGCTCAGCCGGGCGATGGACATGATCCTCACCGGCCGCGCCGTGCGCTCGCACGAGGCACTGGCGATGGGTCTCGCCAACCGCGTCGTCGAGGCGGGGCAGAGCCTCGCGGCGGCACAGGAGCTGGGGGCGCAGCTGGCGCGGTTCCCGCAGACGTGCCTGCGCCAGGACCGGCTGTCGCTGCTCGAGCAGCAGGCGATGAGCGAGCGCCACGGGCTCGCCAACGAGCTCGCGCACGGACTGCGGTCGCTGGCCGAGGCACGTGAGGGGATCGAGCGGTTCCGCTCCGGCGAGGGCCGCCACGGCGCGCTCTGAGCGACCTCTCGGAGCTTCACGAGAGCGGGCCGGGAGTCGCCGTTCTTGGAGACCCTCGGCACGAACTCGCCGGCCGACCAGCAGGTGAGCGAGCCTTCCCCCAAAGTTCTGGGTGGCCAGGACGATCCCGCATCCGCTGTAGTTCTTCCACGCGCGGTTGTTGACGATCCGGTCGTGAGAGGAGGACACCAGCGGGGCCGATCGGCTCTGTTTGATCGCGCCCGGATCGTTGGGTCCGTTGTCCATGACCCGATCCCGCCGCGTCCATCGTTGAACACGCCCGTGGCCCGCGTCCGCAGCTCACGACCCAGTGCGACAACAGCAGTCACGCTCGGGGTCGGCCCGGGACCCCGCCGATCTCCGATTGCACATAACCTACGTTTAGAAAGCGTCGTCAGGGTGTTGCGCACGCCGTCGCGTTGTCGCGCCCCGCCGTCATGTCCGTCGGCGGACCGGGTGGTCAGCGTGTCGCAGGGACGCGGCACCGGTCACCGGTGGCTGCCGCCTGCGCCGACTGCGTCGTTGCCAACCCCGAACTTGCGAGTTTCCCCCACTACATGAACGTGATCCTCGGTGTCGCCTGCGCGGTTGCCTGCGCGCTGGCGACAAACGTCGGCTTTCTGTACAAGCATCGCGGCGCCTGTCAGGCCCCCTCGGTCGACGTCCTCCGGCCGGTGTGGACCGCCAAGCAGCTGTTCTCGTGCCGGCTGTTCGCGCTCGGCTTCGCGGTCGCCACCGGAGCGTGGCTGTTCCACGTCGCGGCGATGGCGGTCGCGCCGTTGTCGCTCGTGCAGGCGGTGCTCGCCGGCGGCGTCGTGATGCTGGCGGTGGTCGCCGAGCGCTCGTTCGGGCTGGGGATCTCGCGCCGCCAGTGGAGCGGGATCGTGCTGACGGCCGTCGGGCTGCTGTTGCTCGGACTGAGCCTGCCGGCGGTGCACGGCGCCCATTCCCGCTTCTCGGTGCCGGGGATGGTCGGCTTTGAGGGCGTGCTCATCATCGCCGGCTCGATGCTCGTGATCGGTCCGCGGATCGGCGCCCCGCGCGAGCATCACGGGTTCATGCTCGGCGCCGCCGCCGGGATGCTGTTCGGAGTCTCCGACGTTGCGGTCAAGGCGATCTCCGGCGAGATCGGCGCACACGGACCGCTGGGCCTGGCGACACCGTGGCTGCTGATGGCGATCGGCGCCTCGATCGCTGCCTTCTACGCCTCCGCCAAGGGGCTGCAGGACGGCGACGCGGTCCCGGTGATCGCGGTCACCGGCACCGCCGCGAACGTCGCCGGGATCGTCGGGGGGATCGTCGTCTTCGGCGACCCGCTGTCGGGCGATCCGGTGATGCTGGCGCTGGAATGCGCCGCGTTCGTGCTCGTGCTCGGCGCCGCCTGGCTGACGCCGGCGCCGGTGCGGGCCGCGGCCGTCGCGGCCGCTGCCTGAGTCGGCCGACCTCGGCCGCGCCGCTCGGGCGGAGCGGCCGGGTTGTTACCAAACACACCGGTAGGTGCTGCGATCTCACACTCGGCCCGGCTCTGGGACGGAATCCCGCCGAAACGGCCAAGGAGTGGCCAGTAGATTGGCCGTACCGGCGCATTGCGCCGGCGTCCGAGCGTGGCTAGCGTTGTACACAACGGCAAACTGCTCTTTTCGAGGAGAGATATGGCTAGCACCGAAGAACTGGCCCGCACCGAGCGCTCGACGCTCCAGGAGATGGCGCGCCGCCATCTGTGGATGCACTTCACGAAGATGGGCGCCTACGACGACGAGCACGAGATCCCGATCATCACCCGCGGCGAGGGCTGCTACGTCTACGACGAGCACGGCAAGCGCTACCTCGACGGTCTCTCGGCGCTGTTCTGCGTGAACATCGGGCACGGCCGCGCCGACATTGCCCAGGCCGGCGCCGATCAGGCCAAGGAACTCGGTTTCTTCACGAACTGGACGTATGCCCACCCGCGCTCGATCGAGCTTGCCGCCCGGATCGCCGATCTTGCCCCCGGCGACCTCAACCGCGTGTTCTTCACGAGCGGCGGGTCGGAGGCGGTCGAGTCCGCGCTCAAGCTCGCGCGCCAGTACCACAAGGTCACCGGCAACCCGAACAAGACCAAGATCATCGCGCGCGAGATCGCCTACCACGGCACCACCCTCGGGGCCCTGTCGGCGACCGGCATCGCCGCGCTGAAGACCCCGTTCGAGCCGACCGCGCCCGGCGTCTACCACGTGCCCAACACGAACACGTTCCGGATGCCGCACGGGCTCACCCCGTCGCAGCTGGCCGACACCGTCGCCGAGAAGATCGAGTTCCTCGGCCCCGACACGGTCGCGGCGGTGATCATGGAGCCGGTCCAGAACGCGGGCGGCAGCTTCGTCCCGCCCGAGGGTTACTGGCAGCGGATCCGCGAGATCTGCGACGAGTACAACGTGCTGCTGATCTCCGACGAGGTGATCTGCGCCTGGGGCCGGCTGGGCGAATGGTTCGGCGGCTTCAAGTACGACTACGTGCCCGACATGATCACGACCGCGAAGGGGATCACCTCCAGCTATGCGCCGATGGGCTGCGTGATCGCGTCCGACAAGGTCGCCGAGCCGTTCGTCGACGGCGACGCGAGCTTCACGCACGGGCTCACGTTCGGCGGCCACCCTGTCGCCGCGGCGGTCGCGATGGCCAACATCAACGCGATGGACTCCGAGGGCGTGATCGACAACGTCCGCGCCAACCAGGACCTGTTCCGCTCCAAGCTCGAGACGCTGCTGGAGCTGCCGATCGTCGGCGACGTGCGCGGCACCGGTTACTTCTACGCGATCGAGCTCGTGCCGGACAAGAACACCGACGCGCAGTTCACCGCCGAGCAGTCCGAGGTCCTGCTGCGCGGCTTCCTCTCAGGCGAGCTGTATCGCAACGGCCTGATCTGCCGCGCCGATGACCGTGGCGACCCGGTCGTGCAACTGTCGCCGCCGCTGATCGCCGGCCCCGAGCAGTTCGACGAGATCGTCTCGATCCTGCGCCCGGTCCTGACGCAGGCGGGCGAGATGATGCAGGCGCGGGCCTGAGTCGCGCCGAGACGCGCAGCCCGGGATGCTCACCGTCTCAGAGCTGCTCTCGGACCTGGACGTCCGTCTGCTGACCGCCGAGTCGGCGACGGACGTCCCGGTTCGCTGGGTGCACATCTCCGAGATCGAGGACCCGACGCCATGGCTGTCGGGCGGCGAGCTGCTGCTGACGACCGGCATGCAGCTCGACACCGACGAGCGCCAGCGTGCGTTCGTGGCGCGGCTCTCCGACCATCACCTGGCCGGGCTCGGGTTCGGCACCGGCTTTGCCCATCGCGAGGTCCCGCGGGCGTTGCTCCAGGAGGCCGCCGACCGCGACTTCCCCGTATTCGAGGTCCCCTACGAGGTGCCGTTCATCGCCGTCACCGAGGCGGCGTTCACGCAGCTGGTCAACGAGCAATACGCGGTCCTGCGCCGGGCGCTGGCTGCGCACGAGCGCCTGGAGCGGGTCGTGCTCTCCGAGCGCGGGCTCGACGCGCTTGCGGCGACGCTCTCGACGCAGCTGGGGGCCGGCGTGCTCGTGTTCGACGCGCGCGGGCGACCGCTGGTCTCCAAGGAGTTCCGCCGCTCGCTCGATCCCGACGCGATCGCGCAGCTGCAGTCCGAGCTGTACGAGCGCCGTCGTGAAGCGCGCGCGTTCCTGCCCGGGCATGGCGAGCTCACCGACCGCTCGCTGGCGCTGCCGGTGGCCGCCGACGGCGGCGGCGACGGCGGCCGCGGATCCGGCGAGCGCGTGCCCGAGGCGTGGCTGGTCGCGATCAAGGACTCCGGCCCGCTGTCCGACTTCGACCGGCTGACGCTCCATCAGGCGGTGACGATCGTCGCGCTCGAGCTGCTTCGCGACCGCGTCGCCGGCGACACCGAGCGCCGGCTCGCCGGCGACGTGCTCGCGGCGCTCGCGCAGGGCGAGCTCAACGGCGCCGAGCTCGTGCGGCGGCTGGAGCCGTTCGGGATCGGCGAGACGGTGGCATCGATCGCGGTGCAGCGTCCCGAGGGCTGGCGCGGCACCTCCGCGGCAATCGAGGACGCGCTCGCGGCGGCGCTACGTGAGGACGCGGTCCGCTGCCTGGTCGCCTCCGTCGACTCGTTCACGTGCGCGCTCGTGCCCGGCGCCGAGGAGGAGGAGCTGTTCGCGCTCGCTCGGACGGTCGCGGCGCGGCTGCCGGGCGCGATCGGACAGACGGCCGGCCCCGTCCGGGTTGGCGTCGGCCGCGCGTTTGCGGCCGCCGACGCCCGGCGCAGCTTCCACGAGGCGCGCTGCGCCGCGCAGGCGCTGGCGCTCGGGGTGGCGGGTGAGGTCAACGGCAACGGGGCGGCCGGCGCCAACGGCGACGGCCATCACGTCCACGGCTCGGCGTCCGCCGGGACCGGTGGCGCGCAGGTCGCCACCTACAAGGAGCTGGGCTCGTTCCAGCTGCTGCTGTCGCTGCAGGACGACGAGGCCCTGCGGCTGTTCTGCGACTCGATCCTCGGGCCCATCGAGGCCGGAGAAGGACACTATGGAGGTGAACTGATGCGATCGCTGGAAGCGTTCATAGAAGAGAACGGCCAGTGGGAGCGGGCCGCCAAGCGGCTCTACTGCCATCGGCACACGCTGCGCTATCGGATCCGGCGTGTGGAAGAGCTGACCGGCCGTAATCTCGGGTCCGCCCGCGACCGAATCGAGTTCTGGCTGGCGCTTCGAGGACGGGAGCTGGTGGCATGAAGGTCGGGGTGCCGACGGAGATCAAGACCGACGAGTACCGGGTCGCGCTGACGCCCGCGGGCGTGCGCGAGCTCGTCGACGTCGGCCATGACGTGTTCGTGCAGTCAGGCGCCGGGCACGGCTCCTCGATCCAGGACGAGGACTACATCGCCCAGGGCGCCAAGATCCTCCCTGACGCCGATTCGGTGTTCGGCGAGGCGACGCTGATCGTCAAGGTCAAGGAGCCCCAGCCCGTCGAGGTGGCGCGGCTGCGTCCGCACCACACGCTGTTCACCTACCTGCATCTTGCGGCCGAGGAGCCGCTGACGCGCGGGCTGATGGAGTCCGGCGCGACCTGCATCGCCTATGAGACCGTCGAAGACACGCGTGGACGGCTGCCGCTGCTGGCGCCGATGTCCGAGGTCGCGGGCAAGATCGCGACCCAGGCGGGCGCGTTCATCCTCGAGAAGCCGCTCGGGGGCCGCGGCATCCTGCTCGGCGGCGTGCCGGGGGTGGCGGCCGCCAACGTGATGGTGATCGGCGGCGGCGTGGTCGGGATGAACGCGGCGTTCATCGCGATCGGGATGGAGGCGACCGTGTTCGTCTACGACCGCAACATCGATCGCCTGCGCGAGCTCGACGTCGCCTTCCACGGCCGCGCCGACACGTGCTTCGCGTCGACGCTGTCGATCGAGGAGCGCCTGCCCGACATCGACCTGGTGATCGGCGCGGTGCTCGTCCACGGCGCCAAGGCGCCGCACGTGATCAACCGCTCGCAGCTGGCGCTGATGAAGCGCTCGGCGGTGCTCGTCGACGTCTCGATCGACCAGGGCGGCTGCTTTGAGACCTCGCGGCCGACCACCCATACCAACCCGACCTACGAGGTCGACGGGATCACCCATTACTGCGTCGCCAACATGCCCGGCGCGGTGCCGATCACGTCCACCTACGCGCTCACGAACGCGACGATGCCGTACGTGGTGCATCTGGCCGCCGCGGGCGTGCACCGCGCGGTGCAGGAGAGCCCCGGGCTCAAGCTCGGCGTCAACGTCGCCGGTGGGCAGGTCACCTACAAGCCGGTTGCGGACACGTTCGGGATCCCGTACGCCGACGTCGACGAAGTGCTGGCGGGCGTACCGGCCTGACGCGGTCTCGCCCCGCGCTTCGCGCGGAGGCGACCCGGTCTGGGAACGCACGCGCCGCCCGCCCCTTGACGGGGCGGGCGCTGGGCGTTTACACGGCGGCGCGAGCATTCCCCTCCCGGTCGCCTCAGCGCTTCGCGCTTCGGCCGCCCGCTTCGACGAGACGAGTGAGGGATGAATTCCGAGTCAGACAAGCTTGAGTTCGTCGAGCTCGGACGGCTGTCGTTCGGCGACTGGGCGCGACTGACCGGCGGTGAGCGGTCGCCGTTCGGTGAAACCGAGGCCATGCTCGAGTTCCGGCCGCGCGGATGCGCGCGGACGCCATCTCTCGGGGCCGCTCATGGACCGGCTCAGGACGCTTGCGCAGCGACTCGGTCCCGATCGGGCGATGCTGTTCTGCGAGCCCCCCTGGTGCGGCTCTACGCGCGGCGTGGCTACCAGGAGATCGTGGCTCCGGTGTGGGTCGATCAGCCGGCGGGGCCACTGCAGATGCCGCTGCGGACGATGTGGCGCCCTTTGCGGCCGGTGGACTGGCCGCCCGGGGTCGTGCGGCTGGACGGCCTGCCGTTCTAACGGCTGGCCCAGCGCGGAGCTCTGGTCATTGCCGGTCCGGGGTAGGGCTCAGCGGGCGGCGGTGGATTCGAACAGCTCGGTGATCTCGGCCGGGGCGACGGGGGAGATCAGGGAGGCATTGATCGAGTCGGCGCCGGGGAACCCGGTGGCGAGCATGCGGTTGCCGGCAGCGGTGCTGTCGTAGGCGGTGCTGCGAAAGTCGGGCTCGCCGTCCTCGATCCACAGCCAGCGGGCGGCGCCGTCGCCCTCGTAGGGCAAGCCGACACTGCCGGCGTTGACGAAGCGGACCGCGCCGACGGTGCGGTCGTCCTGCTGGTGGGTGTGGCCGCCGACGACAAGCGCCGGCGAGACGTCGTGGAGCGCCTCGGCGAGACGCTCGGCGGGGGAGATGCGGGTGATTATCTCGTCGTCGCGGCGAGGGGTCGCGTGGCAGAACAGCACGCCGTCGTGCTGCACCGTGAGCGGCAGGTCGCCGAGCGGACGGGCGCGGCCGGGTCCGAGCCGGGTCGCGGTCGCGTGCGCGGCGGCGGCCGCGTCGTCCGCCGGATCGGGCGCGGCGGTGCGCGGGTCGGCCGCGGCTGCGGCGGCTGCGGCGGCGACCTCGCGCTCGCCGTTGCCGCGGACCCATGACGTCGGCGCCGGCAGCGCCTGCAGACGGTCGAGTGACTCGTGGCAGAACGGGCCGGGAACCGTATCGCCGCCGACGACCACGAGATCCGGATCGGCCGCCCGCGGGTCGGCGAGCACCGCCTCGAGCGCATCGACGTTGCCGTGGATGTCGTACAGCGCCAGGATTCGCATGGGGCCACGATAACGCAACCCGCCGGTTGCGCAATTGCGGGCCGGCGCGCGCAAACCTTGTCAAGTTCGTTCGAGGGGTCTGAACGAACTTGACAGGCTTCGCGATGGCAGCCGGCGGTCGTCCGCCTGCGGGTGGCCCGATGCCGGACGGGCAGGCCCTGGCTGTGTTGCTGATGGCCCTCGCGGCGATCCTTCCGGTGTCTTTTCGCCGATCTTGGCCGCCCGCGGCAACGATGGCGACGAGCGCCCGTGGTACGTGCGTCCGGCGCCAATCGCCGCAAACGGACCGTCGTTTGGCGGAAAGTGCAGGTGCCGGACGGGACTCGGGCGAGGATCCCAGTGGAAGTGACGCCTGCGGCCGGGTGCGGCGGCCGCAGCAGTTGCGGCGGCTGCGGTCATCCCGAGGGGCGGCGCTGCACGCGGCCATGAGAGCGCCGCGCCGGGTTGCCGCGACCCGTCTGCGACGATCCGCGCCTGATGACGATCGAGGCGGTCGTGCTCGATATCGGCGGCGTGCTGGAGCGCACCCCGGAGACCGGCTGGCGGGACCGGTGGGCGGCGCGGCTCGGCCTCCCGCGCGCGACGTTCGACGCGCGCCTGGCGCCGGTCGCCAGGGCCGGATCGCTCGGCGAGATCGACCTGGCCGAGGTCGAGCGCCGGCTCGCCGCCGCCTACGGGCTCGACGACGAGGCGCTCGCCGAGCTGATGGACGACCTCTGGTGTGAGTACCTCGGCTCGCTGGACGAGCCGGTGGCCGAATACTTCGCCTCGCTGCGGCCGCGCTACCGCACCGGGATCCTCTCCAACAGCTTCGCGGGCGCGCGCGAGCGCGAGCAGGCCGCGTACGGATTCGCGCAGATGTGCGACGCCGTCGTCTACTCGCACGAGGAGGGCGTGCTCAAGCCCGACCCGCGCAGCTATGCGATCGTCTGCGAGCGTCTCGGGGTGGTACCGGCGCGCGCGGTGTTCGTCGACGACGTCGCCGCCAACGTCGACGGCGCCCGCGCTGTGGGGATGCGGGGGATCCTGTTCACCGACGCCGAGGGGGCGATCGAAGAGCTGCGGGGGCTGCTGCAGGCGGCGTAGACGGCCGCTTTGGGGTGGGCATGTCCTGCTACATTCAGCGACCGCATGCCGACCACCAGTCAGTTGATCCGCAAGGGCCGCACGACGCCCAAGAAGAAGCTCGCGACCCCGGGCCTGAAGTCCGGCAAGGGCCGCAAGAAGAAGGTCGCGGCGCCGCAGCGTCGCGGGGTGTGCACGCGCGTGTACACGGTCACGCCGAAGAAGCCGAACTCGGCGCTTCGCAAGGTGGCGCGGGTGCGGCTGACCAATGGCATGGAGGTCGGCGCCTACATTCCCGGCGAGGGCCACAACCTGCAGGAGCACTCGGTCGTGCTCGTCCGCGGCGGCCGCGTCAAGGACCTGCCGGGCTTCCGCTACAAGGTGATCCGCGGGACGCTCGACGCCGCCGGCGTCGGCGACCGCAAGAAGGCGCGCTCGCAGTACGGCGTGAAGGCCAGGTAGTTCATGCCCCGTCGCGCCGCCGCCCAGGTCCGGAAGATCGACCCGGATCCGATCAACCGCAATCGCCTCGTCCAGCAGGTCATCAACAAGGTGATGGAGGACGGCAAGAAATCGACCGCCGAGCGGATCGTCTACGACGCGCTCGCGATCCTCGGCGAGCGCTCGGGCAAGGAGCCGATCGAGCAGCTGGAGGCGGGCATCAAGGCCCTCACGCCGACGCTCGAGGTTCGCTCCCGCCGCGTCGGCGGCGCCACCTATCAGGTGCCCGTCGAGGTGCCCGCGCGCCGTGCCCGCACGCTCGCGGTCCGCTGGCTCGTGCAGTTCGCCCGCGCCCGCCGCGAGCGCACGATGGCCCAAAAGCTCGCCAACGAGCTGCTCGACGCAACCCAGCAGCAGGGCAACGCCTACAAGCGCAAGGACGACGTCTACCGGATGGCCGTCGCCAACCGGGCGTTCGCCCACTACCGCTGGTAGCACCCCGCGGGCCACGCGCGCGGTCGCTGGTTCCGCGATTCCGGCGCCTATAGGTACTTTCGGTAGCAACCGGTCGCGCACTCAGCGAATCGTGAGTGGGACCGTGACGGTCGCCGAGCGTGAGGCGTACCCGCACGTGGACGACTCGCCCCCGCAGACCGTCGGCGGCACCGCGTACTTCGTGGTCCCGGCGTTCGCGCTCGCGCGGTGACGCGGTATCACCAGCAGCACCGCGGCGACGAGCGCCACCACGGCCGGCACGCCGGCCGCCGTCGCCACCCGCGGCCGGGCGATTCCTTTCACCTGCCGATAGGTATCTCCCAACCTTGCCAGGTGAGGTTATGCGCGGCGATCCCGTACAGCCAGGCGAGCGCCGGTCGTTCGCGGGGCCGGCAGCGCTTGGCCGCGAGCAGCGCCGCCCTGAGCACCTCGGGTCTCTCGCGCGAGCGCGAGGTTGTGACAACTGCGGCGAGAGACGTAGATCGCGAGGGCTGGCCACCGCACGGGACCGGGGGCTGCGGTGGCACAACCCTCGCGTGCTCTTAATCTATTCCTTCGTTGTGTCCACAAACGGCGCTTCGCGTCAGATGGTCAGGAAACGGACCGTCGTCCGGAGCGGACGGTCGCTGTGCGCCGGTGTTGGCGTGCGCCGAGCGCGGGCACGAGCGCGGTGATGCCGGCCGCCAGGAGCAGGACTGCGCCGAGCGTCTCGACGTACAAGCCCGCGCCCGCGATCGTGCGGGCGTTGTGCAGGCCGGTCGCGATGTGGCCGACGATGCCTGAGCGGTGGATCTCGGGCAGGTCGCCGAGCAGCGCGATCCCGAGCGCCACCAGTCCGAGCAGGAGCAAGGCGGCGGCGGCCGCGCGCGTCGCCGACGGCCGGCCCAGCGCCCAGGCGAGCACGACCGCGAGCACCGCCAGCGGGACGAGCGCATACGAGTGATGACTGCCCGCGCTGATCGTCAGCACGACCCGGTGCGCGGGGGCGGTCTGGACGCGGATCAGCGCCAGCGGCTCGGCGACGATCAGGGCGGCGGCCGCTGCCAGCGCCAGCAGCCGCGCGGCGTGCACCGACGCTCGCGCGGGGGCCTCGGAGCCCCCGCCGGCGCGGGCTCCGCGCCCACCGGACGCGGCCCGAGCCCTGCTATATTTGGGCTCCGCCTCGGGTCGGGACTCGGTCATCCGTGCCCTCCCCCGGACGCGGAGAATCCAGCTATGGAGACGCCGAATCGATAGACACCGCCCGGAGCCGACAGCCGCGTCGTGATCGGGGCCCCGCTGGGGCCTTTTTCATGCCCGCGACGCGGACCCAAGCACAGGCACCCACTCACTCCACCCCTCACATCCATGCCACGCAAGTTCACGCTCGAGAAGACTCGCAACATCGGGATCATGGCGCACATCGACGCCGGCAAGACGACGACGACCGAGCGCATCCTCTACTACACCGGCCGCACCTACAAGATCGGCGAGGTGCACGAGGGCGCGGCGGTGATGGACTGGATGGAGCAGGAGCAGGAGCGCGGGATCACGATCACGTCGGCGGCGACCACCGCCAGCTGGAAGGACCACCGGATCAACATCATCGACACGCCCGGCCACGTCGACTTCACGGTCGAGGTCGAGCGCTCGCTGCGCGTGCTCGATGGCGCGATCGCGCTGTTTGATTCGGTCGCCGGGGTCGAGCCCCAGTCCGAGACCGTGTGGCGCCAGGCCGACAAGTACCACGTGCCGCGGATCGCCTACATCAACAAGATGGACCGGATCGGAGCCGACTTCGACCGCGGCGTGCAGACGATGATCGACCGGCTCGGCGCGCACCCGGTGCCGGTCCAGCTGCCGATCGGGGCCGAGGCCGACTTCACCGGGATCGTCGACCTGGTCGAGAACGTCGCGATCATCTACAAGGACGAGCTCGGCAAGGAGCAGGAGATCACCGAGATCCCCGCGCACCTGGCCGACGCCGCCGCGGCAGCCCGCGAGCACCTGCTCGAGGAGGTCTCGCAGTACGACGACGAGCTTCTGGAGATGATCCTCGAGGACCAGGAGATCCCCGTGTCGCGGCTGAAGGCCGCGATCCGCGAGGCGACCCTGAAGATCCAGATGACGCCGGTGCTGTGCGGCTCGAGCTTCAAGAACAAGGGCGTGCAGCCGCTGCTGGACGCGGTGATCGACTATCTGCCGAGCCCGCTCGACGTGCCTCCGGTCGAGGGTCTTGAGCCCGTCAAGGGCTCTGACAACGGCGGCGAGCCGGCGCATCGCGACGCCTCCGACGACGAGCCGTTCGCGGCGCTGGCGTTCAAGATCATGGCCGACCCGTACGTCGGCAAGCTCACCTACTTCCGCGTCTACTCGGGCAAGCTTGCGGCCGGCTCGCGCGTGCTCAACGTCACCACCGGGCGCACCGAGCGCGTCGGCCGGCTGCTGATGATGCACGCCAACGAGCGCGAGGAGCTCGAGGAGGTCTACGCGGGCGACATCGCCGCCGGCGTCGGCATCAAGCAGGTCGTCACCGGCGACACGCTGGCCGCGCCCGACAAGCCGATCAAGCTCGAGACGATCACGTTCCCCGAGCCGGTGATCAAGGTCGCGATCGAGCCCAAGACGAAGGCCGACCAGGAGAAGATGTCGGTCGCGCTCGGGCGCCTCGCCGAGGAGGACCCGACGTTCCAGGTGGCCACCAACGAGGAGACCGGCCAGACCGAGATCTCCGGGATGGGCGAGCTGCACCTCGAGATCCTCGTCGACCGGATGATGCGCGAATTCAAGGTCGAGGCCAACGTCGGCCGGCCGCAGGTCTCCTACCGCGAGACGATTCGCGGCCACGCCGAGAAGGTCGAGGGCCGCTTCGTGCGCCAGACCGGCGGCTCGGGCCAGTACGGCATCGTCTACCTCGACATCGAGCCGGCGCCCGGCGAGGGCTTTGACTTCGTCAACAAGATCAAGGGCGGCGCGGTGCCGACCGAGTTCATCCCCGCCGTCGAGAAGGGCGTCGAGGACGCGCTCGAGAACGGCCCGCGGGCCGGGTACCCGGTCGTCGACGTCCGCGTCACCCTGCAGGACGGCAAGTATCACGACACCGACTCGTCGGAGATCGCGTTCCGCGTGGCCGGCTCGATCGGTGCCAAGGCCGCGCTGCAGCGCGCCAAGCCGGTGCTGCTCGAGCCGATCTTCGCGGTCGAGGTCGTCACCCCCGAGGAGTTCATGGGCGACGTGATCGGCGATCTGAACCGTCGCCGCGGCCACGTGCACGGGATGGAGCCGCGCGGCAACGCGCAGGTCGTCACCGCCTATGTGCCGCTCGCCGAGATGTTCGGCTACGCGACCGACGTTCGGTCCAACACGCAGGGCCGGGCGACCTACACGATGCAGTTCGAGCGCTACGACGAGGTGCCTCCGAACATCGCGGAGAAGATCGTCGGCGCCGAGCAGGAGGCCGCCTGACCGGTCTCGCACCGACCGCCGCGGCGCGCTAGCACCTACAGCGGACGGAAAACTTATACCCTGGATGGGTTCGTCCAATTCGGGCGAACGAAACACGAGAAAGCAAGAAGGGAAGAGCCACAGTGGCGAAGGCCAACTTTGAGCGCAGCAAGCCCCACGTGAACGTCGGGACCATCGGTCACATCGACCACGGCAAGACGACGCTGACCGCGGCCATCACCAAGGTGCTCCACGACAAGTTCGGAGACGGCACCGAGGTGCGGTCGTTCGACTCGATCGACAACGCGCCCGAGGAGAAGGCCCGCGGGATCACGATCGCCACCTCGCACGTCGAATACGAGACGGCGAACCGTCACTACGCCCACGTGGACTGCCCCGGTCACGCCGACTACGTCAAGAACATGATCACGGGCGCCGCGCAGATGGACGGCGCGATCCTGGTCGTGTCCGCGGCCGACGGCGCGATGCCACAGACGCGCGAGCACATCCTGCTCGCCCGCCAGGTCGGCGTGCCGTACATCGTCGTGTTCCTCAACAAGGCCGACATGGTCGACGACCCCGAGCTGCTCGAGCTCGTCGAGGTCGAGATCCGCGACCTGCTGTCCGAGTACGAGTTCCCGGGCGACGACATCCCGTTCGTCGTCGGCTCCGCGCTGAAGGCGCTGGAGGGCGACGAGGAGCACGAGGGCAAGATCCTCGAGCTCGCCGAGGCGCTCGACACCTACATCCCCGAGCCCGTGCGCGACCTCGACAAGCCGTTCCTGATGCCGGTCGAGGACGTGTTCTCGATCACCGGCCGCGGCACGGTCGCGACCGGCCGCATCGAGTCCGGCGTGATCAAGGTCGGCGACACCGTCGAGATCGTCGGCATCAACCCGACCACCTCGACTGTCGTCACCGGCGTCGAGATGTTCAAGAAGAACCTCGAGCAGGGTCAGGCGGGCGACAACGCCGGCTGCCTTCTGCGCGGCACCAAGCGCGAGGAGATCGAGCGCGGCCAGGTGCTCTGCAAGCCCGGCTCGATCACGCCGCACACAAAGTTCAGGGCCGAGGTGTACGTCCTCAAGAAGGAGGAGGGCGGTCGTCACACGCCGTTCTTCACCGGCTATCGGCCGCAGTTCTACTTCCGCACCACCGACGTCACGGGCGTCGCCAACCTGCCCGAGGGCACGGAGATGGTGATGCCGGGTGACAACGTCCAGATGGAGATCGAGCTGATCCAGCCGATCGCCATGGACCAGGGTCTTCGCTTCGCGATCCGCGAGGGCGGCCGCACGGTCGGCTCCGGCGTCGTGACGGAGATCATCCAGTAGCGCTTTCGCTGTAGGGGCGGCTGGGCCTGACGGCCCGCCGCCCCGCTTTTTGAAGTCGAGACAGATACGAACGTTGGGGCGAGTCCCCCGAGCCTGACATCTCGGGCTGATGGGGACTCGTTTCATTGAGAAGAAACAACACCGCGTGGCAACAATCGCTCAGAACAAGATCCGGATTCGCCTGAAGTCCTACGACCACACGGCGATCGAGACGGCGGCGAAGGAGATCGTCGAGACGGCGACGCGCACCGGCGCGACCGTCTCCGGGCCCGTGCCGCTGCCCACGGAGAAGAACGTCTATTGCGTGATCCGCTCGCCGTTCAAGGACAAGGACTCGCGCGAGCACTTCGAGATCCGCACCCACAAGCGGCTGATCGACATCCATCAGCCGACCCCGAAGACCGTCGACTCGCTGCAGCGCCTGGACCACCTGCCGGCCGGCGTCGACATCGAGATCCGGCTGGCGTCGTAGTCCGATGTCCGCGATCCTCGCCAAGAAGCTCGGGATGACCCAGCGGTTCCTCGACGACGGACGCGTCGAGCGCGTCACCGTGCTCGAGGCCGGGCCGTGTCCCGTGACCGGGATCCGGACGCTCGAGCGCGACGGCTATGAGGCCGTGCAGCTTGCGTTCGGCACCTGCAAGGAGAAGTCGCTGACGAAGGCCGAGCTCGGCCACCTGAAGAAGGCCGACGCGTCCGCGCACCGGCACGTGCGCGAGTTCCGCGACGAGGCCGGCGAGCTGCTCGTCGGCCAGACCGTCACCGTCGACTCCTTCGAGGTCGGCGACAAGGTCAAGATCTCGGGGACCTCGAAGGGCAAGGGGTTCGCGGGCACGATCAAGCGCCACAACTTCTCCTCAGGTCCCAAGAGCCATGGCTCCCACAACGTTCGCGCGCCGGGATCGATCGGCGCCTCGGCGTGGCCCGCGCGCGTCCACAAGGGGATTCGCGGCCCCGGCCGGATGGGCGGCAAGCGCGTCACCCAGCGCGGCCTGGAGATCGTCGAGATCATGGCACCGCGCAACCTGATGCTGGTCCGTGGCTCGGTGCCCGGGCCGACCGGCTCGACCGTGGAGGTGCGCACCGATGGCTAGCGCGGCGGGATCCGCGGGCACGCGCACCGCGCCGAAGCTCGGCGGCGGTTCGGCGACGCTCGATCAGGCGGCGTTCGGCGCCGAGTTCAACATGTCGCTCGTGCACGAGACCGTGCGCGCCGAGCTCAACGCGCGCCGGCAGGGGACGGCGTCAACCAAGACTCGCGGCCAGGTCCGCGGCGGCGGCGCCAAGCCGTGGCGCCAGAAGGGCACCGGCCGCGCCCGCGCCGGCTCCACGCGCTCGCCGCTGTGGGCCGGCGGCGGCACCGTGTTCGGCCCAAGCCCGCGCCACTACACGGTCAAGGTCAACCGCAAGGCTCGCCGCGCGGCGCTCGCCAGCGCGCTGTCGGTGCACGCCGAGCGCGGCTCGGTCGCGGTGTTCGACGCGGCCAAGGCGTTCGATGCGCCGTCGACGGCCGACGCCGCCGAGCTGCTGTCGGAATGGGGGGCGGCGCTCCCCGTGCTGGTGCTGCTGGGCTCCGAGGAGGCCAACGCCGGCCTGTCGTTTCGCAACCTGCCGCGCGTCGACGTGATGCCGGTCGCCGAGACGGGCGTCGCCGACGTGATCGGCGCCGCGTCGCTGCTGGTGTCCGAGGTCGCGCTGGCACAGCTGGTCGCGCGCGCGAGCGGCGCCGGCACGAAGGCCGACGCGAACACAGAGGAGGCCGCCTGATGGATCCCAGCCAGGTGATCATCCGCCCGGTCGTGACCGAGAAGTCCTACGTGCTGGCCGAGGCCGGCAAGTACACGTTCCGCGTCCACGACAATGCCCACAAGACCCAGATTCGCCAGGCCGTCGAGCAGCTGTTCGACGTCAAGGTCGTCGAGGTGCGGACCGCGTCGGTGAAGTCAAAGCCCAAGCGCCGCGGCGTCACCTCGGGTCGCACGCGGCAGTGGAAGAAGGCGATCGTGCAGGTGCGCGAGGGCGACACGATCCCGATCTTCCAGGCGTTCGAGAGCGGGGAGTAGCCGACCATGCCGATCCGCAAGCCAAAGCCAACCTCGCCGGGACGGCGGTTCGTCTCCTATCCGGACTTCGCCGAGATCACCCGCTCACAGCCCGAGAAGTCACTGACCGAGGGGCTGAAGAAGTCGGGCGGGCGCAACGTCAACGGCCGCAAGACCGCGCGTCACCGCGGCGGTGGCGCCAAGCGCCTGTACCGCAAGATCGACTTCAAGCGGCGCAAGGACGGGGTGCCGGCGAAGGTCGCGCACATCGAGTACGACCCGAACCGCTCGGCCTACATCGCGCTGCTGCACTACGCCGACGGCGAGAAGCGCTACATCCTCGCGCCCGCGCGGCTGCAGGTCGGCGCGACCGTCGAGTCCGGCGAGCGCGTCGACATCCGCGTCGGCAACGCGATGCCGCTGGCCAACATGCCGCCCGGCACGATCGTGCACAACGTCGAGCTGACGCCGGGCCGCGGCGGTCAGCTGGCGCGCTCAGCCGGCGCCGGCGTGCAGCTGCTGGCCAAGGACGGCGACCTTGCGACGCTGCGGCTGCCGTCGGGCGAGATGCGGATGGTCCGCGCCGAGTGCCGCGCGACCGTCGGCACGATCGGCAACTCCGACCACCAGAACGTCAAGATCGGCAAGGCCGGGCGCAAGCGCCACATGGGCGTGCGCCCGCAGACCCGCGGCACCGCGATGAACCCGGTCGACCACCCGCACGGCGGCGGTGAGGGCTCGACGACCCCCGGGCGCCATCCGGTCACCCCGTGGGGCGTGCCGACGCTCGGCTACCGCACCCGCCAGAAGGGCAAGAAATCCGACCGCTACATCGTGCGCGGACGCAGAAGGGGTAAGAAGCGATGAGTCGTTCATCGAAGAAGGGGCCGTTCGTCTCCGAGCGGCTGATCGACCGCATCGAGGCGATGAACGCCTCCGGGGAGAAGCGCATGATCCGCACCTGGTCGCGGGCGTCGACGATCTTCCCCGAGATGGTCGGGCACACGATCGCCGTGCACGACGGGCGCAAACACGTGCCGGTCTTTATTTCGGAGTCGATGGTTGGGCACAAGCTCGGGGAGTTCGCGCCGACCCGGCTCTACCGGGGCCATGCCGGAACTGGGAAGCGTCGATGAGCGACGAGCCCGACAAGAAAGATCTGGAGTCGGCTCCGGAATCGGCTGAGTCCTCCGACGACACCGCTCTGGAGTCGGCGGAGGTGCAGGAGGAGCCGGGGACGCGAGCGTCGTCTGAGGACACAACCGATCCCTCCGCTGAGGCGCCCGCTGCTGAGGCCGAGGTGGACGCTGACCAGGCGGAGGCTGAGCAGGAGCCGGCTGGCGCGGAGGTTGAGTCGCAGCCGACTTCGGCGGACGTTGCGTCGGAGGCGGTTGGGGCCGGCACTGACGCTTCTGAGCCTGAGGCTGCGGTCGATGACGATAATGACGACGAGCTGCCGGCGACGGATGATCAGCCGGTGCCGGTGGAGGAGGACGAGGTGCCGCCCGTGGCCGAGCCGGACGGGGACCTGGGCGAGGAGGAGGCCGAGGAGGCCGATGCCGGTGAGACGCGGCCGCGGCGGGGGACCTCACGGTCACGCGCGCGGGTGCAGCGCGACCCCGATCTGCCGCCGCCGGTCGTGCGTGCGCAGGCCCGTTACGTGCGGTCGTCGGCGCGCAAGGCGCGGTTGGTCTGCGACCAGTTCCGCGGCCGTTCGGTCGAGGAGGCGCGAGCTATCCTTGCTGTCACGCCGCGGGCGATCGCGCGCGACTGGTCAAAGCTGCTGGAGTCCGCGGTCGCCAATGCCGAGCACAACCACGAGCTCGTCGGCGAGGACCTGTACGTGAAGGCGGCCAACGCCGACGAGGGTCCGACGATCAAGCGGTTCCAGCCGCGCGCGAAGGGTCGCGCGACGCGGATCCGCAAGCGCACCAGCCATCTGACGATCTTGCTCACGCCGAAGGACTGACACACAAGCCATGGGTCAAAAAGTTCATCCCGAGGGCCTCCGCGTGGGCTACATCCACGACTGGAAGTCCAACTGGTTCAACGAGAAGCAGTTCGCGGACTACCTGCACGAGGACACGCTGATCCGCGAGCACATCATCGGGCGGCTGTCACACGCGGGCCTGTCGGACATCACGATCAGAAAGAACGCGACCGAGGTGGAGATCAACATCCACACGGCGCGGCCGGGAATCGTGATCGGCAAGTCGGGCTCCGAGGTCGACGCGCTGCGACGCAACCTGCACCAGCTCACCGGCAAGCAGGTCAAGGTCAACATCCTCGAGATCAAGCGCCCTGAGCTCGACGCGCGGCTGGTCGCGCAGTCGATCGCCGAGCAGCTGCAGAACCGGGTCGCGTTCCGCCGCGCGATGAAGCGCGCGCTGACGAGCGCGATGCGGTCCGGCGCCAAGGGCGTCAAGGTGCAGGTCTCCGGCCGTCTCGGCGGCGCCGAGATGGCGCGCCAAGAGGGATACTCCGACGGTCGCGTGCCGCTGCACACGCTGCGCGCCGACATCGACTACGGCTTCTACGAGGCCCGCACCACGTTCGGCCGGATCGGCGTCAAGTGCTGGATCAACAAGGGCGAGATCATGCCCGAGGGCTACACCGGCGCCGACCTGACGCAGATGGACGAGCCCTCGCCGCAGGCCGGCGGCGACCGACCCGGTCGCGACGGACGCTCCGGCCGTGACGGCCGCGGACGCGGCCGCGACGGACGCGGCGGTCCCGGCGGTCGCGGTCGTGGCGGCCAGGGCGGTGGCGGTGGCCGTGGCGGCTTCGGTGGTGGCGGTGGTGGCGGCGGTGGCCGCGGTGGCTACGGCGGCGGCGGCGGTGGTCGCGGCGGCCAGGGCGGCGGCGGTGGCCGTGGCGGCTATGGCGGCGGCGGTGGTCGCGGCCAAGGCGGCGGCCGTGGACGCGGGAATGGCCCGGGTCGCGCCGGTGGCGGTGGCCAGGGCGGCGGTGGCCGCGGCCCGCGCCCGAACGGCGGCGGTGGCGGCGCCCCGAGCGGTGGATCCGGCGGCGGCGCTCCGAGCTCCGGAGGAGGCGCGAGCTAGATGCTGTCTCCCAAGCGCGTCAAGCACCGCAAGCAGCACCGCGGCCGAAGGTCCGGGCTCTCCCGCGGACAGGTCAAGGTCCAGTTCGGCGAGTACGGGCTGAAGGCGATGGACGCCGGCTGGCTCACCAATCGCCAGATCGAGGCCGCCCGAATCGCGATGACCCGCAAGATCAAGCGCGGCGGCAAGGTGTGGATCAACGTCTACCCCGACAAGCCCTACACGAAGAAGCCCGCCGAGACCCGGATGGGCTCGGGCAAGGGCTCGCCCGAGGGCTGGGTCGCGGTCGTCAAGCCCGGTCGCGTGATGTTCGAGCTCGCCGGCGTGCCCGAGGACCTCGCCCGGGAGGCGATGCGCCTGGCCGGCCACAAGCTGCCGGTGCGGACCAAGTTCGTGATGCGGGAGGACGCCTGATGCCGCGCGCCAGCGAGTTGCGTGACTACACCGACATCGAGCTCGCCGAGCACCTCGACACCGCTCGCAAGGAGCTGTTCGGGTTGCGCTTCCAGCACGCCACCGGCGAGCTGGACAACACCGCCAGCCTCAAGCGCGCCAAGCGCGAGATCGCGCGGGCGCTGACGGTGGCACGTGAACGAGAGATCGACGCATAGAGATATGGCTGAAGAGGAAGACACCACAACTGACGACACGCCAACCGACGCGCAGGAGCCCGCAAGCGAGCCGACGGACGCCGTCGCCGAGGAGGCGACCGAGGCCGAGGCGTCCGATGCCGCGGTGGCCCAGCCCGACACGGCAGGCGTGTCCGCGGAGGCCGCCGAGGAGGTGCTCGCTCCCAAGGAGCGCCGCGCTCGCGCGCGGGCCACAAAGGCCGCGAAGGCCGCCCCGCGCGGCGCGATGAGCCCGGAGGAGCGACAGGCCGAGCGCGACGCGATTCGCGCCGCGAAGGCCGCCACGCGCCGCGCGGGTCGCGCCAAGGCGACCGCCAAGTACAAGGCGCAGGCGCACTCGCGCGTGCCCACGCCGCCGCGCGAGCACGTCGCCGGCACCCAGAAGGTCCGCCAGGGCGTGGTCGTCTCCGACAAGGCCGACAAGACGATCACGGTCCGGATCGACGTCGCCCGGCGTCACCGCCGCTACCAGAAGATCGTCCGCACCTCGCAGACGCTGCACGCGCACGACGAGTCAAACGACGCGCACATCGGCGACATGGTCACGGTGCGTGAGGCGCGTCCGCTGTCGCGCACCAAGCGCTGGCGCCTGATCGACGTCGTGGAGCGGGCGAAGTGATCCAGAACGAGACGCGGCTTCGCGTCGCCGACAATTCCGGCGCGCGCGAGATCCTCGTGATCCGCGTCCGCGGCGGTTCCAAGCGCCGCTACGCCGGCGTCGGCGACACGATCACCGCCACCGTCAAGACCGCCAACCCGCAGGGCGCGGTCAAGAAGGGCGAGGTCGTGACCGCGGTCGTCGTGCGCACGAAGAAGTCCTACGGCCGCGACGACGGCACCTACATCGCGTTCGACGAGAACGCGGCGGTGCTGATCGACGCGCAGAACAACCCGCGCGGCACGCGCATCTTCGGGCCGGTCGCGCGCGAGCTGCGCGAGCGCAACTTCATGAAGATCGTCTCCCTGGCCCCGGAGGTGCTCTGACCATGCCCGCACGGATTCGCACCGACGACCAGGTGATCGTGATCGGCGGCAAGGACCGCGGCAAGCGCGGCAAGGTGCTGCGCGTCGAGCCCAAGAAGGATCGCGTCTACGTCGAGGGCCTGAATATGATCAAGCGACACCAGCGTCCGCAGCAGACCGCAGGCGGTCAGACGGCGGGCGGGGTGATCGAGCGCGAGGGTCCGATCCACGTTTCCAACGTGATGCTGATCGACCCCAAGGACGACAAGCCGACCCGGGTCGGGATCGAGGTCGTGGACGGACGGCGCGTGCGCATCGCCAAGCGCAGCGGGCAGAGATTGGACTAGTGAAATGGCCACCGCGAGACTGAAGACGAGATACCTGGAGGAGATCCGCCCGCAGCTGGTGGAGCGCTTCGGCTACTCGAGCGTGATGCAGGCCCCGAAGATCGAGAAGGTCACGGTCAACATGGGCTGCGGCGACGCCAAGCAGGACTCCAAGGTGCTCGAGGCCGCGACCGACCAGCTGCGCACGATCACCGGCCAGCAGCCCAGCGTCCGGCGCGCGCGCAAGTCGATCGCCCAGTTCAAGCTGCGCGAGGGGATGCCGGTCGGCGTCGCGGTGACGCTGCGCGGCGACCGCTCCTACGAGTTCCTGGACCGGCTGATGTCGATCGCGATCCCGCGGATCCGCGACTTCCGCGGCCTGAACCCGCGCGCGTTCGACGGGCGCGGCAACTACTCGCTCGGCGTCCGCGAGCAGATCATCTTCCCCGAGATCGACTACGACGAGATCGACCAGGTCCGCGGCCTGGACATCACGATCACGACCAACGGCGTCTCCGACGCGGAGTCCTTCGCGCTGCTCGAGGCGCTGGGGATGCCGTTCCGTAAGGACGGTCGCACAGCGGCGACCGCGTAAATGGATTAGGAGCACAGTGGCAAAGGTTTCACAGCGCGTCCGCCAGCAGCGGACCCCCAAGTACAAGACCCGGGGTTACACCCGCTGCCGGCGGTGCGGCCGCGCTCGCGCGGTGTACCGCAAGTTCGGCGTCTGCCGGATCTGCCTGCGCGAGCTCGCGCACAACGGATACATCCCCGGGATGACGAAGTCGAGCTGGTAGCGATGTCGATGACCGACCCAGTCGCCGACTTCCTCACGCGCCTGCGCAACGCCGCGCGCGCCCAGCACCACGACGTCACGATCCCGTCCTCGCGGCTGAAGCGCGAGCTCGCGCGGATCCTGTCGGAGCAGGGCTACATCGAGGGCTACGACGTCGCGGAGCCGGCCGGCGACAAGCCGGGCGAGGAGCTGACGGTGACGCTCAAGTACACCGCCGACCGCAAGCCGGTGATCTCGGGGATCCAGCGCGTGTCCCGCCCCGGCCGGCGCACGTACGTCGACCACAAGCACATCCCGCGCATCCAGGGCGGGATGGGGACCGCGATCATCTCGACCTCCCAGGGGATCATGACCGGCCACGAGGCTCGCCAGGCGGGCGTCGGCGGCGAGGTCGTGGCGAAGGTCTGGTAATCACTGGAAGCTCAGTAGATGTCACGAATCGGCAGACAACCCATCGCAGTGCCCTCGGGTGTGACGATCGCGATCGAGCCAGAGCGCGTCACCGTCAACGGCCCCAAGGGCGAGCTGTCGGAGCGGGTCAACCGCGACATGATCATCGAGCAGGCAGACGGCACGCTGACCGTCAGCCGTCCTACCGACCGCGGCGAGCACCGCGCGCTGCACGGGCTCACGCGGACGCTGATCGCCAACATGGTCACCGGCGTCACCGACGGCTTCGAGAAGCGCCTGGAGATCCAGGGCGTCGGCTATCGCGCCCAGCTCAAGGGCCGTGACCTGGAGCTCGCGCTCGGCTACTCGCATGCGATTTCGGTCAAGGCGCCGGAGGGGATCGAGTTCGAGGTGCCGCAGCCGACGCGGATCACGGTGCGCGGGGCCTCCAAGCAGCAGGTCGGCGAGGTCGCGGCCTACATCCGCAAGCAGCGCAAGCCCGAGCCCTACAAGGGCAAGGGGATCCGCTACGAGGGCGAGTACGTCGCCCGGAAGGTGGGCAAGCGCGCATGACCGTGCAGACCAAGCCCGCGGCGCGCCTGCGCCGCCGCCGCCGCGTCCGCGCGAAGGTGCGCGGCTCCGCGCAGCGGCCGCGGATCTCGGTGTTCCGCTCCAATCGCGGCATCTTCGCGCAGCTGATCGACGACGACGCCGGCCGTACCCTGGCCGCCGTCAACTGGACCGAGCCCGAGCTGCGTTCGCTCAAGCCCTCCGAGCAGGCCCGCAAGGCGGGCGAGCTGCTGGCGCAGCGCGCGAAGGCCGCCGGCATCGAGGTGGCCGTGTTCGACCGCGGCGGCTACCAGTACCACGGACGCGTCCAGGCGCTGGCCGAGGGCGCGCGCGAGGGCGGCCTGACGCTCTAGTCGGCGCGCGTTCCGCGGCCGCCGCATCAACCTCGCGACAACACTCTCCCCGCTACCCTCGGACACTTCAGATGGCAATCGATCGCACAGTCTCAGCGCAGGGCCTCGACCTCCAGGAGCGCGTGGTGGAGATCAACCGCGTCGCCAAGGTCGTCAAGGGCGGCCGCCGCTTCTCGTTCACGGCGCTGGTCGTCGTCGGCGACGAGCGCGACGTCGTCGGGATCGGCTACGGCAAGGCCAACGAGGTCCCGGTCGCGATCCAGAAGGGCGTCGAGCGGGCCAAGAAGAACCTCTATCGCGTGCCCAAGCACGGATCGACGATCACCCACATGACGACCGGCGTGTTCGGCTCCGGGCGGGTGCTGCTCAAGCCCGCCGCCCCCGGCACCGGCGTGATCGCCGGCGGTGGCGTGCGCGCGGTGCTCGAGCTTGCCGGGATCCACGACATCCTGTCGAAGTCGCTGGGCTCGCAGAACCCGATCAACCTGGTCAAGGCCACGATGGCCGGGTTGGAGTCGCTGCGCACCCCCGACGAGGTCGCCGAGCTGCGCGGGCTGTCGATCAACGCGGTGCTCGGGCTCACCGACGAGCCCGAGGACGGCGAGCATCTCGGTGGCGACTCAGATGCGGTCGTCGAGCCCGACACGGCGGGCGTGTCGTGAGCCTCAAGGTCACGCAGCGCAAGTCGCGTAACGGCTGTGACCGGCGCCAGCTCGACACGCTGCGCTCGCTCGGGCTGCGTCGCATCGGTCACACGGTCGAGGTCGCCGACACCCCGCAGGCGCGAGGGATGATTCACAAGGTCCGCCACCTGGTCGAGGTGCAGGAGTCATGAGCGCCGGTTCCCCGGAGCAGACGCGGGCCACCGACGAGCGGATCGGGCTGCACAACCTGGCGCCCGCCCCCGGCTCGCGCAAGGCGCGCAAACGCGTCGGCCGCGGCGAGGGCTCGGGCACCGGCAAGACCGCCGGCCGTGGCCAGAAGGGCTACGGCGCGCGCTCGGGCGCCAAGCGTCGCGCCCGCTTCGAGGGCGGCCAGATGCCGATCCACATGCGGATGCGCAAGCTGCGCGGTCCGCATATGCGCAAGTCGATGCCGTTCGAGCCGTTTCGCACCCGCACGCAGCCGGTCAACCTGTCCGATCTCGAGCGGCGCTTCGACGCCGGCGCGTCGGTCACGCCCGAGACGCTGAAGGCCGCCGGGCTGGCGACGCGGCGCGAGATCCCGGTCAAGGTGCTCGGCAAGGGCTCGCTGTCGAAGGCGCTGACCGTGCACGCGCACGGTTTCTCAAAGTCCGCCCGGGAGGCCATCGAGGCCGCAGGCGGCACCTGCCAGACCCTCGACAGCTAGAGTCAACCGCGATGATCGGCACGATCCTCGGGGCATTCAGGATCGGGGAGATCCGCAACAAGATCCTGTTCACGGCGGCGATCCTGCTGCTGTACCGGCTCGGGACCTACATCCCCGCGCCGGGGATCAACGAGACCGCGATCAAGAGCATCTCCAACCAGCTCGGCGGCAACAGCGTGCTCGGGCTGCTCAACCTGTTCTCGGGCGGCTCGCTCGGGCGCCTGGCGATCTTCGCGCTGGGGATCATGCCCTACATCACCGCATCGATCATCCTGCAGATCCTGCAGGTGGCGGTGCCATCGCTGGAGAAGCTCTCCAAGGAGGGCGAGGTCGGCCAACAGCGGATCACCCAGTACACGCGCTACCTGACCGTCGGGCTGGCGTTCGCGCAGTCGATCGGCGAGGTGTTCCTGTTCCGCAGCTTCCAGAACCAGGCCGGCGTGGTGCTGATCCACAACTTCACGCTCGCGAAGGTCTTCCTGATCGTGATCACGCTGACCTCGGGCGCGGTGCTGCTGATGTGGATGGGCGAGCTGATCACCCAGAAGGGGATCGGCAACGGCATCTCGCTGCTGATCTTCGCCTCGATCGTGGCCCGCATCCCGAGCGGGCTGAACTCGTGGTGGACGACCCCGAACCAGACGTTCAAGGTGATGATGCCGTTCATCGCGATCGGCGTCGTCGCCGCGATCGTGTTCGTGCAGGAGGGCCAGCGGCGGATCCCGGTCCAGTACGCCAAGCGCGTGATCGGCCGGCGCATGACCCAGGGCGGCCAGACCTACCTGCCGCTGCGGGTCAACATGGCGGGCGTGATCCCGGTGATCTTCGCCGCCTCGGTGATGGCGATCCCGCCGACCCTCGGCCAGATGATCGGCCACAACCGCAACGACTTCTGGACCCACATGGCGAACTTCTTCAGCCCCGGCGGCTGGCAGTACGTCGCCGGCGAGTCGCTGCTGATCTTGGTGTTCACCTACTTCTACACGGCGGTCACGTTCAACCCGGTCGACCAGGCCGACAACCTGCGCAAGGCCGGCGGCTTCATCCCCGGCATCAGACCGGGGCGACCGACGGCCGAGTTCCTCGATCGCATCCTCGCGCGCCTGACGTTCCCGGGCGCGATCTTCCTTGCGCTCGTGGCGGCGCTGCCGACGATCCTGATCTCGCAGACCGGCGCCGGCTTCGCGTTCGGCGGCACCTCGATCCTGATCGTGATCGGCGTTGCGCTGGACACGATGAAACAGCTCGAGGCGCAGCTGATGATGCGCAACTACGAGGGCTTCTTGAAATAGCCCGCGCCCGGGCGCGCGTGAATCGTCCGGTCAGCGCACGCGATAGGTGATGTGCGTGACGCGCGGCGAGGCGACGACCTCGGTCGGCTCGAGCGTCGGCTCGCCGCAGTTGACGAGCAGCCGCTCGCCCGCGCCGAGCAGCACCGGCACGACGTGCAGCTGCAGCTCGTCGAGCCGGCCGGCCGCCAGGAACTGCTGGATCGCGGTGGCGCCGCCGATGACCGAGACGTCGCGGTCCCCGGCAGCTTCCCGCGCGCGGCGCTCTGCCTCGGCGACGCCGCCGGTGACGAAGTGAAACGTGGTGTCGCCCCGCATCTGCCGCGGCGCGCGCTCGTGGTGGGTGAGCACGAACACCGGCAGGTGGAAGGGCGGCTCCTCGCCCCACCAGCCGCGCCAGCTCTCCTCCCAGCCCCCGGGGCCGCCGCCGAACATGTTGCGGCCCATCACGTAGGCGCCGACGTTGCGTACGCTCGCGGCGATCACGTCGGAGTCGGCCGACGCCTCGCCGGTGCCGCTGCCGTGCTGGCGCTGCCACTCGTGGGTCGCGATCGCCCACTCGTGCAGCCGTTCGCCGCCGATGCCGAGGGGATTGTCAGGGCTCTGCTCGGGGCCGGCGACGAAGCCGTCGAGCGAGATCGAGATGTGTGAGGTGACTTTGGTCATATCGCTATGGACCCGGGCTGGGGCCCGCAGTCATCGATTTGGTCCCGTGGAGTGGCGCCGGCCCGGAGTTCCTCCGCAGGAAACTGCGGACCCTCCGCAGTAATTTGCGGAAGTTCGGTCCGGTGTGTCGGCGCCTACGAAGCGCACGGGCGCGACGAGGTGGTCGACCCACGCCTTCAGCGCGCTCGGCGACGAGCAACCGACCCCGTCAGACGGTGGTCACAGGCGCCGTCGATGCGGTCGCGCCCGTCCGTCACGCCGACACCCCGACCGATACAGTGATGGGCCGCATGTCGACCGAGCTCAACCTGATCCTGTTCGGGCCACCGGGCGCCGGCAAGGGCACGCAGGCCGAGCGGTTGACAAGCGACTTTCAGCTGCCGTTCATCTCGACCGGCGACATGCTGCGCGCCAACGTCGCCGAGCAGACCGAGCTCGGCAAGCAGGCGAAGGGGTACATGGACGCGGGCGACCTCGTTCCCGATGACCTGATCGTCGCGATGGCGGCCGCGCGGCTGCAGGAGTCAGACGCCCAGGACGGCTTCATCCTCGACGGCTTCCCGCGCACGATCGAGCAGGCGCAGGCGCTCGATCGCCAGCTCTCAGAGCTCCACCGGCGGGTGACCGCGGCGCTGCTGATCGACGTGCCCGACGAGGAGGTCATCCGCCGCCTGTCGGGCCGGCGCGTGTGCATCAAGGCCGGGCACAACTACCACGTCGAGTTCGACCCGCCCAAGCGGGAGGGCGTCTGCGACCAGGACGGCTCGCGGCTGATCCAGCGCGACGATGACCAGCCCGACGTGATTCGCAACCGGCTCGTCGTCTATCACGAGAAGACCAAGCCGCTGGTCGACTACTACGACGAGCGCGGGCTGTTGCGGCAGATCGATGGCACCCGCGAGCCGGCCGACGTGCACGACCACATCCGCGCGGTGATCGCGACGCTGCGGCTCGAGGAGGACGTGTAGCCGCAACCGCTGCCGAGGGCGGCCCGACCGCGTGCCGGGTCACTAGTGTGAGACGCAGATGATCATCAAGAAGTCACCGGAGGAGATCGAGCGGATGGCCGCGGCGGGCACGATCCTCGTGCGCACGATGAACCTCCTGCAGGGCAAGATCCGCCCTGGCGTCACCACCAAGGAGCTCGACGAGGCGGCCGAGCGGTTCATCCGCTCGCAGGGCGCGACGCCGGCGTTCAAGGGCTACCGCGGCTTTCCGGGGTCCATCTGCGCGTCGCCCAACGACATGATCGTGCACGGAATCCCCGGTCGCTACAAGTTGCGGCGCGGCGACATCCTCTCGGTCGACATCGGCGTCGTGCTCGACGGGTGGGTCGCCGACGCGGCGCGGACCTTCCCCGTCGGTCCGGTCAGCCCGGTCGCCGCCAAGCTCCTGCGCGTCACCGAGGAGTCGCTGATGGTCGCGGTCCCGACGGTCGTCGCGGGCAACCACCTCGGCGACATCGGCCACGCGATCCAGACCCACGTCGAGGCCGAGGGGCTGTCGATCGTGCGCTCGCTCGTCGGCCACGGGATCGGGCGCGAGATGCATGAGGACCCGCAGATCCCAAACTACGGCGCGCCCGGCTCGGGCGTCGAGCTGGAGGAGGGGATGGTGCTCGCGATCGAGCCGATGGTGACCGCCGGCCGCCACGCGATCCGCGTCGCCGACGACCATTGGTCGATCTTCTCCCAGGACGGCTCGCTGGCCGCCCATTTCGAGTTCACGATCGCGGTCACCGCCGACGGTCCGCGGGTGCTGACCCCGTGGCGCGAGGTGTCTAGCGGCCGGGCCGCGGCCTAACGTCCGCCTAACGCCTGCCTAGCGCAACGTCCGGACGGACGACCGGACGACGTTGCTAACATCCCTCGCTGCGGCCTCAGCGTGCCGAGCAAGGCGCTGGGCACCGTCGCTTCGTCGAGGTAGCGGCGACCGCAACGGTCGCCAGAGCCCCGGCGAGGATCCACAGAAACAAGATTTTGAGCCAAAAGAGCGTGATTTCAGCGTGAAGGTACGTCCCTCGGTCAAGCCGATGTGCGAGAAGTGCAAGATCATCCGCCGCCACGGGCGGGTGCTCGTGATCTGCTCCAACCCCCGTCACAAGCAGCGGCAGGGGTAATGGCGCGCATCTCGGGGATCAACATCCCCCTCAACAAGCGGGTCGAAGTCGGCCTCACATACATCTACGGGATCGGCCGCTCCACCTCCAACGAGCTGCTCGCGAAGGCCGGGATCGAGCCCGACCGCAAGGTTCGCGATTTGACAGAAGAGGAGGTCGTCAAGCTTCGTGACCTGATCGACTCGACGCTGATGGTCGAGGGCGACCTGCGCCGCGAGCGCTCGCAGAACATCAAGCGTCTGCAGGAGATCGGCTGCTACCGCGGCCTGCGTCACCGTCGCGGGCTGCCGGTGCGCGGCCAGAACACGAAGACCAATGCGCGCACGCGCAAGGGCCCGAAGCGGCTGCAGGTCGCGGGCAAGAAGAAGGCGGGCAAGAAGTAATGCCGGCTCCTCGTCGTCCTCAGCGCGGCCGTCGCCGCGTCCGCAAGAACATCCCCGTCGGCCAGGCGCACATCAAGACCTCGTTCAACAACACGATCGTGTCGCTGACCGATCGCGAGGGCAACGTGATCGCCTGGGAGTCCGCCGGCGGAGCCGGCTTCAAGGGCTCGCGCAAGTCGACGCCGTTCGCCGCGCAGGTGACCGCCGACGCCGCCGCCCGCAAGGGGCTGGAGCACGGGCTGCAGAAGGTCGAAGTGTTCGTCAAGGGCCCGGGCTCGGGTCGCGAGACCGCGATCCGCTCGCTGCAGGCCGCCGGCCTCGAGGTGACCGGCGTGCGCGACGTGACGCCGCAGGCACACAACGGCTGCCGCCCGCGCAAGCGCAGGAGGGTCTGACGAGATGGCGCGCGATACAGGTGCACAGTGCAAGCAGTGCCGCCGTGAGGGACAGAAGCTGTTTCTCAAGGGCGAGCGCTGCCTGACCGACAAGTGCGGCGTCGAGCGGCGCTCGTACCCGCCCGGCGACCACGGCCGCGGCCGCCAGAAGCAGTCGGAGTACCGCGTTCAGCTGCGTGAGAAGCAGAAGGCCAAGCGCTACTACGGTGTGCTCGAGAGCCAGTTCCGCAACTACTACACGAAGGCGTCGCGGCAGTCGGGCGTGACCGGCGAGAACCTGCTGCGGATGCTCGAGTGCCGCTTCGACAACGTCCTCGTCCGCCTCGGCTTTGCCGCCTCGCGGCGCCAGGCGCGGCAGTTGATCCTGCACGGCCACTGGACCGTCAACGGGCGCCGGGTGAACATCCCCAGCTACCAGCTGAAGGACAACGACGTGATCGCGATCCATCCGAAGTCGACCGCCAACCAGGTCATCCAGGATGCGACCGAGCTGACCGGTCAGGTCCCCGCATGGCTGCAGGCCGACTTCGAGTCGCTGACGGCCAAGGTGCTCCGCAAGCCCGAGCGTCGCGAGATCGCGGCACCGGTGCAGGAGCAGCTGATCGTCGAGCTGTACTCCAAGTAATCCGAGTTGCGAGCCGGGGTCGCGAGGACCTACCGGCGGCGAACAACAGGGCCGCGTCAGCGGCCCCCCCAAAAACACGATGTTAGGAACGTGTGATGCTTGACTTCCAAGTCCCCCGAATCTCCGCCGAGTCGGCCGACGATACCCGCGGATCGTTCACGATCGAGCCACTGGACCGCGGGTTCGGCTACACCTTCGGCAACTCGTTGCGGCGCGTGCTGCTGTCGTCGCTCGCCGGCGCGGCGGTCACCAGCGTCCGCATCGAGGGGGTCGCGCACGAGTTCTCGACGATCCAGGGCGTCAAGGAGGACGTCACCGACATCGTCCTGAACCTCAAGGGCATCGTCTGCCGGATGCACTCGGACGCCACCGAGATCGAGGCGCCGCTGGTCGTCACCGGCCCCGGCGACATCACCGCCAAGGACATCGACCTGCCGTCGGGCGTGGAGATCCTCAACCCCGACGCGCACATCGCGACGCTCGAGCGCAAGACCAAGCTCGAGGTGTACCTGACGATCGGCCGCGGCCGCGGCTACCGGCCGGCCGAGGAGAACAAGTCGCCCGACCAGCCGATCGGCGTGATCCCGATCGACTCGATCTTCTCGCCCGTGCGCCGCGTCGCCTACAACGTCGAGCAGGCGCGCGTCGGCCAGAAGACCGACTTCGACAAGCTCACGCTCGACATCGAGACCGACGGCTCGATCGACCCGCAGGCGGCGCTGCGCGAGGCCGCCGAGATCCTGATCTCGCAGCTGGCGATCTTCACCGACGCCGACCGTGTCGTCGAACTGCGCGACGTCAATGCCGCGGGGATGCTCGATCCGGGCGCGATCAACGGCGGCGGCGCCGCCACGCGTCCGCCGAACGCGATGGACGACATCCTGATCGAGGAGCTCGAGCTCGGCGTTCGGTCCTACAACTGCCTCAAGCGGGCGGGGATACAGACCGTCGGCGACCTCGTCTCCAAGACCGAGGGCGAGCTCAACGCGATCCCGAACTTCGGCAAGAAGTCGATCGACGAAGTGATCGAGACCCTGCACGCGCGGGGCCTGTCGCTGCGCAACGACTAAGCTCCTTTCCCGCCACCCGCCCCCACCACCACTCCCATGCGCCATCAGCGTCAGCGTTACCAGCTCAGCCGTTCGTCCTCGCACCGCAAGTCGCTGCTGATGAACCTGTCCAAAGAGGTCATCGAGCACGAGCGGATCCAGACGACCGAGGCCAAGGCCAAGGCCGTCAAGCCCGAGCTCGAGAAGCTGATCACGCTCGGCAAGCGCGGCGATCTGCACGCGCGGCGCCAGGCGCTGTCGGCGCTCGGCCAGGACAAGTTCACGGTGTACAAGCTGTTCGAGGAGATCGCCCCGCGCTACGTGGAGCGCCAGGGCGGCTACACGCGGATCCTGAAGCTCGGGCCGCGTCGCTCGGACTCGACCGAGATGGTCCTGCTCGAGCTCGTCTAGACGGGTGGGGCCGAGCGCGGGGCGCGAGCCGGCCGGGGGTGAATCGGATACCCACCCACCCGCGGTTGCCCGGCTGCTGATCGAGTACGACGGCACCGAATTCTCCGGCTGGTCGGCGCAGCCGGGCCTGCGGACCGTGCAGGGCGAGCTCGAACGGGCGCTGGCGATCGCGCTGCGCCGCGAGCACGTGCGGCTGACGGTCGCGGGCCGCACCGACGCGGGCGTGCACGCGTCCGGCCAGGTCGCCAGCTACGAGGGCGAGCCGGCGAGCGTGCAGACGCTGAACGCGCTGCTGCCCTACGACGTCGCGGTGCTTACGTGCGTGCCGGCGCCGGCCGGCTTCAACGCCCGCTTCGATGCGACCAGCCGCGCCTACCGCTACCGGCTGCTGATGCGTCAGGTGCGCAGCCCGTTCTGGCGGCGGCGGTCCGTCCACTGGCCGCACCCGGTCGACCGTGCGCTGCTGGACGAGTGCGCATCGGTCGTGTGCGGCAGTCACGACTTCACCGCGTTCACGCCGACGCAGACCGAGCACGTGCGGTTTGACCGGGACGTGCTCGTCGCGCGCTGGCGGGAGGTCAGCGCGGACGCGTTGGCGTTCGAGATCGAGGCCGACGCGTTCATGCGCAACATGATCCGCGTGCTCGTCGGGACGATGCTCGAGGTCGCGCAGGGCCGACGCTCGCTGCAGCGGTTCGTCGAGCTGCTGGACGGCCGCCCGCGCGACGAGGCCGGGCCGACGGCTCCGCCGCATGGACTGGAGCTGGTCGGGGTCGGATACGGCGGTGGACGGGTGCTCGATGGCGGCCCGAATGGCGAACTGGAGGCCTCGACACATATCCAGATCGACCAAAAGCTCCCGAAAACCTAAGATCTTGCCAGGCAACATCGGGGGCAGCAAGACGGTTGGGGGCGGCTGCGACCCGGAGGGGAACGGAGGCTCCTCCGGGTCGCTGCCCACGTCTTCGGTGGGGCGCCGGCGACGGCCGGCCGGCGCCTAGGATGAACGCAGCGATGCGCGTGCTGCTCACCAACGACGACGGGATCGATGCCGACGGCCTGCAGGCGCTGCGCCGGCAGCTGCTGACCGTGCCGGGTGTCGAGCTGGCGGTGATCGCGCCCGACGGCAACCGCTCGGCGATGGCGCGCTCGATCACGACCCGGCGGCCGCTGTGGGTGCGCGACGTGCAGTTCGCCGACGGCACCGTCGGCTACGCGACCGACGGGACCCCGGTCGACTGCGTGCGGCTGGCGAACCTCGGCCTGATCGAGGGCTTTGAGGCCGACCTCGTCGTCTCGGGCATCAACCATGGCTCCAACCTCGGCGACGACATCACCTACTCGGGCACGGTCGCGGCCGCGCTCGAGGCGCTGGTGCTGGGGCTGCCGGGGATCGCGGTCTCGCAGCAGTCGGCGGCAAGCGAGCTCGACTTCCGCGCCGGCACGGCGTTCTCGTTCGAGCACGCCGCCGCCTTCACCGCCCGGCTCGTGTCCGGGCTGCGCGAGCTGCCGCTGTCGGCCGGCACGCTGTTGAACATCAACGTGCCCGGCGGGCAGCCGACCGGGGTCGAGGTCGCGCGGCTGGGCAAGCGCGTGTACCGCGACGAGCTGTCGCTGCTGCGCACCGAGGACGGCGGCCGCCAGTTCCGGATCTACGGCGAGGCCGACTACGAGCGCGACGAGATCGGCACCGACCTGGCCGCGATCTCGCGGGGGCTGATCGCGGTGACGCCGATCCACTTCGACCTCACGTACGGGGAGGACATCGAGGCGCTGACGGGCTACGACCTCGGGCGGCTGCTGGCGCCCGCCGCTAACGAAGTCACCTGACGCCCGCCGCCGCGTGCGCCGCGTCGGGCCGGGGCGGGGTGGGAACTATGGCGCCAACCGGTGCACTATGCACCGGCTCGCGCCAATGTTCGCCTGCGTCGTGGCGTTGGGGGCCGCGAGCGGGCGGTCCTTTGCGATGAGTTGAGCCGTCCTCACGCGTCTTAGGATTCGATAGGCATGGCCACGGCGAAGACCACCGACCCGATCAGGCGCGCCGCCGAGCTGCGGACCGAGCTCGAGCACCACGGCTACCGCTACTACGTGCTCGACGATCCCGAGATCGGCGACGACGCCTACGACGCGCTGCTCGACGAGCTGCGCGCGATCGAGGCCGAGCATCCGGAGCTGGTGACGCCGGACTCGCCGACGCAGCGGACCGGCGGCGAGCCCGTCTCCGACCTCGTCAAGGTCCGCCATCCCCAGCAGATGCTGTCGCTGGCCAACGCGCGCTCGGCCGAGGAGCTGCGCGCATGGGTGCAGCGGATGCGCAACCACCTGGCGCGGGAGGGGATCGAGGACCCGCAGTTCGAGTTCGTCGCCGAGCCGAAGATCGACGGATTGGCGATGTCGCTGCTGTACCGCGACGGTCGCTTCGAGCGGGGCGCGACCCGCGGCAATGGGGAGATCGGCGAGGACGTCAGCCACAACATCCGCACGATCGGCTCGATCCCGATGCGCCTGGAGATCGACGACCCGCCGGCGCTGGTCGAGGTCCGCGGCGAGGTGTACATGTCGCTGCCGGACTTCGCCGCGCTCAACGAGCGGCGCGCGGAGCGCGGCCTGTCGACGTTCATGAATCCGCGCAACTCGGCGGCGGGCACGATTCGCCAGCTCGATCCCAAGCTTGCCGCGGAGCGGCCGCTGTCGTTCTGGGCCTACCAGATCGGGGTCACCGACGGGATCTCGTTTGACTCGCACTGGGAGTCGCTGCAGTGGCTGCGCGCGCACCGGTTCCCGGTCCACCCCGATGTGCAGCTGCTGGCGACCGAGGACGAGGTCGTCGAGCAGTGTCGCGCGTGGGAACAGCGCCGGGGCTCGCTGGAGTTCGAGATCGACGGCGTCGTCGTCAAGGTCAACTCGGCCGAGCTGCAGCGCCGGCTGGGGGTCGTGGGGCGCGACCCGCGCTGGGCGATCGCGTGGAAGTTCCCGCCGACGACGGCGGTCACGAAGCTGCGGTCGATCGGCTGGAACCCCGGGAAGTTCGGCGACCTGCACCCGTACGCGATGCTCGAGCCCGTCCAGGTCGCGGGCGTCACGATCAAGCTCGCGACGCTGCACAACGAGGAGGACCTCGTCCGCAAGGACATCCGTGCCGGCGAGGACGTGATCGTGTTGCGCGCCGGCGACGTGATCCCGCAGGTGCTGTCACCGGCGCCGCACGTAGCCGAGCACGCGGACCGGCCGGCGCCGTCGGCGCCGCCGGAGCGCTGCCCCGTGTGCGACACGCCGACGGTCAAGCCGGAGGACTCGGTCTTCACCCGCTGCCCCAACCGCGACTGCGCCGGCCGCCGCTGGCAACTGCTCAAGCACTTCGCCGCTGCAATGGACATCGACGGTCTCGGCGAGAAGCAGGTCGACCTGTTCATGCGGCTGGGCTGGGTGCGGACCGCCGCCGACTTCTACCGGCTGACGGCCGAGCAGATCGCGTCGCAGGAGGGGTTCGGAGAGGTTTCGGCGGGCAAGCTCGTGCGCGCGATCGAGGCGTCCAAGCGGCAGCCGTTCGGCAGGGTGCTGTTCGGGGTCGGCATCGAGGAGGTCGGGTACGTGACCGGCCGCAACCTCGCGCAGCACTTCCGAGGGTTGGACGCGCTGCTGGACGCCGATCCCGAGGCGATCGAGCAGGTGCAGGGCGTCGGCCCCAAGATGGCGACGGTGATCCACGATCAGCTCGCCGACCAGCAGATGCGCTCGCTGCTGCATGACCTGCGCGACGAGGGCCTGACGTTGACGGTCGAGGGGCCGCCGCCGGGCGAGGGGCCGCTCGCCGGCAAGACGCTGGTGCTGACCGGGACGCTCCCCGATCTCACTCGTGAGGAGGCGACCGAGCGGATCGTCGGCGCCGGTGGGCGGGTCACGGGGTCGGTGTCGAAGAAGACCGACTACGTTGTCGCGGGCGACGCCGCGGGCTCAAAGCTCGCCAAGGCCGAGAAGCTAGGCGTCGCCGTGATCGACGAGGTCGGGCTGCTGGAGCTGCTGGACGAGTAATCGCGCCTCATCGGCGCGGCTACGCCAGCGCCGCCTTGACGACCGCCAGCACCGTGTCGGCGGCGATCCGCATCTGTCCCGGGTCTCGCCGGACGTGCGCGAGCAGCAAACCGCCCTGGAGGATCGCGAGCGTCTGATTGGCCAGCAGACATGGGTCGGCGTCGGCCCGCAACTCGCCGCGCTGCGCCATCGCCTTCAGTCCCTCGCGCAGCCCCTGCTCCCAACGGGCAAGACCGTCGGCGAGGATCAGCCGGGTTCGCTCGTCGCGGTCGGCGAGCTGTCCGGCGAGCGTCGCGATCGGGCACCCGGTGGGCGTCTCCTGCGTGACCTGCAGATCGACGAGCGCGTCCAGGTAGCGCTCGATGCCCGTGATCGTGTCGAAGCCGTGAAGGGCCTCCTCCTGGCCCTCGAGCACCATCTCGCAGGTCGACCCCGCGACCTCGCGCAGCAGCGCCTCCCGGTCCGGGAAGTACAGATACAGCTGGCTCTTTGACACCTGCGCGCGATCGCGCACATCGTCGAGCGAGGTGTCGGCGACGCCCGCCTGCGTGATCAGGTCGGTCGCGGCGCGGACGATTCGCTCTCGCGTCGCACGGCCTCGCGCGGTCCTCGGGGTGGTGCTCATGACGACGAGTCTAGTCGAACTTGGACTGATTAGTCCACATCGTGCTAGGCTCCGCTTCAAACCGAACTTGGACTATTTAGTCCATGTAACAAGGGAGCGCACATGAGCTTTGCTGGAAAGACCGTGCTCGTCACCGGCAGCACGTCAGGGATCGGGCGGGCTGCCGCCGAGACGTTCGGGCGCGAGGGCGCGGAGGTGATCGTCACCGGCCGGGATGAGGCGCGTGGGCGAGAGGTCGTCGACGCGATCGAGTCCGAGGGCGGGCGGGCGCGATTCATCGCGGTCGACCTCGCGCAACCAGATGGCGCGCAGCGGTTGGCGGCCGCTGCCGGCGATGTCGACGTGCTCGTCAACAACGCCGGCATCTTCCCGTTCGGAGCGACGCACGAGATCGTGCTCGATGAGGTGCGGTCCGTGTTCGACTTCAACGTGATCGCCCCGTTCACGTTGGCGGCGGCGTTCATCCCCGGGATGATCGAGCGCGGCTCGGGCGCGATCGTCAACGTCTCGACCATGGTCGCGAGTTTCGGCAACCCGGGCATGGCCGCCTACGGCGCGTCGAAGGCAGCGCTCGAGCTGCTGACGAAGGCCTGGGCCGCCGAGTACGGGCCGCAGGGCATCCGCGTGAACACGGTGGCGCCCGGTCCGACCCGGACACCGGGAACCGCTGCGGCCGGCGATCTGGTCGACCAGCTTGCCGCGACGGTGCCGCTGCGCCGGCCCGCCGATGCTCAGGAGATCGCCGATGCGATCGTCTACCTGGCCTCGGACGACGCGAGCTTCATCACGGGCGCGATCGTCCCCGTCGACGGCGGCCGCGTCGCCGTGTGAGACGTCCGCGGTCGTGACGACCCGAGGCTACGACGCGGGTTCGGGGGGCCCGCGTCGTCAGCCGTCGTAGCGGGCGATCGCGACCTCCATCCGATCCTGGATCGGGTGCGCGTAGTCGGGAACGATCCCGTTCATCAGCAGTGCGTACGCGAGCGTGTCGCCGTTGCGCGCGCGGCAGTAGCCGACGACGTTGGAGACGTCGTGCAGGGTGCCGGTCTTGCCACGGCAACGGTTCTGGGCGTAGGTACCGCGCATCTCGAGCGCCAGCGTGCCGGTGCGCCCGGCGATCGCCAGCGAGTTCGTGAACTGTGGGTCGTCGGCCATCTGGCGCAGCAGCCCGATCACCTGCGCCGGGGTGGTGCGGTCGTAGCGCGACAGGCCGGAGCCGTCGTTGAAGCGGGGGTGGGCCCCGAACGCCGAGGCGACGTGAGAGCGGACGACCGCGACGCCGGACGCGGTGGTGCCGCCGTGTCCGAACTTGGCGCCGAGGTCCTTGATCAGCGTCTCGGCGAAGAAGTTGTCCGAAGGCGTGTTCGTCAGCTCGATCAGCCGCGACATCATCGGTGACGCGGCGCTCGCCAGCCGCTGTGCGCCGCGCGGCGTGCGGCCGGTGGAGACGGGCACCCGGCCGCGCATGCGGATCCCGGCTGCGCGCATCGCCGCGCGCAGCTGCAGCCCGGCCTCAAGCGCCGGATGCTCGTAGTAGACGGTGCCGTCGTTGTTGGCCCAGCCGCGGTTGTAGTCGAGTCCGGCGAGCTCGCCCTCGACCTCGATCGAGGGCCGGTTGCCGGTCGCGGGCGTGCCCTTGTCTGCGTCGAACCACGACCCGTCGGCGACGATCCGGCCGGCCAGCGCGTCGATCCCCTGACGATGCAGCCGCGCCGCAAGCTGCTGCACGGAGGCGCCGGTGCCGTAGTGAGAACGATCGAACGAGGCCGAGCCGAACGTCGGGTCACCGCGGCCGCGCAGGTACAGCGTTCCCCTGAAGGTGGCGCCGTGGATCGCGCCCGAGCCGAGCACGGTCGTCCGCAGCCGACCGCGTGACCCGAACATCTGCAGCGCGGTCGTGGTCGTCCACAGCTTCTCGACCGATGCCGGCAACCGCGGGGTGAAGGCGTGGTGGGAGTAGAGCGTCGCCCCGGTCGTCAGATCGACCACCTCGGCGCCGCTGTAGCCCCCGACCTTGCGCATGCCTGCGTTCATCGCCCGCGTGAGTGCGCGTGCCGCCGGGCCGTGTGGGCGCGGCGCGGAGGGCGGGCTCAGCGAGCCGCCGCCGCCACCGGCGAGCGCCGTCGACGCGCAGGCAAGCGACAGCGCGAGCAGGACGAGGGTCGTGGGCAGTGCGCGACGCATCGAGAGCTTGAACCCGCGAGCGAGCCGAAAGCTGCGCTCCGGACCCGACGAATCGCAGTGTGACGGCTGCGGCGGCGGCTTGCGCCTGCTGCCGCGTCTGGGCGCTGACCGCAGGCGTGATCCTCGCGCTCAGCGAGGTCGCGCATCGCCGGCGGCCGCGCACCGCGCGCGTGGCCGCGCGAGGTCCGCGAGCAGGCGCTTGATGACGGCGGGGTCGGTGACGAGCCCGAGGTGCGAGACGCCGGGGTTGTCGTTGAAGCGGAACCGGTAGCAGCGCATCTTGTGCCAGACGCGGACCGCGTTGTTGGTGATGTACTCCTGGTTGGAGTCGCCGGGCACGTCGATGTACTTCGCGGTCGCCGCGTTGACGACCTGGCCCCGTTTGAGGTTTGGCAGGACGATCCCGACGGGCGTCGGGAGCCCCGACCCCGCCTCCGCGGTGACGTCGACGTCGGGGAAGTAGCGCCGGGCGGCGAAGCGAACGAACCCGAGATAGTGCTCGACCATGCCTTTGATCCGGTCGAGGCCGGCGTCGTGCAGCAGGCGCGCGGTGCCGGCCGGGGTGTAGCGGTGCCCGGTCGCCCGGTCCTTGATCACGACCTCGCGGCGTCCGAACACGGCCGGATCCGATGCGCTCATCCAGGTCGCCGGCGACATCGCCATCAGCCGGGCGCTGCTGCGCGCGGTCGCGACGGTCGTCGGCAGCGAGAACACGTCAGGAATCTCGACGCCGGTGAACACCCAGGTCCAGAGCGCGCCCTGCCCGGGAAGGTTGCCCGCGATGTCGGTGAACCCCTGGATGTACTTGTGCTTCCAAGCGGCGGAGACGTGCGTCAGCAGGTACTGGGCGTAGAGCGGACCGTTGGAGTGGCCGACGAGCCGGACGGGATGGCGGTGGTTGCGCCGCCAGGTGCGCACGATCAACCGCTTCGTCCGTTGCAGGAACCCGCCGAGGTCGGGGGTCAGCCGAAAGTCGTAGCCGGCGACGACGAGGTTGCGGCCGGCCGTGTAACCCGCGGCCTCGAGCGCCTGGTAGAACCCCTTATAGACCGGGGCGCTGGACGTCTGCCCGTAATGCGGGATCGACACGCTGACCCCGGGCGGCAGCGAGAACCGCCGCGGGAACGGGAGACGCCGATTGGGCGTCAGTCGCGGCGTGATCAGCCTGTCGCGACAGATCTGATCAAACGTCGTGCCGACGTTCGCGGGGATCCCGTCCTCGTACGTGCCCGTGCGCGGGCAGCCCTTGACGGTCCTCTGGTCGTGGACGGTGACGCGCAGGATCGTCGTCCCGTACCCGGGGAAGAACACCACCGGCGTGCGAGTCGTCGCCGCCGTCGCCGTTGCGGCCGCGAACGCCGTGCAGCATGCGATCACGGACGTCGCCGCCGCCATCGCACACCACGCGCGCCGTCTCGAGCACTTCGATCGGGGCCTCATGTCGACACCGATCTGTTCCGCCGCTGCACCTCGCGCATGATTTCAGTAATCAGGCGGCCGCGCCCGCGTCAGCGACAAACGCCGCGATCGCGGCGGCGAATGCGCGCCGGCTGTCCTCCCAGGCGTAGAACATGTGACCGCCATCGAAGTGCCGGACGGTCAGCCGCCCGGCCATCTCCGGATCGAGGCGCATCAGGTTGCGCAGCCGGTCCGACGCGTAGTACGGCGTCACCAGGTCATAGCGGCCGTGGGAGATGAACGCCTTCATGTGCGGGTTCAGCGACATGCCGTAGCGCAGATCGTCGGTGGCGCCGAGCGGCGGCAGGAAGAAATGCTCGGGGGCGTCGTTGCGCCAGGCGGCGTTGACGTCCTCGCTCAGCACCCGGTACTCGCGGTCGGTCTGCACCCCGATCTCCGACCGCAGCTGCCGGTTGATCGCCGCCGTGTAGGCGGGACCGATGCCCGCAAGCGTCGGATCGGGTCCGGCGAACGCCTCTCGGTCCGGAAACGGGTCGGTGGTCGTGATCGTCGCGTCGTATGACCCGAGCACCTTGCGCTCGTCGCGAAGCAGCTCGCGCGTGAAGATGCCGAGCGTGATGCGCCCCTCGGCGCGCTCGACCATGCCGGCCGGGAGCCCGACGAGGTCAGCGAGCCGGCCGAGCGTCCGCTCGCGCTCGGCGGCGGGCATCGAGGCGCCGCGCGTGAGAAAGCTGACGAGCTCGCCGGTCGCAAACCGCTCGGCCGCGGCCCGCACCTCGTCGGGCGGCGTGTCGGACGCGAACGCGCGCGATCGCCCGTGATAGGCGGCGGCGCCCGCCATCGTCGGCAGCAGGTCGATCCAGCCGAGCACGTCGTAGTCGTTGGGCGCGAGCGATCCGAACTCGAGCGCGGGGGAGATGAGGATCGCGCCGGTCAGCCCGATCCCGGCGGTCTCCTGCAGCATCCGCACGAGCCGCCCGACCCGGTAGCCGCCGTAGCTCTCGCCGGCGATGAACACGGACGAGCCCCAGCGGCCATGCGCCGACAGCCAGCGACCCATGAATTCGCACAGCGACTCCAGGTCGCGCTTGTAGCCGAAGTACTCCTTGGGGTCGTCGCCGTCGGTCTTCTTCTTGTCGCTGTCGCCGTCCTTGGCGTCGTTGTCGATCACCCGGCTGAAGCCGGTGCCCACCGGATCGACGAACACCAGATCGGTGAACGCCAGCCACGACTCCTCGTTGCCGACAAACCGCGGCGGCATCCGCGGCAGTGTCCCGTCGGCCGGAAACGCCACGCGTGTCGGCCCGACGGCACCCATGTGCAGGTACGCCGACGACGCGCCCGGACCGCCGTTGAACACAAACGTCAACGGCCGCTCGCCGTCGCTGGCCGCGACATACGAGACCGAGAAGATCTCCGCCGCCGGTTTCTCGTCCTTACGGAGCACGGTCCAGTCGGCGTTCGCCGTGTAGTCGATCGACCTGCCACCACCGCTCCAGGTCCCGGTCGTCTGGGCGCCCGGCGGCGGCTCGTGGTCGGGCTTGCCGGGGGTCGTCTCGTTGTCGCTGCGCTCGTCGGCCATGCCGCGAGACGCTAGCCGGTTGATCCGTTGGCCATGTGCCCGGCGTGGCCGGCCGGCGTTCGACCTGTACGTCGGTACCAGCGCCGAGCTCGTGGTCGTCGTCAACCGACTGGTGCCGTGCGGAGCGTGTCCGCGCCGTCGTGCGCCACTTCGAAGCCGAGCGCGAGTCGACGCGAGCGTGGCGCAAGATCCTCGAGCAGACGACGTCGACGCTGGTGCGCCAGTCGCAGTGGGGCGACGGGGTCGTCGACCGCGGGTCGGCGCCCGTCGACTGCCGCGGCCGTCAGCCGCGTCGGCGCCCGTCATGGCTCGGGGGTCTTGTTGTCTGCCGCCGCCAAACGGCGGCGTCTATCGAGCGATGGGTCTCAGGCGGATGCTGCCTGGCCCTGCGTCTGCTGCGCGCCGACCGAGGGTTCGCGCATGCTCGAGATGAAGAGGGTCTTGTCGATGCGACCGTTGAAGATGGGGACACCCAGTTCGACGCACTTGGAGATGACATCTCGCCGCTCGAGGCCTGCTTCGCGGGCCAGCTCCGTGGGCGTCAGGTGGTTCGCCATACGAATCGCTCTCCTTCCTCGTTGTCACTACATGGCCCTCAGTATGCCGCGTCGGTCGGACGCTGGCAACGCACGATTGCAAACGAACCAGCGCTTTATGCAGAGCTTTTGCCGCAATATTCTGCGCTTTAACAATCTTTAGGTTGAAACTACGCCGGTGTAGACGGTACGTTTCGGACCACGCGCTGGTACGCGTCAGTTCCGCCTACTGGGGGCTCTTCAATGTCGTCGATCCTCGACGTCCGCCGGTCAATCGCACAACGCTCCGAGGCGTCGCTCGTCGAGGACGCGCGCAGGGGCGACGATCACGCCTTCGGAGAGCTCTACTCCCGCTATCGGCCGCGGATCCACGCGTTCATCATGAGTCGCGTCCACGACCACGGCCGCGCCGAGGACATCTCGCAGGAGGTGTTCATGTCGGCGCTGCGCCAGCTGCGCGCGACCGATCAGGAGATCGCGCTGCAGCCGTGGCTGTACACGATCGCCAAGAACGCCTGCGTCGATGAGTTCCGTCGGGGCAACCGCGGTGGCGCCGTGCCGGTCGGCTCCGACGACGATCTGTCGGTCGGCCGCGGCCCGATGCTGTCGCTGGTCCCGACGCCCGACGACGCGGTCGCATCACGCCAGCGCCTGAACGACCTGCGCGGCGCGTTTGGCGGGCTCTCGGACACCCATCGCCGGCTGCTGGTGATGCGCGAGTTCGAGGGGCTGTCCTACGACGAGATCGGCGACCGCCTGGAGATGAGCCGGCAGATGGTCGAGAGCCAGCTGTTTCGCGCGCGTCGCAAGCTCGGCGCCGAATACGACGAGCTCGCCAGCGGTCGCCGTTGCGGGCAGATCGTCGATGCGATCGGCACCGGGATGCTCGTGACCGTCAAGGGGATCGGCGTCAAGGAGCGTCGGCGCGTCCAGCGCCATCTCTCCCACTGCGAGAGCTGCCGTCGTCACGCGCTGATGGCCGGGGTCGACGAGTCGCTGCTCAAGCCGCAGAGCATCGCCGACAAGCTCGCGGCGCTGCTGCCCTTCGGTCTCATCCGCAAGCTGTGGCCGCACAGCGGTGGCGGTGGCACGGGCGGCGCCGGCACGGGCGCGGGCGGTGTCAAGGCCGCCGGCGCCGTCGGCGGCGCGGTCTCAGGCTCGGCCGCGACCGGCTCGTCGTTCAGCCTCGGCACTGCCGCCGTCGCGGCCGCGGTGGCGGCGATCGCCGGCGCGGGCGGCGGCCTGGCGTTGAGCCAGCACCACTCGGCGCCCTCACAGCAGGGGCCGACTCACGTCTCGCACCACGGCGGCGCGCCTGCCCCTGGCGCCCGCGGTGCGGACGCGACCAAGCGCACACACCACACCGCCAAGCATCAGGGCGGCGCGTCGACGAGGCGGGGCCACGGGGCCGGCGGGCCTTCGCACGGCCACCGCGGCCTGCACGCCTCCGGGACGAACACCGCGAAGCTGTCGGGCGGGCGCAGCACAGGCGGCGGCGCGGGCAGCCACCGGACCGGCGGCGGCTCCTCGGGCGGCGGTTCCAACAAGGGCCCGTCGGGCGGCGGTGGCTCCTCGGGCGGCGGCTCCAACAAGGGCCCCTCGGGCGGCTCCTCCGGCGGTGGCTCGTCGAGCGGCGGTGGCGGCGACAACGCCAGCGTCGGCTCCGGCGGCTCGAGCAACCAGAGCGGCGGCAGCGTCGGCGGGACCGTGAGCCAGACCGGCAGCAGCGTCGGCAGCGTCGTGCAGCAGACCGGCAACACCGTCGGCGGGACCGTGAGCCAGACCGGCAGCAGCGTCGGCAGCGTGGTCCAGCAAACCGGTGGCGCCGTCGGCAGCACGGTCACCCAGACCGGGAACACAGTCGGCGGCGTCGTGCAGCAGACCGGTGGCGCCGTCGGCGGCGCGCTCAACACGGTCGCGCCGGGCAGCGGCAGCGCCGTCACCGGCGTGACCAACACCGTTGGCGGCACCGTCAGCCAGACCGGCAGCGCTGTCGGCAGCACCGTCACCGGCGTGACGAACACCGTCGGCGGCACGGTCAGCAATACCGGCAACACCGCCGGCGGAGTCGTCGGCGGCGTCACGAACGTCGTCGGCAATGTGCTTGGCGCCAAGTAAGTAAGCGTCGGGCGCCGGTTGGCGCGCTGGCCGCGCCACGGCCGCGGCCATGCGTGCGAGTTCTGCGGCCGGGGCTGGCCCGTGCAGGCTCGTTCCCGCGGCGTCGACTAGACTGGACCGTCGATTCGGGGCGTGGCGCAGCCTGGTAGCGCGCACCGTTCGGGTCGGTGAGGTCCCCGGTTCAAATCCGGGCGCCCCGACTCAAAAAACCCCGCAAATGCGGGGTTTTTTGTTGGCCCAATCCTCGTCTCATTGGGCAGTGACGGCCCGATCCCTGAGTGCCCAGCCTCCCGCGATCCGGCAAAACCCATCCGTTTTGCAGGCATTCTGAACCGGCCACGGGACCTTCGGCGTGACACTCGGGTCCTCGGCAGCCTCCTGCTAAGGCGAAATGGCGCCGAGAACGCTGAGACGTATGGCTGCCCTGTACGTGACGCACGACCAGATGGACGGCGTTGACGCTGGTGGACCGGATCGCGGTGGTGCGCGCCGGGGTGCCCGAGCAGGTCGGACAGCCCGAGGAGATCTACGGGCGTCCGAGCACTTCGAGGACGCCATGCTGGTCGGTGATCGGCTCGACGGAGACACCTTCAAGGCCACCGTCGACGTGCTCGAGTCGGACGGATCTGAGTACAACGCGCACTTTACGGTCCCGTCCGAGCTCGTGCCCGCCATCGTGTTAGGCGCGGTTATCCAGGACCACGGCTCCGCTGCCGCTCGACGGTTCCGCGACAGCGCCCCGATGGTGGCACGGCTCGGCCGCGCCCGGCGCAGGTAGGGGCGTGACTTCGTCGCCGTGAGACGGGTTGGCGGCCGAGGACCGCTCCTGTGCGCGTGCGGCTCGGCTCCTCGCGAGGCCCGAGCGCGGGAGAGGAACCGGAGTGCTTAGGGCCACGCCGGGTGCTGCCTAGGGAGTCGACTAGGGCCGATCCAGATGCGACGGCTCGGCGTGCGGCGCAAGCTTCTGAAGGTCGAACAGAACGGACAGGTGGATGATGAGATGGAAACAACGTAGGCCGTCGATCAGGAAGCGGAACACCGTGGAGCTGGCCGTTGATGCGTACGTGGCGTGGCGCGAGGAATGCGTCGCGGTGCGGACTGCGTATCTCGCCTGGAGGCGTGCCCGCGCCGCAGAGGCGCCGCTCGCCTTCGGCGCGTACGAGGCGGCCCTGGACCGTGAGGAGGTTGCCGCCGAGGTCTACGGCAAGTTGATGGCCCGAGTCGGGCACCTGGCCGAGATGGGCCTCGCGCGCCAGCTGGCATGCCTCCCGAGTACGCCCGGAGCGTCGGCGTGAGCGCGGTGCGCTCCGGATCGCGACGCACTCCTCCCGGTCCAGGGACAGGGCGGCGCCCGACGACAGCCTTCGTCCTCTCGGGCGGCGCGAGCCTCGGCGCCCTGCAGGTGGGAATGCTGCACGCGCTCTACGAGCGCGGGATCGTCCCCGACCTGCTGGTGGCGACCTCGGTGGGTGCGCTCAACGCCGCCTTCATCGCATCGCGTCCACAGACCGTCGCGACGGCCCGGGAGCTCGGCCGGGTGTGGCGCAACCTTCAGCGCGAGGACATCTTCCCGGTCAGCATGAGCGCCCTGGTCGGCGGCTGTTGCGGCCAGCGGAACCATCTGGTCCCGAATCGCGGTTTGCGCCGGCTGCTGCGCCGCTACCTCGAGTTCGAAGAGCTTGCCGGTGCCGCCATCCCGCTGCACCTGGTCGCCTTCGAGTTGATCGAGGGACGCGAGCTGCTGCTGTCTGAGGGGCCGGCCGCCGATGCCATCATGGCCGCCGCCGCGATTCCCGGCGTGTTTCCGCCGGTCGAGATCGCCGAGCAGTGGTTGATCGACGGTGGGGTGGTCAACGACACGCCAATCTCGCACGCGGTCGAGCTCGGTGCCGAGAGGATCTACGTGCTCCCCACCCGATACCCCGAGAGCCGACGCCGGCGGCCTCCACGCGGCGCGCTCGACACCGCCCTATACGGACTGAGTTCGCTGATCGACGCCAGGCTTCAGAGCGACATCGCTCGGTACTCCGCGGAGGTCGAGCTGATCGTGCTTCCCGCGGGGAAGTCCGCAGGCGTGGAACCGACCAGCTTCGAACACGCCGACCATCTGAGCCACGAGGCGCTCATCGCCGCCCGAGCCGAGCTCGCGCGCCACAACGCCGGAAGACACCTGCGACTCGTCTCTTAGAACCGTCCATGATGCGCGCAACTAACAGAGGTGAGGTGAACCGTGCTGATTATCGAGCATTATCCAACGGTCCTCAAAAGCGCCGGCCCGCGCGGCCGTCCGCGACATGTTGAGCCGTTGTCGAGCGGGTACTGGCGAGTCGACTGGATCGACGGCTGGTGTCCACGTAGAGCGGGGACCCGCGCGCTCACCTGCGGCTGGGCTACGAACCGAAGCATCTACTGCGAACCGACCAGAGATGATCGTGGTGGGCTCGAGGGCGAATGGTCAAAGCTCGACACGCGCTGGAAGGGCGTGTCGCTCGACACCCTGCTCGAGAACGTGCAGCCGTCCAGACGAGCGATTCGGGTCGGCGATGAAATCGGCGAGCAAGCCCGTCGCGTCGACCACGAGGCCGCCTGACCCGGTGGCCGCCCGAACGCCACATAGGTCATCACTTGGGAGCCCGCTAGGCGCCGCACAGGTGGGATCGGGCGCCAAGCTTGCCGCACTCAACCACGAACGGCAGGATCATGGAACTCAGGCACCTCAGGTATTTCGTTGCGGTCGCGGAGGAGTTGCACTTCCGGCGTGCCGCTGAGCGGCTGCACGTCGCCCAACCGGCGGTCAGTGAGCAAGTTCGAAAGCTCGAGGACGAGCTCGGCGTGCGGCTGTTTGACCGCAGCGAGGGGAGCATCTCGCTCACCGATGCCGGCGCCGGCCTGCTGATCGAGGCGCGACGTGTGCTGCACGACGCCGAGGCAGCGCGGTTGGCGGCCCGACACGCGAATGGTCGCGCCCACGGCCGCCTGCGAATCGGCTACATGCCTGCTTCTTTGCCGGCCCGCATCCCGCGGGCGATGCAGCGCCTGGCCACCGAGATGACCAACCTGGACAGCACCCTTGAGCCGGGCAACGGCGTCGAGCTGCTCCAAGCCGTCCGCGCGGAGCGTCTGGACGCCGCAGTCGTCTCGCTACCGGCCCCCACGGCCGGGCTGCGGATCACCCCGCTCGGCGGCGAGCACCTGGTGGCTGCGTTCCCGATCGGCCATCGCCACGCCGTGGCCTGGGCGATCCGCCTCGATCAGGTCGCCCCCGAGCGAATCGTGGTGTCGCCGCGCGAGGCCAATCGCGCCTTCTACGACGCCGTCGTGGCCGCATGCCGCGACGCCGGCCTCTCGCCGACGCTGGTCGAGATGGCCGATGGACACGTGGAGCCGGCGCTGCTCGCGGTCGCGTCCGGCCACGGGATGGCGCTGCTGCCCGACTCGGCCGCAGAGCGGTATCTCGCTCCGGGCGTGCGTTTCGTCCCCCTTGCTGCTCCTCGCCCGGAGGTCGCGACCGCCATCGTGACCCGCAGGCACACGACGCACTTGCCCACCGCCGCGCTCCTCCGCGCCGTGTCGCACACCGACCAGGCCACACACGCCGGCGCGGTCGGAGGCAGACGGGTCGAAGTGCGCGCTTCAGCGAGCTAACGCTGTGGCCGCGCATCGCGGGACCGCTGCGAAGTTTCCTGCGCACGGAGACGGGCGGGACGGTGGCACCGCTCGGCGCAACGGCCGCGGCGCTCATGTGCGCCAACTCTCCCTGGCCGAGCTCCTACGACGCGTTTTGGCGCACCACCGTGCGTCTGCTCACGCGCTCCGGAGCCGCCCGCGTTGAACGCCAGGTAGATCGCCACGGCCACAGCCATTCCGCCTATGGCGCCACCAGCGGATTCGGACCGTCCATCGCTCCCGCAGCTGCCCCACGCGTGCCCCTATGGGTGGCACCGTACGAGTCCGGGATCGACCCGGTGATCGCCGGGCTTGGCGATCGGGCTCGTAACCGCGGCCTACTTCCGACACCGGATCGCACTCGGCGCACCGGCCGAGCGCATCCGCCGGTTTCGGGAGCAGCCGACACCGGAGCTGGCGCATATCGCACAGCGCAGCGTCGCTTCGGCGATTTCGCCAACGAGCACCTCAAGCACTTGCTGCATTCGTGGACGTGCTACGCGATCGTTCCGCTTTCGCGCTCGCCAACGCAGGCATCCACCCGCATGGTCCTTGCTCGGCCGTGCCTTGGCCTCTCCGATAAGGCTCGGGACCCTGGTCGGATACGGGCTCGGGCAAGCCCATCGGGATCGCGACCTCGGCGACGCTCGCTCCGACGGTGGGCACTGCACGCCGTGCGCTCAGCACGCCGGTGACCGTCGCGGTGGCATCGTGGCCGACGTGGGCTTCACCGCGTCCCTGCACATCTGCACGCTCGCGTTTCACGGCGAACAGCTGCGGGAGGCAAACATCGATGTGCTGGCGACCCCGCTCATCGCTTCCGCGGGCGGTTTCGTCGCGTTCCGCCTGCTCGCTCGGCTACGTCCAGCGTTGCGCGCCCGCCAGCTCGCGCGCACCGCCGAGGGCATCGTGGAGCTGTCCGACGACATCGACCCGGAGGCGCGACCACGTCCGCGGTGGCGGGAATGCTCCGGTACCAACGAAGACACACCGGCCAGGGCTTGACAAACACTCCTCCATATCAGCTGGCAGGCGAGCTCCGCGCGTCGGGTGATCGCGTTCATGGCGCGTACCTGAACGGATGGCGGAACGCGTCGGCGGCGTGAGCGCCTGGAACGCCGAACACGGTCTGGCTCGCTGTCCGGGCGTCGTGAATGACGATCTGGGTATGTCCCGTGACCCGGTTCCACTCCAGGGAGACCGTGAAACCCTCATTCTGGCGTGTGTTGAGTTCAACGAACACGGTGCTGGCTCTTTCTGGCGTCGGTTTGGCGCCGGTTGTGGATGAGCGCCGGTCCGCGTTTGCGGTACCCGGCTTGGACTTGGCTTCAGGCGGCAACGCTGACCGGTGCATCACGTAGCCCCGTCGTTTTTCGGAAGTTCTGTGCGGCGAGCGCACGCATGAAGGCGATTGTCGGCATGCGCGCGTTGTCACGGAGCGTCACCACGGCCGTCGCGAGCGCAGGCTGGTCGCCTGCGAGCGGCATGAAGCGGACGCCGGGCGGCGCGTAGCGTTCGGACACGGCCTCGGGAACCAGCGCCATCGCGGCCCCCGAGGCCACCGCGAGGAGCGTCTGCTCGACATGTCCGTCGGGAATCTCGACGAGCGTGGGCGCGAGACCCGCGGTGCGGCAAGCGGCGAGGATGGCGTCGTGGAAGGGCCGGTTGGCCTCCCGCGGGAGCACCATGATCCGCTCCGGCGCCATCTGGTCGAGGCGGATCTCGCCCTCCACGGCCTGACGATGGCCGACGGGCAGGGCCGCCACCGCCTGCTGGTCGCCGAGGGCCATCGTTCGCAGCCCACGGGTCGGCGCCGGCAGCGACACGATTGCCGCGTCCAACCGCGCTGTGCGGACGGCTTCGAGGAGGTCGGTGCACGATCCTGGCTCAAGACTGGTCTCCAGGTTCGGAGTCGCGGCGGCGAGCCGCTCTAGGGCACGCGGGACACGAGCCGGCAGCACGCTCGGCATGTAGCCGATCCGCAGACGGGCGGTCGCGGCATGGTCCCGGGCGTGGAGAGCGGCGAGTCGCGCCACCCCCGCCTGGTGGAGGACACGGCGCGCCTCACCGAGCAGCACCGCGCCTGCCTCGGTCAGGGAGACGCGGCGGTGAGTCCGGTTCAGCAGCTGGACGCCGAGCTCCGCCTCGAGCTTGCGCACCTGCTCGCTTACCGCCGGCTGGGCCACGTGCAGCCGCTCGGCGGCGCGGCGAAAATGCAGCTCCTCGGCAACGGCGACGAAATATCTGAGGTGACGAAGTTCCATGCTCTCCTCATCTGCGGCTTGACGATGCGCATAGCTTTGCGTCGGAGGCCCCCCGGTCGCATCTAGGACGCCCTAGTCGGACCACTAGTCAGCGCCCTAGGCTCGGCTGTGCACACCAGGGTGATCTTCGGAAACTCACGGGCGGCCCGCGAACTGGGGGTGGCGCACACGAAGCTCCTGGGGCAGTGCGTTCGACCGGCCCGCGAGCCAGGAGGCGCCAGGATGGTTGTGCGCTCAAACGCAGCGGAGCGGCGGCGCGTGCGCCACATAGCTGCGCCCACCGATGCAAGCGTTCGAGGCGCGTCGCGCAGGACGCGGCTCGCGTTTGCTGCTCGGCAGCGCAGCCCGCTCGTCGTCGAGGTGAACGGCGTCAGGGGTTGCCGGGGGCGCTCCCAGCCGTGCGGGTTTCTTGCTGACGGTCGGACGTCACGAGTTCTCCATTTGTGGACCCCGTTGGTTGGTCGCGTCTAGCCGGGCCTTGGTCGGCGGCTTTGCTCTCACGTTCCAAAAACGCTCCGAGTTCGGCGATCGTGCTCATCAGCGGGGCGGGGAAGACGACGGTGGAGTTCTTGTCAACCGCCACCTCGACGAGGGTCTGGAGGTTGCGCAGCTGAAGCG
>DASUHF010000095.1:0-15493 GCA_036273655.1 Solirubrobacteraceae bacterium | reverse complement strand
TCGCGGTAGCGCCCCTGCCCCGGTAGCCACGCCTCGAGGTCGTACTTCATCGCCGCCGAGGCGCCGAGATCGTCGACGGCGATCGCGACCACCCGATACGGGATCTCGAGCTCGGTCATGATCGACTCCTCGATCGCCAGCAGCCGCTGGTGCTCGTCGCGGGCCTTGCCGGGCTCGCAGAACGCGAACATCTCGACCTTGTCGAACTGGTGCACGCGGAAGATCCCGCGCGTGTCCTTGCCGGCCGCCCCCGCCTCGCGCCGAAAGCAGCTCGAGAACCCCGCGTAATGCAACGGCAGTTGCTCGGCGCCGAGGATCTCGCCGGCGTGCAGCGATGCGAGCGCGACCTCGGAGGTGCCGGTGAGGTACAGGTCGTCGGCGGGAAGGTGGTAGATCTGCTGCTCGGTGTCGGGCAGGTAGCCGGTGCCGTAGAGCGCCGGCTCGCGCACGAGCACCGGCGGGATCACCGGCTCAAAGCCCTCGCTCACGAGCCGTCGCATCGCGTAGCCGATGAGCGCCAGCTCGACGAGCACGAGCTCGCCGCGCAGGTAGGCAAAGCGTGAGCCCGACAGCCGCGCGCCGCGCTCCATGTCGATCCGTGGGCCAGCCAGCTCCAGGTGATCGCGGCCGGTCCTGGTCGCATCGCCGACCTCCTTGAGCACGGTGTCTGCGTCGGGCGCGTCGGGCTGGGGCAGGTTCGGCAGCGAGCGCAGCGCCTCGTCGCGCTCGGCCCGCAGCCGCGACTCGGTGTCCGAGAGCTCGCGCCCGCGGGCCGAGAGCGCCGCCAGTTGCTCGCGCTGCTCGGGGCTCGGCGCGCCGCGCAGCGCCTTGCCGGCGGCGTTCTGCTCGGAGCGAACCTGCTCGAGCTCGGTCGTGACCGCGCGCCAGCGGCCGTCGAGCTCGAGCACGCGGTCGACGGCGCCGGAGGCTTCGGCGCCGCGGCGCGCGAGCGCCGCCCGCACGGCGTCGGGATCTGACCGGATCAGCCTGATGTCCAGCATCGTGCGGCCGACTCTAGACGCGTTCGGGTCGCGGTCGGCGGGCGGGTCGCGATCGGCGTTCGGGTCGCGATCGGCGTCGGGTCGCGATCGGCGTTCGGGTCGAGGTCAGCGTTCGGGCCGGGACGCTACTTGGTGCCGGCGGGCACCTTGCCGACCCACTTGTGTACGCAGTTGACGATCCCGACCTGCTTGGGTGCCTTCAGCCCCGCGTACAGGCTGACGAACTTCGCCACGTCGATCGCGTCCTGGCCGACGACGACGTTCTGCGGCATCACGGCCCCGGAGAAACCGCCGTTCTCGATCGCGTACAGGACGCGGCTCATCGGGCGCTCGCAGCGGACGTTGAAGTTCGGGCCGCTGTTCCACTGGGCGGTGCGGATGTTCGGCGCCGAGCCGTGCGTGGCCGCCGCATACAGCGTGTGGCACCCCGAGCAGCGCTCGGAGAACAGCACCGCACCGTGGTAGAGCTGCTTGTTGGCGCGCGGCACGCTGATCCGCTCGGTGCCGCATGCCGAGATCGACAGGGCCGCCACCAGGGCCACGGGCACCACCAGGAGCTTGGACCACCTCCGCATCGCGCCGGACATCATAATGAGCTTGCCCGTGACACGGTGCCGCTCCTCGTCTGTCCTGCTCGCGGCCCTCCTGGTCGGGGCTCTGGTCACCGGCTGCGGCGCCACCCACCACGTCCGCAGCGGCGGCACGCTCGACGTTTCGGTCAACGAGTGGCGGGTCACGCCGGGGAATGTCGACGCGCACGCGGGGGTGCTGGAGATCGTCGTGCACAACTCCGGGCGGCTCGCCCACGACCTCGTCATCTCCCACGACGGCGTCCGCGTCGCGGCGACACCGCCGATCATGCCGGGCCATGATGTGGACATGGTCGCCTCGGTGCAAGCCGGCAGCTACCTCATGTACTCGTCGATGGTCAACGACCAGGCGACGGGCGTGTACGGGACGCTGCACGTCGGCTGACCCCACACGGGACGCTGCACGTCGGCTGACCCCACGGTCGGCCTGCACGTCGGCCGACCGCATCCGGCCGCTGCACGTGGGCCGGCCGCTGGCGCGCGCGACCGCCGGCCGCCGCCGCGAGGCGAGCGGATGGGCGGATCCGCGAAGCGAGCCGGTCGGAGGCCCGCGAAGGAGCCGGCCGGTCGGCGGCGAACATGAGAGCATCCCCGGCGCCGGCGAGTGCGGCGGTCGCCCTGCAGCACACAACGCGGCCGTCCTCCTACGGCGGCAACCAGAGGTGTCGGCGCCGGGGATCGCCTTCACGATCCCCATGTGCCCGAGGGACGTTATATGAATTGTCGGATGCCGGCTGCAACCGACCCCGATCCCGAGCTGTTTCGGGAGGTCTTCGGGCGCTTTGCAACGGGAGTTGCAGTGATCACCAGCGCGGGCGCGGGCGGGACCCCCTCCGGCGGCATGACCGCCAACGCGCTGTGCTCGCTGTCGCTGGACCCGCTGCTCGCGCTCGTGTGCTTCGAGAACCGTGCTCGGACGCTGCCGATCGTCCGCGACTCCCGCCGCTTCGCCGTCAACCTCCTCGCCACCGACCAGCAGGAGCTCGCCCGAGTGTTCGCCTCCAAGGTGCCCGAGGCCGAAAAGCTCGACGGCGTCGGCCACCGGCTCGTCGACGGCGTGCCCGTGCTCGACGGCGTCGTCGCCTGGGCGACCTGCGACCTGCGCGAGCTGATCCCCGGCGGCGACCACACGATTGCGATCGGCAGCGTCGCCGACCTCGGCCTCGGCTCCGGCGAGCCGTTGCTGTGGTACGCCGGCCGCTACCACTCGTTGCCAAAAGAGACGAGGTAGGGCATCCCGCCTCGGTCCGGGCGCGCCTCCGCTCGGCGACGGGACGCGCGGGCGGCGTTGCCCCCGGCGCGGCCGATCTCGTCAGGATGTCCCCTACCGCCGGATGTCCCTACCCCTTCGCGCGGGAGCGGCGCGCCCGCGGCCGCGCGCGGCCGCGGGCGCGCATGAAAAACCGCCATCCGGCCGGTCCGCGGAGCAACTTGGCTGATCGTGGTCGGCACAGCAGTCGCGATCCGCCAAGCTGCTCCCGGCACCGGTCGGTCGGCGAATGTTCACGTCGGCGACCGATCCGGCTTGCCTTGGGGGACATCTTCCAACAGGTGAAAGAAATCGCCCAACCGGCAGCGACGCGGAAGGGGCAGACGAGGCGAAGGGGTCGGGCGAGCCGCTGCCCCGGTCAGGCAAAGGGGTGTGGCCCGGTCAAGCAAAGGGGTGTGGCCCGGTCAAGCAAAGGGGTAGGGGTATCGACACGAAATCGATCGCGCCGTCGGGATACGCCGCGGTCACGTACCCAGGCCGAGCGAAGGCGCGTCTCGATTGAGAGTCGATGCCCCTAGCCCGTCCCTGCCGCCCGCGCCAGCAGCACCGTCATCACGACCGCCGCCAGCACCATCACCCCCAGCTCGCGCTGCATGATCGTCAGCACGATCACGCGCTGCTCGGAGGGCTCGAGCTCGCCCACCTCGGCCGCGGACTCAAAGCCGCGCGAGTCGAGCACCATCTGCGCCGAGGCGATCCGCAGCTGCTCGGCGAGGAACGAGACCGCGAGCGGGACGAGGCCGTAGATCAGGTGCAGCTCGGAGGCGTGATGGGCGGTCGCCTCCCACACGCCGCCGATCACCGCCTCCAGCACGATGAACCCCTGGCCGGCGCGCAGCAGCCACCAGAACACGCGCGACGACCGCGCTCGGTACCAGCACCAGATGCCCCAGGCGGCGGCGCAGCCGGTCAGCCCCAGGGCGAGCACGCCGATGACGATGTGGACGATCTTCATGTCAGAAGCGGCGCGCACGCGGCACTTGCCGCATTCCGCACAAGTAACAACTTGTTACAAGCTGCGCCTAAGGAGTGGTATAAGACGAGTTGTGATCCGTAGTTACCTGCCGGCGATCGTATTCCTCATCCTCGGCGGCGCCGTCGGCGGCCTGTTCGGCGTACTGAACCTCATCACCGGGGTTCGCAACAAGGCCCGGCAGCAGCAGAAGACCGACCCCTACGAGTGCGGTCTGCCGTCGGAGGTCCAGCGCGGGTTCCGGTTCGGGATCAGCTTCTACCTGATCGCGATGCTGTTCATCCTGTTCGACATCGAGGTCATCTTCATCTACCCGATCGCCGTGCAGCTGCGCGCGTTCGGGACGTTCGCGCTGTCAGAGACGATCGTGTTCGTGGTGCTGCTGATGATCGCCTTCGGCTACGTCTGGCGACGAGGAGCACTGGAATGGAAATAAAGCGCGAGGTGCTTGGCCCCGCCCGCTCCAACCCGAGCAGCCCGGGCCGCCCCGACCCGCGCAGTCCGGCCGCATCGGACTTCCGCGCGCGCCAGCTGATGGCGCGCGACCTGCTGCGCGGCGACCTCGAGGGCGAGGCGCTCGAGCGCTACGTCCAGGAGTCGGTGCTGACGACGACCGTCGAAAAGGCCGTCTCGTGGGCGCGCGGCAACTCGTTCTTCCCGCTCACGTTCGGCCTCGCGTGCTGCGCGATGGAGTGGATGCACGTGATCGCGAGCCGCGTCGACCTCGGCCGCTTCGGCTGGGAGGCGTCGCGAGCATCACCGCGCCAGGCCGACCTGATCATCCTCTCCGGCCGCGTGTCGGTGAAGATGGCGCCGGTCGTGCGCCGCATCTGGGACCAGATGCTCGAGCCCAAGTACGCGATCTCGATGGGCGCCTGCTGCTCGTCGACCGGCGTCTTCAACAACTACGCGCTGGTCGCCTCGGACAAGTTCATGCCGATCGACGTGCATGTGCCCGGATGCCCGCCACGACCGGAGGCGGTCGCCCACGGGATCATCCGCCTGCGCGAGAAGGTCCAGAACACCGACAAGAGCGGCTGGCGCGAGCGCTACGACGCGGTCGGCACCGAGGAGGTGTTGAGCGAGGAGACGATCGCGGCCCAGAGCGCCGCCGACGCCGCGATCAACGTCTTCCCCGGCGGGGACACGGCCGGTGCCTGACGCCACCGGCCTGGAGCTGATCGCCCACGAGCTCCGCGACGCCAACGCCGACGCGATCCTCGGCACCGAGTTTCAGCGCAGGCGGGCGGTGCTGCTCGCCGCCCCCGACCACGTGCCGACGGTGATCAAGGCGCTGATGGACAAGGGCTACACGTTCGTGACGAGCGTGCATGGCGTCGACTACTACCCCGAGGAGCCGCGCCTCGGCGTGCTCTACGAGCTGCTCGACATGCGCGCCGTCGACCGCATCAGCGTCAAGGCGCGGGTCTCCACCGAGGATCCGCGGATGCCGACGATCGTCGACCTGTTCCCGGGCGCCGAGTGGCCCGAGCGCGAGGTCTACGACATGTTCGGGGTCGTGTTCGAGGGCCATCCGGACATGCGCCGGATCCTGATGCCCGAGGACTTCGAGGGCTTTCCGCAGCGCCGCGACTTCCCGACCGGCGGCGAGCCGGTGCTGTTCACGTACAACGAAGAGAACTCGTACGGGAAGTACCAGTGACGACGGTCGACGCATCCGACTACCGCAAGCGCGAGGAATCGATCTCCTACTCGGCCGAGTCGGCCGGGATGGGCGAGACTCACGAGCTGCTGACGCTGAACATCGGCCCCCACCACCCCGCCACGCACGGCGTCCTGCGGCTCCTTGCGACCCTCGAGGGCGAGGTCGTCCGCGACGTCAAGCCGATCGTCGGCTATGTCCACACCGGGATCGAGAAGACCTGCGAGGACAAGGCGTACTGGAAGGTGATCCCCTGCATCGAGCGGATGGATTACCTGAGCTACTACTTCAACGCGATGGCGTTCTGCGGGGCCGTCGAGGACCTGCTCGACGTCGAGGTGCCGCCGCGCGCGCAGTATCTGCGCGTGATCCACCTGGAGCTCAACCGGATCGCCTCGCATCTGTTGTGGCTCGGCACCAGCGCGTTGGACCTTGGCGCGATCTCGATGTTCTGGTACTGCCTGCGCGAGCGCGAGACCGTGCTCGACCTGTTCGAGATGTCCTCGGGGCAGCGGATGCACACCCGTTACTTCCAGGTCGGCGGCGTGATCGAGGACATCCCCCGCGGCTTCGCGGCCAAGGTCAGACAGTTCTGCAAGGAGATGCCGACCCGCGCCGACCAGTACGCCGACCTGCTGCAGAAGAACCAGATCGTGTTCGAGCGCCTGCACGAGACGTGCCTGCTCGACGAACAGACGCTGCTGTCGCTCGGCGTCACCGGACCGCTGCTGCGGGCGGCGGGCAACCCGTGGGATCTGCGCAAGGCCGCGCCGTACTCCAGCTATGACCACTTCGACTTCAAGATTCCGGTCGGCACCGTCGGCGACAACTACGACCGCTACCGGGTGCGCCAGGCCGAGCTGTACGAATCCACCAAGATCATCGAACAGGCGCTGGAGGGATTGCCCGAGGGCCCGCACATCACGACCGACCGCAAGGTCGCGCTGCCGCCGCGCCACGAGCTGGCGACGAGCATGGAGGCGCTGATCCACCACTTCAAGCTCGTCACCGAGGGCTTCCGGGTGCCGCCCGGCGAGGCCTACCACGCGATCGAGGGCCCCCGCGGCGAGCTTGGCTGCTTCGTGCGGTCAGACGGCTCCTCCAAGCCCGCGCGTGTGCACATGCGCGACCCCAGCTTCACGCACATGCAGGCGCTGGCGCCGATGGTCAAGGACTCCTATGTCGCTGACCTGATCGCGACGCTGGCGATGCTCGACCCGATCCTCGGCGGAATCGATCGGTGAACCGCGGATGAGCACCGGCCGACGTCCGATGTCGATCCCCCGCTTCCGCCACGGCAGCCGCGTGCCGGGCTGGGACGACGCCGTCGATCTGACAAAGCCGCCGGCGACGGCCCCCGATCCGGCGACGACCGAGGTCCCGCCGGAGCTGCGCGCCGCGGTCGAGGCGGCGATGTCGAAGTACCCCGACAAGCGCTCGGCCGCGATCCCGGCGCTGCACGCTGCCCAGAGCATGTACGGGTGGTGCTCGCCGGAGGCGATCGACCAGGTCGCCGCGGTCATGGAGCTGACGCCCGCGTACCTGACCGCGGTCGCGACGTTCTACGACATGCTCGAGACGCACCCGCGGCCGATCCACGACGACGTCTACGTGTGCACGAACATCTCGTGCTCGATCCTCGGCGCCGACGAGTTCTTCGACGTGATGGTGCAGGCGGCCGAGCACGACGAGACGATCCACGTGACCTCGTTCGAGTGCCTCGGCGCGTGCGACATCGCGCCGATGGCGTCGGTCAACGGCGAGTACGTCGGGCCGCTGACCACCGACGACGCCGCGCGGATCGTCGACGACCTGCGCGCCGGCCGCGAGGTGCTCGCAGAGAAGAACCTGCGGCTCCGTCCGTGCCAGGACCCCAACGCGCGCGGCGATGGCGAGGCCCCCGGCCCGCACCACGCGCCCGGCGGCGAGCAGCACGACGGCTACACCCTCTCCGACTAAACCCCCCGCCATGACCAAGCTTCTGCTGTTCGACAACATCGACGAGCCCGGCCTCGCGACGCTGCCCGTGTACGAGCGCCGCGGCGGCTATCAGTCGCTGCGCAAGGCGTTCAGCATGTCGCGCGAGGACGTGCTCCAGCAACTGCTGGACTCCGCGATCCGCGGCCGCGGCGGCGCCGGCTTCCCGACCGGGCGCAAGATCTCGTTTCTGCCCAAGGGCGACATGCAGAAGTACCTGGTCTGCAACGCCGACGAGTCCGAGCCGGGCACCTTCAAGGACCGCGAGCTGATGCAGAAGAGCCCGCACATGCTCGTCGAGGGCGTGATGATCGCCGCCTACGCAGGCAGCATCTCCAAGGCCTTCATCTACATCCGCGGCGAGTACCAGCTGCAGGCCGACATGGTCGAGCAGGCGATCGCCGACGCGACCGCCGCCGGCTACGTCGGCGACAACATCCTCGGCACCGAGCACAGCATCTCGCTGGTCCTGCATCGCGGCGCCGGCGCCTACATCTGCGGCGAGGAGACGGGGCTGTTGGACTCGCTGGAGGGCAAGCGCGGCAACCCGCGGCTGAAGCCGCCGTTCCCGGCCGTCGAGGGGCTGTACGACGGGCCGACGCTGATCAACAACGTCGAGACGCTCGCGACCGTGCCGCACATCATCCGCATGGGCGGCGCCGAGTACGCCAAGCTCGGCACCGAGGGCTCGACCGGCACCAAGCTCGTATCGATCTCCGGCGACGTCAAGCGGCCGGGCAACTACGAGATCGAGCTCGGGATCCCCAGCCGGGAGATCATCTACGGCCTTGCCGGCGGGCCGCCGAGCGGCAAGCCCGTCAAGTTCTGGTTCCCGGGCGGCTCCAGCGCACCGGTGCTGACCGGCGACGACCTCGACATCCCCTACGACTTCGACTCGATGGCCAAAGCCGGCTCGATGCTCGGCTCGGGCGCGATCATCGTCGCCGACGAAAGCCGCCGCGTGCTCGACACGGCGCTGAAGGTCGCGAAGTTCTACGCGCACGAGTCGTGCGGCAAGTGCGTGCCGTGCCGCGAGGGCACGAACTGGACCCACAAGATGCTGCAGCGGATCTACACCGGCGAGGCGACGCCGATGGACCTCGACCTGATGGCGTCGGTCCAGGAGCAGATCATCGGCAACTGCCTGTGCGTGCTCGGCGACGCGATGGCGATGCCGATCGGCTCGATGGTGGAGAAGTTCCGCGGCGAACTGGAGGCCGAGATCGAGGCCGCGCGCGCCGCCAACGAGGCCGCGCCGCTCGACGACGTCGTGGCAGTGGGCGTCGCCGACGAGCTCGCGGGTCCGCTGCCGGTCCATTAACCAAGCTCACGTACTAGGGTCTGACCGCTTCCCCCGCCAAGCCATGCCCCGCCCTGAACAGAAGACGATCCAGCTGACGATCGACGGCCGCGAGGTCGAGGCGATCGAGAACACGATGCTGGTCGACGCCGCCAAGCACGGCGACGTCGAGATCCCGTACTTCTGCTACGAGCCCAAGCTCGGCAACCCGGTCGGCGCCTGTCGCATGTGCCTGGTCGAGATCGAGGGGATCCCGAAGCTGCAGACGTCGTGTTCGACGCCGGTCAAGGACGGGATGGTCGTCCACACCCAGACCGACCGCGTCAAGCACGCCCAGAACGCGGTCGTCGAGTTCCTGCTGATCAACCACCCGCTCGACTGCCCGGTGTGCGACAAGGGCGGCGAGTGCCCGCTGCAGGACATCACGTTCGGATGGGGCCTGGGGCGCAGCCGCATGATCGAGCCCAAGCGCCATTTCGAGAAACCGCTGGCGCTGTCGCCGCTGGTCGCGATCGACCGCGAGCGCTGCATCCTCTGCTACCGCTGCGTGCGCTTCAGCCAGGAGATCGCCGAGGACTACCAGCTGATCTTCACCGAGCGCGGCGCGCACACGTTCGTCGGCACCCACGACGGCCACCCATACGTCGCGCCGTTCAGCGGCAACATCGTCGAGCTGTGCCCGGTCGGCGCGCTCACCTCGCAGCCCTACCGTTTCCGGGCGCGGCCGTGGGACATCGAGCAGGGCGCCGGCATCTGCACGCTGTGCCCGTCGCAGTGCAACGTCACGTTCACGGTCCGCGACGAGCGCGTGATGCGCGTGCTCGCACGCGACTACATCGGCAACGAGGGCGTCGACGACGGCTGGCTGTGCGACAAGGGCCGCTTCGCCTATCAGGCGATCCACGTCGACGAGCGGATCACGCGACCGCTGATCCGCGACGCCGGCGTGCTGCGCGAGACCTCGTGGGAGCGCGCGTTCGAGGCCGCCCAGGCGATCGCCAAGCACCGGGGCCGGATCGGTGCGCTCGTCGGCGGACAGGTCACCAACGAGGAGGGCTTTTTGCTGCAGCGACTGCTGCGCGACGGCCTCGATTCCCACGACATCGACTCGCGCCAGACGCCGCACGGCACGCCGATCGGATCAAAGCTCGCGAAGGCGCTGGCGGCGCCGGCGCTGCAGGCCTCGGTGCAGGACATCGAGTTCGCCCACACGGTGCTGCTGCTCGACACCGACCTGCGCGACGACGCCCCGATCCTCGACCTACGGGTGCGCAAGGGCGTGCGCCGTCATGACGTCAAGCTGCTGGTCGCAAGCGCGCGGCCGACGGCGCTTGATCCCAACGCCACGGTCGTCGCCCGCTACGCGCCGGGCGCCGACGAGGAGCTGCTCGACGCGCTGCACCGCGGCCTCGACGGCGAACAAGGCCTCGGGCAGACGATCGACGAGCTCGTCGCCCAGTTGCGCGATGGCGGCGACGACGTCGTGATCATCTTCGGCGAGCGGATCGGCGCCACCGCCGCCGCGAGCATGCTGCGCCTGGCGCGGCGACTCGGACTCGACCATCCCGGCGCCGGCCTGTTGCAGATCCCGTCGGGCGCAAACGGCCGCGGCCTGCGCGAGGTCGGCTCCGTACCAGACGCCCTGCCCGGCTACGCGCCTGCCGCCCACAGCGGCCGCGCGACCGCCCAGATCGGCCGCGCCCTCGTCGACGGCGAGCTGACCGCGCTGTACCTGATGCAGGCCGATCCGATCCGCGACGAGCCCGACCGCGCGCTGTGGGAGCGGGCGATGCACGCCGCGCCGGTGATCGTCGCCCACGCCTCGGTGCTGACCGAGGGACTGAAGGAGCATGCGACGGTCGTGTTTCCGGCCGAGTCCCACGCCGAGAAGGACGGGACCGTCACCCATCCCGACGGGCGCCTGCAGCGACTGCGGATCGCGATCGCCCATCCCGGCGAGGTCCGCCCCGGCTGGGAGGTGCTCTCCGAGCTGGCGCGTCGCTGCGGCACCGAGCTCGGCGTCGACACCGCGCGGGAGGCGTTCGCACAGCTGGCCGCCGCGGTCCCGCAGTACGCGGGCCTCGAGCGCGACGAGATCCCCGCTCACGGCGTGCGCTGGCCCGAGCTTGACGGTGCCGGCGCGGCGTGGGATCGCGACGACGACGCGGCCGTCGACGACAACGACGGCGAGCCACGCTTCGAGCGCCCGCGGCCGACCGACGAGCAGCTCGCGATCGGCACCTATCGCTCGATCTGGGCCGCACCCGAGGTCGAGATCTCGCCGACGATGCAGTACCTGGTCGCGCGCCAGCTGGTCGAGCTCTCGCCCCAGGACGCCGATCGCTACGCGATCGCCGACGGAGAGGAGATCGTCGTGCGCCAGAACGGCACGCTGCTCAACGGCACCGCACACGTCCGTACCGGCGTGCCCGACGGCTCCGCGTTTTTGGCCGCCGGGATCGCGTCCGATTCGGCCAACGTGCTGACCGAGCCGCTGGTATCGGTGCAGAGCGCGCGCGCCTACCGTGAGGAGCAGGAGCGGCTCGCGCGCGAGGCCGAGGAGGCCGAGGCCGCGGCGCGCGAGGCAGAGGAGGCCGCGCTGGCGGCCGAGCGGGCGACCCATGTCCCCGACACCGAGGAGGGCCAGCCGTGACTCCGGTGCTCGCCGCCGTCGACTACTTCGAGCCGTGGTGGGTGCAGATCGTCAAGGCGATCCTGATCTTCGGCGTGATCTTCGCGGTGCTGCCGATCCTGATCGTCTATGAGCGCAAGCTGATGGGCCGTATGCAGAACCGCTACGGCCCCAACCGCGTCGGCCCGTTCGGGCTGCTGCAGCCGCTGGCCGAGATCGTCAAGTTCGCGACCAAGGAGTCGTTCCGTCCGCGCACGTCGGTCGCGTTCCTGTTCCGGATCGCGCCGATGGTCGCGATCCTGACCGCGGTCACGTCGCTGGCGATCATCCCGTTCGGCGACGTCCAGCACATCTTCGGTGAGCGCGTCGGGCTGTACGGGATCGACGTCTCGATCGGCCCGCTGTACGTGTTCGCGATCAGCGGCATCTCGTTCTACGGGATCATGCTCGGTGGCTGGTCGTCGGGCTCCAAGTACTCGTTTTTGGGTGCGATGCGCGGCGCCGCGCAGCTGATCTCCTACGAGGTCTCCCAGGGCCTGGCGCTCGTCGGCGTGATCATCTCCGCGGGCACCTTGTCGCTCACCGGAATCGTCCACGCGCAGGGCGGGATGTGGTACTGCATCCCGCAGCTGGCGGGCTTTCTGATCTTCATGACGGCCTCGTTCGCGGAGACCAACCGCGCCCCGTTCGACGTCGTCGAAGGCGACTCGGAGATCGTCGGCGGCTACTTCACCGAGTACGGCGGGACCGCCTGGGTCGCCTACATGTTCGCCGAGTACACGAACATGATCGTCGTCTCGGGATTGGCCGTGACGCTGTTCCTCGGCGGCTGGTTGATCCCCGGCAACCCCAGCATCCCCGGCTGGATCGACCCGTTCATCGTGCTGGCAAAGATGTTCCTCGTGTTCAGCTTCTTCATCTGGGTGCGGACGACGCTGCCGCGGCTGCGCTACGACCAACTGATGTCACTCGGGTGGAAGATCCTGTTGCCGCTGGCGACGCTGAACCTGCTCGTGACCGCAATCATCGTCGTGGCGGTGCATAGCTGATGACTCCATACGATCCCGGAGCCGACGTCGTCGAGGTTTACCGCGCCCCCAAGCCGGGACCGGTCCGCGGCGCCTACCGCACGTTCGGCGAGACGCTGCGCGGGCTGAAGACGACGCTCGCGCGCATCCCCGAGGGCGTCACCACGATCCAGTACCCGGAGCAGAAGACGCCGGTCTACCCGCGCTTTCGCGGCCGCCACAAGCTGCACCGCTTCGAGGACACCGGCCTTGAGAAGTGCGTCGGCTGCTCGCTGTGCGCCGCCGCCTGCCCGGCGGATTGCATCCGCGTCGTCGCCGCCGAGAACACGCCCGAGCATCGCGTGTCGGCGGGCGAGCGCTACGCGGCCGTGTACGAGATCAACCTCAGCCGTTGCATCTTCTGCGGGTACTGCGAGGTCGCGTGCCCGTTCGACGCGATCACGATGGGCCACGACTACGAGATGTCCGACTACACCCGCTCGGACCTGATCTTCACCAAGGAGATGCTGCTGGCCGAGCCGATCGAGCGTACGCCTCTGCGCCGGGAGGGCGAGTGACGTGGTCGTGACCGTGTCCATGTCGGCCGCCCCCGCCGCAGACTCTCGCACTATTTCGATCGAATTACTGCGGGAGCCGATCCGATGAGCGCGGTCATCTTCTTCATCGCCGCGATCGGCGCGATCACCGGCGCGATCGGCGTGGTGATGATGCGCAACCCGTTCTACAGCGTGCTCGCGCTCGTCTGCCACCTGATCTGCCTGGCGGCGCTGTTCCTGCTGCTGCGCGCGCAGTTCGTCGCGGCCGCCCAGGTGATCGTCTACGCCGGCGCGGTGATGGTGCTGTACGTATTCGTCGTCGCCTACATCGGCGAGGCCGACGAACCGCTGCACCGGCCCGGCGGCGCGCTGCGCGTCCTGGCGCCGCTGTTCGGGCTCGCGCTCGCCGTCGAGCTGTGCATCGCGGTGCTCGGCACGGCGCTGAAGGGCATCGACACCAAGGGCGCCCCGTTCTCGCCGGTGTTCGGCACTCCGCGCCAGATCGGCGAGGCGTTCTTGACCAAGTACCTGCTGCCGTTCGAGGTCGCGTCGCTGCTGCTGATGGTGGCGGCGATCGGCGCGGTCGTGCTCGCCCGGCGCCGGCGCGGGCTGTCCGACGAGGACCTCGACGAGCAGCTGCGCGTCGCACGCCGGCCGGCGTTCACCGGCACGATGGCCGAGTCCGGAGGTCTGCCGGTCGGGCCGATGCCCGAGGGCCAGGAGGTCACGATCGAGGTCCCGGTGGGCATCGGCGCGGGTCCGAGCGGCGTCGCCGGATCGGCGGGACAGCCGACCGCCACCGATCCCGAGCGCGAGGACGATCGCTGATGAATATCGGCTGGTACCTCGTGGTCTCCGCGCTGATCTTCTGCATCGGCGCCGCGGGCGTCCTGATCCGCCCCAACCCGATGGTGATCCTGTTGTGCCTGGAGCTGATGCTCAACGCCGCCAACCTCGCGCTGGTCGCGTTCTCCCGTATGTGGGGAGGCGACGACGGTCAGATCTTCGCGCTGATCGTGATGGTCGTCGCGGCGTGCGAGGTGACCGTCGGCCTCGGTCTGATCGTGGCGCTGTATCGGCGCCAGCTCCCTGTCGACGTCGACGAGCTCAACGAACTGCGCGGATGACCTCCGCTCACAACTCATGACGACGACCACGTTCGGCTGGCTGATCCTGCTGTTTCCGGCGCTCGGCTCGGTCCTGATCGGGCTCGGCTACCGGTTCCTGGGCCGGGCCAGCGGCTGGGTCGCGTCGCTGGCGATCGCACTCGCGTTCGCGGCCTCGATCGGCGCGCTGCTGTCGCTGCTGGGCCACTCCGGTGACCACCGCGAGCTGACCAGCTCACTGTGGAGCTACGACATCTCGGTCGGGCTCAACGCAAACCTGCAGATCCTCGTCGACCCGCTGTCGGTGTTCATGTGCCTGGTGGTGTCGGGCGTGTCGATGCTGATCCACGTCTACTCGATCGGCTACATCGACTCCGACCGCGGCGAGGCCCGGTACTTCTCGTACCTGAACTACTTCGTGCTGTCGATGTTGCTGCTCGTGCTCGCGGCGAACTTCATCCTGCTGATCGTCGGCTGGGCGTTCGTCGGCGCCGCGTCGTATCTGCTGATCTCGTTCTGGTACCGGCGCACGACCGCGACCCGCGCGGGCATCAAGGCGTTCGTGATCAACGTGCTCGGCGACGTCGGGCTGGTGCTCGGGACGTTTTTCATCTTCCGCCACACGCACACCCTGTCGCTGACCGGCTCCTTCGCGCTCGCCTCGCATGTGTTCGCCCACAACTCGACCGATCTCGTCGCCGGCTGCCTGTTGCTGCTGCTCGGCGCGTTCGCGAAGTCCGCGCAGGTGCCGCTGCACACCTGGCTACCGGACGCGATGGAGGGCCCGACGCCGGTCTCGGCGCTGATCCACGCGGCGACGATGGTGACCGCCGGCGTCTACCTGATCGCGCGCATGCACCCGCTGTTCGAGATCGGCACGACCGCCGCCGACGTCGGCGCGATCGGCGGCTGCCTGACGCTGCTGATCGCCGCCACGATCGCGATCGTGCAGACCGATCTCAAGCGCGTGATCGCGTACTCGACGATGTCGCAGATCGGGTACATGATCATGGGCGTCTCCTCGGGCGCGTACGTCGGCGGCCTGTTTCACCTGATGACGCACGCGTTCTTCAAGGCGCTTTTGTTCATGGGTGCCGGCTCGATCATCTCGGCGATGGGCGGCGAGCAGTCGCTTGACCGGATGTCTGGCTTCCGCAAGGCGCTGCCGTTCACGTTTGCCTGCTTCATCCTCGGCGGGCTGGCGCTGTCGGGGATGGCGCCGTTCTCGGGCTGGTTCTCCAAGGACGACATCCTCGGCTTCTTGCTGCACCGCGGCGGCGGCTTCACCGTGCTCGCGATCGCCGGCTACGTCGGCGCGCTGCTGACCGCCGTCTACACGTTCCGGATGATCTTCCGCGCGTTCTTCGGCGACCCTTGCAAGGAGGCGGCAGAGCTCGAACACGGCCACCAGTTCCAC
>DASUHF010000094.1:0-12352 GCA_036273655.1 Solirubrobacteraceae bacterium | reverse complement strand
GGGTGATCTGGATTTGTATCGAGAGGTGATCTCGATCCAGATCACCGCGACGCGGCGCTCCAGCTACAGCCCGTAGGAGCGGCCGATCAGGTCGAGCATGATCTCGTCGGTGCCGGCGCCGATCCGGTTCAGGCGCATGTCGCGCCACACGCGCTCGATCCCGTACTCCTGCATGTAGCCGGCGCCGCCGTGGATCTGGATGCACTCATCGGCGACCTCGACCGCGATCCGCGACGCGTGCAGCTTCGCCATCGAGATCTCCCGGACCGGGTAGTCGCCGTTGGCAAAGCGCCAGGCGGTCGTGTAGACGAGCTGGCGGGCGCTCTCGATCTTCGTCGCCATCTCGGCGAACTTGTGGCGGATCACCTGGAAGTGGCCGATCTCGCGGCCGAACGCGCGCCGCTGCAGCGCGTACTCCAGGGTCCGGTCGAACACCCGCTGCGCGCCCGCGACCGCGCCCGCGGCCCCGATCAGCCGCTCGCCCTGCAGCTCCCACATGATGTGGTAGAAGCCCTTGCCGACCTGGCCGAGCACGGCCGACTCGGGCACGCGGACGTCCTGGAAGGCCAGCAGCGCCGTGTCGGAGGCGTGCATCCCCAGCTTGCGCAGCCGCTTCTCGCGGACCACGCCGGGCGCGTCCATCGGCACCAAAAACAGCGTGAACCCGTCGTACCCGGCGTCGACATCGGTCTTGGTCACGAGCACGATCACGTCAGCGCGGTGCCCGTTGGTGATGTAGGTCTTGGAGCCGTTGATCACGTACTCACCGGCCGCCGGGTCGTGGACCGCGCGGGTCTTGATCCCGGCGACGTCCGAGCCGGCGTCGGGCTCGGTGATGCCGAGGCAGAGGATCTTTGAGCCGCGGATCGCCGGCACCACCCACTGCTGCTTCTGCTCCTCGGTCCCAAACGCGAGGATCGGCGGCATTCCCATGTCGGTGTGGACCGCGACGCCCATCACCAGCCCGCCGCAGTGCGCGTGGGCCAGCTCCTCGGCGAGCACCAGCGCGCAGAAGTAGTCGCCGCCCTGGCCGCCGTACTCGACGGGCTTGTCGAGGCCGAGGAAGCCGAGCGCGCCCATCCGCGTAAACACCGAGTCCGGGAACGTCGTCTGCTCCCATTCCTCGGCGTGGGGCTGCAGCTCGGCGACGACGAACCGATGGATCGACTCCCGCAGCTGCTCGTGCTCGTCGGTGAAGATGAAATGCCGGCGGGCGGACCCGTGGTTGGGCTTGATCACATCGGGGGTGGCCATCGGATCTCCTCGTCTGGTGTTCGCGGCGACCGCGCGCGCGACAAAGTGAACAGTAGAGCTTTCCACTCACCACATCGCGGGCTGCGCGTAGGCTGTCGCCACGATGACCTACGAAACGATCACCTACCGGCTCGCCGATGGCGTCGCGACGATCGCGCTGGACCAGCCCGAGACCCGCAACGCGCTGTCGAACGAGATGCTCGGCGAGCTCTTGGACGCGCTGGCGGCGGTCCGCGCCGACGAGCGCGCGCGGTGCCTGGTGCTGACCTCAACCCACGACCGCGTGTTCTCCTCGGGCGGCAACCTAGCCACGTTCTCCGCCGACGAGCCGCTGGTTGAAAAGCACATCGCCAACGAACGTTTCCCGGCCGTGTTCCGAGCGCTCGGCGAGCTCGGCAAGCCCTCGATCTGCGCCGCCAACGGCCACGTGCTCGCGGGCGCGCTCGGCCTGGCGCTCGCGTGCGACCTGATCGTCGCCTCCGATCAGGCGCGGTTCGGCACGCCGGAGATCACCGTCGGGCTGTTCCCGTTCATGATCATGGCGCTGATCTACCGCAACGTCGGCGCCAAGAAGACCGCCGAGTTGATGCTGCTCGGCGAGCAGATCTCGGCCGCCGAGGCGCAGCGGATCGGGATCGTCAACCGCGTCGTCGCCGCGGATCAGCTCGATGCGGCCGTCGCCGAGTGGGCGAACCGCCTCGCGGGCCGCTCGCCGGTGCTGATGAAGCTCGGCAAGGACGCGATGTACCGCCAGCAGGACATGGCGCTCGCCGACGCGATCGAGTTCCTGCGCTCGCAGCTGACGCTCGCGTTCAGCACCGAGGACATCCAAGAGGGCGTGCGCGCGTTCTTTCAGAAGCGCGAGCCCGAATGGAGGGGGCGCTAAGACGTCGCGCTGCAGCCGAGCTTCTGGTGCGCGAGCGCCTGGTTGACGAGCGGCGTGATGTCGTAGCTGTCGGACGCGCTCGGCAGGGTGACGTTCGCCTGCTTCCCGAAGTCGTACATGTCGACGGTCACCGACAGGTGCAGGTGCTGGCTCGCCACGCACTCGGCGAGCGACATCGAGATCTGCCGCGTCAGATGGTGGTCGTCGATCCACACCTGCAGGTGCAGCTCGTCTGAGCCGATCGTCGAGATCAGCCGCGCAACCGCCTTGCGCGCCTGCGCACGCTGGGCCGCGGGCGCCGCGCGCGCGTAGTCGTGGAGATTCACCGTGGCTGCATAGTGGGTCGTCGGCACTCCCCTGATCCGCTGACTGCCGAGCTTGCGCGCGTCACCGCCGACGCTCTTGAGGTAGTTGAGGATCTCCGAGGGGTTGGAGCTCCCGCTCGGCATGCCACCGACCCCGAGCTGGTCCATCGTCGAGGCGATGTCGTACTTCAACCATGGCTTGCTCGTGAGCTTCGAGGCGTCCGGGATGCCCGTGGCCGAGATCCAGAACGTCTTGTCGCGGAAGCGCTCCGCGATCCTCATCGAACGGCCGAGCAGATGCTGGTGCACGTTGATCGCGCCGGTCTTGGACGCGCTCAGGATCGTGCCGTGCATCGTGTCTGAGATCGTCGCGGGACCGGCGATCGCGATCGTTCCCGTGAACTGGTAGCCGCTGGTGGCGCCGGTGACATCGGCGGCCCTGACGACCGCGGCGCCCGCGTCCTGCGCGGCGGTTATCTTCGGGGCCGACCCGCTGGACCCACAGCCGGCGAGGCCGAAGACGAGCGCCGCGCAAGCAGCCGTGAGCATGCCGATCCTCAATCGCATTGCGCCGGATTGTGAACCTGTCGACCCGCGCCCGCAAACCTCGCCAACCTGATCGCAACGAGGCGCCGCGGCTCGGGGCCGATCACGGCGCGCGCCGCGAGCGGGCGGCCGCCTCCGAGCACGGCAGGCCGCCGATTCCATCCGACGGAGCCTGCGGGCGCCCGTGGTAGAAGCCCTGCGTCGCGTGGACGCCGAGCCTGCGCACGACGGCGGCCTGGCGCGCTGACTCGACCCCCTCGGCGATCACGCCGAGCGCGAGCGGCGACGCCAGCGACACGACCGCGGCGACGATCGCGCGGCCCGTCCGTGAGCAGTCGATGTCCGCGATGAAGCTGCGGTCGATCTTGACGCCGTCGATCGGCAGCTGCTTGACGTATGCAAGCGACGCGTAACCGGCGCCGAAGTCATCGACCCAGATGCGCACCCCGAGCCGGCGCAGTGCGCTCAGCGTCGTCGCGGCCTCTGGCAGGTCGTCGATCACCGACGTCTCAGTCACCTCCATCCACAGCGCCTCCGGGTCCATGCCGGCGTCCTGGCAGGTGCGCTCGATGCGCTCGGCGAGCCCGGGGTCACGCAGGCTGGCGGGGGAGAGGTTGGCGTGCAGCTCCAGCTCCCGCAGTCCCGGCAGCTGCCGCCAGGCCGAGACCTGCTTGACCGCGAGACGCAGCATCTCGGCGTCGAGCAGCGCGCAGGCGCCGGCTCGTTCGGCCAGCGCCACCAAGTCCTCGCCCTCGATCAGCTCGTCCGCGGTGCGCCATCGCGCGAGCGCCTCGACCGCGCGCAGCGCGCCCGTGTCGCAGTCAACGACCGCCTGGAAGTGCGGTTCCAGGAGCCCCGGTCCGAGCGCCGCCGCGAGCCCGCGCGGGCCGACGGCCGCCGGCGCAGTCTGTTCTTGTCGGTGCCCTGCGGCCACGGCCTTGGTGTGTCTCCCGGCGATCGGGGGCGTCGCGGCCCCGGGGGCGTGCGGGGCGAGTATCGCCGAAACGTCCATACCGGCGGGAGCCGCATTTCGTCCGCTGGACCGAGCCGGACAACCATTGTGTCTGGACGTTTGATCGAACCACCGAACGGAGCATCGTGGCCGCTTGGTCCCCTGCGGCGGTCCGCGCGTCCAGTTGACGCGCCGTCGTCGTTCCTGACAGAGTGAGAAGTGAGACGCGTCACTTCTCAGCGTGCCGCGCGTTTCGATCGCGCCGTGTCCGCCGACTCGCCCACCACCAGCCTGCTGCGCCCGCTCGCCGAGGACCTGCACGAGCGCCGCGCGCAGCTGCGGCTCGGCGGCGGCCAGGAGAAGATCGACGCTCAGCATGCCGCCGGCAAGCTCACCGCGCGCGAGCGGATCGCGCTGCTCGTCGACGACGGCACGTTCACCGAGCTCGGGATTCACGGCCGCCCGCACTTCTCCCAGCGCGCGATGGACGGCCGCGAGGCGCCCGCCGACGGCGTGATCACCGGCTACGGCAAGGTTGGTGACCGGTTCGCCGCCGTCGTCGCCTACGACTTCACGGTGATGGCCGGCTCGATGGGGATGACGGGCGAGCTCAAGGTCGCGCGCCTGCGCGAGCTGGCGCTGAGCAAGCGGATGCCGCTGATCTGGCTGCTGGACTCCGCCGGCGCCCGCATCCAGGAGGCCGTCGGCTCGCTGTTCGCCGGTACCGGCCACCTGTTCCGCGAAGAGGTGATCAACTCGGGCGTGATCCCACAGGTCGCGGCGCTGATGGGGCCGTGCGCGGCCGGCACCGCCTACATCCCCGGCCTCGCCGACTTCGTGCCGATGGTCAAGGGGCGCGGCTCGATGGCGCTCGCCGGACCGCACCTGGTCCGTGCCGCGATCGGCGAGGACGTCACCCAGGAGCAGCTCGGCGGCTCGCGCGTGCACTGTCGCAGGTCGGGCGTCGGGGACCTCGAGGTGGCCGACGACGCCGACTGCATCGCGCAGATCAAGCGCTACCTGAGCTTCTTTCCGTCAAGCTGCCACGAGCCGCCGCCGCTCGTGCCCACCGACGACCCGGTCGGGCGCGCTGACGACGAGCTGCTCGACGTGCTGCCGGACTCGAATCGCAAGCCGTACGACATGTACGACGTGATCCGCCGGATCGTCGATGACGGCGACTGGTTCGACCTCAAGCCGCAGTTCGCGAAGACGATCATCACGTGCCTGGCGCGGTTCGGCGGCCGCCCCGCCGGGATCGTCGCCAACCAGCCCAAGCAGCTCGGCGGGATCCTCGACAACGACTCGTCCGACAAGGCCGCGCGGTTCATCAACCTCTGCAACGCGTACGGGATCCCGCTCGTCTACCTGATGGACGTGCCGGGCTTCATGGTCGGCACAAAGGTCGAGGAGGCCGGGATCATCCGCCACGGCGCCAAGATGCTGTACGCGACCGCGAACGCGACCGTGCCGAAGGTCACGGTCGTGCTCCGCAAGGCCTACGGCGCCGGCTACTACGTCATGTGCGGCAAGGCGTTCGAGCCCGACCTGATCGTCGCCTGGCCGAGCGCGGAGATCAGCGTGATGGGCGCCGAGGGCGCGGTCGAGATCATCTTCCGCAAGCAGATCGAGGCCGCCGACGACTCCGACGCCAAGCGCGCCGAGCTGATCGCGGAGTTCCGCAAAATCATCGACGTCTACGTGGCCGCCGGCAACGACATGATCGACGACGTGATCGACCCGCGTGAGACGCGGGCCACGATCTGCCGAGCGCTGGAGATGGCGACCGGCAAGCGGGTGCAGCGGCCGCCGAAGCGATCCGGCGTGGTGCCGGTGTGATCGCAGACCCGGCGGCGGGCAGATGAGCGTCGAGGACCCCGCGATCATCACCTGCGCGATCTCGGGCGCGCTCGCCAACCGCGACCAGTGCCCGGCGATCCCGTACACGCCCGCCGAGTACGCCGCCGAGGCGCGACGGATCGTCGACGAGGGCGGCGTCCACATCCACATCCACGCGCGCACGCCCGACGGCCGGCCCAGCCACGCGACCGAGGACTTCCGCGCGATCGCCGACGCGATCGTCGACGAAGTCGGCGACGCCGCGATCATCAACTTCTCGACCGGGACGATCGGCGTGCCGGTCGCCGCGCGCGTCGACTACCTGCGCGCGTGCCGGCCGGCGGTGGCGGCGCTCAACATGGGCTCGCTCAACTACGCCAAGTACTCGCGCGCGCGTCAGGAGTTCGTGTTCCAGTTCGTGTTCGCCAACCCGTTCGACGAGATCGTCGAGCTGCTGCAGGCGATGCGCGAGCTTGCGATCAAGCCCGAGCACGAGTGCTTCGACGTCGGCCACGTCGCGTCGCTGCGCCCGCTCGTCGAGATGGGCCTGTTGCAGGCGCCGCTGCACGCCGACTTCGTGATGGGCGTGCTCGGCGGCGTGCCTGCGACCACCCGCGACCTGGCGCGGATGGCCGACACGCTCGCCGAAGCCTGGCCGGCCGAGCGCCATCACTGGGGCGTGATCGGGATCGGGCGCGACCAGTGGCGGATGGTCGCCGCGGCGCTCACGCTCGGCGGCTCGGTCCGCGTCGGCCTGGAGGACAACTTCTACCTGCCCGGCGGGACGATGGTGCGCTCCAACGGCGAGCTCGTCGCCCGCGCCCGGCGGCTGTGCGAGGACTCCGGCCGGCGACCGGCGACCGTCGACGAGGCCCGGGGGCTGCTGGGGATATGAGCGAGCTGCCGCTTGCCGGGCTGACCGTGCTCGATCTCAGCCGGCTTTTGCCCGGCGGCTTCTGCTCGTGCCTGCTCTCGGATTTCGGCGCCGACGTGGTCAAGGTCGAGGACACCGGCACCGGCGACTACGTGCGCTGGATGCCGCCGCGCTACGCGGGCGTCGACGCGAGCGCCGGCGGCGCTGCGTTTTTGTCGCTGAACCGCGGCAAGCGCTCGATCCAGCTCGATCTCAAATCCGGGGCCGGCGCCGGCGTGCTGCGGCGCCTGGCGCGCAGCGCCGACGTGCTGCTCGAGTCGTTTCGACCCGGCGTGATGGATCGGCTCGGGGTCGGCTACGAGCGGCTGCGCGCCGAGAACCCGCGGCTCGTGTACTGCGCGATCACCGGCTACGGGCAGGACGGGCCGTACCGAGACCGCGCCGGCCACGACACCAACTACCTCGCGCTCGGTGGCCTGCTCGGTCTCACCGGCGAGCGCGACGGCCCGCCGATCCAGGCCGCGGGCCAGATCGCGGACGTCGGCGGCGGCGCGCTGATGGCGGCCGTCGGGATTCTGATGGCGCTGCGCGAACGCGACTGCTCGGGGGAGGGGCAGTTCGTCGACTGCTCGATGTTCGACGGAGCGCTGTCGTGGCTGGCGATGGTCGCCGCGGAGCTGCTGGCGACCGGCGAGGCGCCGCGACGGGGGGAGCTGGCGCTCGCGGGCCGCTTCAACTGCTACCGCCCATACGAGTGCGCGGACGGCTGGGTGTCGCTCGGCGCGCTGGAGCCGAAGTTCTGGCGGGCCTGGTGCGAGGGCGTCGGGCGGCCCGATCTGCTCGCGCACGCGTTCGACCCCCCGGACTCGGAGTCGCACCGCGAGGTCTGTGGGATCTTCCGCACACGCACGCGTGAGCAGTGGACGGCGTTCGCGGCGCAACACGACTGCTGCCTGGAGCCCGTGCTCGGGCTCGACGAGGCGCTTGACTCCGAGCTGGTCAGGGCGCGTGAGATGGTCGTGGCGCTCTCGCAGCCGGGCGCCGCGCGCTCAGTGCGGCTGCTGGGGCTGCCGATCAAGCTCGCCCGGACGCCCGGCGACCCGGCACGGGCACCCGGTCCGGCGCTCGGCGAGCACACCGACGAAGTCCTCGCGCAGGCCGGCTTTGACGCCGACGAGATCGCGGCGCTGCACGCCGAGGGCGCGGTCGCGCGCGCGGCGCACGATCCCGATCAGACGTTCATGGCAGGTTGACGCCGTGACCCGCGCCGACGGGATGCTGAAGATGTCCGAGCTGGCGCGGCGCTCCGGGGTCAGCGCCGGCACGATCAAGCACTACCTGCGCGAGGGCGTGCTCGGCTCTGGCGACGAGATCGTGCGCACGAGCCGCAACATGGCCTGGTATCCGGAGTCGTTCGTGGCGCGGATCCGGCTCGTCAAGCGCCTACAGGAGCAACGCTTCATGCCGCTGCGCGTGATCCGCGAGCTGCTCAGGTCCGACCCCGAACGCGCCGCGCGGCTGGTCGCGCTCGAGGATCGGATCGCCGAGCACGCGGACGCGCTGCGCGAGCGCGGTCGCGTGTCGCGGGCGGTCGTCGGCGACACCTACGCGGTGCCCGTCAACGTGCTCGCGCGTCTGGAGCAGCTCGGCGTGCTGACGCCCTCGGGCCGCGGCTACGACGCCGACGACGTCGCGATCGTCGAGGCGATTTCGCGGTTTCGCGCCGGCGGCTACGAGGAGGCGCTCGGCTTCACCGTGTACGACGTCCTGCGCTACCGCGACGCGCTCGAACCGCTCGTCCGCGACGAGGTCGCGGTCCTGCTGGAGCGGTTGTCGGGGGAGGCGGACGTCGAGCGCGCCGCGGGAATCGTGGCGTCGGGCGCCGAACCGCTGCGGGAGCTGATCGGCGCCGTCCACTCCAAGCTGCTGCAGGCCGAGCTGCGCCGTCAGCGCGGATCGGGCTGAGGGGTCATCGGCTGCCCGTCGGCACGGCCTGACTCGCGGCCGCCGCGGGCGTAGCCGGCAGCAGCGGCGACACCAGGAGCAGCGCCCCGAGCCCGCCGACCTGCCACCACACCGTGTGGCGCAGCGCCTCCGAGAAGCCGTGGTGGCTCAGCACAGAGAAGAAGATTGTGCCGAGCACCGCGACGCCGATGCCCGAGCCGAGCTGCTGCAGCGCGTTCAGCGTGCCCGACGCCGAGCCGGTCTCGGCGTCGGTGACCGCGCCGATGATCGTCCCGAACGCGGGTACGACGAACAGGCCCATGCCCATCCCCACGACGAGCAGCGGCCCCACCAGGTCCCACGTGCTCAGGTGCGAGACGTGGGCGGCGATCACGGCCAGCCCCGCGTAGCCGACCATCGAGACGACCGTCCCGAGCTGGATCAGCGTGCGTCCCGGCCGGCGTGCGAGCACGGTGCCCGCCAGCGGCGCGGTCAGTGCCGTGCCGAGCGGGAACGGCGCCAGCGTCAGCCCCGCGTGGATCGCCGAGAAGCCCTCGCCGAGTTGCACGTACAGCGTGATCGCCAGCATCGCGCCGACCATCCCGCCGAAATACAGCATCATCACCAGCGCGCCCGCGGAGTAGCCGCGGTGGCCGAAGATCGACGGTTGCACGAGCGGGTCGCGCCCGGCCGTTACGCGCCGGCGCAGGTGCACGCCGAAGGCGCCGAACAGCAGCACGCCGGCGGCGATCAGCCCGTAGCACCAGCCTGGCCAGCCGAGCACGCGGCCCTGGATCAGCGGGTACACGATCGCGACCGCGGCGACCCCGGCGATCGCGACCCCGGCGAGGTCGAGCTCGCGGGCATGCCGGCCCCCGGTCCGCGGCAGCAGTCGTGTGGCGCCCGCGACCGCCAGCGCGCCGAGCGGCAGGTTGATCAAAAACACGCCGCGCCAGCCCGTGTGCCATAGGTCCAGCGAGACGATGCCGCCGCCGACGATCGGGCCGATCATCGCCGCGCAGCCCATCACTGGTCCAAACAGCCCGAACGCCTTGACGAACTCCTGGCCGGGGAAGACCTCGCGCAGCACGCCGAGGCCCTGGGGCAGCATCAGCGCGCCCGCCAGCCCCTGCGCGATCCGCGCGGCGATCAGGATGCCAGTGGTGGGCGCCACCCCGCATAGCACCGAGGCGACGGTGAATCCGGCGGCGCCGAGCAGGAACGTCCGGCGTCGTCCGAACAGATCGCCGAGCCGACCGCCGGTCAACAGCCCGACCGCGAGCGCCGTCGGGTAGCCGCCGATGATCCATTGCAATGCCGTCGCCGAGGCGTGCAGGTCGTGGTGGATCGTCGGCGCGGCGACGTTGACGACGGTGCCGTCGAGCAGATCCATGCACTCGGCGGCGAGGATCACGAACAGGATCAGCCACCGCTTCGGGTGCGGCTGGAGGGCGGGGCCGGCATGGCCGTGGCGCTTGGCGCCGGTCGCGGCTCGTGGGGCGTGGGCCGTTTCGGTTTGTTGCGCGCGGGTCACCGGGGCGCTGCGCTCCGGCCGCGCATTCGTACTGGGACTGCTGGTTGACATCGACGGTGCCTCCTGAGGCTGGTGGCACGATCTCCGAACGAAGATCGCAAACAGCGTTCGTACAATGTCGAACAGTGTTCCAGAACGACAGTCGATCAGTCAAGTTAGGATTTGACGAATGAGCGAGGACGAGCTTCCGGCCGCGCCGCGGATCCCGACCCGGACGACGAGCCGGCGTCGCGGCGCGCCGCGCGTGCGGGCGCTGACGATCGACGCGATCGCGGCCGCGGCGCTGCGCGTCGTCGACGACGAGGGCCTCGACGCGATGACGATGCGGCGCGTCGCCGACGAGCTCGGCACCGGCGCGGCGTCGCTGTACGCGTACGTCGACAACAAGGACCGGCTGCTGGAGCTCGTGATCGATCGAGCGCTCGGCGAGCTCGAGCCGCCGCCGGAGGGCGACGGCCCCTGGCAGGAGCAGCTGAAGGCGGGCCTGCGCGAGGTGCGGGCGCTGTTCGCGCGCCACCGCGACCTCGCCCGCGCGTCGTTCGCGCGCATCCCGCTCGGGGAGAACGCCCTGCGCGCCAGCGAGTGGATGATCGCGACGCTGCGCCGCGGCGGCCTGCCGACGCAGGTGATCGCCTACGCCTGCGACCTGCTGCCGCTCTACGTCACCGCGATCGCCTACGAGGAGAGCATCTACGCCGGCGAGCAGCTCTCGCCCGAGCAGCTGGCCGACTACGTCGCCGAGATGCGCTCGTACTTCGAGTCTCTGCCGCGGTCGCGGTTCCCCAACGTCGTGGCGTTCGCGGCGGCGCTGACGTCCGGCGCGCAGAGCGACGAGCGGTTCGAGTTCGGCCTCGACGTGCTGATCGCCGGGCTCGCGTCGATGGCCGACTGAGCGCTGCCCGCCGCAGGTACCGCGCTACGGCCGGCGCAGGCCGGGATCGGTCAGCAGCACGTGGGCGAGCGCCGCGATGTCGAGCGACCCGAGCCCGCTGGCCTCGTCGTAGCCGCGCCTGGCACGGCAGCAGCCGAGGCCGAGCAGGTCGTTGTTGCCGCGGGTGACGTCGTGAAACACCTTGCGATAGAGGGTCGGCCTGGCGGCGATGCGGTACAGCAGCGGGTTGAGCTCGCCGACGGGCCGATGTCGTGCTGCCACGGGGCCTGCCCGGTCGTGAAGAACCTGCTGTGTCCGCCGCCTCCCGCGAGAAACAAGGACGGCCAGCCGGGCAAGCTCGAGAAGGCGTATCCGGGCGCGCGCTGGTGCCACACGACCTCGCCGGTGATCGTGCCGCCGTTGGCGACGCCCCGTTTCGGGATACGGCCGTCGATCGCGAGCTCGGTGCCGCCGACGGCCGTCACCAACGGGGAGCTCCCCGGATACAAGAGCCCGGTTCGCAGGTGTGCGAGGCGCCTGTCCTGGGTGACCCGCACCGGCCACGGCACACACGTCGGTCGCATCCCGGGCGCCGTGAACGTCCCGAGCGAGCCGGCGTCGCCGGCCGCGGCGAGCACCGTCACCCCGAGCCGGGCGGCCCGCCGCAGCGCCGACTCGGCCGCGGTCAGCGCACGGCGCGGCACCGAGGCCTCGCACCACCCGAACGACATCGTAATCGCGTCCACGCGCCTGCCGCCGGTGTTGCGGGGGTTCAGCGCGGCGTCGATCAGCCTCGGCAGATCATGCGTCAGCACCTGCACGGAGATCGGGTACGTCGTCAGCGTGGGCCCGGTCTCGAACATGTAGATCCGCGCTCTCGGCGCGAGCATCGCGAACTCCGTCGGATCGAGCCCGCCCTCGCCGCCCGCCGCCGGCCTCGGTCCGACGACGACCTGGTGATGGACCGTGGGCCAGGGCCTGAAGCACCGTGTGAGCTCCCGAAAGCCCGCCTCCGGCAGGCTCGAGCCGACCTGGATCAGCGCGACCCGCTGGCCCTGTCCCCGAAACCCGGCTCGCTGCAGCCGGCCGACGCCGTAGGCGGCGGCGAGCTGGCGGGGTGTGAGCCCCGGCACGGGACCGAAGCTGCGTGGGGAGAGACCGCGATGGGCAGGATTCGTGCACCCGCCCGCGCGCGGGATCGTGCGTGCGACGGCGCGCCGGCGCGCGCTCGAGGCGCCGGTGAACACGACCGCGCCGGACCGGGCTCCGACGGCTCGCCGTCGACCCAGATGGTGCGCTCGGAGTGGCGCGGTGGATCGTTGACGCCCTGCACGAGGTTCCACGCGA
>DASUHF010000093.1:0-21643 GCA_036273655.1 Solirubrobacteraceae bacterium | reverse complement strand
GCGGCACGCATCGGAGCGCTGGACGATCCGATGGCCGTCGAGGTCGTCGGGCGACTTGATTACGACTTCGCGGGCTTCGCCCGCGGGGCCCGGTGGCATGCGGTTCGGGTGACAACGTTAGACCGGGCCGTCCGCCGCTTTATGGGCTCGCATCCGACCGGAATCGTGGTTGCGCTCGGCGAGGGGCTGGAGACGCAGTTCTGGCGGCTTGACAACGGCGAGATGCGGTGGCTGACCGTCGACCTGCCCGAGACGATGGAGCTGCGCCGCCAGCTGTTGCCCGACGGCCCACGACAAGCGAGCCATTGGGGATCGGCACTCGATCTCGGCTGGCTTGGCGGACTGGATCCGGCGGACCAGGTCCTCATCACCGCGCAGGGTCTGCTCCCATACTTCCAGCGCAAGCAGGTCCACGGGCTGATCGCCGGAATCGCCGAACGACTGCCTGGCTCCCTGCTCGTCTTCGACGTCGTACCCGAGGTGATGCTCGAGCTGGCCCGCCGAACCTCGGGTCGGGAAGGTGAGCTTGCGGTTGAGTTGTGGACGTGGCTCTTCAACGCTGCCGAACGCGGCGCCATCAGCGAGATTCCCGGCGTCGCGGAGCTTCGCGACCTGACACCGCCGCTGACACGCGATCTTGCGTCGCTGGGGATCGCCGCGGTCCGATGGCTCCCGCGGCGTCTGCGTTATTCGCTGCCTGTGTTCCCGGTGTTGCAGGCCAGACTCCGCGGCCTTTAGCGCCGGTTCGGTGGGACGGTTTCAGGCGTCGTCGAGGAGACCCTGCACCGGGCCGAGCAGCCGCCGCGATCGACGCGAGACGCCCGGCAGCCCCAGCAGGTGATGCGTGGGCGGCTCGTCCGCCTGTAGCCGGCGCAACTGCTCGGCGGCGATCGGCCGCCACAGCTCGTCGACGACCTCCGCCACCGACCGGCCGGCGATCGCCTCGGGATCGGTGTCGAGATGCTCGGCCCAGAGGCGCAGCCGCGTTTGGCGAGCCAGCTCGCGATGATCGGTGCAGACGTTCATCTCGGTGTCGTTCAGCAGCGAGTGGGCGTTGAGATTGGCCGAACCGACCGTCAGCCAGCGGTCGTCGACGATCCCGACCTTGGCGTGCACGTACAGCGGGTCATCGCGGGTGCCGGTGAGCGACCGCAGCGTCGCGGCGAGCAGCCGGCCGGCGCCGTCGTCGGCGGCCACCAGGCGGCCGAGCTGGCCCTTGGTGTCGTCCTGGCCGTTGTTCGCTTTGGCCGGCAGCACGACGATGAGCCGGAAGGACTCCTGTGGCGGGTCGCGCAGCTTGGCGGCCAGCAGCTCGACGATCTCGGGCGCCCATAGGAACTGGTTTTCGAGGTAGACGAAATCCCGCGAAGAGCGCAGCGCGCGGGCATAGCTCTCGAGGATGCGGAAGTCGCCTTGCGGCAGCGACTTGTACATCACCTCGGAGACGGTCCGCACGACCTGCACGGTGTGCTCGCCGCACGACGCCGGAGGCGGAGGCTCGGGCACCGTCTCGCCGGTCAGCTCGCGCCAGCGCAACGCGAAGTGCGCGCCGACATCCGCAACCGCGGGCCCGCGCAGCCTGGTGGCGACGTCGTGCCAGCCCAGCCGCCGCCGCGCCGGATGAGCGGAGGTGTCGTTGCGGTCGCCGCCGAAGTCAGTCATGTCGATCCCGCCGACGAACGCGACCTCGCCGTCGATCACGACCGTCTTCTCGTGATGGCAGTGAAACGGGTGCTCGCGAGGGTCGAGCTCAGCGCGGATACGCGTCTGGCGCACGAGCCGCTCGATGCCCTCGCGCACCTCGTCCCGCGACGGGTGAAACAGCGGCAGCGGCGCCCCGGCCCATGCCAGTACGCGGACGTCGACGCGCTCGGCCGCCTCCGCCAGCAGCGCGCCGAGCGCGGCTGCGGGCTCACCGCGCACCAGCTCGAACTGCGGCGCGAAATGCCAGCCGGTGATGTGCACGAAGCGCTGCGCCGACGCGATCGCCTGCGCGATCGCGGCCATCGCCTCCTCGCCGTCGATCAGCACGTCGAGCGCGCAGCCCTCCCGCGGCGGCGGCTCGCCTTGCGCCCAGGTGCCCGGGCCGTCCGGATCCAACGCGCGCGACCACCCCAGACGCTGCAACCGCCGGGCGTGCTTGGCGACAACCGCAGCTTCGATTCCGAACCCCAATGCCGCGTCGAGCCGCCCCGTGAGCTCATCGACGATCGCCGGCATCAGATTCAAGGAATCCCGATGTGATCGAGCGAGCGGCGGCGCGGTCGCGACACAAGGCTGTTGTAGCGCAATAGCCGCGATCGCCGGCAGGTGGCGGATAATGGTTGCGGGGACCGTAACCCGGAGGGGAGGCATAGATCTATGGCGGAGACGTCTGCGCGTAGAGAATCGGAGCTGACCACGGGCACGATCGTCGCGGCCTGCCTGGCCGCGTGTGTCGGTCAGATCGGATTCGCCACTCCGGCCGTGCTGAACGGCCTGTTCCAGCAGGACCTCGGGACGACCGCCTCGCAGCTGAACTGGATCTCGGCCGCGATCGTCATCCCGCTGACGCTGTTCGAGCTCACGTTCGGCGTCGTCGGCGACATGTTCGGGCGCAAGCGGCTGCTCGTCGGCGGTGGGGTGCTGATGGTCATCGGTGAGCTGATCGCATCCGTGGCGACGCCGAGCGCGAGCACGCACAACGCGGTCGTCGTCCTGTGGATCGGCATGGCCATCGCGGGCATCGGCGCTGCTGCGCTGTTTCCGACCTCGCTGGCGATGATCGCCGCCAAGACGAGGACGGCGCGAGCGCGCGGGAAGATGATCCCGATCTACACCGCGGCGCTGTCCTCGGGCGGGTTCCTCGCCCCGGTGCTCGCCGGCCTGTTGACGAAACTGACGTGGGGCGGGGATCCGACGGCCAGCTGGCGCTGGGCGCTCCTTGCCGTGATGGCGACCGCGGTGCTGAGCACGCTCGTCTCGCTGGTCGCGGCCGAGGACTCCAAGTCGCCTGCCGGTCGCACCCTGGACTGGCCCGGCCAGATCACGTTTGCGATCGGCCTGTTCGCGCTCCTGTTCGCGGTGGTTCAGGCCTCATCGTTCGGCTGGACCGGCATCCAGAGCGTCATCGGCTACATCGTCTGCGTCGTGTTCCTGGCCTGGTTTACGTGGATCGAGCGGCGCACGCCCCAGCCGCTGCTGCGGTTGCAGCTGTTCACCAGCCGCAACTTCTCGTTGAACTCGTTCGTGACCGTGATCGGGATGTTCGCGTTCCTCGGATGCGCGGCAGCGACCAGCATCCGCTTGACCAACGTGCAGGGCTTCAGTCCGCTGGAGGCGTCGCTCGGCTTCGTCGCGCTGCAGGGCTTTGCGCTGTTCCTGCTGCCGCTGGTCACGTGGCTGATGCACCGGGTCAACCCGCGCTGGCTGCTCGGCGGCGGCTTCTTCGTGCAGGCAGTGGGGGCGGCCTGGGCGGCCACGGTCACGATCGACCACACCTCGATCGGGGCAATCCTGCCCGCGCTGTGCGTGGTCGGCATCGGCTTTGCCTTCTCGGTCGCGTCGGTGACCGCCGTGGCGGTCAATACCGTGCGGATCCAGTTCGCCGGCATGGCGAGCGCGACGACCAGCCTGTTGCGCGACTTCGGCTTCGCGCTGGGGCCGACGGTGGTGATCGCGATCGGCACCAGCCGCGCCGCCGGCACGATCAAGGACGCGATCGCCTCCAGCCCGACGTTGCAGCATCACGTGACGGCGTTCTACCACTCGGCTGCAGCCGCCCCGCCGGCCGCCCAGGCACAGGCCGCCGCCGCCGTCGAAGCCGTCAAGTCCGGACCGCTCGGGGCCGTCGCCGTGCCGGCGACGGCACAGGTCAAGGGCCACACGGTGCCGCTCAACCCGCTGCACGACACCGCCTTCCACGCGTTGGGCAGCGCCTTCCAGGTCGTGTTCGCGATCTGCGCGGTCTGTGCGCTGGTGGCCGCCGTGCTCGTCCTCCTGGTACTGCGTGCCTCCGCGCATCACGATGCCGACGAGCTGGCTCGGATCGAAGCGGGCGAGGTCGCGGTCGACACCGATGACGTTACGGTCGAGCCGGCATGAGAGGGGGCGTAATGAGAGCACATCATGGGCGGGCCGCGGCCGCGCTCGCGGTGACTGCCGTGATCGCCGGAGGTGGCCTCGCGGCCGGCGTCAGCGACGCCGCGTCGACGAGCGCCACGCTGCGGGCGGCGCCCGCACGCGCGCACGCCACCCCGCCCGACGTCACCGTGCTGTTCGGACGCGCGCTGTCCAAGGCGCGGGCAAGCCGCCGGCCGCTGTTCGCCAAGGCGGTGGTCTACGAGGCCGACGGCAGCACCGCCAACGGCAGGCCGACGCGCTCGGCGCGCGGCATCACTGTCTGGCGGTTCGTGTTCGATAACTACCCGTCGCACTCGCGCTTTGCGAGCGCGACGCTCACCTACCGCTGGCCGGCGGGCCGGTTCGGCCGGGTCGTCGGCATCAAGCCGCCGTTCCTCGAGGATTACGTGATCCGCAGCGCGCCGAAGATGACGCTCGCGACCGCCGTCAAGCGTCTGCGCCACGCCGGCTACCGACAGTCGTTCCGGTTCGTGACGCTGCGCCGGCCGGTCGGTCCGCGCCGGGTCGCCGCGCTGTATCTGTTCGGATTGTCGAGCGGCCACTACGTCGCCGTCAACACGGTCACGGGCAAGGTTTCGCCGTTCGGGCGCTGAGACCGCGCGCGGCTCAGATCCCGGCGCGGTCAGCCGCGCCGGTCGTCTCGGCGGACGCCACCGTCTGACTCGCCGACGGCGCGCTCTGCGCGGACGGCAGCCGGAAGCGCACGCGCGCGCCGTGGTCGGAATCCGCGACCCAGATGCGGCCTCCGTGGGCCTCGACGATCGCCCGCGACACGGCCAGCCCGAGCCCTGAGCGCTCGCCGGTGCGAGCGCCGCCGCGGTAGAACGCGGTGAACACGCGCTCGCGTTCGGCCGCAGGGATCCCCTCGCCGGTGTCGGCGACCTCGATCTCGACGCCCGCGTCCGCCGGCTGGGCGCGGACCACGACCGAGCCGTCGGGCGGGGTGTGCCGGATCGCGTTCTGGATCAGGTTGAACAGCACGCGCTGCAGCTTCTCCGGGTTCGCGCGCGCGGGCGCGAGCCGCTCGGGCAGGTTGGCTGACACCGTGACACGCTTGGCGTCGGCCTGCAGGCGCATCGCCGCGACCGTCTCGTCGACGAGCTCGGGCAGCGGCACCTGCTCAAGCGTCCAGCCGATGTCCCCGGCCTCCAGCCGCGAGAGCTCGAACAGATCGTCGATCAGCGCGCCGAGCGTGTCGATCTGCCCGCGCATCCGATCCAGGTACTCACGGCGCTGCCCGCCGGAGACGATCTCGTCGCCGACCGCGTCGGCCAGCAGCCGCAGCGTCGTCAGCGGCGTGCGGAGATCGTGGGAGACGGCCGCGATCAGATGACGCCGCGCCGACTCCGACGCGTCGCGGGCGCGCTCCTCGCCGACCAGCTGGTCGATCATCGCGTTCGCGGCCTCCGCCAGGCGCGCGAGCTCGTCGTTGGCCGAGGTCGTGATCCGCAGGCGGCGCTCGCCGGCGCCGACCGCCTCGAGTCCGTCGCGAACCGCGTCCAGGTCGGACACGAGCGTGCGCGAGAACAGCCACGCCCCGGCGACCGCCAGCAGCGCGGCAGCGACCACGATCGCCGACACGAGCACGACCGCGTGGTCGGAGATCACCATCATCGTCGACAGCACGACCAGCCCCGCGACGACCGGCGCGACCGTCACGCACGCCAGCAGCGCCAGCTGGCCGGAGAGGCTGCGGACGAGACCTCGCCCGACCGCGATCGGACGTCCGGCCGAGCGCGGGGTCACGGCGTGAACCGGTAGCCGATGCCCCACACGGTCTCGAGATGGCGCGGATGGCTCGGGTCGCGCTCGAGCTTGGTCCGCAGCCGCCGGATGTGGACGGTGACGGTGGATGTGTCGGTGTAGAACGAGTACTGCCAGACGGCGTCCATCAGCTGGTTGCGCGAAAACGCCTGGTGGGGGTGGCGAGCCATGAACAGCAGCAGGTCGAACTCGCGCTGTGTCAGCGACACCGGCTCGTCGCCGATGGTCACCTGCCGCGCGGCGGGGTCGATCCGGATGTCGCCCGCGACGAGCGGCCCGGACCGCTCCTCGGCACGATCGACGCGGCGCAGGACCGCATCGACGCGCGCCACCAGCTCGGCCGGCGAGAACGGTTTGACGACGTAGTCATCGGCACCTTGCCGCAGCCCGATCACGCGGTCGGACTCCTCGCCCTTTGCGGTCAGCAGGATCACCCCGGGCGATGTCTGTCCCTCGCGCAGCCGCCGCAGCACCTCGAGGCCGTCGAGCCCGGGCAGCATCAGGTCGAGCACGATCAGGTCCGGTCGGCCGCGCGCGGCGCAGGCGAGCGCCTCGGCGCCGTCGTGCGCGACCGCCGTGCGGTAGCCGGCGCGCTCCAGATACCGGGAGACGACCTCCGCGATCGTCGGCTCGTCGTCGACGACGAGCACCGAGCCGCGCGAGTCCGCTTCCATTCCTCGATTCTGCCAGCGCGTGGCCGGCGCGCCGAGGCCGTTCATGGAATGTTCAGCGTCACGGGCGGCGGCATGCGAGAGGATCTGCTTCGCGCGACCGCGGCGGTGCCGTGTCGAATCCGCGGCGGGGACGATGCCTCGGCACATATAATGCTTGTGTAAGAACTGAGCATTAGGTTGGTGTGCGGCATGTCCTCACTCCCTCGATCGGAAAGGAACCACCGCATGCGCGTGCTCTCACGAGTACTTGCGGGGCTCGGCCTCACGGCCGCCCTGATCGTTCCGGCGGCCGCGTCCGCCCATTCCCATCACCGCTTCGGCTTCAGGCACCGGGGCGGCGACGTCTACGTCAACGACAACACCGCGTCGGCCAACACGGTCGCGGCATTTCACCGCGCGCCGGACGGCCGGCTGATCCCGCTCCCGGGCTCCCCGTTCGCAACCGGCGGCGCCGGGACCGGCACCGCGCTCGGCTCCCAGGGAGCGCTGCAGTCCGCGCTGCACGGCCGCTACCTGCTCGCGGTCGACGCCGGCTCAAATCAGATCTCGGTGCTGGCCGTCGGCCGCCACGGCAGCCCATATCCGGTGCCGGGCGGCACCGTCGCGTCAGGCGGCGTGCAGCCGGTCAGCATCGCCGTCCACGGCAACCTCGTGTATGTCGCCAACGCGGGCGGCACGAGCCCGAACTACACCGGCTTCCGGCTCGGGTTCGGCGGTCGCCTGCGTCCGCTGCCGGGCTCGACCGTCGATCTGCCGCAGGGCTCCCAGCCCGGTGACGTGCTGTTCAACGCGACCGGCACCAAGCTCGCCGGCACGCGCGTCGCCACCTCGCTGATCGACAGCTTCGTCGTCGGTCCGTTCGGTCGGCTGCACGCGGCGCCCGGGTCCCCGTACGCGGCCCAGGGCCCCGGCCCGTTCGGCTCGGAGTTCCGCCCCACCGACCCCAACGAGCTGTACGTCTCGAACGCCCACGGCGGCGCCGGCAACGGCACCGTGTCGGCGTTCCGCGTCCGCTTCAACGGCACGCTCAGCTCGATCGGCGACTCACCGTTCGCCGACGATCAGACGGCACCGTGCTGGGTCGAGATCTCCCATGACGGCCGCTTCCTGTTCACCGTCAACACCGCGCAGCCGAGCATCTCCTCGTTCGCGATCGACGGCGACGGGTCGCTGACCCTGCTGGGCTCAACCCAATTCCGCGGTAACCCGTCCGGTCTCTCGCCGTTCGACGCGCGGCTGAGCCCCGACGGGCACACGCTGTACGTGGTCGACTCCGGAACCGGCCAGGTCAGCGCGTTCGCCGTGCACGGCGGCCGGCTCGCGGAGCTGCCGTCGTCCCCGACGGCGCTGCCGGCCGGCGCGACCCCGTTCGGGATCGTCGTCAGCTAGGACGCGGCGTTTTGTGCGGCTCCGGGGGCCGGCGATCGTCCGGCCCCCGGATGCGCTGCTGGGGCCGCCCAGGCCCGTGCCGAGTGTCCGCAAACTCGCATATGACTCAACAAAGCGGACACGAGCTATTGCTGCCGGCAGCGGCTGCTCACGTCAACGGCTGTGCTTATTATGAGTAGCCGTGTCCCCCTCCCTGGCTCCCGGCGAGGACCGATCGGTTGCGCTGGCGCTCGTGAACACCGAGCTGACGCCGCGCGGGCGCACGGTCGACCTGCTCGAGGACAGCAGCTCGCTCGCCCGCTGGCTGCGGGACCATCGCCTACCGGCGCCCGCCGCGGGCGCAATCGGCGAGGCCGACATCGCCCATGTCCGCGCGCTACGGGCCGCGATCCGCGCCGTGTTCGCGGCACGGGCGGCGCACACCCGCGCACCGCGTGCCGCCGTGGCCGACGTCAATCGCGCCGCCGCTCTGGTGGCTCGCGTGCCGCGGCTGGTGTGGGGACCGGGCGGTCCGCGCCGCGCGACGACGTGGCCGGTCGCGGCCGCGCCGCTCGAGATCGCGCTCGCGACGATCGCCGACGACGCGATCGCGACCGTGCTGGGCACGGACGCCCAGCGGCTGCGCGCCTGCGAGGCGCACGGCTGCAACCGCCTGTTCATCCAGGACCACGGACGGCGGCGCTGGTGCTCGCGGACGTGCGGGGACCGGGTGCGGTTCGCGCGCCACTACCGCAAGGTGCATCCCCCGAGTTGCTGATCCCCGGGCGGCAGGTCGGCGAAGGCCCGACGTGTAGGCCTCCGCCGACCTCGTCTGACTCGATGGCACGGTCAGCGTGTTAGGCCGCTCACGACGCCCGCAGGCGTCAAACGCACTGTGCCCAATCGCGCGCCTTCAGGTCAAGCGCCTTAACGAAATCTGTATACCGCTCGACCGGACCGACGCTCAGGTCGAGCCGGCGGCGGCCAGGTCCTGCTCGGCCTGGCGCAGCCACTCGCGCTTCTCCGCCCGCCACTGCTCGTCGGTGCGGCGCAGCTTCCAGTAGCCGCTCGCCGACAGCGACTCGGCGGGCAGCCCTCGCTCGAGCAAGAGATGGCGGCGGATGAGACGCACCGCGGTCGCCTCGCCGTGCACGAACGCGTGGCCACGGCCGGCCGGCAACTGGAGCGCGGCGACGGCGTCAAGCTGCAGCTCGGGATCCTCGCCGGGACCACCGGCGCGGTGCAGCCACGTCAGGCGCAGGTCGCCCGGCGTGTGCAGCGGCTGCTCGTGCTCGGAGCCCGAGACCTCGACCACGGCGAACACCGGCACCCCCGCGGGCACCCGCGCCAGCGAGGCCGCGATCGCCGGGATCACGGCGTCGTCGCCGACCATCAGGTGCCAGTCAGCGTCCGGATCCGGCGCATAGGCGCCACCCGGGCCCATCATCTCGAGCGTGTCCCCGACCTGTGCGCGTGCCGCCCACGGACCGGCGACCCCGTCGTCGCCGTGGACGACGAAGTCCAGCGTCAGCCGGCGCCGCTCGGGCTCCCAATCACGCACGGTGTAGGAGCGCGTCTTGTCGCCGAACTTGCACTTGACGTAATGGTCGGTGAAGACGCCGGCGCCGAACCCCTCGAGGTCGGCGCCGTCGACGACGATCCGAACCATCTCAGGCGTCAGCCGTACGGTCTCGCGGACGGTGGTGCGCAGGACGCGGCGTTCGGGCACGGGCAACGAGGATAGGAAGAGCGGGTATAGAGTCGGCGACCGCCCTTACGACCAGCCCCGGGAGGTCAGCGATGAGCCCTTCGATCAAGACCAGCCACGCCGGCAGCCTGCCGCGTCCCGACGAGCTGATCGGGGACGCCGGCCGCACGCTCTCCGACGAGCAGCTGAAGGCCGCCGTCGCCGACGTGGTCGCGCGCCAGCGGGAGATCGGGATCGATCTCGTCAACGACGGCGAGTACGGCCACGCGCTCGGCCAGCGCTACGACTACGGCGGCTGGTGGACGTACGTGTTCGAGCGGCTGGCGGGGCTGGAGCTCGTCGAGGTCGCGATGTTCGACGTGCCCCAGGCCAAGCCGAAGCCGGGCGAGGTCGCGCTCGCGAGCTTCAACGAGCGCCGCGACTGGCAGCAGTTCTCGGAGGCCTACGCCGATCCGGCGTCGGGGTGCGCGCTGCCCAACCGGCCCGCGGTCGCGCCCGTGTGCCGCTCAGCGATCGCCTACACGGGCCAGGAGCGCGTGCAGCGCGACATCGCCAACATGAAGGCGGCGATGGCGGCGGCGGGGGTGCAGGACGGGTATCTCAATGCGGTCGCGCCCGGCAGCTGCGGCCGCTTCGGCAACGAGTTCTATGACTCAGACGAGGAGCTGATCTACGCCTGCGCGGACGCGATGCGCGAGGAGTATCAGGCGATCATCGACGCCGGGCTGATGCTGCAGCTCGACGACCCCGCGATCGCCGAGAACTGGGATCAGATCAACCCGGCGCCGTCGGTGCAGGACTACCGGCGCTTCACGATGGTCCAGATCGAGGCGCTCAACCACGCGATCCGGGGGCTGCCCACGGAGCGGATCCGCTTTCACCTGTGCTGGGGCAGCTGGCACGGGCCGCACGTGACCGACATCCCGATGGCCGACATCGTCGACCTGATGCTGAAGATCAACGCCGGCTCCTACTCGTTTGAGGCGGCCAACGTCCGCCACGCGCACGAGTGGCGCGTGTGGGAGGACGTCAAGCTGCCCGAGGGCAAGCGGATCCTTCCCGGGATCGTCAGCCACAGCACCAACGTCGTCGAGCACCCCGAGCTCGTCGCCGAGCGGATCGGGCGCTTCGCGTCGCTGGTCGGGCCCGAGAGCGTCGTCGCGTCGACCGACTGCGGGCTCGGCGGTCGCGTGCACCCGCAGGTCGCGTGGGCCAAGCTCGAGTCGCTCGCCGAGGGCGCGCGGCTGGCGAGCGCGTCGCTGTGAGGCGACGCGCCCGCAAGCGCGCATCGGGGGGTCAGCAGCTGCTCTTGTAGATGTACTTGCTGTTGGCCTGAAGGTTTGAGCGGGTCAGCACCTTCAGCCCGGTGAGGATCGACTTCGTCGGCTTGCCCGTGAGCGCGTTGACCGACTGCTGCACGCCGTCGACGCCCTCCTGATAGGGCTCCTGGGCGATCAGCGCGTCAACGACGCCGCTCTTGAGGTCCGACACCTGGGTCGGGTCGGCGTCGTAGCCGACGATCCGCACCTTGCCCGCGACCCCGGCCGTCTTCAGGCCGGTGTCGACGCCCTGGGCGACGAGCACGTTGGTGGCGAACACGCCCGACAGATCCTGATGAGCGGAGTACAGCGAGGTGATCGCCGCCGCCGCCTTCGACGGGTTGTCGCCGACGAACTGGGTCGGCAGCACGTGGATGTTCGGGAACCGCTTGATCCCCTCCATGAAGCCTTTGATCCGAGCCTCGGTGGTGGAGACGCCGGCCTGCTCGTTCATCACCACGACCGAGCCCTTGTTGCCGATCTCCTTTGCCAGCTCGGCGGCGGCCAGCTTGCCACCCTCGATGTTGTTCGACGAGATCGAGGCCGATGCGATCGACGGGTCGGCGACCGTGGTGTCGACCTGGATCACCTTGATGCCAGCGCTCTTCATCGACTTCATCGGGCCGATCAGCGCGTGGCTGTCGGTCGGCGCGATCATCACCGCGGCCGGCTTTGAGGCGGTCACGGCGTTGACGATCGGGATTTGCTCGGGGGCCGAGAAGTCCGCCGGACCCTGGACGTTGAGCTTGTAGCCGAGCTTCGACGCCTCCGCCTTGGCGCCGCACGCCATCGTCACGTAGAAGTTGTCGGCCTTCGTGCCCTGGATCAGGGCCAATGACTTGTTGCTGCCGCCGCTCGCGGAGCCGCCGCCGGACGTGCTCGTCGCGGGAGCGGCGCCCGATGTCGACTTCGAAGTCGCCGACTTCGAGCTCGAGCTCGAGCCGCAGGCGGTCGCCGCGAGCGCAAGCGCGACCAGCGCGCCGAGCACGACGCCGCTGCGAAGTAGACGGGTCATCCTGTGCATCTCTCCTCCTTGTCGGGCCGCGCGGCGCCGCGCCCGGCCACGGATGGGTTGCCGCCGGTCATCGCGTTGAGCGAGCGCGCCGCCGGAGTTGGTCGAAGTAGACGGCGATCACGAGGATCGCCCCGATCATCACCTGCTGCCAGAAGCTCTGGACGCCGACGATCACGAGCCCCGCGGCGAGCACGACCGGGATGAACACGCCGACGACCGTCCCGAACATCGTGCCGCTGCCGCCGAACAGGCTCGTGCCGCCGATCACCACCGCCGAGATCGCCGTCAGGTTGTCGGTGACGTGGCCGGAGATCGTGGTGGTGTTGAAGTACGCGAGGCTGAGCACGCCGCCGAGCCCCGAAAGCAGACCGGCGATCGCATAGACCTTGATCAGGTGCCAGGGGACGTTGATCCCGGCGCGGCGGGCCGCTTCGGCGTTTGACCCGATCGCGTACGTGTAGCGGCCGAAGCGCGTGTAGTGCAGCACCAGGCCGAACACGATCGTCACCACGCCGGCGATCACCACCAGCCAGGGGATCGGTCCGAGCTTGCCGGCGCCGATCGTCGAGTTGAACTTCATCGGGATTCCGGCGATGTCGTTGCCGCCGGTGAGCACGTCGGCCAGTCCGATCGCCATCCCGAACGTGCCGAGCGTGACGATCAGCGGCGGGATCTCGAACAGCGCGACGAGCACGCCGTTGACGACGCCCCAGCCGAGCCCGACCAGCAGCCCGATCCCGACGCCGGCGAGGATCGGGCCCCAGCCGGCGTTGAGCGCCACGGCCGCGCCGCCGCCGACCGAGATCATCACCTTCGCGGCGAGCACGCCGGACATCACGAGCACCGACCCGACCGACAGGTCGATGCCGGCGGTGATGATCACGTACGTCATCCCGACCGAGAGCGTCAGCGCCACCGCCGCGTTGATGAAGATCGTCTTGATGTCGAAGCTCGACAGAAATGCGCTCGGCTTCATGATCGAGAACACCGCGACGATCACGACCAGCGCGAGGAAGATCCAGATCGGGCTCGTCGACGAGAACACGCGCTCGCCGACGCGCGCCAGGCCCTCGCGGCGCGGCGGCTCCGCCGGCCCGCCGGGCTCGGGCGCGCCGTCTGGGCGCGCGCCGCTGGCGGTCGCGGCGGCGCTGTCGTCGACCGAGCTCACCGGCTCCCGCCCGCTGCTGGGCCGTCTGCCGTCATGCGCGCACGCCGCGTCATGCCTGCTCCTCGTGGACGAGCGCGCCGGTCATTGCGGCGACAAGCGACTCGAGCGTCGCGGTCTCGCGCGTGAAGCGCGCGACGCGCCGGCCGAGCCGCAGCACCTCGACGCGGTCGGCGACCTGCAGCACCTCGGGCATGTTGTGGCTGATCAGGATCACCGCGAGCCCGCGGTCGCGCACGCGGCGGATCACGTCCAGCACGTTGCGCGTCTGCACGACGCCGAGCGCGGCGGTCGGCTCGTCCATGATGATCACCTTCGTCGCCCACGTCGCCGCGCGGGCGACGGCGACGCCCTGGCGCTGACCGCCCGATAGGAAGCCGACCGGGGCCCGCGGGTCCCTGATCGCGACCCCGAGGTCGCCGAACGCGTCGACCGCGCCCGAGCGCATCGCCGCGCGGTCGAGCACCCCGAGTTTGCCGAGCAGGCCGCCGCGCACGACCTCGCGGCCGAGGTAGATGTTCGCGGCGCCGTCGAGGTCGGGCGCGAGCGCGAGGTCCTGATAGACGGTCTCGATCCCGAGCGACTGCGCCGCCGACGGGCTGGGGACCGTGACCGGCTTGCCGTCGAAGCGCAGCTCGCCGTCGTCGGGCCGGGCGACGCCGGAGATGATCTTCGTCAGCGTGCTCTTGCCGGCGCCGTTGTCGCCGACCATCGCGGTCACCTCGCCGACGTTGGCGGCGAAGTTGACGCCGCTCAGCGCCTGCACGTGACCGTATGCCTTCGAGACGTTCCTGACCTCGAGGATCGGCTGCGCGACTGCTTCAGTCATCTCCTCCATGCGTCCTGTGCGGGGGCTGTGCGGGGTACTGGCCCATCCGGCGAAATCCCGCACGGACTCACCGGACGAACCATTTGCCGTCAGGGGCTGGACAGTAGGTGACAACGTTGTCTACTGTCAAGCGCCATGCGCTCGCAAGAAGAGAGCCGCGGTCCGGCCCGCGCGACGATGGTCGACGTCGCGCGCGTGGCGGGCGTCAGCCTCAAGACCGTCTCGCGCGCGATCAACGGCGAGCCCGGCGTCAGCCAAGCGACGCTCGAGAAGGTGCGCGCCGCCGCCGCGCACCTGCGCTATGAGCGCAACGACCTGGCGGCGAGCCTGCGCCACGGCGATCGCTCCAACACGCTCGGCCTCGTGATCGAGGATGTCGCCAACCCGTTCTACGCGGCGATCGCCAAGGCGGTCGAGGACAGCGTCCGCGGACGCCAGTGCCTGCTGATCACCGCCTCCGCCGGCGAGGACCCGGCGCTCGAACGCGAGATCGTCACCGCGCTGCTGCGCCGGCGCGTCGACGCGGTCCTGATCGTCCCGGCCGGCACCGATCACCGCTACCTGGAGGCCAACGGGCTCGCGCGCCGCGCCGTGTTCCTGGACCGACCACCGGCGCGCGTCGACGCCGACGCGGTGCTTGTCGCGAACGCTCCCGGGGCGCGGCTGGCGGTCGAGCACCTGCTCGCCGCGGGCCATCGCCGGATCGCGTTCATCGGCGACGACCGCCGTCTGTTCACCGCACGCGAGCGCCTTGGCGGCTATCGCGCCGCCCTGCAGGCGGCGGGCGTGCCCGCGGACCCGGAGCTCGTGTCGATGGGCAACAGCACCTCGCGCTCGGCGTACGAGGCGATCACCCGCGCGCTCGCGCTGCCGCGCGGCCGGCGCCCGACCGCCGTGCTGGCCGGCAACAACCGCTGCACGATCGGCGTCCTGGAGGGACTCGGCGCCCGCCGCCGTCGCCTGGCGCTGGTCGGCTTCGACGACTTCGAGCTCGCCGAGTTGCTCGAGGTCACGGTCGTCCGGACCGATCCGTATCGCATCGGAACGATCGCCGCCGAGCTGGCGCTGTCCCGGATCGACGGCGATCACGCCGGCCCGCGGCGCGTCGTCCTCGACGTCGAGCTCGTCGCGCGCGGCAGCGGCGAGCTCCCCGCCTGACCCCGACGATCAGCTTGGCGGCCGCTGCCGTGGCCTCGGCGCGTCGACGAACGACGCATCGTCGCCGACGGCGACGTCGTGTTGGATCCGGGGCAGGTGCTCGCCGAAGAACAGCGTCGCCGACAGCTCGCCGCGGGTGCGCGCACCGGTCTTGTCGAAGATCGACTTGACGTGATCGGAGACGGTGTGCGGCGAGATCGCCAGCTGCTGTGCCGCCTGGATCGTGGTCGCGCCTCTGAGCATCAGCTGCGTGACCTGCCGCTCGCGCGGCGTCAACCCGTATGCCTTCAGCAGCAGCGGCGCGACCAGCGTCGGGTGCGCGCGCTGGATGAACACCGCGACCTCGCCGGAGCGCATGTCGCCGAGCATGCCGCCGTGCAGCACCAGCCACGTGCCCGCCGGGGTCCTGACCGCGGAGCTCGGCAGCGCGGCACCGGGCGATCCGGCGTCTGAGCGCAAGGCGGCGATCGCGGTCCGCGTCGCGCTCGCGACGGCGTGAATCGACGGTGCGCGAACGCCGGCCTCGGACGTGCTCCCCGACAGCTCGGCCAGCAGCGGCTCGGCCGAGGACGAGGAACGGATCAGACCGTCGCCGGCGTCGAGCTCGATCACCCCGGGCGCGTCGCACAACTCGTCCAGCAGAGCACGCTGATGACGATCGGCCTCTACAGCGAGCCGGTGGGCGCGTATCTGCCGTCGATCGTCTACTGACCGTCAACCATCGCTGCGCACGACGACGCTGCGCGTGCGAAACAGCCGCGTTCGCTGCTGGTAGTCGTCGGCGGCCGTCGCCAGCCATCGCTGCGACGATCCCGACAGCTCCTTCTTGATGGTCGCGGGGACGCCGGCCGCCAGCACCCCTGGCGGGATCTCGGTCCGCTCGGAGACGACCGCGCCGGCAGCGATCAGCGAGCCGGTGCCGATACGAGCGTGCTGGAGCACGACCGCGCCCATCCCGATCAGCGACCCGTCCTCGACCACGCAACCCTCCAACAGCGCGCCGTGGCCAACGGTCACGCGGTCGCCGACGATCGTCGGCAGCCCCTCGGCGCAGTGGACGACGACGTTGTCCTGCACCGACGTCTCGGCGCCGATCTCGATCCGCGCGGAGTCGCCGCGCAGGACGGCGCCGAACCAGACGTTCGCGCGATCGCCGACGTGCACGTCGCCGATCAGCGTCGCGGTCGGCGCCAGGTAGACATCGGCCCCGATCCGGGGCGCGACGCCATCGAGCGTGACGATCGTCGCCATTGCGGCGCCATCATCGCACGGCGTCGGAACGCGGGGCCGCCAATATCATCGCGTCTCGCCGATGCCCGCGACCGAGCTGCCCGATCCCGCGCGGATCCAGATCCGCCACCGGGTGGAGTGGATCGACACCGACGCCGCCGGCATCTACCACTGGACGACCGTCGGCCGCTTCGCCGAGGCCGCCGAGGCGGCGCTACACAACGCGCTCGGGATCAACGAGCTGACGTTCGGCGCGATGCCGCGGCTCGCCGTCGCGTTTCAGTTCAGCCGCCCACTGCGCTTCAACGACGAGGTGACGGTCGAATTCGCCGTCGAAGCCGTCGGCCGCTCGTCGGTGCGCTACGGGGTCGTCGTCCGCGACCCGCGGGACGCCGTTGCGGCGACCGGCACGCTCACTACCTGCCTGGTCGACACGTCGTTGGGTCGCTCGCGGCCGTGGCCCGATCATGTTCACGCGGCGCTGACCGGCGCCGGCCTGCAGACGGCCGGCTGACGCGCACGCCCGCCAGTCGGGAGGCGGCGCAGAACGCGCCGTCGTCAGCGCCGAGCCGGCCGCACCGCGATCGTCACGCGGCTGAACGCGCACAGCCTGCCGGCGTCGTCGCGCAGCTGCACCGACCACACCCAGTGGTCATCGGCACGGCTGTGGGGCGTCGCTTCCGCGTGCACGGTCGTACCCGCGGCGACGGGCGCGGTCACCGTCGTGTCGTTGGATAGGCCGCTGACGACCAGGCCGCGCTCGAGCGTCGCAAACCCGGTGCCGTGCGAGGCGAGCGACTCGGCGATTGCCGCCGGCACGCCGCCATGCAGCCGTCCCTCGGCGCCGAGCAGCTGCGGCCCGACGTGGACGCGTCCGTGCACGACGCCGCCGTCGCTTTCGCCGACCGGCGTTCGAGCGATCTCCAGCCCGTAGATACCGTCGAACCCGTTCGTGATCGGCATGTACGCGTCGGGGCCGTCATGTCCGGGGCCACGGTCGGCGGGCGCGCGCTCCACGGTCACCCACGTGGCGCGATCGCCAGCTTGACCGCATCGCCGCCGTCGAGCGCGACCTCGAATCGCTCCCCGCCGAGCAGCGGTACCGGCGCGATCGCCGAGCCGGTCATGACGACGTCGCCGGCGCGCAGCTCGTCGCCGGACAGGGGGATCTGATCGGCGAGCGCCCGGACAACGTCGACCAGGTCACCGAGCAGCTCGCTCGGATCGATGCCCGCCCGCGCGTCCTCTCCCTGCCGGGCGACCGTCAGCCGCACGGCCGCGAGCTCGGCGCCGGTCGCCGGCGCGAACGGACCGATCAGGAACGCGCGGTGAAACAGGTTGCCGGCGAGCACCTGCTCGATGTCGGCGACGTCGCCGAGGTCGACTATCTCGATCGCGGGCGCGACCGCTCCCATCACTGCCGCCACCGTCTCACGGTCCGAGCCCGCCGGCACTGCCTCGGCGACGCGGACCGCGATCTCCGCCTCGAGCCTGGCGTTGCGCCACGCTTGAATCGACAGCCCGTCGGCCGCGGTCGGCGCGCTCACGAGCGACCCGTCCGTCAGAAACCCCGCCAGCGGTGCGGCGATCGACACCGCCTCCATCGCCTGCGCGGTTCCGAGGCCGGCCTTCCACCCGACGCGCCGCTCGCCCGCGCGCAGCCGCGACTCACGCAGCCTGCCCTGCGCCGCCATCCCGGCGACGATTCGCGGGTCGTCGGTGTTCGGGGCCGGCGCCATCGCGCGTGAAGTATGGCGACCCGTGCGAATCGCAGCGACTGGTCGCGATAACTCACACCTGTCGTTGGAGATCGCGACCACCCGCGAGATATGCGCCCATTAGGATCGCCCGCCGTGACGGTTCTGATCGACGGCTCCGCGCTGACCGCGCCCCAGCTGGTGGCGGTCGCCCGCGGCCACGAGCCGATCGCGCTCGCGCCCGGGACCGTTGAGCGGATGGCGGAGAGCCGGGCCCGCGCCGAGCACGTGCTGGCGCGCGGCGACGCCGTGTACGGGATGACGACCGGCCTCGGCCAGCACAAGCGCCACCGCATCGCCGCCGGCGAGATCGAGCTGTTCAACCGCCAGCTGATCGACAACCACCGGATCGGGCACGGCGACCCCGCGCCCGCCGACGTCGTGCGCGGGACGATGGTGCGCCTCGCCAACGGCTTCGCGAAGGGCACGACCGGCGTCCGCCCGCTGCTCGCGCAGCGGCTGGTCGCCGCGCTCAACGACGGCGAGCAGCCGGTCGTGCGAGTGCTCGGCTCGAGCGGCACGGCCGACCTGGCGCCGCTCGCCGATCTCGCACATGCGCTGTTTGGCGACGTGGCTCTGCAGGCCAAGGAGGGGCTCGCGCTCGTCAACAACAACGCGTTCTCGACCGCGTTCGCGACGCTTGCGCTCAGCGACGCATGCGATCTCGTCGACACGATCTCGCTCGCCGGCGCGCTCGACATGGAGGCGTTCGGCGCCAACGTCTCGATCCTCCACGAGGCGGTCGGCGAGCTGCGGCCGTATCAGGGGCTGCAGACCGAGCTGGCGGCGCTGCGGACCGCGCTTTCCGGCAGTCGCCTGTGGCAGCAGGGCGCCGCGCGCAACCTCCAGGACCCGCTCAGCTATCGCGGGATCGCGCAGGTCGGCGGCGCCGTCCGCGATGCGCTTTCGTTCGCGCTCGGACAGCTGGCGATCGAGCTCAATGGCCACCACGACAACCCGATCGTCGTCCCCGGCGAGCCGCTGATCGTCTCGGCCGGCAACTACGAGGCGATCGCGCTCGCGTCGGCGCTCGACTTCGTCCGGATCGCGCTCGCGCCGTCGCTGACCTCGGCGCTGGAGCGAGCGATGAAGCTGCTGCAGACGCCGCTCTCGGGCCTGCCCGGCGGGCTCTCGGAGCGAGAGGGGCTGACGTTCGGGGGCCTGGGCGCGATCTCGTGGTCGGCGCACGCGCTGACGGCCGAGGCGCGGCTGCTGGCACAGCCGGTGTCGTTCGAGCTCGCCACGACCACGCCGGAGGAGGGGATCGGCGATCGCATCACGATGGCGCCGCTGGCGGCGCGCCGACTGGCCGAGCAGGTGTCGCTCGGACGCCGGGTCGTCGCGATCGAGCTGCTGTGCGCCGCGCAGGCCGTGGAGCTGCGCGACACCGGACCGCTGGGCACGTCGACCGGCCGGGCGCTCGAGCTCGTGCGCTCGGCGGTCGACTTCGCGGGCGCCGGCCGACCCTACCCATCCGACCTGGAGGGCTTGGTGGCGCTGATCGCGTCCGGCGCATTTGCGGAGGTCGTCCGCGAACCGCCGGCTCAGCGCTGAGGTGGCGATACGTCCGTGAAGGACTCGCGTCCGCCGCGGTGCGTTAGCTGCTGGCCAGCCGGTTGAGCACGCGTGGCAGCAGCTGCCGGCGCACGCGTCCCGGGAGCGGTGCGCGGTGCAACCGGGGCGCGGCCGCCGTGTGCTGCGTGAACGCGCGCTCGCGCTCGATGATCCGCGCGACGGCGCTGAGCGCCTGGGGCGCGTCGAGCGCGAGCGGTCCATCTGCGAGCGTCAGCAGCGCCTCGTGGTGATTGAGCGCGCGAGTGCATCTCGCGGTCAGCAGCGCCCACTCGCGCGCGACGAGCACCACCTGCGTGCGCGGCAGGGCGGAAAACGCTCGCTGGGTGGGGCTGGTGGTGCTGCACAGCCTGACCAGCAGCGCGTCTCGGATCAACGGGCCCGGCGGGGCGGGAAGCGCGCCGGGGAGCGGCTGGCACTCCGCAAGCGCCGCAACCTGCTCGATCAGACGCCGATCTGATCGCGGGAGCCGCAGCTCGTCGGCGATGGCGCCCCGGTACACCGCCGCGGCCGCGTCGACCGACAGCGCCGCGACCGACGGGGCGCGCACCAGGACCGCGACCGCGATCTGCGGCACCCACGCCAGCGAGGCGAACACGACGAGCGTGGCGACGCCGAACGAGGGCAGCAGCAAGCAGGTCGTCACCCCGGCCACGATCACACCCAGCTCGAGCGGCAGCGCGGCGACGAACTCGCGGCGGATCAGCGACAGCGGCCTGTGGCGCTCACGGACCACCGCCAACGGCAGCCGCGCGAACGTGTAGCCCACGGCGGCCATCACCAGCCCGGCCAGCAGTAGTGCCAGCACGTGACCAGCGACACCGTGGGCAGAATCCAGCGCCAGCACGCCGGCGCCGGCGAGCACGAGCGCCGCGTAGGAGACGACATTGGCCAACAGGCCGACGCCCCAGAACGCTTTGCGGCGCTGCGCGAGCCTGACCAGATCGGGAACCGCCGCCACAACGAACGCGGCGACTGGTCCGCTGACGACGAGCGCGACCAGCGTCAGACCAATGCCCATGTCGAGGATCGCCGCGGCCCTGGACCACAGCGTCTGGCTCGCCAGATAGTCACACGTGGCGATCGCTACCAACACAGTGACGACGACCAGCGCCCTCCCGCGATCGCCGCCGGGATCTAGCACGAGCATGGCAACGAACGGGATGAGCAACATCCCGTACACCATTGCGAGCCTCTCGCACGAGTCGCTCGTGTTGTCAGTGAGACTCATCCGCGATCCATGCTTCTGGGTCTAACTGGCAAGTGGGCCCCCCCATCACACACGGGGCGGCACTCTAAGCCGTCAGCCTGTGTTGCGCCAGTGCACGACTCCTCCTCAAAACTCTAGAAAGTTGACGGAATCTACCCAACCTTACGCAAGGTACACGAGCGGCATGCGTCGGCGCAAGGGCCGGCGGATGGGTCGCTACCCCGCAGTCTGCACATCCATAAGCTCCCTGCAAAATGCCGTTTTTTGGCTGGCCGTTGCTCCGACAGGCGGACGGTCGTCTCGACGAACGTTCGAGATCCCATCGACGCACTGGTCAGAACTACGTCGAGTTGCGTGTGATTCCCTCTATCTCCGCACCACGGCACGCCCAGCAGCGCCCGCAGGATCGTCCGAGCCGTGGGCAGGAGCCGCGACTCGGCGCCACGGGGACTCCCGCGCGAGACGATCGCGGTGGGCCGCGAGTTCGCGGCGCAGCTCTGCGTTCTCCTCCTGCAGCGACCGCGCACCCCGCTTGAGGATCTCGACCGCATCCGAGAGGGCGTCGATCGTCGCATACGCGTCGTGCAGACGCCGTCGCAGCCGCTCGAGCTCTAGTGACCTGAGTCAGAAATCCGCTCGCAGTAGGCGGCGAGGCTGTTGAGGATCTCGTCGGCGGTTTTGTGCCACATGTAGGGCTTGGGGTCTTCGTTCCAGTTGGTGATCCAGGTACGGATCGACGCGACGAGATCTTT
>DASUHF010000092.1:0-25642 GCA_036273655.1 Solirubrobacteraceae bacterium | reverse complement strand
CTCGAACGTCGTCGCGTCCTCGTCGGTCGCGAAGTAGCCGCGCTCGGCGCCCCACCCGGCGATCGTGCCGGCGACGCGCCCGATCATCTGCTTGACCGAGCGCTCCCGCGCCGGTGAGCCGAGCTGGCCGCGGAAGTACTTCTGGGCGACGATGTTGGTCGCGTTCTGCGACCAACTGGAGGGGAACTCGACGTCGCGCTGCTCGAACGAGACCTTGTCGCCGTGGCCGATCCGGGCATCGCGAAGCTCCCACTCGACGGCGTCGAACGGATGGGTGTCGCGCTCGGTGAAGAAGCGACGAATCGACAGGCCGGTACCCGCCTGGGCGTCTGAACGGATTTCGGTTTCGGGTGCGTTCGCCATGGGGTACTGCTCCTCTCGTTTCCGCCTGCGTCGTGTCCCCGTTTCTCGGCGTTGCGTGTGGCCGAGGGGGCTGGGAATGCTTGCGGAAGGTCCGGACGGAAAGACGGGCGCGGATCGCTATTTCCGGACGTTGATCGTGCACCCCTGATTTTATCGCCCAAACAGGGAGATTTTCCCTGGATGGCCGCGCGTTTTTCGCCAACCGTAGAGGCTGTTGACGCCCCGCCTCAAGCGGTCAGCCGGAGATGTCGGCGAGCATCCGCTCGAGGTTGCGCGCGGTCTGCTAGCGAGCGGCGCGGTCGCGCGCCGCTGCGAGCTGCTCGGCGGCGCATGGTTGCCGACGCCCACGCGCTGCCCACGGCTGGATTCTGGCAGCTCAGAACAGGTCCGACAGCTGTTGCAGCGCGGCGGTCAGCACAAGCTCTGACGGCTGATCGGCGTCGATCTCGCGAATCCGCTTGGGCTCTGACTGCGCCAGCCGCCGGTAGGCTGCCGCGATCCGCTCGAAGAACGGGTCGTCCTCACGCTCGAGACGGTCGAGGCGCTCGCCGCGTCCGCGGGAGCGGGCGCGGCCCACCTCAGGCGCGAGCACGAGCAGCAGCGTCCGATCCGGGATCAGCCCGTCGGTGGCGAACTCGTTGATGGCGCGCACGGCATCGATGCCGAGCCAGCGGCCGACGCCCTGGTAGACGAGCGAGGAGTCGACGAAACGGTCGAGGACCACGGTCGTGCCGGCCGCCAGCGCCGGCCTCAGGCGTTCGGAGACGAGCTGCGCACGGGCGGCCGCATACAGCAGCGCCTCCGCCCGCGCGTCGATCACCGCCTCGGGATCCTTGACCAGCGCGCGGATTCGCTCGGCGGTCGGCACGCCGCCCGGCTCGCGCATCACGACCGCGTCGATGTCCCGCGCCCGGAGGGCCGCGAGCAACGCGTCCGCGAGGGTCGACTTGCCGGCACCGTCAATGCCCTCGATCGTGATCAGCTTGCCGCGTGCCATTCGCTGCGAAGTCACGTTATTGGAGGGATACGATCGACGCGTGTCGGTGACGCTCGATCGCCATCCCCACGCCCGGGCGGTGCTGGCGCCGGCGCTTGCGTCGCCGGCCGCGCCCTCGCACGCGTATCTGTTTCACGGCCCCGGTGGTTCGGGGAAGCGGGAGGTGGCTCGCGAGCTGGCGGCGGTCCTGCTGAGCGAGAACGTGCCCGATCCAGACAACGCACGCGCGCGAGCGCTCGGCGGGGTGCACCCCGACCTGACCTGGGTGACCCCGAGCGGCGCGCACGAGATCCTCGTCTCCGACATCGACGGTCCGGTGATCGTCGCCGCGTCGCGCACGCCGTTCGAGTCGTCGCGGCGGGTGTTCGTGATCGAGCGTGCCGACGAGCTTGGCGACGAGGCGGCCAACCGCATGCTGAAGACGCTCGAGGAACCTCCCTCGTTCGTGCACCTGATCCTGCTGACCGACCGTCTCGGCGAGGTGTTGCCGACGATCCGCTCGCGGTGTCAGGCGGTTCGGTTCGAGGCGCCCGATGAGGCCGACGCGGTCGCGGCGCTGACCGGCGCCGGCGTGCAACCACAGACGGCGACGGCATGCGTGCGGCTCGCGCTGCAGGACTCCGAGCGCGCGCGCGAGCTCGCCGGCGAGGACGGACGGGCGTTGCGCGACGCCGCGCAGCACTACGCGCAGGCGGCCGTGACCGCGCAGATGGCGCAGCAGCGGCCGTGGCTGGAGCTGCTCAAGGCGGTGCGGACCCGCGGCGAGCTCGCCGAGATCATGCTGCGCGAGCGCGCCGCGGCCGAGCTCGAGATGACGTCGCGCAAGGAGCGCAGACGCGTCGAGAACGAGTGGAACGACCGCGTGCGCCGCGTCCGGCGGCGGGTGCAAACTGGCGCGCTCGACCTGTCATTGCAGCTCGTGTCGCTGTGGTTCTCTGACCTCGCGGCGCTCGCGTGGGGGGCCGGCGACCTGGTCCGCAACGCCGACCGGCTGGCCGAGCTCGCCGAGCACGGCGAGCTGGAGCCGGCGCGGCTGCTGGCGGCGATCGAGCTGGTGGAGGAGACGCGCCGCCGGTTCGAGCTCAACGTCTCCGAGGAGCTCGCGTGCGAGGCGCTCGGCTACCGTCTGGAGGAGGTGATCGCGCGGTGACCGCGACCGAGCAGGTCCGCGCCGCCTACGAGTCCGACGGCCGCGTCTACATCCGCGCGCCCGTGCGCGAGGACGCCGCCCAGTTCACGGCGCTGATGCGCGTCAGCCGTGAGTTCCACAGCCCCTGGGCGACGGCGCCGACCGACGACGAGCGGTTCGCCGCCTACCTCGCCGACCAACGCCGGCCCGACTTTGCGGCGATGCTTCTGTGTCGTGCCGAGGACGATGCGATCGTCGGCTTCTTCAACCTCTCCCAGATCGTCCGCCGGCGCCTGCAGAGCGCCTACCTCGGCTACGCGGTCGGCCAGCCATTCGCCGGTCAGGGTTACATGCGACACGGCCTCGAGCTGGTGCTGCGCCACTCGTTCACGACGCTCGAGCTACACCGGATCGAGGCCAACATCCAGCCTGGCAACACGAGCTCGCTGGCGCTCGCGCGCGGCGCAGGCTTCCGTCGCGAGGGCTTCTCGCCGCGCTATTTGAAGATCGGCGGTCACTGGCGCGACCACGAGCGCTGGGCGATCCTCGTCGAGGACTGGCGCGAGCGCACCGGCGCCCCGGTCCAGCCGGACGGACCGTTCTGAGGACGGGAGGCGTTCGGAACTACCTGCGTCGGTTGCCGCGGCTGAACCGGCGGAACTCGAACTCGGCGCCGCCCAGCAGCGCGAACAGGATCCGGAACGGGAGCGTGATGATGTCGAGTACGAGGCCGAGCACCATCATGATCGCTCGGAAGATTGCGGAAATCATCTCGTTCGGGGTGCTACCCGACCCTGCGGCGAGCAACCGGCCGCAGCGTCCGCTCATGTGCCCGGGTCTTCGTCGGCCGTCGCCTGCGCCGACGCGATCGCGGTCGCGACATCGCGTGGATATGTGTGCCTGGCCCGCAGCAGGATCAGGCCCGCCACTGCGACGCAGGCGAGCATGATCAGGAACGTGTACGCGAGCGCGCGACCGTCGGCGGCGGTCGCGGCGCCGCGCCCGGAAGCGAACGCGAAGCCCGCGTGCCCACCGCCGAGTTGGTCGGAGACGAAGCCGAACAACAGCGGCGCGATCGCAAAGGTGAGCATGTGCAGCGAAGTGCGGACCCCCTCGGCGCGGCCCCACAGGTACGGGTGCATGATGTCCAGTCGCGCCGCGTTCAGCGTGGCGTCGGGTGCGGCGAGCCCGGCGGCGCCGATCATCATCAGCGGCAGCGAGACGAGCAACATCGTGCTGAGCAGGCCGGGAGCAAACGCAACCGCGGCGACCAGGTAGGCGATCGCGCCGATCAGGACGCGCGCGTCGAGTCTGCCGCGCGCGAGCCAGCGATCGGCGAGCTGCCCGGCGACCACCAGACCGGCGAGCGCGCCGATCCCGATCAGGACCAGCAGCCCGGTCGCCGCCGATTCGCCGAGGTGGTAGCGACTGCGCATGAGCAATACGGAGAACGTCTGCACGCCGGAGAAGAACACGTAGGCGAGCGCGGCGGAGACGATCAAAAAAACGTTGGTGCGGATCCGCAGCACGTAGCGCACGGCTGCCGGCAGCGGCATCTGCTTGGGGCTTTCGTGCAGCACCAACTGGGGATCCGGCTCGACGTGCCGGCGGCGCACGATCCTGCGGACCTGCTCTGTCTGTTCCTGCTCGGACGAATCGGGCGGTTCGACGGCCGCGTCGGCGCCGGGGTCGTCGACGTCAGCGTCGTCGATGAGCTCGGTGGCGCCCGGTTCAAGCCGGCTCTGACCGCCACGGGCCGGCTCGACCAGTCCGCGCCGGATCGCCACGGCCAGCGCCAGCCCGGGGATCGCCAGCCACGCGAACCCGTACCGCCACGATGTGAGGCCGGCGAGGTCGCCGCCGACGACGACCCCGATCCCCGCGCCCACCAGCTCGCCGGTCATGATCAGCCCAAGGATCCGCGCCCGTTCCCGCGCGGGGAAGAAGTCGCCGGTCAGCGACGCGACGGTCGGCCCGGAGGTGGCGGTGACGGCGCCGAGGCCGATGCGCGTCAGCACCAGCACCAAGAACGACGGTGCGAGCGCGCTGGCAACCATCGCGGCGCTCCACAACACGATGCTCGCCGCCAGCAGATCGATCCGCCGCACGCGGTCGGTGAGCACCCCGGCGGGGATCGTCCCCACCGCCCCGGCGAGCGCCGCGACCGCCGCGATCAGGCCGATCTGCGTGTTGGAGACATGCAGCGAGGACTGCAGCTGTGGCGCGACCGCGCCGACCGTGCCGGTGTCGGCGTTGGCGAGCGCATAGACGGCGGCGAACAGCACGACGACCCGCAGCCGTGCCGGACCCCCGGTCTGTCGGCGCGCCTGGCCGACGATGCGTTGGGCGGCGCCGCCGAATGCGGCTCGAACTGCTCGCACCGGGCGCGTGTTACGGGTGGATGCCATCCTTGACCCTCTGCCCCGTTACGGCCCGGTTTCCCGAAAAGCAGTCTTGAGACGGCATGAGCGTCCCCGAGTTGGCGAAGAATGCGCCAACGGCTCCGAGCAGGGGCTTCCAGGGGTCGCTTGCTGCGCACGTCGCTGCCGTCGGCGGTCCTTCGACGATCCGGGTCTCGCGATGCGTCGGCTAGGCTTGCCGGGAGCAGCGATCAACAGGATCTTGCAGCCCGCGCAGCCCAACAATCGGGCGCCGGAGCCAAGCAATTCGGGGGATCTCTGCAGCGCCGACGTAGCTCAGCTGGTCGAGCACTTCACTCGTAATGAAGGGGTCCGGGGTTCGAGTCCCCGCGTCGGCTCTCACGAAAGTCCCGCTCAGACGGGGTTTTTTCATGTCCAGATCTGCTCTGCGTGACCATGGGTCATGCAGAGGTCCACGGATAGGTCCACAATCGGGTACGCTCCGGATCCACACACAAAGGTGCCCCCGCGACGCTGGAACGTCCGGGAGCGCGGACTCGACAGGAGCGAGCCATGCCAGAGGCTACGAAGCGCACGAAGACGAAGCATCCGGGGATCTACCAGAAGGGCGACCGCTACCAAGTCCGGTACCGGCACAACGGCCGGGACGCGCTGAAGAGCTTCCGCACGCTGACGGAGGCGAAGCGCTTCAAGGCGGGCGTCGACAAGGGCGAGACACGGCCCAGCGGCTCGAAGACGTTCCGCGCGTACGCGAACGAGTGGATCGAGACGTACACCGGCCGAACCGCCAAGGGCATCAGCGACGGCGCGCGCGAGAGTTACCGCGACGCGCTCGACCGCTTCGCGAAGCCGTACTTCGGGACCGCCAAGCTCGACCGCATCGACCCTCCGATGGTCAAGGCGTACATCGCGCACGTTGCGGCGAGCAAGACCAAGCGCGGGAAGATGACCCCGGCCAGCGTCCGGCGCATGTACGCACCGGTCCGGGCGCTGCTCGCCACCGCCCACGAAGACGGCCTCATCAGCACGAACCCCGCCGCTGGCGTCCGAGTCGTCGTGAAGGACACGCGGCCGAAGATGCCCAAGTGGCTCACTCCGGAGCAGACGAAGGCGCTGCTCGCTGAGATCCCAGCCGAGTACGCCGACGTCGTGTTCCTGCTCGCCTCGACCGGCCTGCGGATCTCCGAGGCGCTGAATCTGCGCTGGCGTGATCTGACCGTGGTCGACGGCCGTCCTCACCTGGAGGTCGTGAAGTCGAAGACCTCGGCGGGTGAGCGCATAATCCCGCTGTCGCCCGGAACCGTCCGCAGGCTGACGGCACGTCGAAGCACCGCTCGATTCGCCACGGACAACGATCTCGTGTTCCCATCCGCGAGCGGGACCGCGATCGACCCGCGCAACTTCCGCCGTCGTGTGTTCGCACCGGCCGCTGAGCGCGCGTTCTTGCCGTGGGCGACCCCGCACAAGCTGCGGCACGGGATGGCATCCCTCATGGCCGCACAAGGCCACTCAGCCGCTCAGATCGCGGCGTACCTCGGTCACGCCGACGGCGGTGTGCTGGCGCTGAAGACGTACATCCATGCGGATCACCCGGACGTGGCCTTCGTAGACGAGGCGCTGTCGTGAACACCTGTGACCAGTGCGGGATCAACCACGATTGGCGCGACTGCCCCCGCTTCAACGAGAGCGTCTTCTACGGCGAGGAACCGGAATGGATCCAGCCCGAGGTCGATGACCTTCTGGACGAGCTTGCCGCCGACCCGGACCCTCTGGTGAGACGGATGATGGAACAGAGGCTCAGAGCATCTGCGCAGTCGTGCAAACAGTCTGGCACAGCTTCGACGGGCGCAGCGCCCACACGGCTACCTGCCCAAACCTTCCGGATCGATTCTCTCTGCGGGTAGCGGCGAGCAGCGAGACGCGCCGCTGCGCCTTGATCACGGGTCGATAGCTGGCGTGCCGGGGACTGGTCCAGAGGGCCGCGTCGGGTCCTCACCATCGATCACCGCCGGGAGCCCTTGAAGCGCTCGCCTTGCCTGTGCGATCCGGTCCTCTATCCGGCGCAACCCGGCGACGGTCTCCTCAGGGAGGTCGAGACCGCGACGTGCCGCGTCCTCTAGTCCGGCGTAAAGGGTGGGAACGTCTGCATACGCCGTATCGAGCAGGTCCCACGGAACGCCTCTGATTTGCCCGAGCAGTTCACAGTGACGCTCCCACATCGGCGTGGTGCGCAGCCTCTCGGCCGAGACGGTCGAGACCTTGCGCTGTTCAGCCGCTAGGCCGACCACGGCCTCGATCGTCAACAGCTCGGAGGTGACGTTGCGGCGTGCCGAGCGCTCGGCGCGGCGCTCGCCTCTGATTGCGAGGGCAAGCTGAAATCCGCCTGTCGCAGCCGAGCCGACTGCGACGCCGATCAGGCTGTACACGCCGGACGAAAGCGTCATCGCGCGCAGCCTATGCGCTAACCCGCTCGTGCGCTTGTACGTTTCCGAGATGGCAGCATCGTTCCGGCGCTACGGCTACCGCCCAATCACGACGCGCGCGTGTCTCAAGGCGTACGTGGAGAACCGGATGGGCCGGTACGCGAGGCGGCCACTGTATATCGGCGAGCCAATCCACATCATTACGGCGACTCTCCCAGATGCGGACGTCGTGAACGGCGACCTGGAGCCCGTTGCCGACGACTTCCTGGCGAAGGTCGACAACTACGTGGGCACGGCCACCACGATCGCCGTCGAGAGAGTCGACATCAATCAATGGGATGACGTGACGGTCGTGTTGGGCAAACTGCATGTCTGACGACGAGATGCTGACCGTCACCGAGATCGCGGCCACGCTCAGGCTCAATCAGCAGAGACCATCAGGGAACGGGATGGACGCGGGCCGGTCGCCGTATCTGCGCCTCGGCGGGCGCGTGCGGGTCTACCGGGCTGATCGAGGATCAAGCCTCGGAGCGGCGGCTCGCTCATCGCTAGGTCGCCCACTGGAATCGGAACCAATGCGATCCGGCCGTGCACCGAATCCGCTGGCCGGTCGTCACGCGGCCCACGTGCCACCTCTTGACGGCTCTACACCTGTAGCCGGGCGTCTTCAGACCGGCTCGGCCGCCAACGAGACGGCTGTGCGCGATCGCCTTCGCTGCCACGGCGCATCTCATGCCGTGAACGGCCACGCTGTGCGGCACGTCTTTGTCGTTGATTGGGCCGCCGTGGAAGCCGGACAGGTGTCGGCAGGCGAGCGTACGCGCATGGCTCGCCTCAACCGCAGCGGCATGTGCCAGCCGGGCGGGCGTGACCCTCACAACCTTGTTGATGCCAGGCCGCCAGGCACCGCCCATGACCTCCCCTTGCGAGATCACGTGCATACGGCTGTAGAAGGTCACGCCGTCCCGATGAGAACGACCGTAGACCCAGAACCTCGCCGGGTATCGGAACCCGAGTCCATCCACGAGGTGGCCGCGACCGGCGGCGACTGGCGCTCCCCAGTGACGCCAGTGTGCGTCCTGGATACCGGCGGTTGATCCGCCCAATGCGGCGTTCCCGCAATCGCGCGGATGCGCCTTCATATGCGCGAGCCGGAAGCTTGGAAATGCGTTGCAGCCCATCACGACGCGGGCGCTGGCGGCCGCCGAGGCCGCAGCCAGCGTCGCTACGACCAGCGCCAACCCCACGGCCATCCACCCCTTCGCCCGCACGTCGGCCAGCGTACGCCCGTGCCATGGTCCGGGTCAAGAACCACGACGAGAGGGGCTGTCCCGTGCGGCGGTCACGACTGGCGCATCTGCCCCGCCGTCCACGTCTCCCGGTCCGCGCGGATGAGGAACCCCAGCCTGTCGGGCCGGAGCGCGTCGAGTTGACGCGTGACCTTGCCGAGGAGCAGGACCCGGCGCTCGGGCGCATGATCGCAGCGGCTTGCCGAGCTGTCGCGCGTGTAGACGGCCGAGGTTCCGGGTAGCATCGGCTCCCGTTTGGGGCAACTACGAAGGGGGCATAACGATGCGAAGGCTCGTCATTCTGAGCGCGCTGGCGCTGCTGGCGGTACCGAGCACTGCGCTCGGACGGAAGGTGCTACACGGCAACGCCAAGTACAACGCGATCTGGGGCGCATACCACACGGAGCCAAGCAACCGAGGGGACCGCTGGGTTTCTGGTGCGCGAGTGCCTCGCCGGATCCTCGTCAACCGCTGCATGACCGTCGTGCGGTCGACCGTCAATCCGAATTGGGCGATCGACTACTTCAGCGGCGGCACGGGCCAGCTTTGTCTGCCGGTCGCCAGTAACGGCTGGGGCGAGCTGAACGTCGAGCGATGGAATAACGGCGACGGTACGTCTAGCTGGTACTGGACCTCGACGTCCGGGAGCAGCGAGAGTCCGTGCGGCGAGCGGGCGTATGTGGGCGAGCCTCGGATGCCCAGACGCGTCGTGAACGACATTTTCCACACGCACTGTCCAAGAGACGGCCGGATCTCGCTGCCTCGCTGACCGGCACGGCGCTGCCGCTGGGCAGGCTCAGTGGTCGGACCGACGACCTCCCGAGGCCGTCAAAGGTTGTGGGCGAATCAACACGCAAGGAGTGTGATCGATGATCGAGCGGATGGACGGCGGCGTGAACGACGAGACGTCGATGACCGTGAAGCAGGCCAAGCAACTGAAGAAGCAGCACGCCCGCGAGTTCCGCGCGTTGCCGAGGGCCGAGCGGGACTACAAGGCCGCAGACCTGCAGTACCGCGAGGACGTGGCGCGCATCCGTCGTGCGGCTCTGGATACGCGTGATCGGCTTGAAGCTGACCGCAAGGGCCTCACGGTCGAGCAACTTCGCATGGCTCGCGAGATTGGCAGGCAGACGGCGAAGCATCAAGCGCGCGGCTCGAGCTGGTTCTTTGTCTGGTGGAGGTGAGCCTGATGCTCGGCGAGGTCGTCGTTTGCAGGACGCTGACCCCGCCGATGGGACACTTACTGTCCAACGTGTGACACGTACTGTCCTAGGTCTAGGCACCGGCAGGTGTGTCTCGACTAGCGTGTCGGCATGGATCGCATCGCACGCCAAGACCAACTCGACAAGCTCCGCACCGATGTCCGCGCGTGGCAGGCCCTCGCCCGGTACCTGCCCGAATATGAGGCCGTCAGGCTCGGCCTCGACCTAGAAGACAACGCGCTCGACATGATCGAAGAACTCGAAGAACTCAGAGCGGCCTAGCGCGTCGAGGGCGTCGAGGGCGTCGAGGGCGTAGCAGCGGTTACACGAGGTAGGGGCCGGTCCCGAGCGTCGCGCCCAGCCGAACCGACCCCTACCCCGAACTTCCTGCTGAGTGTCTCTCTGCGCCATCACCCGCGTCGACTGGCGGGCCGGGAGCTTTGCTGTGATCATCAGCGGGCCGGTCTGAGACGGTCTGCCCGTGTGTAAGAGCCGGGAGGGCGAAGCAGGAGACAAGCTCCGCTCTCCCAACGAGCGCGCACCCGAGACGGCGCACTCAGCTCGACGAACCCGCGCGGCCAGGAGAGCCAAGGGCGTCGAGTGATCCCGCGCGGAAGCACGGACGCGGGAAGCTCGGGAAGTAGTGGACCGGATGGGCGCTCTAGTACCCGCCCGATCGATCTGGAACCCGCATGGTGACGGGCGTCCTGCCGGGTACATCACCCCGGCAAGCTCTTACGCGCCGACGAGCGACGCCAGTGTTCCGAACTGACCGTGTGCATCCTGTAGACGCTGGCGGATCTTCTCACCCGACGCGAGGTACTTCACGTGCTCGGCGTCGGCAGCCTCAAGCTCCGGTGACAGCGCCGCGCGGATCTCGTCCTCGTGCTCGCGGCAGAACTCCTGAAGCGCGCGGACTGCTCGGTGTTGGGCGTCGACCACAGGGCGCATTTGCTGTTCGTGGACGTGCCGGGACACGACAGCGGCCAGCTCGTCGAGCTTGCGCTTGGCGTCGAGACGGTCGGTCAGGTCCGCGCTCGCGAGGGCATGCAGTTCGGCCTCGGCGTCGGTGACGAGCTTACGCTCGTCCTGCTGCTTGGCGTCCAGGGCCGTGATGGCGTCTGTGGCGTCCTGTGCGGCCTTGTGCGCCGCTCGCAACTCCTTGCCGACCTCGCACCCCGACCCGACCTTCGGCAGCGCAGGAACGCGCGCAGGCGTCAGGGGGTCGGACGGGACAAGCGGGACGGCGGGACCGTGGACGGTGGCGCGACTCAGAACAGACAATGTGGTTCTCCTCGGGATTTGGGTTTGCGGCGATCTGCGCCGCGCAGTTACGTCACCCGACCTCAGGGCCGGGGAACAGCTTCGGTTGCCCACGCGCGGGCGCTCAACGCGTCCTCGTGGCCGCTACTCGACCTCGACGCCGTCGGCCATCGTGGACTTGGCGGCAGCGAGCCTGGCGATCAGCTCGCCTTGCTCTCGATTCAGTTGCTCGCGCGACTTCGCGACCGGCGGCAGGGTCTGATACCCGCCGTCGAGGGTGACGCGCTGCGTCGAGGGCGTCGAGACGACCGGCCAGTTGCCACGTCGCGCGGCTGTGCGCCAAGCGACGGGTCAGCGGGCAGGAGTCCGAGGGCTCGGAGTGCCGGGATCTGAGATGCCTTCATGACAGCCCCCTACGGTCCGCCTCGGCTTCGAGCAACCGCTTCGATTCGGGGTCGACCGTCTGCGCGAGACTGTCGCGGAGCTGCCCGTCAGACAGCCGCGTCGCGTCGAACTCGTTGTGGTGATCGCCATCCTCCGCCAGATCACTCTCAGAGTGCGGGTCGCCGTAGCGCTCGCGCTGTCGACCCCACGCGTCGGGGTCCACACCATCGGGCGGCGGGCACCCATCCGCGCGGTGACGTGCGCGAGCCTCAGCGGCCTCGTCGGCTGTCGGCTTCGGGAGGTTGCCGTACTCCGAGCAGTGCTTCAGCTTGCCCTCGGCCGACAGTCGCTCAGCGTTGCATGCGGCGAACTCCGACGGGAACCAACCGCCCAACGTCTCAGACCAGACAGAGCCGACGCTCGGGCGCGGGGATGACGGACGCGTCCCATCCTTACCGAACGTCTTCATCAGTTGTACCTCCGTCCGCCGCCGCGACGGCCACTCGGGCCAGCCTCTGCCCTGCGCTCCGCAGCCTGCACGGCCAGGGCGGCACGTTCGTACGCCTGCTTGGACTCGCCCACCATCTTCACCATTCGCGCGATCTGACCACGGCAACGGGTGATCACGGCAACCTCGGGACGCTCGCGGGGCTGCTCGAAGCGATCCAGGAACGTCAGCGAGCCAACCCGGTCTAGCTCGGCTTGCGCCAGATCCAACGTGCCCTGTGCCTCGCACGCCAGCCGGACGTACTCCATCTCGCTGTCGCCCGGCCCAAGCTGCCAGTCGGTAACGATCACGTCGAACAGACGACGTTGGCTGTCCGTGAAGTGGCGCGGGCAGTACGGTTTCTTCCACATACGATCTCCTTTCCACCGCATCGCGCGATGAACGTAGTAACATAAGGTGGGATTCGAGCCGTTCCACACCGTCGGACGGCTCTCCCGACGGTCAGAATCCACCGTGAAGTAAGAGGGTTCCGGCCGAGCCGGTGTCGTCGTGAGTTCGGATCGGCGTGTGAATCCACATCGCAGGAGCCCCAGGCGTCGCTGGGCCTCGCGCGCTTGACACCTCCCCACCCACCGGGGGGCGGGTCGACGACACTGCCGATCGCTGACGCGGCCTCGACGCGCGCTGTCCAGCGGGACTGCCAGTGCAGCTCGACGCTATCGGCGGCGCGGCTGGCGCGGTGGCGTCAGCCCATCCGGCACGATCAGCCGCTCGACGTTGACCCCGGCCGTGCGGAGCTGTGCCCAACGGTGCTCGTCGATCTGAGCGAAGCGCGCCGCGATGTCGGGCCTCGCCTGCCACCGATTGATCACGCCTTGCCGATGTCGGTTGCTCTGCTCGCGACTCGGGATGCTGTGGCGCTGACTACGGTCGCCGGGATCGCGCGGTGTCGTCATCGTCTCCGTCCCTTGCGCTTGCTAGCCCACGGCTTCACCTGCGGCTCTGTGAGCGCCTGCGAGACGGGATCCGGCTCCGAGGTCAAGGGTGGCGCTGGCGTCGGCTCACGCGCTTTCGGAGAGATCTGCAGACGATGGCTCGCGCAGTACGGTGACTCGACGCCGTCCGAGATCAGCCGACCGCACATCTGAAGTCGACAGCGGGCCAGGTGCTCGGGGTGTCCGTGCAGGATCGCCATCACCGCTTCCCCCGCTGCCCTCGACGGTGACGCAGGCTGCACTGGCTACAGCGCGATCGGCGGTCGTGATACCAGTACGGGATCCCGCAATCGATACATGCGTCACCGAGCCAGCCACCATGTGCTCGACGTGTGCGCCCAGGTGCGAGCCTGCGCTGCTCGTCGGCCGCTGTCGGCGTCTCACGCGGGCGCTGGCACTCTCGAGTGAACTGGCGCGAGTTCGTGCTCCCTCGGCGTCCAGCGCCGCCACGCTTCGTCCGGCGTGTCTTCTCCATCGTCTTGTTCCTCTACTCGGGGTTGCCGACGATCCCCGTCGGCGCGGGTCAATCAGGTGCGGTAGATGCGCTGGCCGAGCGGCTACCTACAGAGCTGGCAGGCGAACCGATGCTGGAGGGGGAGCGCAAGGAGATGCCCGCAGGCCGTGTAAACGAGCAGCAGCGTCCAATCCGTGTGCTGCAACGCTCACCCTCTCGATTCGTGTTGCTGTCCAGCTTCGGAATGATCAACCGCTGTGGTGCTTACACCCACTTCGGCCATTTCCGGCCGATTGCGATTTGCAGGGATTTGGTAATCGAGCCCTGAGGTCACGCTTGAGGGTTGCCTGATGAAGCTGGCATCGATGCCTCGACCGTGAAGCGCGTGCTCGTCGAGCCACAGCCAACACCCGTCCGTCGACGCGGGGCCGGACCCGTTCACCTCGCGGGCGATTGCCTTGCGCTCCTCGTGCCACTGCATGCCGCTCGCCCGTTCACTCTTGCGCCCATAGTTCGACTCGACCGGCCGATAGATCGGCTCGACCTCGCCAGCGGCTTCCTCGGCCACGCCGATCCACTCCCGGACCTTGCGCGGATCCCGGTCCAGCACGGTCGCGATGACGCCCGTCTTGAACCCCTCCAGGCGAAGACACACGGCGACGGCGCGGCGCGCGTCGAGCAGCTCGTCACGCTGACCCGGACGCGGCCTGTACGGCGCTCTGAGCGCGTCCAGCGTCACGGTCGGCGCATCCGGCCGTTGACCGGCGTAATGGTCGGCCAGCTCGGCGCAGTGGACCTTCGCCCGCCGCTCACACTCGGCGAGGGGCATGCTCTCAGCCCCGCGCGACGTGTGCCCATCGTTCGCCAGCCAGCGGTTTGCCTCTTGGTCGAGCGGTCCCGAGGGGTCGAGCAACTCAAACGTGCCCGTGTCCGACCGGATCGACATGCCGACATTGCGCCTGTCGACAGCCGACTCACCGATCTCACGGAGCAGCACATCCGACGCGCGCGTCACGCCAGGGCGGCGATCGCCACCGTGATGGACAAGGACTTGCTCGCGCTCCTGCGGCGTCTCAGGCCAGCGCATACGGCGGCATGCTCCGCGCTCACCGGGAAGCGGTCGCGGGAAGTCACGCCGCAGGTAGATCGGCGACAGCGGCGGCTCCCCGCTCGTCGGACCACGCTTGACCAACGGGCGCTTGGCGGCATCGAGCCGTAGCTCGCGGTCCTGCTCGTGCTGGCGCATCGCCGCGTTCACCTCCCGCCGCCTTCTCAGGTCAGCCAGGAACCCAGGCATGACAGTGCGCGCGTCCTCGGTCGAGCGGGGCAGCTCGCGCGTCTCAGCGACCCGGACAGCGGACGCAGGATCCACGTAGGCGAAACCCCCGGCGGGACCGTTCCGATGATCGGCCAGGGCGGTCATCGATCCACCCCGAACGCGGCGGCGATGTCGACGAGGTCCCAGAACTTTTCAGGAGCCTCGTCGGGAAAAGTTATGCCGTCGATCGTCGCGCGCCCGTCGAGCAGGTCCGCCCGCTCGGCCGGCTCCAGCATGGCCGCCGTCGCGGCCACCTCGGCGCACTCGCCCAGCGTCACCCGGTCCTCGGCCTGCTCGGCGCGAATGTCCTCGACCAGGTCCATGTCCAGCACGTCTTCGATCGCGTCTCGGAGCACCGTCGCGATCGCGTCGGGCGGCAGTGCCTCCAGCTCGGCCTTCTCGGTCAGTCCGCGCGAGCGCCATACCTCCGAGCGCGAGTCCCCGGTCTTGATCGGATCTAGCGGGATCTTGAACTCGTCGATCTGCTCGCGGGTCAGGGCAAGTAGGCGCGCGTCGAGCCGCTGACCCTCGTGCTCTTGGTCGTCGGCCAGGAACTCGGCTGCGTCCGCGAACATCGCCTGGAAGATCGACCGCCCGGACGGGTCGGCGTCACCGAGATGCAGAAGCACGGTCGGCACGTCCGACGTTAGGCAGGTGTCCACGATCCAGCGGACCGCCGTCAACGACGTGAACCCACCGCACGAGTACACCGGCACGGAGTACGGCGCGGCGACCCTTTCGAGCTGCGGCAACATCCCTGCCGCCTCGCACCATGCGATCACGCGTACGTCTTGGCCTTCTTGTACGTCACGGTCGAAGTTGCGCGCCCATGCGCCCCAGTTGTCAAGGGCCGAGTCGATCGACGTGTACCACACGGGAGTTCCACCGCTGATGCCATCGTCGCGGATGTGATGAAACGGGATCTCGCCCGCGCGTCGCGCCTTCTTGAGCATCCCGTACAGGCTGCGCTCGAACATCTCACCCTTCTCGTACCCCCACTCCGCGACCATCCGGTAGTAGATCTGGCGGCACGTCAGCGGCAGGTGCTCGGAGTACTCCTCCAGGATCTGCTGAACGCGTCCGAGCATGATCCTCGTCTTGCTCTGCGGTCGCCAGTTGATGTAGCCACGATCGGCGTCGAGCGCTTCGAAGTACTCGCCCTCGGTGTCGAACAGAACTTTTCTCGAGCTGGCCGCCGAAACTTTCTCGGCGCGCCGTCGAGCCTTGCTGCACTCCTCCGAGCAGGTGCGCGCCTGTCGCGCGCGATGGGAGATGTCCCGGCCACAACCGGGGGCTTCGCAGGTGCGGGTCATGGCGTGACCGCCCCGCCCGCGAGGATGAACTCGTCGAGCTTGTCGCGGTGAAACATGAGACGCGAGCCGTCCTTCTCGAACGGCACCAGGCGCAGCATCGTCAGCTTGCGCAGGCGCGACACCGAGCAGCCGATGTACTCGGCGGCATCCTCCGTGGTCAGCCACGGGGAGCTGAGACGCACCGCGCGCACGATGGCGTCGAGGTCGTCGGGGTGAAGACGCGGACCGTGGTCCGCAGGTGCTGATGTAGACACGAGCTTGGCCCTCCCGGGGCCTTGCGCGCTCTTCAGCTCGTCTCGTTAGATCAGGCGGTCGTGTAGACCGGGCAGATGCTCCCTCTTGCCACTGGGCACGGGTCTAAGGTAGAGCGCTGGGGCATGGCGGTCGCCGCGTGCTCGATCCGCCGTTGTCGAATGAGAGCAGAATTCTACGGCGCTCGACGGACGCCAAGGCCCCTCCGGAGGTCCACAGAGGTCCACGGATAGGTCCACACCGCAGCGGACTGTCGCTCTACCGACCGGAACACCGATCTCGCAAAAGCCCTGCAAACTGCACCGGTCGGAACGTCACGGAACCCCATCGGCCCAAGCTCGTAATGAAGGGGTCCGGGGGGCGAGTCCCCGCGTCGGCTCTGGTCCTGCGCCGGGTTGGGGCGTCTGATTGGGAGCCGCTTGGAAGTCACGCCTGCGCCCGTGTGAGTGTGCGAAGGCGCCGGCCGTCGCGTCTTGAGCGTCGAGCTATCGCGAGTCGTCGTTGCCGTCGGCGTCCAGTGCTGACGCTCGGGCTGCGAAGACGGGGCGGTGGAGCTCTCAGGCGGCCGCTACATGCCATGTCGCCCGGATCCGATGTGGGCGCGGTGGGTGGGCTGAGCCTCATCGGCGCGGGTTGCCAGCCGTCACCCCGGGGGTTGGCCCGCACGCCTTGCAGATTGGTCGCGCCTCGGCGAGGATCTATCCCCGGAGAGAGGAGCCATCGTGATCGAACAGAGCATCGAGATCAATCGTTCCGCCGAGGAGGTCTTTGCCTACCTGGATCAACTGGACCGCCACACCGAGTGGCAGGACTCGCTTGTGAGTGCGAGGCTGGAGACGGAGGGTCCGACCCGCGTCGGTACGCGCGTGGTGGAACGGCGCCGAGTTCCCGGTGGACAGCGAGACATTCCTTACGAGATCACGGAGCACGACCCGCCACGTAGATCCTCGTTTCGAGGTACTGCTGGTCCGGTTCGCCCCGTCGGAACGGTGACGGTGGATCCGGTGGGCGGATCGAGTTCGCGCGTGACCCTCGTGTTCGACCTCGAGGGTCATGGCATCGGCAAGTTGTTTGCGCCCTTCGCGCGGTGGGGAGCCGCCAAAGAGATACCGCGGAGCTACGCGAAGCTCAAAGAACGACTCGAGAGCGGCTCCACGGTCCCAGGTTCGAGCTGACGGTCATCCGCCGCTGAACCGCTGAGCGAGCGGAAGTCCCGGCGGAACCCGAGACTCCGGACCGACTGCCGGAGCGCCTGAGTCCCGGCGCGACCGGCGTTAGTGACGGCGCGGCGCCGGCGACTTGCTGGACGGTCTTGGCCTGGGATGGGAGACTGTGCGCCATGGAAGCCGTCGTACGTCTGCCCGGGGAGGGAGAGCGCCATGCCGCCGGCAGTTCGGAGATCCTGATCAAGGCGACGGGCGACGTGACAGCTGGCTCGTTCTTCCTATCGGAATCGACCATCGCTCCAGGATTCCCTGGACCACCTCCGCACCGCCACGAGCGGCTCGTCGACATGTTCTACGTGCTCGAAGGAGTGCTGACCGTGCGGCTCGGCGAGGACACGCGTGAGCTCGAGGCGGGATCCTTCGTATGCGTTCCTGCTGGGGTCGTGCACACGTTCAGCAACCCGAGTGACAGCGCGGTCCGGTTTCTGAACTTCAACACGCCGGCAGGCTGGGAGAACTACATGCGCGATCTCGCAAAGGCCGCCACCGCAGGCCCGCTCACGGCCGACGTGATCGGCCGCGTGGCCTCGAACTACGACTTCCAGCCGGCATAGCGGGTTGCCGCCGCAACTCGGCTGCGGCGGTGACGACCGGACGCTGGTTGCCGTCACTTGCGAGCCGGGTAGCGGCGGTCGAGCCTTGCGTGTCTGGGCAGGGGCCGGACAGACGTATCACTGAGTGGTGGGCCGAGATGCGCCCGCGAGGGTGGATGCCGTGTGGCGAAGCTCGCGGAGGAAGCCGTGGATCAGTGGGTTGCCGTCGGCGGACCGATGGTGAATGGCGTAGACGCGTCGTGGTGGGATGATGGTGCCGAGCGGGCGTATCGCCAGGTCACGTCGCACGGCGTGCAGAGCCAAGCGTGGGATGAGCGTGATGCCCACGGCGGCGGCGACTAGGCCTTGTCGTCCTAGCCACTCCTCGCAGTGGAATCGTACGCGTGGCTCAAAACCGGCTTGGGCGCAAAGCTCGCGGGTCGGTTGCGCGGTGGCACTGCCCTCGATCAGGGTTTCGTCTGCGAGGTCAGCGATTCGCAGCCGTTTGGTGCGGTTGAGGCGATGGCTGGTTGGAATCAGCAGGCACCATTCGTCGTCGAGGAGGTGATCGCAGCTGAGCTCATCCCATTCGCGGTTGCGACGCGTGGCCTCTACGCTCACGACGGCGAGGTCGATCTCGCCCGCGAGTATCGCTTGGGGGCTATCGGCGCTGTCGGATTCCAGCAGGGAGAGCTCGACCGATGGCTGCTTGCGGACGAATCGACCAATCGCGCGCGGCATCAGCCATACCGCCGCGCTGGGGTGACACGCGAGTCTTAGTGGGCCGGCCTCGCCGGCCGCGAGCTGACCGAGTTGCTGTTCAGCGATGGTGATGCGGCCGAGGATCGCGTGTGTGTGGGTGAGCAAGGCGTGTCCGGCTGGCGTGAGGCTGACCGAGCGCGCCGAGCGCGTCAGCAGCTGAACGCCCAATCCCGCTTCCAGGGCGGCGATTTGGCGTGACACGCCGGATTGTGTGAGCGCCAAATATTCACCGGCCCCCGAGAACGATCGCCGCTGAGCGACTTCGCGGAACACCTCCAGCCGACGGGAGTCGAGCATGACTAATAATCATAGCTTGGCCTCGAAAGATCATTTGCGCTCATGCTGGTTGTGACGTAGAACCGATGGTGTGAACCGTGTACGCCCGCTTCAAGCGCAAAAACCGCGCTCACGGCGGCACCGAGCAAATGAGAGGAGCGTCCATGCCCACGATTGATCGGCCCGCGGTAGGCGGCCGTTCGTCAGCCACACCGGGCGTCGCGGGCGAGGGCCGTCGCGTGCGGATCCTCGCGATCGCCGGGAGCCTGCGCGCCGGCTCATACAACAGAAGACTGCTGCAGTTGGCACACCGGGCGGCCCCGTCGGCGACAGAACTCAAGCTGTGGGACGGGCTGAAGGCGCTGCCGCCGTTTGACGAGGACGACGAGCATGCACCGACCGAAGCAGTGGTGGCAATGCGTCGGGCAATTGCGGACGCGGATGCCGTACTGATCGCCACCCCGCAGTACAACGCTTCGCTTCCCGGCCAGCTCAAGAACGCTCTGGATTGGGCTTCCAGACCCTACGAGAACAACGTCCTGCGCGACAAGCCCGTGGCTGTGATTGGCGCGAGTCCGAGCCCGTCGGGGGCGGCGCGCGCCCAGGGCGAGGCACGCACGGTGCTGGCCGCTATCGGTGCCGCGGTACTCGACTCAGAGCTCCTGGTCCCCCGCGCCGCCGAGCAGTTCAACGGCCACGGGGAACTCTCATCCCCGGCACTTCGCCGCCAGCTGAGCGAGATTCTCGACGAGCTGTCGACCCGAGCCTCGCAGACCGTGGACCCGCCACGACGGAACCAAAGGACAAGACCATGTATCACCTCGAGCACGAGTTGAGCCTTGCACACCGCGACGAGCTCCTACGAAAAGCCGCCGCCCACCGCAGCGGCAGGGACCGTCAGCCACGATCACACGTGCCCGCAATTTGGTTCCGGGCGAGCAAGAAGCCCGAACCACGCGAGCGCCGACCGACGATCACCGACATCCCTGGAGCAGCCAGATGAGCGTAACCCCACACCTCGTCGTCCCGGAGGCGGGCGCAGCGGCAACCTGGTACGAGCGTGCGTTCGACGCTAGGGAGCAGTCGCGTGTCCCGTTGCCCGGCGGCAAGGTCATGACCGTCGTGCTCCAGATCGGCGAGTCCAGCGTTCACATCGCCAGCGAGTTCCCGCAAGCCGCGATCCTCTCGCCAATGTCGATCGGTGGCACCGCCACGGTGCTCCAGATCAACACCGACGACGCCGACACGCTCTGGGAACAAGCGATGAGCGCGGGCGCCACCGTCGAGCACGCGCTCGCCGACCAGTTTTGGGGAGAACGCCACGGCCAGCTGACAGACCCATTCGGCCACCGCTGGAACATTGCCCAACGCATCCGCGCCGTACCAGATGACGAGATCGCCGCGGCCGCCGCACGGATCTTCACCACGCAGGCGTAAACGGGCTTGGGCGCTCGGACAGGCGAAGAAGCGGGGTACAGCCGAAGCTCTGCCCATCGGCCACCGCTAGAGGTCACATGCGGTGCAGCGCGCCGGCGAGCTCGCGGCGGCTGCGCACATCGAGCTTGGTGAACACATGCCCGAGGTGCCACTCGACCGTCCTCGGGCTAAGGAACAGCTCGGCGGCGATCTCCCGGTTGGAGGCACCGGCGGCGGCCAGCCGCGCGATCCGCAGCTCGCTTGGCGTCAGCGATTCGGCGCCGTCGACGGGCACACGGCGCGGGCGGGCACCACTCGCCGCCTGCTCCTCGGAGGCGCGCCTGGCAAGCGCGATGCATCCGTGCTCGGCGGCCCGGGCGCGGACGACACGCAGCACCTCCCTCGCCTCTCGGCGCGCGCCTGCGCGCCGCAGAACCGATCCGAGGTCGAGCTGTGCCCGCAGCTGCTCGAGCACGCTCTCGGTGCTCGCGAGCGTCGAGCACGCCTCCCGCAGCAGCGCGATTCCTTGCTGTCCGCCCACGGCCAGGCCGCGAGCACGCAGAGCCCGGCCGATCGCGACCGGCACCCGCGCCGCGCGCGCCAGTTGGAGCTCGTCGCTCGCGAGCCGCTCTGCCTCGTCCGCGTCTCGCGCCAGCACCGCCGCCAGCGCCGCTCCCGAGCGCCACGGGACCATCGCCGGGCTGTCGACGCCCCAGGTGCGACGCATCATCTCCCCCGCCTCCACGAAACGCGTGCTCGCTTCGGCGGGCTGCCCGGCGGCGAGCTCCACCAATCCCTCGAAATAGAGCCGCGGCGGATCGGGGATCGGAAGCTCGGCGGCGAGCGCGATCGCCTCGCGGGCGCCACCGACGTCGTCGAACTCGAGCCGCGCGAGCGCGAGCGCCCCCGCCGAGTAGGTCGCATGTGTCGGCCATCCGTGCCGACGCGGGAGCAGCCCGGTCTCGGCGTCGCCGATCGCGGCGGCCGGATCGGCCTGGTGAAGCCGGGCATGAGCGCGCCAACATGCGGCCGCGGCAGCACCCATCATCGAGGCGTGTTCCTGCGCGCTCTCGGCCACGATGCCCGCGCCACGGACGAGCGCCGCCAGCTTCCCCATCGACAGCAGCACGTGCAACGCGAAATCTGCCGCCAACCCCAAGCCGTCTTCGTTTGAGGCGGCGTAGTCGTCGATCGCCTGCTCGGCCAGCTCGGTCGCGAGCTGGGCATCGGAGTTGGTCACGACCAAGTACAGGCTGATCTGAGCCTTCAGCTCAGGCTCCGCTATCGGCGAACCGGCGAGCGTCGCCTCCGCTAGAGCCCGCAGGAGCTCGATCGCTTGCTCGTGGCGGTCAGGGTCGAGGCTCGCCGAGAACAGCCAGATCGCCTGCAACCGGTCGCGAACAGGCCCGGTCGGCGGAAGCTCGGCCAACGCGCGCTCGGCCAGCCTGACGGCTCGTGGGAACTCGTAGCGCGCATGGTGCAACCGCGCCATCCCCCGCAGGACCACGGCTCGCTCGTCGGCGCTGTCGATGCTCGGCAGCGCCTGGTCGAGATGCTCGATCGAGCGCGGATCGCCAGACGCGGCCTCGGCCCGCGCCAGGTCAAGCAGCACCGAGCGCCGCTCGGGATCCTTCGGCGGCTCCTCGAGCGCGCGGCGCAACAACCTCACGGCGGTGCGCGCGTCGCCGTCGCGGACCGCGCTTGCGGCGGCTCTCCTGAGCCGGCTCACGACCTTGGGGTCCCCGCTCGGAGTTGCGCGCAGGAGCATCGCGCCGGCCCGCTCCACCAGTCCGTCCATGGTCATCGCCTCCGCCGCCCGCCTGTACAGCGCCGAGCGCGTGAACGCGCCGAGGTCCTCGAGCACCGCCGACGCCTGCAGCTGGTGACGGAACGACAGGGCATCCTCGCCGATCAGGATCTCCACATTGATCAGCTCGTCGGCTGCCATGGCGGCATCCTCGTGACCCAGCCGCGCGACGTACGCGGCATGGTGCAGCGGCGCCGGGTCGCCAACGATCGCGACGGCTCTGGCCAGCGCCGCAGCGCTCGGCGGCAGTCGTCCGAGCCGCATCAGCATCTCGCGGCGGACCTCGGCGGGCGTCAGGCTGAGGATGGTCTCGGCCGCGGCCGCGTCCGCGTGCCTGCCCGACAGCGCGAATGCGGCGACGAGCTCGCGCAACAGAAACGGGTTGCCGCCCGTCACGCGATGGCACGCGGCGGTGAACTCGGCGTCGGCGCCGGCGATCAGTCGCTTCACGAGCTCGGTCGAGCCCTCGAGGTCGAGATCGGCCAGGGTCAGCCGCACCGCGTTCTCGAGCGCCAATAGCGGTCTCAGGTGGCTCTCTGCGAGCTCGCCCCGCCTCCAGGTCACGGCGAGCGTCAGCGGCAGGTCGCGGGTTGCGCCCGCCAGCGTCGAGATAACACGCATCGACGGGTCGTCGGCCCACTGCGCGTCGTCGAGCCACAGCAACAGCCCGCCGTTGGAGACCAACTCAAGCGCGGCCCTCGCGGTCGCGTGCACCGGCGACAGGCCGCCTTCGGCCAGCGCCGCCAGCGAGAAGTCGGCCGCAGTGTCGCGTCCGTCGGCGCCGACGATCCTGTCGATCACGCCAAATGGGACGTCGCGGTCAAGCTCGATCGCGGCCGCGCCGGCCACCGTGATCCTGCGCGCCGTCGTCAGTCGCCTCAGCTCGGACAGCAGGCTCGACTTCCCGGTCCCTGCGGCGCCCTCGATCAGCACGAGGTGACCCGCGCCGGTCGCAAGCGTGTCGGCGACGGCCGCCAGGTCACTCAGCTCATGGTCACGACTGACCAACTCGATCCGATCAACGCCCCCGCCCACGCCCGCGATTCTTCCAAATCCCAGGGTCAGTCCCCGGCGCGGTCACGTTCGCAAGTGTCGAGAGTATCGGCATGGGGGATATCCGCACCATCAGCCTGAGCATCGAGCTTGATCCCGGACCCGAGCCGCTGACCGGAACCGTGCAGATCCAAAACGAACCGCGACGGCCGTTCATCGGCTGGATCGAGTTGGCACACCTGGTCGAGCAGGCACGATCCCTTGCCGAGACGGACCGCGCCCGAGACGATTGACCGCACCCTGACTCAGAACCGCCACGCGAGACGGCAAAGTCAACCGATCGAGTGGTGGATATCAAACGTGCACATAGCCCCGCTTTGATATCCAGCTCCCGGCGTCCACCACGGCAAACCCCGGGGTTCATCCCCGGCGCGAAACCGACAGCCGCGGATTACATTTGCCGCCGACGCAGGCAAGGCAGGGCTGGGGGGTGTCGATTCGGGACCCCCCAGCCGTGGGGGCCCGATTCGACCTCCGGCCGCAACGGCGTCGTGTCGAGATCGGAGAGGGCAGATGAGCGGGAGGCGGTGTTGGCCGGTTCTGGCGGCCGTGGCCTGGCTGGATGGCCGCAGATGCGACGCGCACGTGATGCGGCGATCGCTGGCCGCCGCGATCGCGGCCGCGGCGTTGCTGGCGATGACCGGGACCGCAAACGCTCTGTCGACGGTCACCGAGTACTCGGTGCTCCCGTCGAGCCCGCTCCCGTGCACGGTCGCCCGCGACGCGCAGAGCGGGAACGTGTACTTCAGCCCGATGCTGGGGGTGACACACACGTCGGTGGGGAGCATCGGCGTTCTGAACCCCACGACCGGGGCGGTCACGAACATCGCGCTGCCCAACCGACTCGCGACGCCGGGCGGGATGGCGTTCGGAGCAAACGGGGATCTGTACGTCGCCGAATATCTCGCCGGCAACGCAATCGCCGAGCTCGACCCGACCACCGACACGTTCGTCCAATACCCGATCCCGACCCTGCTGTCGGAGCCGAGCAGCCTCGTGCTCGGCCCGGATGACGCGATCTGGTTCATCGAAAACGGGGCGCAACGGCTTGGCCGCTTCGATCCCGTCACGCACCGGTTCACGTCGTACCCGCTGCCGTCCCCGGGAGCAAATCTGGGCCTGGAGATCATCGAGCGCGGCGCCGGCGACGACATCCTGTTCTCGCTCCCGGACACCAACCAAATCGGTGCGTTCAACGTGGTGACGCATCAGTTCAAGACCTACACGTCGCCGACGCCGGCGTCCTTGCCCCAGGGCGTTGCGGCGGCCGACGGGGCGATCTGGTTCACCGAGACGCTCGGGCAGAAGCTCGCCCGGATCGACCCCGCCACCGGCAATATCACGGAGTTTTCGCTCGCGAGCACCGACTCGGCGGATCCGACGCTCCTGGCGCCGTTTCCCGGGTCGATGATCGCCGCCGACAACGGCGATCTCTACATCCTGAACGGCGCCACCTTCGGCGGTGACTCGATCACACAGTTCGATCCGATTACCCACGCGCAAACGATCATCCGCACCCCGACACCCGCCTCAGGGCCTTGTGATTGGGACGCCACGAGTCGCGGCACGCTGTGGTTCGGCGAGCTCACCGCCGGCAAGATCGGGACCCTGACAGTTGACAGGTAGCGCGCCGATGCGACGCATGACCGAAGCGCGCATGGCCGATGAACATGGTTCGGTCAAGCTCGTGACGATCCTGCTGACGGATCTGGTCGGCTCCACGCAGCTGTTCACGAGCGTTGGCCCGGCCCGGGCCGAGCAGCTCCGCGACGAGCATTTCACGCTGATTCGCGATGCGATCGATCGCACCGGCGGGGAGGAGTTCAAGAACTCGGGCGACGGACTGTGGGTGGCGTTCGCCTCGGCATCGGCGGCGGTTGAATGCGCGGTGCTGATCCAGCAGTCGTTCGAGCGACGCTACCGGCGCGCCGAGCAGCGTCTGCACGTCAGGATCGGCTGCAGCGCCGGCGAGTCGACGGTCCGCGACGGCGACTACTTCGGCATGCCGCCGGTCGAGGCGGCGCGCCTCTGCGACCACGCTCCCGCCGACGGGATTCTGATCTCCGCCGCCGTGCGGCTGCTGGCCGGACGGGCTCAGGACGTCGAGCTCGAGTCGGTCGGCCGGCTTGAGCTCAAGGGGATGCCGGAGCCGATCGAGGCGTTCGCCGTCTCGTGGCGGCCTCTTGAACCGGAGGCAGGCGCGGCGTCGGAGCTCGGCGGCCCACCGCTCCCGTTGGTGTTGCGCTCGGTGCCATCGGTCGCCTACGTCGGGCGCGCCGAGGAGCGGGCGCTGATCGAACGCGCCCGGGATACCGCCAGGGGCGGCCGGCGCCAGGTCGTGCTGGTCTCGGGCGAGCC
>DASUHF010000091.1:0-6614 GCA_036273655.1 Solirubrobacteraceae bacterium | reverse complement strand
CGTCTGCACCGAGATCGAACCGATGCGGCGCTTCTACGCCGAGCTGCTCGGGCTGCCGCTGCGGCTGCCGTACGAGCCAGGCCAGGGCTGGGTCGGGCTGCGGGCCGGGGACGTCGTCATCTACCTGATCGAGGAGGACGCTGCGACGCTGCCGCCGCATCCGCCGCCGCGGATGACCGGCGCCGCCAACCCGCCCGGATTCGATTCGTTCGCGTTCGAGGTGGTCGACCTCGACGACGCGATCGCGCAGCTCGACGGCCAGGTCAACTGGGCGGGGGAGATCGTGGAGTCGGAGTGGTATCGCTACCGGGGGTTGCACGACCCGGAGGGCAATCTGGTGTACCTGACAGAGCCGCTGCTGGATCGGCGCGATCCACCGGTCCCGGCGCCCGGTGACGCGCCCGGCGACACGTCGTGATCGACTGCGACGTCCACAACGTCGTCGGACCGGTGCAGACGCTCGAGCCCTACCTCGACAGCCACTGGCGCGAGGTGCTCGAGAAATCTCAGTTCGCGGGCCCGACCGACCAGGCCCACCCGCCGAACCTCGCGACCTCGCTGCGCGACGATCTGCCGCCGGTCGCCGGGCAGGCGGCGGGACGGACGGTGCAGGCGCTGCGCGAGCACGTGCTCGACCCGCTCGGGACAGAGCTGGCGATCCTCGGCTGCGATTACGGCGTCGAGAGCGTCCGCAACCCCGACGCTGCCGCGGCGCTCGCGGCCGCGGTCAACGACTGGCAGCTGGACCGATGGCTCGAGCCCGAGCCGCGGCTGCGCGCGGCGATCGTCGTCCCGTCCCAGCAGCCGGCGGCGGCCGTCGCCGAGATCGAACGCCGCGCCGGCGACCCGCGGTTCGTCGCGGTCTACCTGCCGGTCCGCTCGGCGGTCCCGTACGGGAACCGGCAGTGGTGGCCGCTGTGGGAGGCGATCGCCCGCCACGAGCTCGTCGCCGAGCTGCACTTCGGCGGCTCGGCCGGCGTGCCACCGACCGCCTCGGGGTGGCCGAGCTCGTGGCTGGAGGAGTACGTCGACATGCCCTCGGCGTTCGCCTCGCAGCTGACGAGCCTCGTCGCCGAGGGCGCGTTCGACCGGTTCGAGGGGCTGCGCGTGTCGCTGATCGAGTCAGGGTTCGGGTGGCTGCCGGCGTTCCTGTGGCGATTCGACAAGGGCTGGCGCGGCCTGCGGCGCGAGATCCCGTGGACCCGCCGCCAGCCGTCGGAGTACGTGCGCGATCATGTCCGGGTGTCGCTGCAACCCGTCGACGGACCGCCGGATCCCGTCCAGCTGGAGCGCGTGATCGACCAGCTCGGATCTGACCGGATGTTGATGTTCTCGACCGACTATCCGCACCGCCACATCGCCGAGGAGCTCGACGCGGTGCCCGCCGGCCTGGCGCCGCCGCTCGCGCAGCGACTGCTCGACACCAACGCGAGAGAGCACTACCGACTGTGAGCGTCCGCACCCGCACCGAGACCATCGACTGCGACATCCACAACGCGCCGCGCTCCGAGCAGGCGCTGCTCGAGTACATGCCGGCCCGCTGGCGGGCGGCGCGAGCGGCGGGCGGGCGGCTTGAGGCGGCGGTCGAGGCGCGGCGCGAGACGCTCGGTGACCGCTCCTACCTGGGCGGGGAATACCCGCGGGCGACGCCACGGGCGGCGCGGACCGACGCGTGGCCGCCGTCGGGCGATCCACCGGCGTCCGACCTGGAGTTCATGCGCGAGCAGCTGCTGGACCGCTACGACCTCAGATACGGGGTGCTGACGCCGATGCTCGGCGCCGGCGAGCAGCTCGATCTGGAGCGCGGCGCCGCGCTGGCAAGCGCGATCAACGACTGGCAGGCGGCAGAATGGCTCGAGCCCGAGCCGCGGCTGCGGGCCTCGATCAACGTCGCCTACGAGGACGGCCCGCTGGCTGCGCGGGAGATCCACCGGATGGCATCTGATCCGCGGTTCGTACAGGTGCTGCTGCTGATCCGCACCGCCGAGCCGCTCGGCCGTCGCAAGTACTGGCCGATCTATGAGGCAGCGGTCGACCACGGCCTCCCGGTCGGGATCCACTTCGGCGGCTGGAGCCGCGGCCCGATCACCGGCGTCGGCTACGGCTCCTACTACATCGAGGACACGGTCGGGATGGCGACCGCGTTCGCCGACCAGCTGACGAGCCTCGTCTGCGAGGGCGTGTTCGATCGCTACCGGGAGCTGAGGATCGTCCTGATCGAGGGCGGGATCGCCTGGCTGGCGCCGCTGATGTGGCGTCTTGACCGCGCGTTTGCGCTGCTGGGCGCCGAGGCGCCGAGCCTGAGCGCGCCGCCATCGGAGCTGATCCGCGAACACGTGTGGCTGACGACCCAGCCGATCGACGAGCCGCCGCGCGCCGCCGATTTCGACGCGCTGCTGCACGACCTTGGGATGAACGAGCGGATCATGTTCGCGACCGACTACCCGCACTGGGACTTCGACGCGCCCGACCGGGCGCTGCCGGCGGGGCTCGACCCCGACGTGCGCGAGCGGATCATGGCGGGCAACGCCCGATCGCTGTACCGGCTCGATGGGTAGGGGCACGCGCGTCGCCGTCGTCGCCCGCGCCGATGAGATCGGACCGGGCGAGCGCAAGCTGGTGACCGTCGGCGGGCGCTCGATCGGCGTCTTCAACGTCGGCGGCGAGTACTACGCGCTGCGCAACCGCTGCCCGCACCAGGGCGGGCCGTTGTGCGACGGCTTTCAGTTCGCGTCGCTGCGGGCGCGCGCGCCGGGCGAGCCCTACACGCGCGGTGGCGACGGCGAGATCATCCGCTGCCCGTGGCACGGGTGGGAGTTCGAGATCCGCACCGGCCGCTCGTGGTTTGACCCCGAACGGACGCGCGTGCGCAGCTATCGGGCGCGTGTGCTCGCGGGCGCGGCACTGGACAGCGAGGAGACCGTGACGGAACTGCAGGCCGAGACGTACCCGGCGCGGCGCGACGGCGACTACGTGGTCGTGGAGCTCGATCGGTGACACCCGCCCGACGGCGGTCGGGGCGCCTCCGGGGCGGGCACGTCGTCGGGCGTCAGCGCACGCGCCACGAACTGGCGCGCGTGCGGGCGATACGTCTCCCACAGCGCGTGCAGGCGCGCGAGCGGACTGCGGTCGTCGTCGATCCGCAGATCCACGAACGGGAACGCCTCGCGCTCGACGACCAACAGCGCCGCCGACCGCAGCGTCCCGTCGCGCTCGCCGCCGGCCTGCTCGCCGGCGTCAAGCGCCGCCAGCAGCCGGTCGGCGAGATCGTCGCTCGGCGAGCCGCAGAACGCGTCGCGCATCGCGGGCGCGACGGGCTGCCCGGCGAGCATGTTCGCGAGCACCAGGCAGTCGCGGCCGGCCAGCTCGGCCCCGACCGGCCACAGCCGCGAGCCGGAGTACGCGGCGGCGACGCCGCGCGCGTCGAGCACGCCGATCTGACGCCAATCGCGGTCAGGCGTGGCCGCCGCGAGCTGCGCGACCGCCGCCTGCGGCCGGTCGCCGGCTCGCAGCCGCTGCAAGAGCGCCGGGCCAAGGCGCGGATCGGTCCGGTGCTGTGTGGCGACCACCGCCAACTGAGCCTCGGCGTGCAGCACGCGGGCGCCGACGGCGATGTCCGAGGTCGTGACCGCGCCGCCGAGCTGGCCGGTCCGGGCGCAGCGGCCGAGGATCGTGAACGTCATCGGCGGCGGAGGTGGTAGCCGCCAACGAACCGCTGGCCGCCGCGCTGTTGGCGCGGCTGCGCGAGGAGACCGAGACGATGGTCGCCGAGACCGAGCGGCTGGCGGCGATCGACAGCGGCTCGGGCGACGCCGACGGGATCGCCCGCGTCTGCGAGGCGCTCGGAACGATCCTTGGCGACAGCGGGTTCGCGGTCGCGCGGCGCGACGAGGGCGGCCTGACCGCCACCCACCCCGGCGCAGACGCGGACGGCCGCCGCGTGCTCGTCGTCGGCCACGCCGACACCGTGTGGCCGGCCGGGACCGCGGCCGGCTGGCCGGTCCGGCGCGCCGGGGACCTGCTGAGCGGACCCGGGGTGGGGGACATGAAGGGCTGCCTGGTGATGGCCGCCCACGCGGTCGCCGCCGCGCGCGACGCCGGGGCCCTCGCCGGCGTCGGCGCGATCGAGCTGCTCGTCGTCCCCGACGAGGAGCTCGGCAGCGTCGGCAGCCGCCCGTGGATCGAGGACCGCGCTCGGCACGCCGACGTCTGCCTCGGACTGGAGGCGGGGTGGCCGGGCGGCGGCCTCGACGTCGCGCGCGGCGCGGTCGGCGCGCTCGAGCTGGTCGCGGCCGGCAGGAGCGCCCACGCCGGCGGCCACGAGGGCACGGGAGCGAGCGCGGTCGCGGCGCTGGCGCCGGCGGTCGCCGAGCTCGAGCGCCTCAGCCGTCCCGAGCACGAGATGCTCGTCACCGTCGGCGTGTTCCGCGGCGGCGTCGCCCGTCAGGTCGTCCCCGACCACGCCGAGCTGCACATCGACCTGCGGGCGCCGAGCACCGAGCGCGCCGACGAGCTGGTGGCCGGGATCGAGGCGGTCGTCGAGGGCGCCCGATCGCGGGCGGGCGAGGTGGGCCTGGAGCTGCGCGGCGGCGTCACCCGGCCGGCGTTCCCGCGTGCCGCGGCGCAGTGGCTGTGGGAGCGGGCGGTGGCGCACGCCGCCGCACTGCGGATCCCGGTCTGGGAGGTCCATTCCCGCGGCGGCTCGGACGCGAGCTTCGCCGCCGCGCTCGGGCTGCCGACGCTCGACGGGCTCGGACCGATCTGCCACGACTCGTGCGCCCGCGACGAGCGGATCGAGATCTCCAGCCTCGCCACCCGCGGCGCGCTGATGGGTCTGCTGCTCGCCGACGTCGGGGCCGACGTTCAGGCCCGCTCCGGGAACGTCGACGCGCCGGCGTAGCCCTTGGCGTGGAACTCGCGATCGAGCATCGCCTGGCCGACCTGGATCATGTACTGCTCGTCGCGGTAGTGCAGCGAGAACGTGCGGACGTCGCGGTACAGGCGCTCGAGCTCGAAATCCCGGAACGCCGCCCGCGCGCCGCACACGTCGAACGCGGTCTGGGTCAGGTCGAGCGCGAGCCGCTTGCCGAGATGCAGCGTCCGGATCGACTCGAGCTCGGCGCGGTCGGGCTGCCCGGCGTCCCACAGGTCGGCTGACGCCCACAGCGCGCTGCGTGCGGCGTACAGGTCCGACGACATCCGCCCGAGCGTCGCGCGCGTGATCTCCGACTGCGCCAGCCCGGGCCGCTCGCGGACCCAGTCGGTCGTGAACCGCATCGCGGCTCCCGCCGCGCCGATGTGGTTGGCGGCGAACGCCAGCGTGAACGTCCGCGGGTCGCGACGCGTCCACGCGCCCGGCTCGCCGATCAAACGCTCGGCCGGAACCTCGTAGCCGGTGACGTGGACGGTGTGGCTGACGGTCGCGCGCATCCCCATCACGTCCCACTGATCGATCAGCTCGACCTCGGGTGCGCCGCTGGGGACGAGCACGCACACCGACCGGTCGGTGTAGGGCCCGCTGCCGGGGACGGCGGTCCAGATCAGCAGCTCGTCGGCGGCCGGCGAGCCGGACGCGAAGTACTTCTGGCACGTCAGCCGGTAGCGCCCGTCGTCGAGCGGTTCGAGTTCGGTGCGCGAGATGTCCGCGAGCTTGCCGGTCGGCTTGGCCTCCGAGCCGACCGACGCCAGCAGCTTGCCGTCAGCGACGATCGCCGGCAGCAGCGCCCGTAGCTGATCGTGGCTGCCCAGACCGCACACGATCCCGAGCGCGTGCGAGTGGACCTGCAGCAGCTGCGCGGTCACCGAGTCGATCTGTGCGAGCGCCTCGATCAGCTCGTAGTAGGGCCGGTACCGGCCCTCCGACCACAGCCCGGCGCCGCCGAACTCGGCCGGCACCGTCAGCGCCAGCAGGCCGGCGTCGCGCAGCTCGCTGAACGTCTGGACCGGGTACTGCGCCCGCTCGTCGAGCTCACGCGCACGCGCGCGAATGTCGTCGGCCATGGCGGCGATCGTCTGCATCCGCTCGGCGTGGCCGAGCGCGTCCGAAGTCGCGTGCATCAGTGGTCCCTCCGCTGATCGAGCACTACAGGTCCCCGGCGTACGCCTGGTTGTGGGAGCGCAGCTGTGTGTTGGTGCCCAGGAACGCGTGCCGGGTCATGTCCGGGCTGAAGCGGCTCGCGGGGGTCTCGCGGCCGAGCGCCTCGGCGAGGCTGCGGATGTGATGCGGCCCCGCGCCGCAGCAGACCCCGAGATAGCGCACGCCGAGATCGTATGCCTCGCGGCCGAATTGGCCGAGCTCGTACCGGTTGCAGGTGAACGGGTCGAGCGCCGTCGGGAACGGCCGGTCGGTCGGCAGGCAGTCGCAGTCCGGATCGGTGAGCGACTGGAAGCTCGGCTCGGCCTCCGTCGTCCGGTACGGGACCGGCAGGGCCGCGACGTGGCAGTCGACGGCATCCCGGATCCGCGCGATCAAGGGCAGCATCGTCCGCGGGCCGCGGATGCAGTTGAGCCCGACGACGTCGGCGCCCGCCTGCTCCAGGCGCGCGCACGTGTCCTCGGGGCTCCAGCCCTCGCGGACCTCGCCCTCGCGGTGGATCGACAGCGTCACGACCGCG
>DASUHF010000090.1:0-77876 GCA_036273655.1 Solirubrobacteraceae bacterium | reverse complement strand
CGGCGCGCACATGTGGATGGAGGAGCGCGGGATCCAGCAGATCAACGACAACCGAGTCCAGGAGGCCGCCGCGACCGGCGCCTCGACGCTGGCGGTCGCGTGCCCGTTCTGCACGGTGATGCTCGACGACGGCGTCCAGGGAGCCAACGCCGACCTGCGCGTCGCCGACGTTGCGACGCTGCTGGTCGAGGCCGGCGCCGCCGACGACTGACGCCGCTCGCCGTCAGCCGATCGGCTGCACGTGCGAGACGAGCTGCCCGTCGAGCAGCGTGTGGAGCCCGAACGCGGGCGGCTCGGGGACGAGCACGAAATCCTCGCACGACCAGTCGAGCTCGGCCTGCATGTACGTGCTCGGCACGACGAGCGACGGTCGGCCGGCGAAGCTGGAGATCAGCGTGCGATGCAGGTGGCCGGCGATCAGCGCCAGCACCTGCGGATGACGGGAGACCACCCGATCGAGCGCGCGTCGCTCGACGGGGCCGATCACGGTCGCGTCCCACGGCGGGACGCCGGTGACGACGGGCGGATGATGCAGGGCGACGACCGTTGGGCGCTCGGGCTCGTCGTCGAGCGATCGCTCGAGCCATTGCAGTTCGGTCTCGCGCAGCGCGCCGCCGGCCTTGCCGGGGATCATCGTGTCGAGCGCGACCAGGCGCAGCGGGCCGAGATCGGTCACGCTGTGGATCGGGTCGTCGCGATCGCCGGGCAGCTCGAATGCCTCGCGCATCTTCGCCCGGTCGTCGTGGTTGCCCGCGAGCACGACCGACGGGACGCCGAGCCGTTCGAGCTGCTCGCGCACGGCCGCGTACTGCTTGCGCTTGCCCCGGTTGGCGAGGTCGCCCGTGACGACGACGGCATCGGGCGGGTCCGGCGAGGTCCGCAGCGCATCGACCGCCCTGGCCAGGGCCGCCGCGGGTGACACCGGCCCATCCCAGTGGGCGCCGATGTGGGGATCCGTCAGCTGGGCGAGCAGGAACGGACGGCTCATGCGCGTGCCGTCTGGCGTGCGCCGAGCAGCGCCTCGAGCCCGCGCTCGAGGCCTGCGTTGCCGGTCTTGATCACCTCGAGCGGCAGGTCCAGCGTCGCCGCCGCGCGCTCGGCGCACGCGCGCGTGGCCGGGGTCGGGCGCTGCGCGAGCCACACGACTCGCGTGTAGTGGCGGAAGTACTCGTCGCGAAGCTCGGGATGGCGATCGAGCCCCAGCTCCCGCACAACCGTGTGCTCGAACGTGCGCGCCAGGAAGTCGGTGAGGAAGTACGTGCCCGGCTGTTCGGCGCGCAGCCGCGCGACCGTGTCGGTGCCCGCGAACACGTCGTAGCAGTGGTCGCCGGCGAGGCGGGGGAGGCCGAGCTCGTCGATCGCGCCGTAGGAGCCGCAGTCGGCATACGCGAGCGCGACGACGTCGTAGCGTGATCGCAGCTCCTGCACCGCGGGCGCGATCCGCTCCGGCCGATTGTGCAGCAGCGCGTCGACGGGGACGATCTCGATCTCCCAGCCGCGGCGGCGCGCGATCGCCTGCACGTCGAGCGCGAGCGCCCCGCAGGAGATCACGGCGGCTGTCATCCGGGGAACGCGAGCTGGTCGATGAACAGGTCGTTGAAGTCCTGGCGGCCCGACAGCTCGACGTACTGCACCTCGCGCAGGATCGATTCGGCCTCGGCGCGTTCGCGCAGCGACAGGGCGGCGATCTTCGCGCCCTCGCCGGCGACGTTGCCGGCGGACACGATCCGCGGTAGCGCCATCCGTGGCACCAGTCCGATCCGGATCGCCGACAGCGGCGTCAGATAGGCGCCGAACGATCCGGCCAGCAGCACCTGCGCGATCTCCCCGGGATCGATCGACAGCTCGCGCAGCAGGATGTTCCAACCGGTCGCGATCGAGGCTTTGGCGAACTGCAGCTCGCGCACGTCGCGCTGGGAGAGGAACACCGACCCCTCCACGTCTGACTGGTCGGCATCTGACCACGCGAGCACGAACACGCGCTCCTCGCCGATCTTCCGTAGGCGTGGAGCCAGGTGCGGGAACCGCTCGGCCGCGTCCTCGTCGGGGATGAACCGGCCGGAGTGATCGAGCAGACCCGCGTGCACGAGCTCGGCGACGGCGTCCACCAGCCCCGAGCCGCAGATCCCGACCGGCGCGCAGTCGCCGATCACCTCCAGGATCATCTCGTCCGAGTCGATCTTGACGCCCTCGATCGCGCCGTCGGCGGCGCGCATCCCGCAGCGGATCTGGGCCGCCTCGAACGCGGGCCCGGCCGGGGCAGCGGTCGCGAGCACACGGTCGACGGAGCCGAGCGCGATTTCGGAGTTGGTGCCGACGTCGATGAACAGCCGCAGCCGCCGGTCGCGGGTCAGGCCGGAGGCGAGCATCCCGGAGACGATGTCGCCGCCGACGTAGGCGCCCAGCGACGGGAACACGAACGCGGGCGCGCGGGGGTGGATCTCGACGCCGAAATCGGCGGCCTTGACGGGCGGGAACTCGTGGGTGGCGACGACGAACGGCGCCATCGACAGCGGCTCGGGGTCGATTCCGAGCGCCAGCTGCATCATCGTGACGTTGCCGCAGATCGTCATCTCGTAGACCTCGTGCGAGGCGACGTCGGCTTCTGAGAGCACCTCGCCGGTCAGCTCGGCGAGCGTCTCGTGCGCGCGATCGGTCAGCGCCTGCAGTGCCCCGGCGTCCATCATCGTCGCCGAAATCCTGGTGATCACGTCGGCGCCGTAGGGCTGTTGGCGGTTGAGCATCGAGCGGATCGCGACCGGCTGGCCGTTGTCGAGGTCCAGCAGCGTCGCGACGACCGTGGTGGTGCCGAGATCGAACGCGAGCGCGAACCGGCGCCCGGTCGTGTCGCCGGGCTCCAGCGCGATCAGCTCCTGGTCGCAGACGACCGCGGTGACGTCGAATTTGGAGGCGCGCATCGTCGTGCCGAGCTCGCGCAGCAGTTCGATCGACGCGTACGGCTCGAGGTCGTCGAGCGCGTCGAGCACCCGCTGGAGGTCGGAGCGCTGGTCCTCCAGGGTCGGCTCCTCCAAAAGCAGGTGACGCTTCTGCACCGATGGGCGCAGGATCACGTGGCGGCCGACGCCGGCCATCGCCGCCTTCGGGCGCGTCTGCAGCGGCGGCACCTGCACGACCAGATCCGAACGGGCACCCGCCCGGCAGGCCAGCCGCCAGCCGTCGTCGAGCTCTGCCTGGGTGAACGCGCGCGGATCGACGGTCCCGACCGGGACCTCGCCCTCGAGGATCTTGACCTTGCACTTCTTGCAGGTGCCGTAGCCCCCGCAGGTCGAGTCGATCGCGATCCCGTTCCAGCTGGCGGCGTCGAAGATCGGGGTGCCTGACGGCACCCGTACCTCGTTGCCGTCGGGCTCAAAGCGCAGCCTGACCCGGGTCGCGCCGTCGTCGGGGGCGACCTCGGCGGGCGCGAGCTCGCGGGCCCTGGCCGGCTTCGGCGCCGCGGCGCTCACGCCGTCGTGGCTCCCGTGATGGGCGCGGGTGACTCAGCAGCCTCCTGCTCGGCGGCCTGGCGGGCGCGGTGCGCGGCGATCCAGCTCGCACCCCACGGGTCGTGTCCGAGCAGCAGGTCGGCGGCGCGCACCGACTGCACGACGACCTCAGCGGTCGACATGATCGCGCTCGTCAGCCCGGCGGCCATCGCCATCGGCAGAAACGCCGCGTTGAGCACGTGGCGCTGGGGCAGGCCGAACGACACGTTGGAGGCGCCGAGGCACATGTTGACGCCGAGCTCTGAGCGGATCAGCGAGATCGTGTTCAGCGTCGTGGTCACCGCCTCGGTGTCGGCCCCGACCGTCATCGCCAGCGGGTCGATGATCACGTCTTGCGTCTTGATCCCGTGGTCGTTGGCGGCCGAGACGATCTTGCGCGCGCACTCAAGGCGCTTCTGCGGCGTCTCGGGGATCCCGGTCTCGTCGTTGGCGAGCCCGATCACCGCGGCGTCGTGGCGGGCGACGAGCGGCAGGATCTCGTTCAGGCGCTCGTCCTCGGCGGTCACCGAGTTGACCAGCGCGCGGCCCTCGTAGGCCGACAACCCGGCCTCGAGCGCTTCGATCACCGAGGAGTCGATGCAGATCGGCACCTCGACCGCCTGCTGCACGGTGTTCAGCATCGACGTCAAAAGCTCCGCCTCGTCGACGAGCGGGATCCCGGCATTGACGTCGAGCATGTCGGCACCGGCGCGGACCTGAGTGACCGCGTCGATCGTGACCGTCGACAGCTCGCCGCCACGCAGCTCCTCGGCAAACCTCTTTCGACCGGTCGGGTTGATCCGCTCGCCGATCACGCAGAACGGCCGGTCGGCGCCGATCGTGACGCTAGCCGACCGCGACCGAAGCACTGTGTCCATGTGACTCTCTTTCCTGTTTGGTTGCGATTCCGAGGCGGGCGCACAGCTTCGCGATCCCCGCGTCCTTGCGAAACGAGATGAAGTGCAGGCCGGCGACGCCCGGCTGTGCCATCGCGTGCGACGCCAGCTCGTAGGCGACCTCAAAGCACTCCGCCTCAGCGTCGGCCGCCGACTCGACGCGGCGCACGAGCTCGGCCGGCATGTCGATCCCCGGCACGCTGGAGGCGACGAACCGCATCGCGCCGGCGGTGCGCAGGATCATGATCGACGGGATCATCGCCAGCCGCTCGCTGAGCCCTGTGTCGGCGGCCGCGCGCAAAAACCGCTCGAGCAGCTCGGTTCTGTACACCATTTGCAGCTGCAGGAAGCGAGCCCCCGCGAGCGCCTTCTTGGCGGCGCGGCGGACGCGCTGCTCGAGCGGTGGTGCGCTCGGGTTCTCGACCGCGCCGACGAGAAAATGCGGGATCGGCTCGATCTGCCGGCCCGACAGGTAGTGGCCGCGTTCGAGCGTCCGCGCCAGCTGGATCAGCTGGACGCCGTCGAGATCGAACACGCGGCGGGCCTCGGGCTCGTCGCCGGCGGTGACGTCGTCGCCGGTCAAACAGCAGATGTTGTGCACGCCGTACATCGCGGCGCCCATCAGATCGGCCTCGAGCGCAAGGCGGTTCTTGTCGCGGCAGACGAGCTGCATGATCGGCTCGGCGCCGACCTGCAACAGGCCGATCGAGACCGCCAGCGGCGACACGTGCGCGTGCGCGGCCGGGTTGTCGGTCGCGTTGTAGGCGTCGACGTACGGGCGCATGAACTCCAGCTGGCGCTGCAGCTCCGCGTGGCCGCCACCGTCGATCACCGGCATCTCCGCGGTGACGACAAACTCGCCTGCATCCAGCTTGTGTTCCAGCGCGCTCACGGGCTCACTCGCCGGGCGCCCAGCCGGCCGGCACCTGCTTGTCGCGGCCGGTCGCGAGGTTGATCCACGACGAGCTGCCCTTCAGCTGGTTGTCGACCGGCGGGCGCAGCTGGTCGATGTGATCGCGCCACAGCGGCAGCTTCTCCGAGCGCTCGTAGGCCTTGACCCACACGCAGCGCATCTCGGGCTTGACCTCGCAGTGGCCGTTGGGCCGCACGCCGCCGCAGGGGCCGTTGCGCAGCGTCTTGGGGCACGTCATCGGGCACGTCAGGCCGGTGTCGTGCAGCACGCACTGACCGCACATGCGGCAGTCCCAGATCGGCTTCTTGACGACGTGCTCGAGCGCCGCCACGACTCGCGCACCGGTGCTTGGGGGTGGGTCGGTGGGGTGGGCGGGACTCATATCACGCGGGAACCTTCTCTCGGCGCAGCTCGATCAGCTCCTTGGCCTTCTTGACGGCGCTCGACGCGTCGGCCGAGTAGCCGTCGGCGCCGACCGCGTCGGCGTACTCCTGCGTGACCGGGGCGCCGCCGACCATCACGATCACGTCGTCGCGGACGCCGGCCTTGTCAAGCGCGTTGATGTTGGCCTTGAACATCGGCATCGTCGTCGTCAAGAACGCGCTGAAGCCGACGATGTCGGGGCTGTGCTCGCCGATCTGCTCGACGAACGTCTCCGGCGCAACGTTGACGCCGAGGTCGATCACGGTGAAGCCGGCGCCCTCCAGCATGATGTTGCACAGGTTCTTGCCGATGTCGTGGACGTCGCCCTTGACCGTCCCCATCAAGAACGTGCCGACGGTCGCGACGCCGGTCTCGGCCAGCAGCGGCCGCAGGATGTCGAGCGCCCCCTGCATCGCGCGGGCCGCGATCAGCATCTCGGGCACGAAGTAGTCGCCGCGCTCGAAACGGGCGCCGACCTCCTCGAGCGACGGGATCAACGCGTCGTACAGCATCCGCTCGGGGGCGAGCCCGTCCTCGAGCCCGCCGTTGACGCCGTCCTTGACGGCGGGAGCATTGCCGACGAGGGTCTCGTCGAACAGCAACTGCAGGATCTCCTCGTGGGTCATGCGATGGGTTCTCCTTCTGGAGTTGGACTGAGCCGATCGCTCAGGGTTTGGGCCTCTTCGATCAGGCGTGGTTCGATCTCGTCGATGCGCTCGGGCGACATGCGCGTGGTGGGGCCGGAGATCGACAGCGCCGCGATCACCCCGCCGCCCAAGCCGTGCACCGGCGCCGCGATCGCGGCAAGGCCGACCTCGAGCTCGTCGACGGATGCGGCGAAGCGTCGCTCGCGGATCACGTCGAGCTCGTCCACGAGCCGCTGCACGTCGGTCACGGTCAGGTCCGTCATCGGCGCCAGCGGCCCGTCGGGCAACGGCGCCGAGCCGAACGCGAGGAACACTTTGCCGTTGGCGCTGCAGTGGTAGTCGACCGACCGCCCGACCCACTGGCCGGCGCCGAGGAAGTGGATCGAGTCGACCTGCGCGACGTGCTCGACGCCGGCGAGGCCGGGGACCGCGAGGTTGATCGTCTCGCCGGTGTCGTCTGAGAGCGCGTCCAGCGACGGGCCGGCCACCTCGACGAGGTTGCGCTCGAGCAGGCCGCGTTCGGCGGCGCGGAGGATCGCCGGGCCGGGGCGCAGCCGGCCGCGCTCGCCGTCCTGCTCGACCAGGCCGCGCCGTTCCAGCGCGGTCAGCAGCCGCGATGCCGTCGACTTCGGGATCCCGGTCGCCTTCGCGAGCTCCGAGAGCGCCGCCGGCTCGGGAGACTCGAGCACCCGCACGAGCAGCTCCGCGCCGCGGTCGATCGCCGCCGTTCCCGCCTGTCGAGAAACTTGGAACTGTTGTTCCATGTGCCTTATATTACGTCCGCGCGGCCGCGCGTCAAGCACGTATCGCACCGAATCGTCGATCAGCTCGGACACCTATCGCAGGAGGACAGCCGCAATGTTCAAGAACGAGATGCCCCGCTACGAGATCCTCTCCGAGGAGGCGATGGCGACGCTCGACCGCGGCTGGCGGCGGATCGTGTCCGAGCTCGGGATCGAGTTCCTGCTGCCCGAGGCGGTCGAGGTGCTGCGCGGGGCGGGACAGATCGTGGAGGGCGAGAACAAGGTCCGGTTCGACCCCGACTGGATCCTCGAGCAGGTCGCCAAGGCCCCTTCGCAGTTCGAGCTGCAGGCGCGCAACCCCGCCAATACGCAGACGATCGGCGGCGACAACATGGTGTTCGCGCCCGTCTACGGGTGCCCGTTCATCCGCGAGGGAGACGTGCGCCGCGACGCGAAGATGGCCGACTTCGAGAACCTCGTGAAGCTCGCGCAGGCGTTCCCCGAACTCGACTCGCCGGGCGGCACGATCTGCGAGCCCGAGGACCGGCCGCTGGATTCGCGCCACCTCGACATGGTCTACGCGCTGCAGACCCTGTCGGACAAGCCCTACATGGGCTCGGTCACGTCGGGCCCGAACGCGGCCGACACGATCGCGATGGGCGAGATCCTGTTCGGTTCGGCGGAGGCGATCGAGCGCGCGCCGGTGTCGGTGTCGCTGATCAACGTCAACAGCCCGCTGCGCTACGACGACCGCATGCTCGGGGCGATGTTCGAATACGTCAAGCGCGGTCAGGCGGTGATCATCACGCCGTTTCTGCTGATGGGCGCGATGTCGCCGGTGTCGCTCCCGGCGACGCTCGTGCAGCAGATGGCCGAGGCGCTGGCGGGGATCGCGCTCGCGCAGACGATCCGCCCGGGTACGCCGGTCGTGTTCGGGTCGTTTCTGTCAAACACCGACATGCAGTCGGGCTCGCCGTCGTTCGGGACGCCCGAGTCCGGGATCGGCGTGTTGTGCACGGGCCAGATCGCGCGGCACTTCGGGCTGCCGTGGCGCGGCGGCGGCGCGCTCAACGCTGCGCAGGTGGTCGATGCCCAGGCCGCCTATGAGTCGCTGATGACGTTCTTGCCGACGTTCCTGGCGGGCGCCAACTTCGTCATGCACTCGGCCGGCTGGCTCGAAGGGGGGCTCGTCTCCTGCTACGAGAAGTTCATCGTCGACATCGAGCTGCTGCGCGAGCTGCGCCACGAGTTCACGCCGCTCGAGATCGACGAGGCGTCGCTGGCGTTCGACGCCCACACCGAGGTCGGCGCCGGCGGCCACTTCCTCGGCGCCGCGCACACGCTCGAGCGGTTCCGCGAATGCTTCTACCGGCCGCTGCTGTCCTCGACCGAGAACTTCGACCGCTGGCAGCGAAACGGCGGCCGCGACACGACCGCACGCGCGGCGGAGCTGTGGCGCAAGACGCTGGAGTCCTACGAGCGGCCGCCGATCGACGCCGCGGTCGACGAACAGCTCAAGGAGTTCGTGGCGCGGCGGCGCGCCGAGCTCGGCGACTGAGCCCGGTCGGCGCCGGGCTAGGGATCGAGCCGGCGCACCTCGTAGCCGGCCGCCTGCAGCGCGGCCACGATCGCGTCGCCGTGCTCGCGGCCCCGCGTCTCGAGCGCGACCTCGACGCCCGTCTCGCGCACGTGCAGCGACACCGCCTCGCGGACGTGCTCGGTGTGGACGATGTTGCCGCCCTGCTCGGCGATCGTCGTCAGCAGCCTGGCGAGGCCGCCGGGACGATCGGAGATGCGCGTGAACAGCCGCAGGCGCCGCCCGGCGACGGTCTCGGCGCGCTGCGCGATCGCGGCGAGCAGCCCCGCGTCGACGTTGCCGCCCGACAGCACGATCGCGGTCGTGCCGGCGTCGCTCGCCACGACCTTGCCCGACAGCAGCGCCGCGACCGCGACCGCGCCGCCGCCCTCGACGACGAGCTTGGAGCGCTCCATCAGCCACACCATCGCGTCGGCGGTCTCGTCCTCGTCGACGACGACCAGCTCGTCGACCCACCGCTGGACCAGCGGCAGCGTGATCGCTCCCGGCCGCTTGACCGCGATCCCGTCCGCGATCGTCGCGATCTTGGGCGTGCACATCAGCGGCTCGCCCCGCCGCAGCGACTCGGGGAACGGCGCGCAGGCCTCGACCTGGACGCCGATCACGCGGACCGTCGGGCGCGCGGCCTTGACGACGCCGGCGATCCCGGAGATCAGCCCGCCGCCGCCGACCGGGACGATCACGGCGGCGAGATCGGCGACGTCGTGCAACAGTTCGAGCCCGAGCGTCGCCTGGCCGAGGATCACGTCGGGATCGTCGAACGGGTGCACGAACGCGGCGCCGGTCTCGGTGGCGCGCTCGAGCGCTTTTGAGACGCAGTCGTCGACGGTCTCGCCGCCGAGCCGCACGGTGCCGCCGAACGCCTGGACGGCCGCGACCTTGGCGACCGGTGCCTCGCGCGGCATGAACACCTCGCATCCGATCCCCTGCGCGCGCGCCGCGTAGGCGAGCGACTGGCCGTGGTTGCCGGCGCTGCCGGCGACGACCCCGGTGGCGTCGCCGATATGGCTGATCTTGTGGGTCGCGCCGCGGAGCTTGAAGGACCCGGTGCGCTGCAGGTTCTCGGCCTTGAGCACGACCCTTCCGCCGGCCCGCTCCGACAGGCCGCGCGAGCTCAGCAGCGGCGTGTGGCGGGCGAGCTCTGAGACGACCGCGGCCGCATGCTGCGCCTCTCCGGAGGAGATCCGGGCGGCGACGGCATCGGCGTCGGGCGCCGTGGCTGAGCCGGTCATCCGCATACTCGAATGTTAGACTCCTGGCCGATGACTCATATATCAGCTGTGTTCGGAGCGACTCGCCGATGAGCACCACCGCGGTGCGGGGTCGTCAGGCACGCACGCGGCCACAGCGGCCGCGCGAGCTACTCGCCGACCGAGCCTACACCGAGCTGCGCGACCGGTTGGTGACGCTGCGGATCGCTCCCGGCGAGCCGATCGACGAGGACCTGCTCGGGGGCGAGCTGGGAATCGGACGGACGCCGGTCCGAGAGGCGATCAAGCGGCTGGCGCTCGAGAACCTGGTGACGGTCTACCCGCGGCGTGGCACGTTCGCCTCGGAGATCAACATCACCGACCTGGCCTACATCTCCGACGTCCGCGTGCAGCTGGAGAGCCTCGCAGCACGGCGTGCCGCGCAGCACGCGACGACGGCCAAGCGCGACGCCGCGCGGGAGCTGATCGCCGAGCTGCAGCGCAGCCGCGGCTCCGATGACACCGCGGCGCTGATGGAGCTCGACACGCGCGTGCACCGCTTCCTGTACGAGTCGGCCGGCAACCCGTTCCTGGAGGAGACGCTGGCGCGCTACCTCAATCTGTCGCTGCGGATCTGGTACGTCGTGCTCGACCGGCTGCCGCACCTGTTCGCGCGCGTGCACGAGCACGAGGCGCTGCTGCGCGCGATCGTCGACGGCCACGCCGACCGCGCGCACGAGATCGTCGGCGAGCACATCGCGACGTTCGACGACGAGATCCGCTCGGTCCTCTAGGACGTCCTCACTCCCTGAAGCCGAGCGTCGCCGACAGCTGCCCGGCCTGCTCGACGCACAGCCGCCCGAGCAGATCCAGCCGCTGGCGCGGCAGCCGCAGCGTCGCCCCCGACACGCACAGCGCCGCGACGACGTCGCCGTCTCGCTCGCGGACCGGTGCCGCGACCGCCGCCAGGCCCGGCTCGAGCTCGTCGACGAGCACCGCGTACCCGCGCGCCAGCACGCCGTCGAGGTCGGCTTGCAGCAGCGTGCGGTCGGTGAGCGTCTCAGAGGTCCGGGCGACGAGCGGCCCGTCCGGCATCGGTTCGGTCCGGTGGGCGAGGAACACCTTGCCGGCCGCCGTGCAGTGCAGTCCGAGCGGCCGACCGACCCAGTTGGTGACGCCGAGCAGGTGCTGCCCGTCGGCCTGCGCGATCGCTTCGGTGCCGCCGGGCCGGGGAACGATCAGGTTGGCGGTCTCGCCGGTCTCCTCGGCGAGCCGTCGCAGCCGCGGCTGCGCGAGCTCGATCAAGTCGTCGCGGCCCTTGCCCGAGCGGGCGAACCGCAGCGCGACGCGGCCGGGGGAGACGGTCGCCGCGCGCTCGTCGACGGCGACCAGCTCGTGCCCGGCGAGCACCGCCAGCGACGCGCGCAGCTCGTCCTCCGACAGCGACAGCTCGGCGCCGAGCTGGGCGATCGGGCGCGGCGAGCGGGTCAGCACCGCCGCCACCAGCGCCGCGGCGCGCTCGTCGCCCCAGGTTCCGTGCGCGGGCGCCGCCGCGCGGCCGGCGCTCATGAGCGCCTGGCGTCAGGCGTGATCACGACCGTCTGCAGCTCGGTGAACGACTGCATCACGTGGTTGCCGCCGACCTTGCCGATCCCCGAGTCTGAGCCGGCGCGGCCGCCGAAGGGCAGGTGCGCCTCCCAGTAGTTGGAGGACTCGTTGATGTTGACCCAGCCGGTGTGGACCTCGTCGGCAAACCGCAGCCCGTTCTGCAAATCGGCGGTGAAGATCGCCGACAGCAGCCCGTACGGCGAGCGGTTGGTGAGCTCGATCGCGTGATCGAGCGACTGCACCTCGACGATCGGCGCGACCGGGCCGAACGTCTCCTCCTCGGTCACGCGGGCGTCGATCGGCACGCCGGCGAGCACCGTCGGCTCCCAGTACAGGTCCGTCTGGAAGGCGCTCGCCCGTGCGCCGCCGGTCAGCGCCTCGGCGCCGCGGGCCACCGCGTCGGCGACGTGCTCGTCCATCTTGGTCGCGACGCCCTCGTTGTTGAGCGGGCCCATCGTCGTGGCGTCGTCGAACGGGTCTCCGAGCACGACCCGTTCGGTCACCGCGCGTGCGAGCTTTTCGACGTACTCGTCGTACACGGCGCGGTGCACGAGGAGCCGCTCGCCGGCGGTGCAGCTCTGGCCTGCGCACAGAAAGCAAGCGGTGATCGTGGCCTCGACGGCCGCATCGACATCGCCGTCGTCGAGCAGCACGACCGGCCCGTTGCCGCCCATCTCGAGCACCAGCGCCTTGCCGGCGGCCGCCTGTGCGACGAGCCGGCCGGTGACCGTCGAGCCGATGAAGCCGACGCCGTCGACTGCAGGGCTTGAGGCGATCTCGTTGCCGACCACCGCGCCGGGGCCGGTGACCATGTTGAACACGCCCGGCGGCAGGTCGGCATCGGCGATACAGCGCGCCAGCGCGAATGCGGACAGGGCCGTGGTCGGCGCCGGCGTCCACACGACCGCGTTGCCGCACGCCAGCGCGGGCGCGACCAGCTCGGCCGGCATCGTGTAGGGCCAGTTCCACGGGCTGATGACGCCGACCACACCACGCGCGCGGCGCTGCAGCAGCACCCGTTTGCCGGGCGAGAACGAGTTCGGCAGCTCGCCGCCGAGGCGCTTTGCGTCCTCGGCCGCCGCGCGCCAGTACTCGACCAGCTCGTCGACCTCGGCGTAGGCCTCGGCCTTCAGCGGCTTGCCCTGGTCGAGCGTCAACGTCCGCGCGAGCTCGTCGCGCCGGCTCTCGATCACGTCGCCGACCGCGTGCATCTTGGCCGCGCGCTCAAACGCGTTCGTGGCACCCCACGCGTGCGCCGCCTCTGACGCCGCCGCGATCGCCTTGCGGGCGTCGGCGCGATCGCCCTGGGGGATCGCCGCGATCTCCTCGCCCGTCGCCGGGCTGGTGGTGTTGTAGGTCTCGCCGCTGAGGCCGTGACGCCATTCGCCGCCGACGAACATCTCTACTGGAGTTTGGGTCTCCATCAGGCCACTTACCTCAATCCGCCCGGCGGCCTCGCCAGGGCCTTTGACATGCTCGTACAACTGATATATAACAGCCGCATCAGGCTGTCAATCGAAGCCATCGCCCGTGGGCGCAGACCGCCCACGCATCTCCCGTGAACCATGACGTGATCATCGTCGGCGGCGGCGCGGCCGGATGTGTGCTCGCCAACCGGCTGAGCGCGGATCCCGGAACCCGGGTACTGGTGCTCGAGGCGGGCCGCTCGGATTACCCGTGGGATGTCTTCATCCACATGCCCGCGGCACTGGCGTTCCCGATCGGCAACCCTCTCTACGACTGGCGCTACGAGTCCGAGCCGGAGCCGCACATGGGCGGCCGGCGCATCTACCACGCCCGCGGCAAGGTGCTGGGCGGCTCGAGCTCGATCAACGGCATGATCTTCCAGCGCGGCAACCCGCTGGACTACGAGCGCTGGGGAGCCGATCCGGGCATGGAGGAGTGGGACTACGCCCACTGCCTGCCGTACTTCAAGCGGATGGAGAACTGCCTCGCCGGCACCGATCGGTGGCGCGGCGGCGACGGGCCCCAGAAGCTGTCGCGCGGGCCGGCGACGAGCCCGCTGTTCCGGGCATTCTTCGACGCGGTGCAGGAGGCCGGCTATCCGCTGACCGATGACGTCAACGGCTATCGCCAAGAGGGTTTCGCGGCGTTCGATCGCACGATCTACAAAGGCAAGCGGCTGAGCGCTGCGCGCGCCTACCTGCACCCGGTGATGAGCCGGCCCAACCTCGAGGTCCGGACGATGACGAGGGTCGACCGCATCGTGATGCGCGGCGACCGTGCGGTGGGCGTCGAGGCGACGCGGCTGGGTCGCTCGGAGCGCATCGACGCGGGCGAGGTGATCCTCTGTGGCGGGGCGATCAACACGCCGCAGCTGCTGCAGCTGTCGGGGATCGGCAACGCGAGCGAGCTGCGGGCGCTCGGTGTTCCGGTGGCCGTGGACCTGCCCGGCGTCGGCGAAAACCTCCAGGACCACCTCGAGGTGTACGTGCAGTACGCGTGCACCCAGCCGGTGTCGGTGGCGCCGGCGCTCGAGTGGCGCAACCGGCCGCGCGTCGGGCTGGAGTGGCTGCTGCGACGCTCGGGACCCGGGGCGACCAACCACTTCGAGGCCGGCGGCTTCATCCGCTCAAACGACGACGTCGCATACCCGAACTTGATGTTCCACTTCCTGCCGCTGGCGATCCGCTACGACGGCTCGGCGCCCCAGGGACATGGCTACCAGGTGCACGTCGGGCCGATGTACTCCGACGCGCGCGGGAGCGTCAAGATCACTTCCACCGACCCCCGCCGTCACCCGGCGCTGCGCTTCAACTACCTGTCGACCGACCAGGATCGGCGCGAGTGGATCGAGGCGATCGCCTGCGCCCGGCGGATCCTCAACCAGCCGGCATTTGCGCCTTACAACGGCGGCGAGCTGTCTCCGGGATCCGAGGTTCGCAGCGACGAGCAGGTTCTCGACTGGGTCGCGCGCGATGCGGAGACGGCGCTTCACCCGTCGTGCACGGCGGCGATGGGGACCGGCGAGCAGGCCGTGCTTGATCCGGCCAGCATGCGCGTCCGCGGGACCGAGGGGCTGCGGGTCGTCGACGCCTCGGCGATGCCGTACGTGCCAAACGGCAACATCTACGCGCCGGTCATCATGCTCGCGGAGAAGGCGGCCGATCTGATCGCCGGCAACACGCCGCTTGAGCCGATCGCGGCCGACTTCTACCGCCATGAGCAGTCGCACAGCGCCGTCTCAGGGCAGGCATCGAAGTGACCGAGATCCTGTCCGACATCGTGGCGGAGGGGGAACGGCTCCTCGACGTCGCCGGCCGCGGCGAGCAGGCCATCGCGCTGCTCGGCGGCGTCGCCGTCCGGCTGCGCGCGTCGGACGTGCCCGCGGGCCTGGATCGGGAGTACAAGGATCTGGACTTCGCGGTGCCCAAGGGCAAGTCATCGGACGCGGACGCCCTGCTGCGCGCCGCCGGCTACGAGCCCAACGTGATGTTCAACGCGATGAACGGCAAGGAGCGGATGCTGTTCTACGACACCGACCACGGGCGTCAGGTGGATGTGTTCGTCGGCTCCTTCCGGATGTGCCACGAGATTCCGTTCCGGCCGATCGGTCCCGGTGAGCGCACGCTGCCGCTGGCGGAGCTGCTGTTGACCAAGCTGCAGATCATCGAGCTCAACGAAAAGGACGTGCGTGACACCGTGCTCCTGCTCCACGGCCACGCGATCGGCGATGACGACGGCGACACGGTCAACGGCGCCCAGATCGCTGAGCTGTGCGCGGGCGACTGGGGCCTGTGGCGGACGATCACGGCCAACCTCGCCGGCTGCGCCGAGCACGTCGACGAATATCAGCTGAGCGAGGACGAACGGCAGCAGGTCAAGCAGCGGCTGGACGAACTGCTGGAGCGGATCGAGGCCGCGCCGAAGTCCCGCGGCTGGAAGCTCCGCGCCCGGGTCGGCGAACGCAAGCGCTGGTATGAGCTGCCCGAGGAGGTGGAGCGGTGAGGATCTTCTTCGCGACCGACGTACATGGATCGGAGGTGTGCTGGCGCAAGTTCCTCAACAGCGCCGAGCACTACAAGGCCGACGCGATCATCCTCGGCGGCGACATGACCGGCAAGGCGCTGATCCCGGTGATCGACGAGGGCAACGGCAAGTGGCACGCGACGCTCCTCGAGCATCGCCAGGTGATGGAAGACGAGGACGCCGTCCAGGAATTCGAGCAAGCGGTGATCCGTCGCGGCTACTACCCATTTCGGACGACGCCCGAAGAGGTGCAGGAGCTGATGGCCGACGAGCCGCGCTGGCATGCGCTGTTTGAGGAGCACATGCTCAACACCGTCAAGCGATGGATGGATCTCGCTGACGAGAAGCTGGCCGACAAGGGGATCGAGTGCGTCGTGTGTCCGGGCAACGACGATCAGCTCAACGTCGACGAGGTCGTCGCGCAGGCCAAGCACGTCAAGCTCGGCGAGGGCCGCGTGGTCGACATCAGCGGGTTTCAGATGATCTCCTCGGGGTGGGCGAACCGCACCCCGTGGGACACCTATCGCGAGCAGGACGAGCCCGATTTGTCCAAGCGGATCGAGGCGATGGCCGAGCAGGTCACGGCGCCGCCGGAGCGCACGATCTTCAGCCTGCACTGTCCGCCGTACGCATCCGGGCTCGACGACGCGCCCGAGTTGACCAAGGACATGGATCTCAAGGACGCCGGTCACGCGACGATCCCGGCGGGGTCGACTGCTGTGCGCGAGGCGATCGAGCGCCACCAGCCGGCACTGTCGTTGCACGGCCACATCCACGAGGCGCGCGCGAGCCGCCGGATCGGCCGCACGCTGTGCATCAACCCCGGCAGCTCCTACGAGCAGGGGCAGTTGCTGGGAGCCGTCATCGACATGGACGGCAAGAAGAAGGTCAAGCGCTTCATTCTCACCAGCGGCTAGCGCCGCGATCCAGGAGGAGGGGGATTCGTCATGGCGACAGAGGGAACGGCAGGGAAGCTCCCGATCGAGCAGGAGATGTTCGTGCGCAAGGCGACGGGCCTGGTGCGCGGCTGGTCGGTGCGCGACGCGTTCATCTACGCGGCGTTCTCGATCAACCTGATCACGCTCGGGCTGTACATCTTCTCCTACCAGGTGTTCATCCCTGGCGGCAGCCTGCTGTGGTCGGTGATCATCGGCGGTGGCTATCTGGTTGTGCAGGCGATCACGTACGCGGCGCTGATCGCGGCGATGCCGCGTGCCGGCGGCGACTACGTGTGGATCAGCCGCGTGCTCGGCGGCGGCGTCGGCTTCGTGCTGGCGGTCGCGGGCTGGTGGTTCATCCTCTGGCTGTGGGTGCCGATCTACGCCAACATCCTCAACGTCGAGGTGGTCGGTCCGCTGTCGGCACTGGTCAAGTGGCACGCGGGAACGGCGTGGTGGTCGAGCCACGACGGGATCTTCGTGCTGTCGGTGATCACGGCGGTGATCGCGTCGATCTTCATCGCGCTCGGGATCCGGACCTACGCGAAGATCCAGCGCTGGTGCTTCATCGGCGGCGTGATCGGGCTGCTGGCGCTGATGGTGACGCTGCTGGTCAACTCCAAGACCGGCTTCATCTCGGCGTTCAACTCGCAGTCCAAATCGCTGTATGGGGTCTCAGACGCCTACCACAAGACGATGGTCGCCGGGACCAGCGGCTATGTCCCGCCGGGACTGACGACGTTCGCGATCGGTTCGACGTTCTTTTTGATCCCGATGATGGCGTTCTTTAACCTGTGGTCCAACTGGGGGGCGACGCTGTACGGCGAGGTCCGCGGGGCGTCTGACTTCCGCAAAAACATCTACGCGATGGGCGGCGCGCTGGTCGCGACGACGATCGCCGCGGTGATCCTGTTCCTGCTGTTCTCAAAGACGTTTGGCTGGAGCTTTTATCAGGCAGCCAACAGCGCATTCTGGGCCGGCACGACGCCGACCGGCACCTGGTACTACCCGGCGATGCTGACCGCCGCCCTGTTCCACAGCCGCGTCGGCGCGTTCATCTTCATCTGCGTGATGTCGCTGTGGTTCTTCGGCTGGGTGGGGACCGTGTTCCTGTCCTCGACGCGCGTGATCTTCGCGACCGCGTTTGACCGCGTGCTGCCCGAGACGGTGTCGCGCGTCGGGCGCAACGGAGTGCCGTACATGGCGCTGGCGTTGATGCTGGTCCCGTCGATCGGGATCTCCGCGCTGTACGCCTACAACTCGACGTTCGCCACCTACACGCTCGACGCCACGCTCGTGATCGCGGTGACGTTCCTTGGCTCGGCGGTCGCCGCCGCCGTGCTGCCGTACCGCAAGCCCGAGATCTACAACGCGTCGCCGATCGCGCGCTACCGGGTCCTCGGGCTGCCGCTGATCACGTTCGCGTCGCTGTTGTTCATCGTGTTCCTCGTGTTCAGCCTCGTCAAGTGGCTGCAGGACGGCCGCTACGGCGTCAACAACGGCTCATCGCTGATCTACATGGCCGGCATGTACGTGCTGGCGATCGTCATCTACGCCGGGTCCAAGGTGGTGCGCCGACGGCAGGGGATGGACCTCGGCATGGTCTACGACGAGATACCCGTGGAGTAGCCGCGCCCGGCGCCGGCGAGGCGTGCTCGGGTGCTGCCGCCAGGCGCTCGGGCACCGCCTAGCCTGTGCCGGGTGAGCGACGGCTCGACGCCCGAGATCGCCCATTTCCTGCGGTCCTACCCGCCGTTCGACGAGCTCGACGCGGCCGCGGTCGCGCGCGTCGCCGCGGCCGCCGAGCTGGAGTCGTTCGACGCGGGCGCGGTGATCTTTGCGCAGGGCGAGGCGCCGGTGAAGCATCTCCGGGTGGTCCGCTCCGGGGAGGTGGAGATCGTCGCCAACGGGCGCGTGCTGGAGCTGCTCGGTGCCGGCGAGCTGTTCGGGCAGGCGTCGATGCTGGCGGGGGAGCCGACGAGCTCCGAGGCGCGCGCGGTCACGCAGGGCACGAGCTGCTACCGGATCCCGGCGCACGTCGCCGAGCGGCTGCTGGCCGCGCCCGAGGGGCTGCGCTACGTCGCACGGACGCTGCTGGCCGAGCCCACCGATCTGCACGTGCTGGCGCGCGAGGCGACCCGCAATCTCGCCGACGACCCGGTCGGCGGGCTGGTGAGCGGCGAGCCGGTCGTGTGCCCGCCGGACACCTCGATCCGCGAGGCGGCGCAGCGGATGAGCGCGAGCAGCGCGACCTGCGTCGTCGTGGCGCTGCCCGACGGCGGCTACGGGATCGTCACCGACCGCGATCTGCGGGTGAAGGTCGTGGCCGCGGGACGGTCGTCCGACTTGCCGGTCGGCGAGGTGATGTCGGCGCCCGCGTTCACGACCGTCGCCGACCGGCCCGCCGGCGCGGTGCTGCTGGAGATGTTCGACCGCGGGCTGCGCCACTGCCCGGTGCTGTCGCCGACCGGAGGCGTGCTCGGCGTCGTCGAGGACATGGACCTGGTCGCGGTCCGCACGCGCTCGTCGTTCTACCTGCGCCAGCGGATCGCCGCCGCGGCCTCGGTAATCGAGCTGCAGACCGTCGCGCGCGAGCTGCGGCCGATGGTCGTGTCGCTCCACGACGCGCAGGCCGGGGCCGCGAACGTGATGGCCGTCTACGCGGTCTGCGTCGACGCGCTGACGCGGCGGCTGCTAGAGCTCGAGCAGGAGCGGCTGGTTGGTGACGGTTCGGAGCCGCTGCCGCAGTTCGCGTGGCTGGCGATGGGCTCACAGGCCCGGCGCGAGGCGCTGCCGGCTTCCGACGTCGACTCCGCGATCGTCTGGTTTGGCTCCGATGGCGGCGACATCGGCGATGCCGGCACCGATGCGGTGCGCGCGCGGCTGTTGGCGCTCGGGCGCGCGGTGATGGACGGTCTTGCGGCCTGCAGGCTGCCGTCCGACACCAACGGCGTGTCGGCCGCGGTGCCCGCGTTCGTGCGCCCGGTCCAGTCCTGGCAGCGGGTCGCGCGCTCCTGGCTCGAGGACCCCGGCCAGGAGAAGGCGATGGTGCTGACCTCGACGCTGCTCGATTCGCGGCCGGTGTGGGGCGTGCACACCGGCACGCCTGTCGCCGACACGTTCCGGCTGGCGCCCGACCATCCGCTGCTGCTTCGCCAGCTGGCGCGGCTGGCGGTCGCGCAGCGGCCCCCCACGAGCTTTTTGCGCGGGCTGGTCGTCGAGCAGGACGGAGCGCACGCGGGGCAGATCAACCTCAAGGAGGGGGCGATGAAGCCGATCCTGGCGCTGGCGCGCTGGGGCGCGATCGCCGCGGGCGTGACGATCGCCTCGACGACGGAGCGGCTGGCCGCGGCCGGCGCCGCCGGCACGCTGCCCGACGGCGAGGCCGAGACGCTGCGCGACGCGTTCACGCTGATCAACAACCTGCGGCTCGACCACCAGGTGACGCAGCTGCGGGCGGGGCTGGAGCCCGACGACCACGTCGCGCCCGACGAGCTGTCGGATCTGATGCGCACGCAGCTGCGCGAGGCGCTGCGGGCGATCTCCTCGATCCAGAAGCGCGTCGCCCGGGGGTGAATTCCGGGTCGCTCGCGGCTACTACAACCGTGGCCGCTCTGGATCGAGATCACCTGTCGATACAAATCCAGATCACCGCCGGTCGTCAGCACGGGCACATCACGCGCGCGCAGCTGCTGGCGATGGGTGTCAGCCATGCGCGGGTTCAGCGGTGGTGCCGGGCGGGGCGGCTGGTGCGGGCCCATGCGGGCGTGTATGCGGTCGGGTACCGGCGCGTTGAGCCGGTCGCGGTGGCGATGGCGGCCGTGCTCGCGTGTGGCGACGGGTCAGTGCTCAGCCACGATTCCGGCGCGGCGCTGTGGGGCTGGCGCCGGTGGCCGACGCTGCCCGAAGTCACCGCGACCAAGGACCGCCGGCGCGCCGGGATCCGCTCCCATCGCACCCGTTCACTGCCGCCGTCTGATCGCACCCGCCAGCTGGGCGTTCCCGTGACGAGCCCCGAGCGCACGATCCGCGACCTCGAGCGGCGCCTGACCCGCAGGCAGTTCGCCGCGATCGTCCAGAGCGCACGAGTGCAGCGGCGGATCGACGACGAGGCGGTCACACGGCTGCTCGGCTACCGCCCGCAGCCGACGCGGTCCGAGTTCGAGCGGGCGTTCCTGCGCTTCTGCCGGCGGTTCGGGCTGCCCCGGCCGATGACGTTGGCGATCGTGCACGGCCACGAGGTCGACGCGCTGTTCGCCGAACACGGGCTGATCGTCGAGCTCGACGGCTGGGACTACCACGCGGACCGCGTGGCGTTCGCCAACGACCGCGAGCGCGACGCGTTCATGCTCGATCACGGGCTCGTGACCGTCCGGATCACCTGGGAGCGGCTGCACGAGGCCGGCGAGCGCGAGGCCGGGCGGCTGCACCGGATCCTCGGCCGTCGCGAACGGGAGCTGGCGGCGCTCCGTGCGGCGCTTATCAGTTGAGCTCGCCGCGGGCGATCGCCATGCACGCCTCGCAGCGCGGCCACGGCGGGTTCCACGGGTAGCCGGTGACATCACGGCCGCACAGCGCAGTGTCCGGGTCCTCGTCGGTGACGAGGTGGCACAGCTCCTCGAAGCCGTCGTCGTCGATCCGCGGGACGTTGCGGCAGTCGGGGTGGACGTTCGGGGTGCGCACCGGGGCGGCCGACATCAGCCCGAGAATACCCGCGCCCAACGCGGCTACACGACCGCGCGCAGGTGCGCGAACGGCCGGCCGTCGCGCAGCTCGCGCACGACCGCGTCGACGAGTCCGTCGCCGTCGAGAACGCGGCCGTCCGTGACCGCGGCGACGGTCGCACGCTTGCTCTGGATCAGCCGGCTCATCGTCTCGTCGATCGTGTCGGCGGCGAGCAGGTACCAGGCGGTGACAGCGTCGCGCTGGCCGATCCGGTGGCAGCGGTCCTCGGCCTGGTCGTGCATCGCCGGCGTCCACTCGAGCTCCAAAAAGCAGACGTTGGAGGCGCGGGTCAGCGTGATGCCCTGGGCGGCGACGCGCGTGGCACACACGATCAGCGGCGGCCCCGACGCGGACTGGAACGCGTCGATCGCCTCCTGGCGAGCGGCGGGCGAGTCGACGCCGAGCAGATGCAGTGCGCGGTCGCCGAAACGCGAGACCACCGCCTGCTGGATCTCGACGTGGCGCGCGAACACGACCAGCGGCTCGCCGGAGGCGAGGAAGTCGTCGATCCAGGCCAGTGCCGCCGCGAGCTTGCCGGCGGCCGCCAACCGCTGCAGCAGGCCCAGCTGCGCCAGCCGTTCGGCCCGCAGCGTCGTCGCGATCCGCGCGTTCAATTCGGATAAGTCGAGCGGTTGGGTGCGCAGCCACTCGATCACGTCACGCTCGGCGAGCCGGTACTCGTCGCCGTTGGTCAGCGACACCGGCACGACCACCTGGCGCTTGGGCGGCAGCTGCGGCAGCACCTCGGACTTCAGGCGCCGCACGAAGCAGACCCGGCGCAGGTGCCAGTGCAGGCGCTCCTCGGACTGCATCCCGCGGAAGCGGTTGGAGAACCGTGCCCCGGAGCCGAAGTCCGACAGCCGGTCGATCACCCGCAGCTGCGCGATCAGCTCGTCGGCGTGATTGAGCACCGGCGTGCCCGTCAGCGCCAGCCGCAGGCCGGAATCGGGCACCGACGCCGCCAGCGCCCGCACCGCCTGGGTCCGCTTCGCGCGCGGGTTCTTGCAGTAGTGGGACTCGTCGACGACGATCGCCTGCGGCCGCCGCCGCGCGAGCGCCTCGTGGTGGGCGGCGACGATCTCGTAGTTCAAGATCGTGATGTCGCCGGCGGGCGGCACCGGTACGCGGCCGCTAACAACCGCGACCGAGCGGTGCGGCAGCCACCGCGAGGCCTCCCGCTCCCATGTCAGCTTCATCGACGCCGGGCACACGACGATCGCCGGGAAGGCACCGTCGGCCTCGAGCGCCGCGAGCGCCTCGACGGTCTTGCCCAGGCCCTGCTCGTCGGCGATGAACGTGCGCCGGGCGTCGAGCGCGTAGCGGACCCCGGCCCACTGAAACGGTGCCAGCGAGCCGCCCAGCACATCGGCGACCGAAGACACCGGCTCCGCCGATACGGCCCGCGACCGCGCCACCGCCTGGGCGGCGGCCGCGTGCTCGGCGCGCAGCCGCTCCAGCACCTCCGCGGCGAGCCCGCGAACCTCCACGTCATGCCGAGCGATGAACGCGTCGAGCTCCTCGGTGATCCATGGGTCGACCGCCACCGAGCGAGTGCCCTCAGATGCCGCCAGGTCCTCGAACGCGACGCCGATCTCCGGGTCCCAGATGACCTCGAGCCGGAGCTCCTCGCCCTCGACGCCGCGAAACCACGCCAGCCGCGCCGGCGGCAGCGGCGCGCCGGCGCGGACGAGCGCCAAGCAGCGCTCGGCGGCCGCGTCAAGCCGCGCCGACCGCTGCTGGGCGAGCACGTCCGCCGCGGCCGGCGTCAGCGCCAGCAGCTGCATGCCGCCGGCGACCACGAGATCCGAAGCAGGCAGCTCGGCCGGCAACGGCCCGGCGACGGTGCGCAACAACCACCAGCCGCGGCCGTCGTGGCGGACGGTCGAGACGTTGCCGATCCAGCGCCGCTTGACGCCCTGCAACCAGGACAGCACCTCATCGGAGGCGTCGAGCTCGGGGTAGCGCTCGAGGATGTCCTGGACGCGGATCCCGGCCCAATCGGTGACCGGCGCCGACCACTCGCGCGCGTCCCAGTCAAAGCGGCGATGCGGGATCGAACGCGCGAGGTCGACGAGCACGGGGTCGTAGGGGAACGACAGCACGACCCAGTCGCCGCCGTCGGCGGCACGCCGCAGCGACACGTTGGGGCGGTCGCGGGCTACCAGCTCCATCGCCAACCGAAGCTATCGCGCGCGGTGGCGGCGCCGGTCAGACGGCGACCGGCGCCTGATCGGAGCCCGCGGGCTCGCCGCCGGCCGTCGGCCGGTCGTGTTCGCGCAGGCGCTCGGCGGTATGCGACGCGGTCCGCAGTGCCCACGGCGTGGTCGTGACGAATGCCCCGATCAGCAGCGCGACGCCGATGCCGACGACCACCCACCAGCTCGTCCGCGTCGCGTAAGCGAACGCCGGCCCGACCGCGCCGATCGTGTCGCCGCCGGCGAGCGCCCCGAGGACCGCGACCCCGAGCGTCGCGCCCACCTGTCGGCTCGTCGACGCGATCGCCGCGGCGACGCCGGCCTGCGACGGCGGCATCCCGGTCACGGCGGTGTTCGTGATCGGCGGGTTGACCATGCCCGAGCCGAGCCCGAACAGCAGGTAGGCGACGAGCAGGAGCGGTACCGATGTCGTCGGCGACAACGTCGTCAACAACAGCGCCGACGCGATCAGCGACACCGCGCCGATCACGAGCGGCAGACGCGTGCCGCGGTGGCCGACGATGTGGCCAGACAGCGGCGCCGCGACGAGCATCGCTCCGGCCATCGGCAGCGTGTACAGGCCCGCGTCCAACGGCGACAGGCCGCGCACGTTCTGCAGGTACAAGGTGTTGAGGAACAGGAAGCCGCCGACCGCGAGGAACATCCCGACCGCGATCGCCGACGCGCCCGCGAACGGCACCGACCGGAAGAAGCGGATCTCGACCAGCGGCTGGCGCCGGCGCAGCTCGTAGAGCACGAGCGCCAGACCGGACAGCGCTGATGCGGCGAACAGCGCCAGCGTCTGCGCCGATGCCCAGCCGGCGCGCGGCCCGTCGATGATCCCGTACGTCAGCGACGCCAGCGCGACGATCACGAGCACCTGCCCGACGGGGTCGATCCGGCGCGGGTGATCGGCCTTTGACTCGGGCACGAACAGCGCCGTCAGCGCGATCGCGATCAGGCCGACCGGAACGTTGACGAAGAACACCGCGCGCCATGAGCTGACCTGCACGAGCACGCCGCCGAGCACCGGGCCGAGCGCCATCGAGGCGCCGAACACCGCGCCCCACACGCCGATCGCCAGCGCGCGCTCGCGGGCGTCGACGAACACGTTGCGGATGATCGACATCGCGACCGGGTTGAGCATCGAGCCGCCGATCGCCTGCAGCGCGCGGGCGCCGATCAAGAAGCCGAGCGACGGCGCCAGCCCGCACAGCAGCGAGCCCAGCGAGAACAGTCCCAGCCCGCACTGGAACGTCCGCCGCCGCCCGATCCGGTCGGCGGTCGAGCCCGACAGCATCAGCAGGCTCGCGAGCACCAGCGTGTAGGCGTCGATCGTCCACTGCAGCCCCGACAGCGACGGGTGCAGCGAGCGGTGGATCGACGGCAGCGCGATGTTGACGATCGTCGTGTCGAGCCCGACGATCAGCAACGCCATCGAGCAGATCAACAGGATCACGATGCGCCGCGAGCGCTCGGGGACGACCTGCTCGTGCTCTGAGACCGAAACGCTCATGAGGCTCTTCGATCCTAGAACCGGTGGCTGCCTCCACCAATCCGATCAGCCGAGCTCGATCGTCCAGCCTTCGATCAGCTCGCGCGCGAGCTCGATGTCGGGCGACAGCGGGCGGTCGGCGAGGTCGTCGCCGAGCAGCGGCGCGGCGGTCTCCCACAGCGGCCGGTTGCCGGCGCCGAGCGGCTCGGTGCCGGCGAGCCGCAGCGCGCGTACGGCGACCACGAGCTCGGTCGCGACGGCGATCCGCAGTGCCTCGATCGCCTGCTGGGCGCGTCGCACGGCGACCGGCGCGAGGCTCGAATGCGATTCGACGCCGCGCGAGACGCCGACCGTCTGCGCGGCGACGGGCGTGACCAGCGATCGCACCTCCGCGACCGCCGCGTGCGCCGTGTACTCCAGGATCAGCGCGCCGGACTCGAATCCGACCCGGTCCGGACGCGCCAAGAACGGCGGCAGCCCGGTCAGCTCGGAGTCCAGCAGCGTCGAGACGCGCGCGGCGATCAGCGCGGCCGACGCGGCCAGCGCGGTGCGGAGGTTGTCGACCGCGTTGGCCAGCGGCGCCGCGTGGGGGTTGCCGTTGGGCAGCGCGAGCGCGGGCGGATCCGAGTCGACGACGACCAGGGCGTTCTCGCCGGCGAAGTTGAGCTCGTGGCAGACGGTCTCCTCGAGCGCGCCCAGCGCGTCATAGACGGTGCCGTCGACCTGCGGCTGGGCGCGGAACGGATACGGATCCTGGATGCCGAACGGCCCCGCCTCTCGGCGGCGGCGGTTCACCCCGGCCAGCAGCTCGCGCATGCGCGCCGCGACCGCCGCCTGGCCTGGCCGGTGACGGGCCGAGTGGATCCGCGCGTCGAGCACGACGGGATCGGCGGCGGCGGCCTCGAACGACAGCGCCGCGACCGAGAGCCACGCATCCAGCAGCCGCCGCGAGTCGACCACGAGCAGCGCCGCGCGCGCTACCGAGACCGCGTTGGAGCTCATGAACGCCAGGCCGTCGCGCGGGCCGAGCGTCGCCGGCGCGACTCCCGCCTCCGCCAGCGCGGAGACTGCCGGCTCAAGCTCGTCGCCGCGCCACACCTGCCCTTCCCCGACGAGCGCCAGCCCGATGTCGGCGAGGTTCGTGAGATCGCCGGTGCCGAGCGACCCGAGCTCGCGGGTGAACGGCGCCAGCCCCGCGTTGAGCGCGCCGATCAAGGCGTCGAGCAGCTGATCTACGACGCCGGCGCCGCCGGCGCCGAGCTGGTTGGCGCGGGTTGCCATCGCGGCCCGGACGACGGGCGCCGGCAGCGGCGGGCCGGCGCCGCAGGCGTGGCTGCGCAGCAGGCTCAGCGAGTAGCGCTCGCGCGACTCGCCGGGCACCCGGTAGTCGCGCAGCGCGCCGACGCCGGTGGTGGCGCCGTACAGCTCACCGCCGCGCTCCAACAGCTGCGTCAGCGCGGCGCGAGCGGCATCGTTGCGCGCGCGGGCGTCGGGATGAAGCTCGGCGACCGCCCCCTCGCGCGCGATCAGCGCGAGCGTACGGGGCGTCAGCGTCGCCCCGTCGAGCAGCACCGGCGCGGACGCTGGGCCGGGTGTGCCAGTCATGCGGGATCGGCACTCTAGTGGTTCCGTCCTTGCGGACGGGGCCACCAGCCGTACCGCTAAGGTCGCTGCTCGATGACTGCTCCCATCGCGCTCACCGGCACCGAGCTGACACCGGAGCGGCTGCGGTCGATCGCGCGCGACGGCGCCGCGGTGCAGATCGGCGACGAGGCCGCCGCGAGGATCACGGCAGCCAACCAGACCGTGCTCGAGGCGGCGCGCTCGGGCACGCCCGTCTACGGGGTGACGACCGGCCTCGGCTCGCGGGTGACCGAACGGGTCGACGACGGCGGCGTCCAGTTCTCGCTGCGCACGATCCGGGGCCGTGCGACCGCGGTCGGCGAGCCGCTCGGCGCCGAGCTCACGCGGGCGGTGATGGCCGTGCGTCTGAACGGGATCTGCGCCGGCGGCTCGGGCGCCTCGCCGGCGGTCGCGCAGCTGCTCGCGGGGATGCTCAACGCGGGGGTACATCCGGTTATTCCGCGCTCGGGCTCGGTGGGGGCCGCCGACCTGTGCCTGATGGCCCACGTCGGTCTGGCGATGATCGGCGAGGGCGAGGCCGAGCTTGAGCGCGTGCGGATGGGAGCCGACCGCGCGCTGGCGCGGGCGGGCCTCGAACCGCTCGTGCCCGGCCCCAAGGACGGACTGGCGATCTGCTCGTCGAACGCCGTCAGCGTCGGCACTGCCGCGCTCGCGCTCGCCGACGCGCGGCTGTTGCTGGACTGCGCCCAGATCGCGGCGGCGCTGTCGATGGAGGGGTTCCGCGCGGCGCTGACGCCGCTCGATCCGCGGGTCGCCCGCGCGCGACCGCAGCCGGGCCAGCAGTGGTCGGCCGACAGCCTGCTCGCGCTGCTGGCGGGCGGTTCGCTGACCGAGCCGGGCGCCTCGCGACGGCTTCAGGACCCGCTCAGCTTCCGCTGCGCCAGCCAGCTGCACGGGTCGCTGTACATGGCGCTGGAGCTGTTGGCGGCGGCGCTCGAGCCCGACCTCAACGGTGCCGCCGACAACCCGCTGGTGCTCGCCGCCGACGACGAGATCCTGTCGACCGGAAACTTCCAGGTGCCGGCGCTGTCGCTGGCGCTCGACGCGGTCGCGGTCGGGATCGCGCAGGTCGCGTCCGGGATCGCCGAGCGCCCGACACGGCTGAAGACGGCCCGGCTGAGCGGGCTGCCGCGCGGCCTCGTGGCGCAGCCCGATGACGCCGCGACCCGCAGCGGACTGGCGGTGCTGACACGGACCGGCGAGTCGCTGAGGCTCGAGATCCGCCATTTGGCGGCACCGTTTGCGATCCACGCCGCGGTCTCGGCCGACGGCGTCGAGGACGACTCGACGGGGGCCGCGCAGGGGGCGCTGCGGCTCGTCGAGCAGCTGTCGCGGCTGCGGCTGCTGATCGCGACCGAGCTGATGACGGCGGCGCAGGCGACCGAGCTGGCCGCCCCGGAGCGGCTCGGCGCCGGCACCGCCGAGGCGCTTGCGTGCGTGCGCGAGGTCGTGTCCCCGGTGATCGAGGACCGAGCGCTGGGCCCCGACGTCGAGCGCCTCGCGCGCAAGCTGCTGCACGACGACGCGTTCGAACGTCGCGTGCATGACGCGGTCGCGACGGCCGCCGAGCTGCGCGCGTGATCTCGCTGACGTACGTGTCGGGCGCCGACGTCGACGCGCTGGCGCTGTCAGACGACGAGATCCTCGACGCGGTCGAGCGCGTGCTCGCCGCCCAGGGCCGCGGCGAGACCGTGATCGAGCCGCGCACGCATCTGTTTCCGCGCGACGCCGACGGCCACTTCAACGTGCTGCGCGGCGCGACGCCGCGGTTCGCGGGGGTCAAGGTCGTCGGCGACTTCGTGAACAACCACGCGCTTGGCCTGCCCTCGGAGATGGCGCTCGTGCTGCTCATGGACCCGACGACCGGCGTGCCCCAGGCGATCCTCGACGGGACCGCGATCACCGAGATGCGGACCGGCGCCGTGACCGCGATCGGCGCTCGCCACCTGGCTCGCCGGGGCGCGCGCGTGCTCGGGCACATCGGGGCCCGCGGAACCGCGTACTGGAACGTGCGCCTGACCGCGCGCGTGCTCCCGGAACTCGAGGTGATCCGCGTCCACTCCCGGCGTCCGGAGAGCCGCGACGCGTTCGCGGCGCGGCTGCGCGCCGACCTCGGCCGCCCGATCGAGGTCACCAACGATTGGGAGTCGTGCGCGCGCGGCGCCGATGTCGTCGTCGAGGCCAGCCGGCTGACCGAGCCGGACCCGCTGTTGAAGACCGAATGGATCCAGAGAGGCGCGCTCGTGGTGCCCTACGGGACGGTCTCGGCGGTCGAGCTCCAGCTCACCGACATCATGGACAAGATCGTCGTCGACGACTGGGGCCAGACCGGGGCCGGCCCGCTCGGAGCGCTGCGCGCTCACATCGACACGGGCCGCGTCACGCGTGAGAACCTCCATGCCGAGCTCGGCGAGATCGTGTGCGGCGCGCGGCCGGGCCGCGAGTCAGAGGACGAGACGATCCTGTTCTGGCACCGGGGTCTGTCGATCACCGACGTCGCGCTCGCCGAGGCGATGCTCGACAAGGCTCGTGCGCGTGGGCTCGGGACCGAGCTGCCGTACCGCTGAGGCTCAGGCCGCGGCGGCGTGCAGCAATCCCGCGACCGACAGCCGCCGGTGGCACATCGTGATCGCGTAGCGCTTGGTCGTCGCGGGCACGACGTCGCCCCACACCTCGGCGACCTCTTCGGCGCGCGCCAGCAGCGCCCGCACCCGGTCCGCCGACGGACGCGTCTGGTTGAGGTGGCGTAGCCCGAGCCCGATGTGCCAGCGCTCGTCGAGGTCGACGCGGGTGACGCCCTCTGAGACGCCCGGCAGCGCGCCATCCTCCAGGTCGCCGAGCAGCGCCCGCTGGCCGGCCGTGAACACGACTCCTTCGAGCAGCATGTGGTAGAGCGAGACACCCTGCTCGAGGTCGGCCTCGCCACGCGCGAGCTCGGTCGCCAGCTCCGGCAGCGTCTCCTCGAACAGCGCAAGCAGCGGCGCGGGGGCGTGCTCACGAGCGGACGCGACCCGCTGCTCGTGGCTGTCGCCGTCGAGCTCGATCACCTCGGCCGCGATCCGGTCGAACAGGCGCGCGTGGCGGCTCTCGTCGCGACGCTGCAGGAACAGGACCCAGGCCAGCAGCGTGTCGTCGGTCGCGCCCGCGAACGGCTCGAGGTGCTCGGCGACCGCCTGTTCGGCGACACAGAAGCCGCACAGCAGTGTCATCAGTCGCTCGCGGCGCTCGGACGGCAGCTGCGGCCAGGCGCGCGCATCGGCGGTGAAGTCGATCGTCTCCGGATTCCACTGCAGGCGGGCGACGATCGCCGAGTACGTGCTGAGCTTGGCGAAGTGGCCGTGCTGGTGGCCCTCGGGAACGAAGTCGTCCTCGGTGGCGCCGCACACGGGGCACATCCCCGATGACAAGTCGACCATCGTCCAGCAGCGCCGGCATCGGGTGAGCTGCTCCTGCTGCTGGTCGATCACGGGTCGGAAGATAGCTGGCTAGTGGACCGGCGCCGCGGGCGTGCGCATCGAGCGGTACACGAACTCGTCGGTGCCTGGGGGCGGGCCCGAGACGTCCTCGGCGGCCGCCGCGTCGCGGGCGCGCAGGAGGCGGTCGTGGTCGGGCGAGAACCGGCAGACGGGGTCGGTCGCGGCCGCGTCGCCGGTGAGCCGCAGCGCCTGGCAGCGACAGCCGCCGAAGTCCTCGTGTTGGCGGTCCAGCGGACAGCTGGCGCACGGCTCGCGCATCCAGTCGGTGCCGCGGAAGCGCCGAAACGCCTCGGACTCGCTCCAGATCCACTCGAGCGGATGCGCGGTGACGTTGTCGAGCGGCAGGTCTCCGATTGTGCTCGCTGCCTGGCACGGCAGCGCGTCGCCGTTGGGCGCGATCACGATCGCGGTCTGGCCCCAGCCGCCCATGCACGGCTTTGGCAGATTCTCGTAGTAGTCGGGCAGCACCCACAGGATCTCCAGCCTTGGACCGACCTGCTCGCGGAAGCGGATGACCGCCTGCTCGGCGCGCTCCAGCTGGTCGCGCGTCGGCATCAGCGCCGCCTGGTTGACGACCGCCCAGCCGTAGTACTGGGTGTTGGCGAGCTCGAGCCGTTGGGCGCCGAGCGCCAGCGCCAGCTCCAGCACCTGCTCGACGCGGTCGAGATTGTGACGGTGCAGCACGCAGTTGATCGTGAGCGGGAAGCCGAGCCGTGTGGCGAGCCGGGCGGCGGCGATCTTCTTGTGAAACGAGCGGTTGCCGGCGATCCGGTCGTTGTCGTCGGGGTCGGCGCTCTGGATCGAGATCTGCACGTGGTCCAGGCCGGCGCCGCGCAGTTCGTTGGCGCGTTCCTCGTCGAACAGCGTGCCGGCGGTGATCAGCGACGCGTACAGACCGGCGTCGCGGGCGGCGGCGCACAGCTGCGGCAGGTCGCGGCGCAGCATCGGCTCACCGCCGGTCAGCGCCAGCTGCAGGACGCCGAGGCGCGCGGCCTCGCCGAACACCCGCGTCCAGTCGGCGGTGTCGAGCTCGTCGCGGTAGGCGGGTGCGCCGATCGCGACCGGGTTGGAGCAGTACGGGCAGCGCAGCGGACAGCGGTAGGACAGCTCGGCGATCAGCGTCAGAGGGCGCGGGAGCGCGTCAGCCGGCATCGACGACCAATCCCTTCTCGCTCATTGCGTCGACGAGCCCCCGCACGTCGGCGCTGACGTCGGCGCCCGGGTAACGCTCGGACAAGTCCGAGACGATCTCGTCCAGCTCGCGCTCGCCGTCGCACAGCTCGAGCACCGCGACCGCGCTCGGGTTCAGCCGCACGATCCCCTCCGGGACGAGCAGCACATGCTCGGACCGCACTTTGTCGTAATGCAGGCGCGCGCCGGTGACCAGCCGCGGCCGCGTCATGCCCTCGTCACCTCCGGCTGGGTGTCGCCGCGGTCGATCGCGTCCAGCTGCGCCCACAGCAGCTCGGTCTTGAAGCGAAGGGCGGCGACGGCCGCGTCCTGCTGGTCGCGCCGCACGCAGTGCGCGACGGTGACGTCGAGCGCGTAGCTGGCGTCGACGGGCGCCTTCACCAGCCGGGTGCGGAAGTACTCGAGCCCGGCGGGATCGATCCACGGGTAGTGGCGCTCGAGCGCCTGCAGCCGGACCTTGATCGCGGCCGGGCCGAACAGCTCGGTCAGCGACGAGGCGACGGCCTGCACCCACGGCGCCCGGCGCGCGAAGCTGACGTAAGCGTCGACGGCGTAGCGGACGCCGGGGAGCACGTGGCGCTCTGACAGAAGGTCGGCGCGGTCGATGCCGAGCGCCTCCCCGAGCGCCAGCCACGAGTCGATCCCGCCCGGCTCCGACGCGGTGCCGTCGTGGTCGAGGATGCGCTGCACCCACACGCGGCGGACCTCGACGTCCGGGCAGTTGGCGAGGATCGCCGCGTCCTTGAGCGGGATGCACCGCTGGTAGTAGAAGCGATTGGCGGCCCAGCGCCGCAGTTCCTCGCGGGTGAGCTCGCCGGCGTCCATCCTCCGGTGGAACGGGTGCAGGTTGTGGTAGCGCCCGCCCTGCGCGCGGAGCGCCGCGACGAACTCGTCGGTGGCCAGCGGCGGCTCGCGCGCGGCCGCGTCGGTCGGCGTCGCGGCGGTCACAGCGCCACCTCCATCCCGTCGTAGCCGACCTCGATGCCCGCGTCGGCGACGGCGGCGCGCTCGGCGGAGTCCTCGAGCAGGATCGGGTTGGTGTTGTTGATGTGCACGAGCACCTTGCGCGGGCGCGTCAGCGCACGCAGCGCCTCGATCGTCCCATCGGCTCCCGACAATGGCAGGTGGCCCATGTCATGAGCGCCGCGCTGCGTGTAGCCGAGGCGTGGAAGCTCGTCGTCGGTCCAGAACGTGCCGTCTACGAGCACGAGATCGCTGGCCGAGAAGCGATCGCGGATGCCGTCGGTCAGGCGCGCCATGCCCGGCACGTAGGTGACGATCGCGTCGTCGTCGCGGTCGCGGAACTGCAGGCCGCTTGCCTGAAGCTCGACGCCCGAGCCGACCAGGTACCGGGGCGCGTCACCGCCGCTCGCAAACGACTCGACGACCAAGCTCGAGCCCTCCAGCTCTGTCGCCTCGCCCCTGCGCAGCGTCGTCCATCGCAGGCCGCAGTAGCGCTCGAGCACGGTCAGTACCGGAAACCCGTCTCGCAACGCCATCTGGACGCCGTCGTCGCCGTACAGCCGGATCGGCGTCGCCGACTCGCGCAACAACAGCAGCCCGGCGGTGTGGTCGATCTCGGCATCGGTCAGCAGCACGCCGGCGATCGGCGCGTCGCGCAGGCCGCCCGCGGAGGCGTCGTGCAGGCCTTCCAACTGCTGGCGGGCATCGGGCGAAGCGTTGACCAAGAACCACGGGCCCGCGGAGCCGCGGATCGCCAGCGACGACTGTGACCGTGGCCGCGCGCGCTCGCCGCCACGGGCCGCCTCGCACGTCTCGCAACGGCAGTTCCACTGCGGGAAGCCCCCGCCGGCGGCGGCGCCAAGAATCCGTACGAGCACGCAGACCCGCCAAGGACGATGACGCAGCCCCAAGCGGGGCTGATCGCCCGGGGGCTACGCCAGTGTCAAGTTGTTACCGGTGATACCGGTAGGAGGTGACCTCCGAGCACAGCTCCACGAACTCAAACTCGGGCTTCGTCCACCGCATGAATCCCTCCCTCTTAGAGTCGTACCGGATGAACCGACATGTTACAGAACGACGGCGGCTCAATTAACGGATGGTGACCGTTGCAGATCGGTTGCAGCGATGACGACCCGCGCTCGGTCGGAGCCCAGCTGATCGCGGTCGCGGCCGGCTCGGGCGCGAGCGCGCTCGGGGTGCCGGAGCGGGCGTCGGCCGATGCCGAGCCGGTGGCGATCGTCTACGGCGAGCCGTCGATCGCGGTGATCGCGGTGGCGCCCGGCGTCGACGGACTGCGGACCGCGGCGGCCCGCGCGATGCGCGCGCGCAGCGCCGGCGAGTCGATCGCATGGGCGCTCGATCCGCGATCGCCCACGATTTCGATCGAACAGGTGCGGGCGCTGGCCGAGGGCGCCGTGTTGGGCACCTACGAAGCGCGCAACGGCGCCGCCGACGACGGCGGGCGCTTCGTGATCTGCGGGGCGGGAGCCGCCGCGTTGGGCGCCGTCGCGCAACGCGCGGCGCGGGTGGCGCGCTGGTGCAACGTCGCGCGCGAGCTCGTCGACGGTCCCTCCAACGTCATCACCCCGGGCGAGCTGGCACGGCGCGCGAGCGAGATCCCGCGCGTGACCGCCGAGATCGTCGACCCGGCCGCGGCCGGCCTCGGCGGACTGCAGGCGGTGGGCGGCTCGAGCCCGTCGCCGCCCTGGCTGATCGTGCTGCGCCACCGTCCCCCGGGGGCGCCGGCAACGCCACGGCTGGCGCTGATCGGCAAGGGCGTGACGTTCGACACCGGCGGCTACTTCTTGAAGTCAAAGCCCGACATCGTCGTCCAGAAGGCCGACATGGCAGGCGGCGCGGCGGTGCTGGCGGCGCTCGGCGCGATCGCCGAGCTCGAGCTGCCGCTGGACGTGACCGCGTTCGTGCCCGCCTGCGAGAACCTGTTGAGCGGCACCGCGCTGCGACCGACCGACGTGATCGAGACCGCCTCGGGGACGACCGTGGAGGTCGCCAATCCCGACGCCGAGGGGCGGCTGATCCTCGCCGACGCGCTCAGCTACGCCCGACGGGACGGCGCCACCCACCTCGTCGACCTCGCGACGCTGACCGGCGGCGTGCCCGACGCGCTCGGCGACGTCCACGCCGGCGTGTTCGGGACCGATCCGGCGTGGCGCGACGCGGTCGTCGACGCCGGCAACGCCGCCGGCGATCCAGCCTGGCCGCTGCCGCTGCACGAGCGCTACGAGGCGTGGCTGCGATCCGACGTCGCCGATCTGCGCAACGTCGCGGGACGGCCGCTGGGCTTCTCGATCTTCGCGGCGACGTTCCTGGCGCAGTTCGCCGGCGACGTGCCCTGGGCGCACGTCGACATGCTCGGCACGGCCCTGGCTCGCGAGGACCGCGGCGACGCGGTCGGCGCCGGCGCAACGGGGTACGGTGTGCGCATGCTCGTCGAGCTCGTCACGCGCCTGTCGGCCGGAGCGCCGGGATGACCGCTCGGGACCGCAACCCCCGAGGCGATACCCTCGTTGAGATGAGCGTTGGCGGCCACCATGGCAAAGCGCTGGCCGCTGCCCCGGATCAGGAAGGGCTGGCCGCGGCCCCGGTGGGCCGCGTGGTCGATCCGTCGAAGATCGACGTGGCGGCCGCCGAGCGGGCGGCGGCGGACCTGCTGCGAGCGATCGGCGCCGACGTGCAGGCGCCCGACCTGGCGGCGACGCCGCGCCGGATCGCATCCTCGCTGGCCGAGCTCGTGACGCCCGTCGAGTTCAACGCGACGACGTTCGAGAACGCGGGCGACTACGACGAGCTCGTGCTCGTGCGCGACATTCCCTTCCAGTCGCTGTGCATGCACCACCTGCTGCCGTTCGTCGGCATGGCGCACGTCGCCTACCTGCCGGGCGATCGCATCATCGGCCTCTCGAAGCTGGCGCGGGTCGTGGAGACGTTCTCCCACGACCTGCAGCTGCAGGAACGGATGACGGTGCAGGTCGCCGACTGGCTCGACCGCGAGCTGCAGCCGCGCGGCGTCGGGGTCGTGCTCGCCGCCGAACATACCTGCATGACGATCCGCGGTGTCCGCAAGCCCGGCGCCAAGACCGTCACCTCGGCGCTTCGGGGCTCGCTGCGCTCCGATGCCCGCACGCGTCAGGAGCTGCTCAGCCTTGCCGGCTGAGCATTCCGACGCGCGCTGGCCCCTGCTCGAGACCGTCGTCACCACGCTGAGCCCCGGCGGCGGCGTCAACTGCGCGGCGATGGGCGTGCGCTGGGGCTCCGACGACGTCGTGTTCTGGCCCTTTGCGGATACGCGCACGCTGCGCAACCTGCGGATCCGCGGCGAGGCGGTCGTCCATCTGACCGACGATGTGCTGCTGTTCGTGCAGGCGGCCCTCGGCCGCCCGCGGCCGGCGACCCGGCCAGCGGCGCACGTCGAGGGAGCGGTGATCGAGGAGTGCAGCGCGTGGCGCGAGGTGGTCGTCACCGAGATCGCGCCGAGCGGCGGCGAGCTGCCCCGCTCGCGCGTGCGGGCCCGCGTGGTCGCCGGCGGCAGCGGCTCACAGCCGCCGCTGGGGATGTGCCGCGCGCGCCACGCGGCGGTCGAGGCGTCGATCGCCGCCTCTCGGCTGCGACTGCTCGGCTCAGAACGCGTGCTTGGCGAGCTCGACCGGCTCCAGGATCTGGTCGAGAAGACCGCCGGCCCGCGCGAGCGCGCGGCGATGCAGTACGTGCGCGACTACGTCGCCCGGCGGTCGCCGTGAGCGACGCCGAACGCGTCGACGAGGTTGTCGTCTCCGCGCCGGCGCGGCTGCACTTCGGGATGCTCGATCCGGCGGGGCTCGGGCGCCGGCGGTTCGGCGGCTTCGGCGTCGCCGTGCAGGCGCCGCGGGTGCGCGTCGCCGTCCGCCGGTCGCCGCCGAGTGCGTCCGCTGCGGTCGACGCCTCCGGCCCGCAGGCCGACCGCGCGGTGGCGTTCGCCGAACGGGCACGGACCGAGTTAGGCGTTGCCGGCCCTATGCAGGTGGAGGTACTGGAGGCGATCCCGGCGCACATGGGGCTCGGGTCGGGCACGAAGCTCGGGCTCGCGGTCGCGCGGGGGGTCGCGGAGCTCGCCGGGCGACCGGCCGGGGTGCAGCTGCTCGCGCGAGCGAGCGGGCGCGGCGCGAGGTCGAGCGTCGGCGCCTGGACGTTTCAGGGACCGGGGCTCGTGGTCGAGGCCGGCGTCCGCGCCGATGGGGAAGTCAGCCCGCTGCTGCTGCGGTGCCCGATGCCGGAGCGCTGGCGTTGCGTGCTGGCGTTGCCGCAGGGGCGCGAGGGGCTGTCGGGAAGCGCCGAGGAGCGGTTCTTCGGCGCGCTCGAGGGCCCGGGATCCGAGGAGCCGCCGGTCGCGCGGCTGCTACTGACATCGGTGCTGCCGGGGTTGATGGCAGACGAGATCGAGGAGTTCGGAGCGGGCCTGTCGGCGATCCAGCGCCGAATCGGGGCGATCTTCGCCTCGCAGCAGGGCGGCGTGTTTCATCCGAGCGCGGCGCCGCTCGTCGACGGGCTGACGGCGCTCGGCGTCGGCGCGGTCGGCCAGAGCTCGTGGGGGCCGACCGTGTACGGGGTCGTTGACGGTCCCGAGCTGGCGGACGACGTCGCCGACCAGCTCCGGCGCCGGTTTGTGAGCGCGGAGGTGTCCGTCGTGGACTTCGATCGCGACGGCGCCGTCTGCGAGCGCCGCGGTGGCGGGGAGCGGCCGTGAAGCTGCTGGTGAGCGTGGTCGGCGCCGACGAGGCGCGCGCCGCGGCGGCCGCGGGCGCTGACATCATCGACGTCAAGGACCCCGGGGAGGGGGCGCTCGGGGCGCCGTCGCCGGACACGCTCCAAAGCATCGTCGCGGCCGTCGGCGGCGCGGCGCCGGTCAGCGCCGCGCTCGGCGACATGCCCGACCTGCCGCACACGGCGGCGCTCGCGGCCCGGGGCGCGGCTGCCTGCGGCGCCGACTTCGTGAAGGTGGGGCTGCGCGGGACGCGCTCGCTTACGCGTGCGATCGCCGTCGTGGCCGCGGTCGCCGAGGCCGTGCCGGCGACGACTGCGGTGATCGCAGCCGCCTACGCCGACGGCGCGGCCGCGGCACCGCCGGCGCTCGATCCGCTGCTGCTGCCCGAGCTCGTGCGCGCAACCGGGATCGCGGGCGCGCTCGTCGACACGCTCGTCAAGGACGGCCCCGGGCTGTACGGGTTGCTGTCGCCGGCCGTGGTGACCGAGTTGGCCGAGCGCACGCGCGCGGCCGGTGGCAGCTTCGGCGTCGCCGGGCAGCTCCGCGTTGATGATTTGCGTCGGGTTGTCGCCGACATCGTCGGCGTCCGCTCGGCGGTCTGCCGCGGCGGCGACCGCTCCGCGGCGCTCGATCCCGAGCTCGTGGCGGCCGCCGTCGCCGAGTTGCGGGCGGCCGCCGAACCGCGCGTCGTCACCCGGGGGTGATCAATGTTCCGGGCGGGGCGTCAGCGCCAGGGGCGCGCACGCACACCGAGACGCCGGTCTGCTCGATCGCGGTCGGCAGGTAGTCGTCGACCGCGCGCCCGTCGCCGGCCTCGTGCAGCTCGCGCAGCCGCGCCGCGGTGAGCTCGGCGATCGGCGGGTCCAGCGACGGCCACCGCGGCAGCACCCCCGGCACCGCCTTGAGCAGGATCGCCTCGGAGGCCCCGATCGCGCCGGCGGCGAGCACCGCCAGCGAGTCGCTCGTCACCTCCCACGACTCGGGGACATCGGGCCGGCCGGCGAACGCGGGCACCGCGAGCAGCAGCCCGAGACCGGACGGGGCGCGCAGCGTCGCGATCGCCTCGGCCGGCATCAGCCGCGCGAGCACGGTCCCGAGCTGGTCCATCGCGGCGAGCGCCAGCCGGTGGGCGAGCTCGTCGCCGAGCTGTCCGCCGGCGTCAACGGCGCGGACCGCGTCGGCGAACGGCCCGCCGCCGGGGATGACGAGCACGGGCCGCCGGCGCGACAGCGTGTCCACGTCCTCGCAGGCGCGACGCAGCCCGTCGAGCCCGTGCGCCGTGAGCAGCCCGCCGCCGATCTTGACGACGAGCGGCCCGGACGCGGGCTCGGATCGATTCTCACTCACGGCCGAGCACCGAGAGCGCGACCGATGCCGCGACGACACCGCCGTCATCGGCGAATGGCAGCCCGTCGGGCTCGGCGAGAGGCAGCCCGGCGAGGCGGGCGGCGTCGCGCGCCAAGAACGCGCCGACGCCGACCGCGATCACCGGAGCACCGGCGGCGCTGAGCGCGGCCACGCGCCGCAGCGCCGACGCGATCGAGTCGATCTGCGTGTCGTGCACGGCCGCGGCGATCGCCTCCAGGTCGCCTTCGGCCAGCTGCTCGGGATCGGCGCACACGACCCGCGCGAGCCGGGCGCGGACGTGCTCGAGCTCCGGCCCGCGGCCGTCCGGGAACGTGCACGTGCACCGCTCGGGCGCGAGGCGCTCGTTGAGCAGGTGCGCGTCGGCCGCGAGCGCGAACAGCTCCGACGAGACCGGGCAGCGTCCGGCGCCGAGCACGACCTCGGAGACGAGCGCGGCGACGTTGGTCCGCAGCGCGCCGGTGTAGACGAGCTCTGCGTGCAGCAGCCGCTCCAGGTCCGTGCGTCCGCGCGCGACGACCTCACCGCCGGCGATCGGGATCACGTCGGTGGTGGTGCCGCCACAGTCGACGAGGATCGCGTCGGGCACCGAGCGGGCGACGAGCAGCGCGGTCGCCAGCCAGTTGGCGGCCGCGCACGACAACGGGTCGCGGTCGGCGGCCGTGAGGTCGACGAGCTCCCCGCCGGTGGTCATCACCCGCAGCGAGCGGCCCGGCAGCGCCCGCCGGCAGGCACCGAGCACGTGCAGCACGCCCGCCCGCTTGGAATCGAACACGTCGACGAGCTCGGCGGTCGTCGCGATCGCCACCGGCGCCCCGTCGGCGCCGAGCCGATCGACGACGGACATCACCGCGTGCTCCAGCCCGTCCGGCTCGCGCCACAGCTCCAACGGCTCGGAGGCCGTTTTGACCCGGCCACCAGCATCGACGGTCGCCCCCTTCGTGTTGGCGCCACCGACGTCGAGTCCGATCACGGTCAGAGCGCGCGCTGCTATGCGGAGATGATAAGCGTTCGCCGGTGCGGATCGTGCCGGTCCTCGATCTCAAGGGCGGCGTCGTCGTGCACGCCCAGCGCGGCGACCGCGCGCAGTACCGGCCGCTGCGCAGCCCGCTCGTCGACGGCTTTCGGCCGCTCGCGGTGGCGCGCGCGCTCCACGACGCGAGCGGCTCGGAGACGCTGTACGTGGCCGACCTCGACGCGCTCGCCGGCGGACCCGTCGACGTCGCGACGTTGTCGTCGCTGGCGGGTGTCGCGTCGCTGTGGGTCGACGCGGGTGCGACGAGCGTCGAGCGGGCGCTTGCGTTGGAGCGTGCCGGCGCGGCGCGCAACGTCCTTGGCACCGAGTCGCTGACCGATCGTGGCGGCCCGGCGAGCGGACCGCGGCGGGTACTGAGCGTCGACCTGCGCGGCGGGCGCCTGATCTCGCCGCTGCCCGAGCTCGCCGGCCGCGATCCGCTCGCGGCCGTGGCGCTGGCCGGCGTCCTGGGGGTCGGCGAGCTGCTGGTAATCGACCTGGCGCTCGTCGGCAGTCGTGGCGGGCCGGCGCTGGAGGCAGTGGCGCAGCTGGCGGCAGCGCTGCCGGGCGTCGACGTCTACGCCGGCGGCGGCGTCCGTGACGACGCCGACCTGCGGGCGCTGGAAGCGGCCGGCGCCGCGGGGGCGCTGGTCGCCACCGCACTGCATGAGCGCGCGATCACGGTCTGACCCGCTCAGCTGCCGACGACGGCGTCGACCACGGCCTCGGTCAGGTCGACGTCGCAGACCGACTGCAGCGCCTGCCAGCCGGGGATGCCGTTGACCTCGGGGACGACGACCCCGCCGTCATCGTCGGCGAGCAGGTCGACGCCGGCCACTTCGGCGCCGACCGCGGCGGCCGCCGCGAGCGCGGTGTCGCGCTGCGCGTCGGTCAGTGACACCGGGCGCGGCCGGCCCCCGCGCGCGACGTTCGCGCGCCATGAGCTCGCGACCCGCTCCATCGCGCCGACCACGTCGCCGCCGATCACGAGCGCGCGCAGATCGCGCCGATCCGGGCCGTCGACCGCGCGCTGCAGGTAGTAGACGGCGCGTTCGAGCTCGAGCGCGCCGAACACCCGGTGCGCCACGTCCGGATCCTGGATGCGGGCGATCCCCGCGCCCATCGCGCCGAACAGCGGCTTGACGACGACGTCTGAGCCGAGCGTCTCGAACGCTCGCATCGCGTCCTCGCGGCGCTCGCAGACGATCGTCGGCGGCGTCGACACGCCGGCGGCGGCGAGCAGCGCGCTGCACCACGACTTGTCGATCGTGCGCTCGATCGCCCGTGGGCCGTTGACGCAGCGCACGCCGTGGTGGTCGGCGAGCGCGTGCAGCGCGTCCATGCGGAAGATCACCTGCTCGAGCGAGCCGCGCGGCAGCCCGCGCACGATCAGCACGTCAAGCGCGTCGAGGCGCTCGCCGCCAGGGCCGAGCACGGCCGCCGTCCCGTCCGCGCCGATCTGAGCGCGCAGCCGCGTCGCCGGAACCGTCACGCACTCGTGGCCGCGCGCCGCAAGCGAACGCAGCAGCCGCCGGGAGTGCCAGGACCCGGTCGCGCCGAGGACCCCGACGCGCAGCGCGGTCACGCCCGAAGATCCGCTGCGTCGCCGACCTCGTCGTTGGTCGAGTCGGGCGGGCGGCGCCGCGGCTGCTGGTTCAGCCGCCCGGCCTTGCGGGCCTGCTCGGTCAGCAGATACTCGATCTGGGCGTTGATGCTGCGGAGGTCGTCCTGCGCCCAGCGGCGCAGCGCCTCGAACAGGCGGGGGTCGAGTCGGAGCAGGAAGCGCTTGGTCTCGGGCATCGGATCAGGTATAGAGCGTGCCGGTGTTGATCACCGGGGTGGGGGTGTGGTCGCCCGACAGCACGACCATCAGGTTCGAGACCATCGCCGCCTTGCGCTCCGGGTCAAGCTCGATCAGGTCCGAGTCGGTCAGCTGCGCGATCGCCATCTGCACGAGGCCGACGGCGCCCCTGACCATCGTCGCGCGCGCCGCGACGATCGCCTCGGCCTGCTGGCGACGCAGCATCGCCTCCGCGATCTCCGGAGCGTAGGCGAGGTGCGTCAACCGCGTCTCGAGCACCTCGATGCCGGCCGTCCGCAACCGCGTCTGGAGCTCGTCCTGGAGACCGCCGCGGACCTCGTCGGCGTTGCCGCGCAGCGAGATCCCGTCGGCCGCGTAATCGTCGTACGGGTACTGGCTGGCGAGGTGGCGCACGGCCGACTCGGCCTGGACGATCACGAACTGCTCGAAGTCCTCGACGTCGAACACCGCCCGCGCGGTGTCGACGACGCGCCAGACCACGACCGCGGCGATCTCGATCGGGTTGCCGCTGGAGTCGTTGACCTTGATCCGGTCGCTCTGAAAGTTGCGCACGCGCAGCGAGATCGTTTCGCGCCAGAACGCGGTGAACGGGTTGCACCACCACAGGCCGGCGCGGGCGACGGTCCCGATGTAGCGACCGAACAAGATCAGCACGCACGACTCGTTCGGCTGCACGACGACGAACCCGCGCGTACACAGCAGCGCGACAGCTGCGAGCACCGCGCCGACCACGGTCAAAGCCTTGATCGAGTCGCCGACGCCGACGGCGATCAGCGCGGCGGCGATCGCGAACGCCAGCACCGTCGCGCCGGTCGCCGGCGCGCCGGCGACCGCCCGTGCCGGCCGCTGATCGTGCGACCGGCTCGACGCTGCGGCCACGCGCTTGACGTCGTCGCCGACGCCCTCATCCGATATCACATCTATATTGTTACAGAATCAATTGTCGAACGAGCGCTCGAGCACGTCGGGCGCGAGCTCGCCGGCGTGGTGGGCACGGCCGGACTCGGTGGCGGTCAGCGTCACCTCGGCGGGGCTGAACAGCATCGGGTCGATCTTGTAGAAGTCCCAGTCGGCGGCCTTCAGCTGCTCGCCGAACGGGGTCCCGAACGCATCCGACGCCGACGACGGCAGCTTGCCCGCGAGCTCTGAGACCTCGTCGTCGGAGCCGTCGAGCCACAGATGGACGGCGCCGCCGTACAGGACCGCGTCATTGGTGCGGCCGATCGCGGCCGGGTCGTTCTTTGCCACCGGCGCAACCGGGCAGCAACCCCAGCCATAGCGGACGCGCTCGGGGTCGACGCCGAGCTCGTGGAGCTTGTGCAGCGCGGTCTCGACGACGCGCGCGGAGATCTGCACCGAGCCGCAGATCGACGCGGTCGGGGCGATCAGGAACGTCACGCGCTCGGGCGCGACGCCGCACCGGCTCGCGACCTTGGCGACGACCTCTTCAGGTGGCTGGTCGCGCGTCTCCAGGCACAGGATCGCCGTGTCGGTCCCGTCGGGCTCGCGCCACTGCAGCTCCTCGAACAGCGGCTCGGCGCGCGCGAGCGCCCGCCCGGGGCCGGACGCCATCGCGAAGAACTTCTCGTGCTCGAGCTTCCAGCCCGCGTACTGCGAGGCCAGGCAGCCGGCGGCGGGCTCGTCGACGGAGACGGCGACGCCGGGCCAGGTACGGTCGCCGACGCGGACCGGGGCGTCCTGCACGCGGCCCATCCCGCCAAGGCAGGCGCTCGCGAAGATCAGGCCGGCCTCGAGGCCGCCGCGGGCGTGAGCCCCGCAGTCCAGCAGCCGCGCGCCGGCGGCCAGGGTCCGCACGCTCACGAGGCTCTTCTCCGGGTCGGCGGCAACCGCGTCGACGAGTTCCGCGATCCGCCTGTTCATCGACACGCTCACTGTGCTCCTTCCTCGAAGATCAGGATCTCGCCTCGCCCCAGCTCGGTGAAGTCGCCCGACCAGCGCGCCCAGCTGCCGTCGGTCAGCGCGTCGTCGACTGTCAGCCCGAGCGCACGAGCTCGCAGCAACTGCAATCGCAGCGCTGGCGCCTGGAAGCGCGCCGCGAACGCATACCGCGGCACCGGCGGCACGCCGAGCGCCGCACCCGAGGCGAGCGTGCCGCGCTTGTTGCCGATACCGGCGTCGCCGCCGAGCCCGCCCAATGCGATCACCGTGCCGGCGAGCATTCGCAGCCCCGCGCCGTCGCCGGCACGGCCGCCGATCGCGACCAGACCGCGGCGCATGCCCGCGCCCGCCTCCTCGCCGGCGTCGCCGCCGACGACGATCTCGCCGCCGCGCATGCCGATACGGGCGCCGGTGAACGCGGCGCCAAGCCGCGCGCCCGCGTCGCCCGAGATCCGCAGCAGACCGCCGGCCATCCCCGCGCCCGCCCACGAGCCGGCGCTGCCGTCGATCGTCAGCTCGCCGCCGCGCATCCCGGCGCCGACGCGGTCGCCGCAGTCGCCGTGCACGGTCAGCGTGCCGCGGGTCATCCCGGAGCCGACGCCATCAAGCAGGTGCAGGTCGCCGGCGAGCGTCAACGTCCGGTCGGACACGTAGCCGCCGACCTCGAACAGGTCGCCGACCCTGACGGTCTCGCGGCCGCACCGCAGCGACAGGCCCGCCACGCGCCCACGGTTGAGCGCGTTGCAGCGCTCCGGGGTGAGCGGCGAGGCGTCGACACGCGCCGGCGGGCGTTCGCGCACGGTCAGCGTCACGCTCACGAGGGCGGCTCCCGCAGCTCGGACAGATGGAAGTGGAACGGGCCGAGCTTGCCGCCGAAGTTCGCGGCGGTGACGTGCGTGGCGCCGGCAGCGGCGGCGGCGTGCAGGCCGCGGCGCGTGCACTCGCGGACCGCCTCCTCCGACACGCCGTCGATCACGATCTCGAAGATCGCGCCAACCCCCTCGGGCACCAGCGAGTCGGGGACGTAGGCGCGCAGCGTCGGCGCGAGCTGATGGTTGGTCGTCGCCGGCAGCGCCTTGGAGCGCAGCGACCCCACCTTCGAGCCCGAGCGCACGATCCCGCCCGGGAACGGCAGCGCGATGCCGGATCCGCGCATCGCCTGCACCGCCGCCTCCGCCGCGGCGAGCGCGGCGTCTTCGCCGTCGGCGCCGACGATCAGGTTGCCGCCACCGACGCCGCGCCCGACCCCCACCATCTCGGCGACGAGGAACTCCCCTGACAGCACCGGGATCCGCCAGTAGCGCAGGCCGCCGATCACCTTGCTGGCCTGAAAGCCATCGCCGAAGTAGCGCAGGCTGCGACCCATCGGCACCGACCGGTCGGCCTTGCCCTGCATGCCGTCGAAGCACGCGGTCGTCGGGCACGTCATCACGCACTGGCCGACGCGATCGAGCACGCGCTGGCCGAGGCCCTCGCGGTCCATCGCGAACAGCAGCATCGCGACCCCGGGCCGGCCGTCCGGGGTTTCGTCGCGCGGCAGCGGCCGCTCGATCGCCGCCTCGCATTTGCAGCCGATCACCGATGTCGCAAAGCCCGTCGCAGAGCGCGCCGCCTCGTACGCCCACCCGTCGGTCGCGGCCGTGATCACGAGCCGCACGAAGCGCATCGGGAACGCCTCCGCAAACGTGTCCTGCACCTGCGTGGAGCCGATCATGAAGGGCTCGCTCATGGCGTCGCCCGCACGATCGTCGCCGGCTCGCGGAGCGCCGGGTCGCGGACCGGATAGTGCGCAAACGACACCGTGTAGCGGTCGGCGAACATCGGCGCCAGCACGTCGTCGATGTCGGCGTCAAACGCGGCGTCGCACGACAGCAGCAGGCCGTCGTCGACCCGTCGCAGCTCGCCCTCCTCGACGACCAACTCGCCGCCCTTGATCACGTAGCGCGGGGTCGCGAACATCTCCTCGCGGTCGTCGGGACGGTCGTGGTAGATCGTCACGTCGGCGTCGGCGCCGACGCCGAGGTGGCCCTTGTCGCGCAGGCCCAACCGGCGTGCGGGGGCGGCGCGGGTGATGATCGCGACCTCGTTGAGCGTGTACTCGCGGTCGATCCCGTCGGTGAGCGCGGTGCGCCCGATCGCCTTGCGGTTGGCGCGGGCGATCTGGTCGTCGCGGTACGCGCGGTCCATCAGCAGCCGGATCAGCTTCGGGTAGGAGCGAAACGAGCCGCCGTTGGGATGGTCGGTGGACAGCATCACCTGCCAGGGGTCTGAGCCGAGCAGGAACAGCTCCAGGCCGATCGCCCACTGCAGCGCATGCACGTAGTTGGGCGCCCGGTACGTGAACGGCACGATCCCGCAGCCGGTCTCGACCTCGGTGTCGTGGTTGACCCACTTGCCGCCGTCGAGGTCGCGCAGCACCGCCGAGACGTGGCCGTCGGCGGTCATCGTCATCGCGTCGCCGAACATCACCTGGCCGACGTCGCAGGTCAGCTCCTTGCGGTCGTTTAGGTAGGCGAGCAGCTCCGGTGCGCGCGACCGCGGCAGGCTGGGCGGGTCCGGTCTCCCACCGTAGGCGTGGAACTGCAGATGCGCGAGGTGCGCGCGGCGCCCCGACAGCGCCTCCATCGTCGCAAGCGTCGTCGACGCGTTGCCGGGCACGCCGAGGTCGTTGCAATGGACGTGCACCGGGTGGGGGAGGCCGAGCTCGTGGACGGCGCCGGCGATCGCCTCGAGGATCTGGCGCGGGGTGACGTCGTGGCCCGGCACCTGATCGTCGAGCCCGTCGACGTCGCCGCCCGCCTGCTTGAAGACCTCGACACCGCCGGGGTTGACGAGCTTGACGCCGTAGCCGCCGGTCGCCGCAAGCCACCAGCCGACCGCGTCGCGCAGCTGCGGCGAGACCGCGCCGCCGGACTCCCGGATCAGCTCCATCAGCACCTGGTTGTTTCCCATCAGGATCAGGAACGCCTTGTCGATCATCGGCGTGTCGCGCAGTTCGGCGAGCACGTGCCGGGCGGCCAGCGCCGGCGCCGCGGCCTCGATCACGGTCGTATAGCCCAGCAGCGAGTAGCGGTAGCCGGTCGCAAACGTCGACGGCACGAGCCCGCCGCTGCCGCTGCGCAGGATCCGCTTGCGCTGCTCGGACTCGGTCCCGCGCGTCTCCGGCGACAGCCGCCGCGCGAGGTTCGCCTTCGGGCCGGCGATGTGCGCGTGGATGTCGACGCCGCCGGGCATCACGACCATCCCGTGGGCGTCGATCCGGCGGGCGTCCGCTCCGACCTCGGCGACGATCCGCCCGCCGGAGATACAGAGGTCGCGGACCTCGCCGTCGACGCCGTTGGCGGGATCGTGGATCGCGCCGCCGCTGATACGGATCTCGCTCATCTCCAGATCGTCTCGTGCAGGCGTTGCAACAGCTCGGCCGCGCTCGGGGCGACCGACGGCTGCGGCGGCCGCAGCGCCAGGGGCACGCCGTCGAGACGGTGCATCGTGCCGCCCGCGCCGACGCCCGCCGGCGCGGTCCGGATCCAGACCGCGGGCGTCCCCGCGCCCGGACGGCTCGACAGCGCGATCACAGCTACGTCGTCGGGCGTGGCCCGGGCGTCCTCGACGCGCAGCGCGACGTCGACGCGCTCGTGCTCGACCACCGGCGTGGTGGCGGTCACGAGCTCGGGGTGGCCGGAACCGAGGTCCACGGTCCCGGAATACCCGGTCTGCCACGTGAGCACGTCGTCGGCGCCGCGGATCCCGGGCGCGTCCGCAAGCGACAGCGTCACCACGTGGCGGCCGTGCGACAGCTCGCGGGCGAGCTCCTGTAGCGCCAGCGCCCGGCGCTGCCCACCGGCGCCACCCGCGAGCGCCGCGCCGTACACGAACGTCGCGTGCGCGACCGGATCCAGCCGCCGCCAAAGCGGCTGCAAGCGCTCTCGCAGCTCACCGGCCTGCCGGTCACGCTCGCCGCCGCGTGCGAGCAGGTGCAGGGCGGCGAGCGCCTCGCCGTCACGCTCGCGCGGCCAGTCCAGGCGCGTGTCGGCGAGCCGCGCGGTCGCGGTATCGCGATCGTCGACAACCGCCAGCCTGCGATTGCTCCCACCGAGACCGAGCCGCCCGAGCAGGCGCGGATGGGTCGACTCCGGGTCCTCGCGCCAGATCACGACGAGCTCGGAGCGGTCGCGGCTTTCCCCGAGCGTCGCCGACGTCGAGCCGCGCAGCGGGAATGCCGGCGCGCCCGGCCAGGGCCCGCCGAGAGCGCCCGCGCCGCCTGCTGCGACGATCGCGCCGAGGCGGTCGGCGAGCGCGACCGCCGCGCGCGCGTCCTCGATGGTCGCGCCGACAAACCCATACACGAGCGGCCGGCGCCCGCGACGCAGCAGCTCGGCGGCCCGCGCCAGCGCGTGGTCGATGCCGCCCGGCTCACCGTCGACGGTCGCGTCGATGCCGTCGTCGGACGCGACGCAGGCCGCATACCACTCGGCGCCGAGCGGGCATTCGGGTTCGAAGCGACCGCCGGCGACGGCGACGTCGTCGCACAGCAGCGAGCAGCCCGCGCAGACGAGCGACTCAGGCATGCGCGGGGACACGGTCGCCGAGCTCACGCAGCAGCCGCGCGCCGAGCGCCGCGAGCTCGTCGGGCTCGGCGCTCGCCGACACGAGCGTGCACACTGGCGCGCCGCGCGCGATTGGCTGACCGCGATGGGGGACGTCGCGGACGAGCCCCGCCGGCCACCAGGTCGGGTCCGGCGCCCGGAGCTCGCGGTCCGCGTACAGCACGAGCTTCACCTTTGCACACCCGCTCGTGGACGGCGTGCCGGGTGTGGGCAGGCTGACACCGCGGGCACCGCGGACGTGTGCGCCGAAGGCGCCGTCGGCGAACAGCTCCAGCGACGCGGTCGGACGGGGGTTGACCTCGAGGACCCACAGCTTGCGGCGGTCCCAGATCGCGTCGACGCCGAACGCCCCGCGCACCCCGAACCGCTGGGCGACCGCGCCGCATACCGCGTCGAGCCGAGCGGACAGTTCGATGCGCTCGGATGGGGGCAGGCGCGGCGGCGAGACGTTGCCGCTCCACCGATAACCGCCCCGGTGCAGCTGCTCGGTGACGCCGATCACGGTCGCGTCGCGGCCATCGGCGATCGCGATGGCCGAGCACGACAGGCCGTCCGCGCGGCGTTGCAGGATCTCCGTCGGCCGCAGGCGCCCGCCGCCCCAGCGCCGTACGCCGCGGCCGCCGCCGCCCGCCAGCGGCTTGCGCAACCAGGCGCCATCGCCCGCACAGGACGGCATCTCGGCCACACGCCGGGTCTCGGGCACGCGCGCGCCCGCGCGGCCGACGGCGGCGTCCAGCGCCCACGGGTCTCGCACCGCGGACAGCAGCTCGGGCGGCGTCCCCAGCAGCTCGCGCCCGGCCGCGAGCCGGGCGACGAGGTCGGGCCGGTTCTCGAAGCCCGCGCCGTACACGACCGCGTCGGCATCGACCCGTTCCGCCCGCCGCACGAGCGCGTCGTTGCCGGCCGCCGTGGCCGCGATCGCGACCGCGCGCAGGTCGACGTCGCCGAAGCGATCGATCGCGATCACCTCGTGGCCGTCGGCGACCGCCAGCTCGGCAAGCATCCGCGCGCTGACGGCGACGACCAGGACCCTCACCGCAACAGCATCTCGCTCTCGAGCGCCGCCAGCAACGTCGCGGCGACGATATCGGCGGTTGCGCCGGGGTTGCGCCGGTGGCCGTCGGCGCGCAGGTAGGAGTCGAGCTCGGCCAGCGAGCGGCTGCCGCCGCGCACCTCGCGGGCGGCGGCCGTCGCCGCCGCGGCCGCCTCGGTGCCCGCCTTGCGCGCGATCAGCGTGTCGGGATGCCGGGCCAGCAGACCGACGTGCAGCGCCACGATCGCGTCGAGCGTGTCGGCGCCGCCGTGCAATGCGTCTCCAAGCAGCGGCAGCCCCTCGCCGAACACGATCGCGTAGCCGCTGGCGTACTCGGACGCGATCAGGTCGCGGTCGGCGGCGGCCGCCATCGCGTCGCGCAACGTCACCCGCGCCGGCCCCCGCACGTCGTGCTCTGCAGCGTCGCCGAGCCCGCCCGGCGCCGCCAGCACGATCGCCTCAAACGCCGCCGCCGCGTCGCGAACCGACAGCGCGGCGAGCGTGCGCTCGGTCGCGTCGCGCAGCGACTCGCCCGCGGCGCGGGTGACCGCGGCGTGTGCCAGCGGCGCGAACAGCAGCACGATCCCGAGGTTCGTGTTCGCTTCAGTCACGCTCGCCGTCGCGCGGACGCCGTCGCCGATCAGCTCGCCGACGCCCCGCTCGCGCACGCGGCCGGCCGCGAACACCGGACCGAGCGCGAGCGCCGAACGCACGAGGTCGGCGTACGTCATGTCGCTGAAGTCACGTCCGGGCGAGACGTTGCCGGGTTTGGGCGCCGCCGCCTCCAGCAGGCACGCGAGCTGTACGTGCGTCGACATCGGATCGCCACGCAACCCCGTTGCATCCGTGCGCAGGCACCATCGGTGAGCTAGGGTTTCGCCCACCGGCAACACCATAAGCGAGAGGGAGCGACGGAGAATGGCGATCACACTTGCAACCGGCGAGGCGCTGACCGGCGACGGCAACGAGCTTGCCCACATCGACCTGCTGATCGGCTCCAAGAGCGGACCGGTCGGCGAGGCGTTCGCCACTGCCTTCACCAACGAGAAGGAGGGTCACACCAACCTGATGGCGGTCGTCACCCCGAACCTGCCGGCCAAGCCCGACACCGTCATCTCCAACAAGGTGACGATCAAGGGCGAGAAGCAGGCCGTGCAGCTGTTCGGCCCCGCGCAGGCCGCCGTGGCCCGCGCCGTCGTGGACTCGGTCGCCGAGGGTGTCATCCCCAGGGACCAGGTCGACGACCTGTGCCTGGTCGTCGGCGTCTTCATCCACTGGGAGGCCGAAGACGACAAGAAGATCTACGACTACAACTACGAAGCGGTCAAACTCTCGATCGCCCGCGCGCTGAGGGGCGAGCCGAGCATTGACAAGGTGCTCGCCGAGACCCCGAACGCCCGGCATCCGTTCGCCGGCGGCTCCGAGGGCTGATCGCCTGACATCGTCCGGGCAGGCCGGGGAGGTGGAGCTCTCTGGCCTGTCCGCGGTCGTCACCGGCGCGAGCTCGGGCATCGGCCGCGCGATCGCGACCGCGTTCGCGGATGCCGGCGCCCGCGTCGGCATCGGTCACTGGCGCTCCAGCGACGCCGCGACGGAGCTTGCGGCGCAGCTCGGCCCCGACCACCCGCTGCTGCGCGCCGACCTGTCGACCGCCGCCGGCTGCGAGGCGATCGTCGCCGACGCGTTCGCGGCGCTGGGCGTGATCGACGTGTGGGTCAACAATGCCGGCGCCGACATCGTCACCGGCGAGGCGGCGGAGTGGTCGGCGGAGCGAAAGCTGCAGGCGCTCCTGGAGCTCGATCTGAAGGCCACGATCCGCTGCTCCAAGGCGGTGGCGCCGCGGCTGCGCGCGGGCGGCTCCATCCTCAACGTGGGATGGGATCACGCCGCCACGGGCGGCATGGGCGGCGACGACGTCGAGCTGCACGCGGCCGTCAAGGCGGCGGTGCTCGGGTTCTCCAAGGCGCTGTCCCGCGCGGTCGCGCCGCGCGTGCGCGTCAACGTGCTGTGCCCCGGCTGGATCGAGACCGCGTTCGGCGAGGGCGTCGACCGCGCGTTCTACGACGACGTCGTCAGCGAGACACCACTGCGGCGTTGGGGCCGTCCGGAGGATGTCGCCGGCGCGGCCGTGTGGCTGGCGTCGCCGGCCGCGTCGTTCATCACCGGCCAGGCGATCAACGTCAACGGGGGAACGGTTGGCTGACACGTTGTTCGTCACCGGGCGGCTCGCGGAGCCGGCGCTGCGGGCGGTGCTGTCCGAACTGGAGATCGAGCACCAGGTCGCGGTGATGAACATCCAGGTCGCGGCGCTGATGACGACGCGCTGGATCGGCAGGCGGCTGCAGGCGCCCGACGGGGTCGACAACATCGTGATCCCGGGGCTGTGCGAGGGCGACGTCGACGAGCTTGCGCAGGTGACGGGCCTGCCCGTCCGCAAGGGCCCGGCCGACGTTCGGGCGCTGCCGGAGTGGTACGGCCGCGAGGCGATCCGCGCTGAGCTCGGCCCCCGCGACGTGCGCGTGTTCGCCGAGATCAACGACGTGCAGTCGCTGTCGCCCGAGCAGCTGATCGCGCGCGCTGAGGCCTATCGCGACGCCGGCGCCGACGTGATCGACCTCGGCCTGTCGCTGCACCGCTCGTGGCTGGCGGACGGCCCGCCGGCGATCGCCGCGTTGCGCGAGCGCGGGCTGTCATTGAGCATCGACACCCTCGATCCCGACCACATCCGCATGGCCGACGAGGCCGGCGTCGACTACGTGCTGAGCCTGACGCCGGACACGATCGAGCTCGCGCGCGAGATGCGCGCGACGCCGGTGCTGATCACCGACGACCCGGACGACCTCGACGGCCTCGGCGAGCTGGCGGCATTCATGGAGCAGATCGGGCGCCCGTTCATGGTCGACTCGATCCTTGTGCCGATCAACGCCGGCTTCGCGGCCTCGCTCGCGCGCTACGCGGAGGTTCGCCGCCGTCACCCGAAGGCCGAGATGCTGATGGGGATCGGCAACCTGACCGAGCTCACGGAGGCCGACTCGACCGGTGTCACCGCGCTGCTGATCGGCATCTGCCAGGAGCTGCGGATCGGCGCCGTGCTCACCACCGAGGTGATCGGATGGGCCCACGGGGCCGTGCGCGAGGCGGTGCTGGCGGCGCAGATCATGCATCTCGCCCAGCGCCAGGCGGGACCGCCCAAGCACATCGACGCGGGCCTGGTGACGACCCGCGACGAGTCGATGCGCGCGCCCTCCGAGCGAGAGCTACGCGAGATGCAAGAGCAGGTCTCAGACCCCAACTGGAGGCTGTTCGCCGACGCCGAGTGGTTGTACGCGTTCAACGGCGAGCGGTTCGTGCGCGATACGAACATGTACCGCGTGTTCGAGCAGCTCGAGGTCGACGAGGCCTCGCACGCGTTCTATCTCGGCAAGGAGCTGATGAAGGCCACGATCGCACGTGGCCTGCGCAAGAGCTACCGGCAGGAGGGACCGCTGGACTGGGGGGTAATGAGCTTCCCCGAACCTCGACGGGAGGACCCGCGATGAAACAGATCCTGATCCAACTTGACACCGACCAACACCCGAGCTCGTTCGACGCGATCGCCGCCTACGACGCCGGCGTCGACATCGTCGTCGGCTACGGGCAGGTCACGCCCGACAACCTCGCCGCGATCGTGCAGGGGGCGATCTTCCCCCGTGGGCCCGACGGCCTCAAGGACACCGCGTTCTGGGTCGGGGGCTCCAAGGTGCGCGACGGCGAGGCGGTGTTCGAGGCCGCGCGCAAGCTGTTCTTCGGCCCGTTTGAGCCCTCGATCATGCTCGACTCCGACGGCTCCAACACGACCGCCGCCGGCGGTCTGGCGATCGTTCGGGGCGTGGTCGCGCTGAAGCGCAAGCGGGCGGCGGTGATCGGCGTCGGCCCGGTCGGGCTGCGGACCGCCGAGCTGCTGCGGCGCGAGGAGGCCGAGGTCACCGTGCTGACGTTTCCGCCGGACGTGTTCGAAGGGGAGTTCCGGCGCGCGTCGGGAATCTCGGTCGCCCAGGACGCCGGCTTTGACGTCACCGAGCCCGACTCCTCGGATGAGCTCGATGCCGCGCTCGCGGGACACGTGGCCGTGTTCGCCGCCGGCCCCGCCGGCGTCCAGGTGCTCCGTCGCTCGGGCTGGCAGGGGGTCGACGGGCTCGAGGTCGTCGTCGACTACTCCGCGGCCGACCCCGTCGGCGTCGAGGGTGTGGAGCGCGACGACGACCTGGCCGAGGAAGACGGCGTGCGCAAGCTCGGCGCGCTCGCCGTCGGCGGACCGAAGATGAAGCTTCAGAAGCGCTGCGTGAAGCGGATGTTCGAAACCAAGGGGACGGTGATGGACCTCAACGGCGTCTACGACGTCGCGCTCGAGGTGCTGTGACGCCTCACGTCTTGGCCGGCGATTTGGAGAACACGAACTTGCCCATCGGCCCGTCGAGCGGCCCGTCGGGTTCCGGACGCCACAGGACCGTGTCCTCGATCTTGCGCGCCATCGCGAAGTCCTTATCGGTGATGCCGCCGGCCGAGTGGGTCGCGAGCTTGACCCAGAGCTTGCCCCAGGTCACGTTGAGGTCGGCGTGGTGACCGGCCGCCTCGCACAGGTAGCCGACGGCGTTGACGGCCATCAGCGTCGTGGGCCAGCCGTCGGTGTTGTACTTGCGGCGGATCCAGTCGCCCTCGAGGTACCACTCATCGAGCCCCAGCTCGGACAGCTTGGCCGGGATCTCCTCGTCGCTGTATGTGCGTTGCTTGCTCATGACGCAATGGTATGCCTCGCGTAGCGGGCGTCGACCCGGGCACGGTCTCATTCGACCTGTGCGTGCTGCAGGACGGGCACGCGGTGGTCGAGCAGGTGTTCGAGTCAGACGCGCTCGCAGAGGATCCGGCGCCGCTGCTGGACGAGCTGCGCCGGCACGGTCCCTACGAGCTCGTCTACGGCCCGAGTGGTTACGGCTTGCCGCTCGTCGCGGCCGCCGACGTCGACGAGCGCGCGCTGGCGCAGATGGTCCTCGTCCGGCCCGACGAGCGCCGCGCGCACACCGGCATCGGCGGGCTGCGGTCGCTGCTGCGGGCGCTCGCGGGCAGCGGTCTGCCGGTCGTGTTCGGGCCGGGCGTGATCCACCTTCCGTCGGTTCCCCGCCACCGCAAGTTCAACCGCATCGACCTCGGCACCGCCGACAAGGTCTGCGCGGCGGCGTGCGCGATCGCCGAGCAGCGCGAGCGGCTGTCGCTGCGGGTAGACGAGACGTCGTTCGTGCTGCTCGAGCTCGGCGGCGCGTTCACGGCCGCTGTCGCGGTCGCGGGCGGCCAGATCGTCGACGGCGCCGGCGGCTCGTCCGGCCCGATCGGGGCGCGCGCCGCGGGCGCGCTCGATGGCGAGCTGGCGTACCTGCTGGCCCCGCGGTTGGGCAAGCATGTGCTGTTCTCCGGCGGCGCGCTGGACCCGGCGGGCTCCGGGCCACGGGACCTGGAGGTGGCGTGGCGGTCGCCCGCGCTCGCCGATGGGCGAGCCGCGCTCCTGGAGGGCGCAGCCAAGTCGGTCCGTGCGCTTGCGGCGAGCGTTCCCGACCCGCGCGAGGTCGTCGTCTCCGGGCGCCTGGCGCGGATCTCGGCGCTGACCGAGGCGCTGTCGGAGATGCTCGCCGACGTCGCCCCGGTCACCGCGATCACCGGCGGCGAGGCGAGCGCGGCCGCGCGCGGCGGTGCGCTGCTGGCCGACGGACTCGCCGGCGGCAGGCACGAACCGCTCGTCTCGGCCCTGCGATTGCGCGAGGCGAGCGGCACCGTGCTCGACCACCTGCGGGTGCGCGGCTCGGACGCGATCGAGCTCGGCTGACGGCGGCCGACGGAGGGTCCGAGCTGCAACGGGGTTGCAACGATCCGCATGCGTGTAATGCGAGTTACACGCGCGCTCCCCTCCGGCGCCCGCGAGGCTTAGGGTGACCTTCTCAGTTCTTTTTCGGAGGAAGGAGTGACGCCGTGAGTGCAAACGCCGAAGTGCGGCGTATTGGCGACGAACCGGGGCTTGCCCAGCAGAACGGCACGACCCTCGGTCGCGTGCTCGGCAGCGGCAACGTCGGTCATGCCGAGGAGGGGCCCGACGGACGCATGCACGCCGAGATCCGGATCAACGAGGATGAGCTCGTATACGACCCGGGGATCTTGATCTTGCCGCATGGCGGCACGCTGGATCTCGATCTGTATAACGACGACAAGAACACGCATTGTGCGGTGTTGCCCAGCAACGGGCATACGCAGTTCATCTGGCTGGTGAACAGCTCGCACGGCACGGCCACGCTCGAGCTCGACGGTCCGGGCGCCTATTGGTATGGCTCAACGACCGGCAACGACGAAGGTCGGGGCCTGACGGGGTCGATCGTCGTCTCCGGCGACACGCCTGACGAGGCCAAGCTCGACCGTCCGCCGCAGCCGCAACCCTAGCTAGAGAGAGGAGCAGCGGAATGGCTACCTATGTGGATGCCGGCCATGCGATGAACCATCCGGACCTGAGTGACATCGTCGGCAAGGCGCCGGCGGTCACGAAGGGCCTCGGTTACGAGCGCATTCTCAAGGCCCGCGAGGCCGAGCCGCACAACTGGCTCACGTACTACGGTGCCTACGACGGGCAGCGCTACAGCCTGCTCGACCAGATCAACGACTCGAACGTCTCCAAGCTGAAGCCGGCGTGGGTGTTCCAGGTCGGGACCACCGGGATGCAGTCAGGCGCGCAGACGTACTCGATGGAGGCGTCGCCGATCGTCGTGGACGGGGTCATGTACCTGACCGGCTACGACGGCTGGGTATTCGCGATCGACGCCGCCAATGGCCAGGAGCTGTGGCGCTACAAGCACGCGTCGCCGTATGACGTGTCCTTGTGCTGCGGCAACGTCAACCGTGGTTGCGCGGTCGCGGAGGGCAAGGTGTTCGTGACCACGCTCAACGCGCACGTGCTGGCATTGGACGCCGAGACGGGCAAGGTCGTGTGGGATCAGGTGTATGGCGACGTTCGCGCCGGCGAGTCGGCGACGGTCGCGCCGCTGATCGTCAAGGACATGGTGATCGTGGGCAGCTCCGGTGGCGAGTTCGGGGTCCGCGGTCATGCCGACGCGTTCAAGCTGGAGAACGGCGAGCGCGTGTGGCGCTGCTACATGGTCCCCAAGCCCGGCGAGCCGGGCTCGGAGACGTGGCCGTCTGACGGCGAGGCGTGGCAGCGCGGCGGCGCCAACTGCTGGACGACGCCGACGTACGACCCCGACCTCAACCGGCTGTACTTCAACACGGGCAACCCGTGCCCGGACTTCGACGGGGGCGTGCGGGAGGGCGACAACCTGTTCACCGACAGCGTCGTCGCGGTCGATCCCGACTCAGGCCAGATTCTCGACCACTACCAGTACACCCCGCACGACGTGTGGGACTACGACTCGACGATGGAGAACATCCTGTTCGATCTCGATGGGCAGAAGCTGTCGGCCCACTTCGACAAGAACGGATATCTGTTCATCCTCGATCGCACCGACTGCTCGCTGGTGCGGGTGGTCCCGTTCGTCGACCGGATCACGTGGGGGGAGATCGACGCGGACGGCAAGGTGACCGCCAAGGTGTTCCCCGACAAGGAGGGCGACCCGGTGCACTTCTGGCCGGGACCGGCGGGCGCCAAGGAATGGACGCACGCGGCCTACAGCCCGAAGACACAGCTGCTCTACTGCCCGGTGCAGGACATCGGCGCGACGGCGACCCGCCGCCGCCGCGAGTTCAAGGAGAGCATCCCGTACTGGGGCGCGGGCGTGGCGGTTGACGGCGAGGACATCGCCGGCTCGATCAGCGCGTTCGATCCCAAGACCGGCAACGAGTCGTGGCGCTGGCGTCACGATCAGCCGATGTGCGCGTCGGTGCTGGCCACGGCCGGCAACCTCGTGTTCGCCGGCGAGCCGTCGGGGAAGTTCAACGCGCTCAACGCCGAGACCGGTGATCTGCTGTGGCAGTTCCAGTGCGGCTCGGGCCATCACTCGAGCCCGTCGACCTACAGCGTCGACGGGCGCCAGTTCGTCGTGGTGCCGACGGGCTGGGGCGGCTGGGTGGAGGGCTTCCTGCCCGCGATGCTGGGCGCCCGCGCCGGCAGCGCCACGTTCGCGTTCGCCCTGCCGGAGTAGCCGACAACACGTTCACGGGAGGCCTGGCCGGTCGTCTTGGAGGGCGGCCGGCCGGCCCTTTCTTTAGACCATGTTTGGACTGCTCTCGCTCGGGTTCACGCTGAGTCTCGACAACTTCCGCAGCTCGCTCGTGCTCGGCGGGCTCAAGCCGACGTTCGCTCAGTCGGTCAAGACGTCCGCGATCTTCGGCCTGTGGGACGCGGTCGCGCCGGCAGTCGGGATCCTCCTCGGCGGCTTCCTCTCACACAAGATCGACAAGACCGCGGACACGTGCGCGATGATCGGCCTCGGTGCCTACGGCGCGTTCCTGATCGTCCGGGCGTTGATCTCGCCCGAGCGTGCGGATCCGAACCTGAAGTGGGCCAGGCGCGGGCTGCCGCTGCCGCTGAGCGTCGACAACGTCGTCGCAGGCGCGGCGCTCGGCCTCGCCGGCTACAGCCCGTGGCTGGCGCCCACCCTGTTCGGTGCGATCACGTTCGCGGTGTCAGTCGCCGGGCATCAGATCGGTCGCACCGTCGCGCACTTCTTCGACTTCATCCCGCGCATGAACACCGATCTGTTGACGGGGATCGCGTTCGCCGCGATGGCAGCCCTGATGGTGTGCGGCATCACGCTCCCGCTCTCCTGAGAGCGCTGCGGCGCTGTCTAAAGGCGCCGGGAGAGCGACAGAGCGACGCGCCCCGCGACCGCGACGGTCACGCCGACCGCCGCGACGGCCGCCGTGATCAGCACCCCGGCCGCCGTGAGCGGTTGCGCGCCCAGCGCCGCTCCGGCCTGGGTCAGCGAGAGCACGAACGCAGCCACGAGCGCGGCAACGGCCCACAGCCCAAACGCGACGTTGCGCCGCAACGGCAGCCCCGGTCGCGCGCGCATGCTCCATGCGATCGCCACGTTCGCGACCAGCCAGCCGGCGACCGCGGCCGCGACCGCCATGCCGGTCCCCCACCGGGCGTGGACGACGAGAAACGCGGGGAGCACCGCGATGGTCATCGATGCGGCGGTCAGCGCGATCGCGGACAGCTGGGTGCCATCGAGGAACCGGCTGGCGGGATCCCGCGGAGGGCGATCCATCGTCGCCGGCGCCGTGGGCTCGGAGACGAACGCCACCGACGCGCCGACGTCCATGAACAGCTCCAGCAAAACGATGTGCACCGGGTGAAACGGCGCCGGCAGGCCGAGTGCCAGCGGCACCGCGATGACCACGACCAGCGCGATCTTCGCGCCGAGGTAGAAGGCGACCGCGCGCCGCAGCTGGGATGCGAGCCCGCGACCGCCCTCGACCGCGCCGACGATCGTCGGGTACGCGTCGTCGACGAGCACCAGGTCCGACGCCTCACGCGCGAGATCGGTTCCCCGCGCGCCCATCGCGATCCCGACGTTCGCCGCGGCGAGCGCGGGCGCGTCGTTGACGCCGTCGCCAGTGACCGCGACGGCCTCGCCGCGATCCTGGAGAATCCGGACCAGGCGCAGCTTGTCCTCGGGCGTGGCGCGCGCGATCACCGCCTCTCCGCACAGCCGCCCGGCGAGCTCGTCGTCGGAGAGGGCGTGCAGCGGCGCGCCGCCGTGCAGGACCTCGGGGGCGCGGACTCCGGCCTCGTGTGCCGCCTGCGCGACGGTCTCCGGATGGTCGCCTGAGACGACGATCGTCCGTACGCCGGCGTGAGCGAGCTCGGCCACCGCGTCGCGTACGCCGGCTCGCAACGGATCGCGGAAGGCGGCGAGCCCGACGAACTGCAGCTCAGCTTCGGGGTCGCGCGTCTCCTCAGCGAGATGACGCTCGGCGACCGCGATGATTCGCAGTCCCTCGTCCGCCAGCCGCGCGACGAGTGCGAGCACCGAAGCCTTCTCCGTCTCGGACATCGCGCACACGTCGAGGACAGCCTCCGGCGCCCCCTTCACGGCCACCCACGCGCCACCGCGCTCGCGCCACACCGCGCTCTCGCGTCGACGCACCGGATCAAACGGGTAGCGGCCGAGAGGCTCGCTGCGCTCGGGCGTAGCGGCGACCTCGGCCAGCGCGCGATCGACCGGATCCTGCGCGGTCGCCACCCCGTGGGCGGCAAGCGCGGCGCCAAGCACGCGTTCACGGTCGCCGACGATGCGTTCGATCAGCAGCCGGTTCTCGGTCAGCGTCCCGGTCTTGTCGGCGAGCAGCACGGTCATCGCGCCGACGGCCTCGGCGGCGCGCAGCCGCCGCAACAGGACGCCGTGCTGCGCCAGCCGCAGACCGCCGAGCGCGACGAGCACGGTGACGAGGATCGGCAGCTCTTCGGGGATCGTCGCGAACGCGAGCGTCAGCCCGTCGAGCAGCATCTCGCGCGGGGGCTGGCCCCGAACGATCCCGAGCAGCGGCACGAGCACGCACGCCGCCACCGCGATGATCAGCGCTGCCCGCGCCAGCTCGGCCATCGCGTCCTGGAGGGGGGTGGGCGGCTCCTTGGCCGCAGCGACGAGCCGACCGATTCGCCCGATCTCGGTGTCGTCGCCGAGCGCGACGACGACTCCCTCGCCGGCGCCGGCCACGACGGCCGTGCCCGCGTACAGCATCGACGAGCGCTCGGCGAGCGGCGCGTCGGCGCCCACCTTCGCGCTTCCCTTCGCCGCCGATACGGGCTCGCCCGTCAGCCGTGACTCGTCGGTGGCCAGGCCGTCGGCTTTCACGACGCGGGCGTCGGCCGCGACGACGCTGCCGGCTTCGACGAGCAGCACATCGCCGACGACCAGCGCGCCGGTAGGAACGGCAACGGCAGCGTCGGCGCGTCGCACGAGCGCCTTGGGGGCGCTGAGGTCGCGCAGCGCTCGCAGCGCGCGCTTGGCTCGGACCTCGGAGATCGCCTCGACGGCGCTGACGACCACGATCACCGAGAAGATCGCGATCGCGTCCCGGAGCTCGCCGAAGATCGCCGACAGCACGCCGACCACGACCAGCAGCAGCTGAAGCGGCTCCAGCACCGACTCGATGACCTCGCCGAGAACGGCGAGGGCGTTGCCGCGCTCGGTCCGGACCGCCGCGGTGCGGCGCTGTGCGACCTCGTCCGCGCTCAGCCCTGCCCTGCGGCTGTCCGTGCGCTCCCACACGACCGCCAACGGTTCCGCATAAACCGTTTCGCTGTCATTGAAACGCATGATGCATTGTACGTGTCTGGGATGCTTGTGGGTGCCGTGGCTTGCGACTGGCTGCTGATCACCGTCTCGACCCCTTCCGGTGCGACCTCGACGCTGCGCGTCTACGCCTGGCGCACGCTGCGCAGGCTGGGGGCTCACTACCTGCAGCAGTCCGTGTGCCTGCTCCCGGCGACCCCGAAGACGACCCGCGCGGCGGTCCGGCTCATGGCCCGGTTGCGGGCGGAGGGCGGCCACGGCGAGATGCTTCGCATTCGGCTGACGGATCCCAGGCAACAGGACGCGGTGATCGACGCGATCCAGCGCGAGCGGACCGACGAGTACCACGAGGTGGTGCAGCGCACGCGGCAGTTCCACGAGGAACTGCAGCTCGAGCGACGACGCGGCCGGGCCACCTACACCGAGCTCGAGGAATCCGACGCCGATCTCGCGCGACATCAGAAGTGGCTCGCGGCGATCCGCGCGCGCGACTACTTCGATGCGCCCGGTCGTCAGGAGGCGGCCGGGGCCGTCGCCTCGTGCGAGGAGGCACTCGCCCGGTTCGAGTCAGAAGCGCTGTCCGCGGAGCTCGACGAGTCGGCAGCCCCGATCGAGAAATCTTCCGGCGCCGCGCCCATCAGCTAGCGTGCGCCGCCATGAGCGCCACTTCCGGTCTGGAGTGCCGCGGCTGGCCGCAGGAGGCGGCGCTGCGCATGCTCCACAACAACCTGCATCCCGACGTCGCCGAGAACCCGGCCGAGCTGGTGGTCTATGGAGGGATCGGCAAGGCCGCCCGCGACTGGTCGAGCCTGCACACGATCGAGCGCGAGCTGCGCCGGCTCGGCGACGCCGAGACGCTGCTGGTGCAGTCGGGCAAGCCCGTCGCGGTGTTCGAGACCCACGAGCGTGCGCCGCGGGTGCTGATCGCCAATTCGAATTTGGTGCCGCAGTGGGCGACGTGGGAGACGTTCCGCGAGCTGGACGCGGCGGGGCTGATGATGTACGGCCAGATGACCGCGGGGTCGTGGATCTACATCGGCAGCCAGGGGATCCTGCAGGGCACGTACGAGACGTTCGCAGCGGCGGCGCGCAAGCGGTTCGGTGGGTCGCTCGCCGGGCGCCTGGTGGTAACGGCGGGGCTCGGCGGGATGGGCGGCGCGCAGCCGCTGGCGATCACGATGCTCGATGGGGCGGCGTTGTGCATCGAGGTCGACCTGCAGCGGATCGAGCGGCGGATCGAGACCGGCTATCTGGATGAGCGCGCCGCCGATCTCGACGACGCGCTTGCGCGGCTGGCGGTCGCCCAGCGCGAGCGGCGGGGGCTGTCGATCGGCTTGGCCGGCAACGCGGCCGAGATCGTGCCCGAGCTCGTCCGTCGTGGCGCCGAGATCGATGTCGTCACCGACCAGACCAGCGCGCACGATCCGTTGAACGGCTACGTCCCGGCGGGGCTGACGGTCGAGCAGGCGCAGGCGCTGCGACAGTCAGACCCCGACGAGTACCTGCGGCGGGTGGGGGAGTCGGCGGTCACGCACGTGTCCGCGATCCGGGCGCTGCACTGGGCCGGAGCGGAGGCGTTTGACTACGGCAACGCGCTGCGCGGGCTGGCGTCCTCGTATGGCGACGCGGACGCGTTCTCCTACCCGGGCTTCGTGCCCGCCTACATCCGGCCGTTGTTCTGCGAGGGCAAGGGGCCGTTTCGATGGGTCGCGCTGTCGGGAGATCCAGCCGACATCCGCCGCACCGACGAGGCGATTCTGGAGTTGTTCGGCGACCAGCCGCACATCCGGCGCTGGATCGAGCTGGCGTCCGAACGCGTGCAGTTCCAGGGGCTGCCGGCGCGGATCTGCTGGCTGGGGTACGCCGAGCGCGACAAGGCCGGCCTGCGGTTCAACGAGATGGTCGCGTCCGGGGAGCTGCGCGGGCCGATCGTGATCGGCCGCGACCATCTCGACTGCGGCTCGGTCGCGTCGCCCGAGCGCGAGACCGAGTCGATGCGCGACGGCACCGACGCGGTCGCCGACTGGCCGCTGTTGAACGCGATGCTGATGACCGCATGCGGCGCCAGCTGGGTGTCGATCCACCACGGCGGCGGCGTCGGCATGGGCAAGTCGATCCACGCCGGGCAGGTGGTGGTCGCCGACGGCTCGGAGCTGGCGGCAGAGCGGGTGCGGTTGACGTTGACGGCCGACCCCGGAATGGGGATCGTCCGCCATGCCGACGCCGGCTATGACGACGCGCTTGTGACCGCGCGCGAGCACGACGTGCGTCTGCCGATGCTCGACCCCGAGCCGGGCACGCGTGGCATCTCATAGGCGGCAGTCGGTCTCGCTCGAGGGCGCCGCGCAGCTGCTGCGCCCCGGCGAGGACGGCCTGCAGCACTTCCGCGGCCCCGAGCAGCTGCGCGCGCAGACGCTCGATCCCGGCGACCTCTGCGTGCGCGACGGCGGCATCGCCGCGTTGTCGCGCGACCCGCGTGCGGAGCTGAGGATCGACTGCAATGGCTGCGCCGTGATCCCCGGCTTCGTCGACTGCCACACGCACCTGCCGTTCGCCGGCTGGCGTGCGGCCGAGTACGAGCAGAAGCTGACCGGGGTGCCGTACGAGAAGATCTCGCGGTCGGGCGGCGGGATCAAGTCCTCGGCGCGGGCGCTTGTGTCGATGAGCGACGAGCAGGTGCTCGCGCAGGCGACGGACCTGGCCGCGGAGATGCTCGCGTCCGGGACCACGACGTTGGAGTGCAAATCCGGATACGGCCTGGCGCGCGACGCCGAGCTGCGCTCGCTGCGGCTGGCGCGGGAGCTCGCGGGGCGCGTGGCGCAGACGACGCTGTCGACGGCGCTCCTGGCGCACTCCGTGCCCGACGGCTATGAGCCGTCGACGTGGATGGACGTGGTCGAGGAGATGATGCCCGAGGTGATGGAGCTCGGGACGGTCTCGGCGCTCGACATCTTCGTCGAGTCGATCGCGTTTGGGCTTCCCGAGCTCGAGCGGATGGGCGCGGTCGCGAGCGCCGCGGGGCTGGCGCTGCGCGTCCACGGCGAGCAGCTGTCGTGCATGCGCTCGGTGCCGGTCGCGCTGCGCGCCGGGGCTCGTTCGATCGACCACCTGTCGCAGATCCATTCCGACGACATCGGGCCGCTCGCCGATGCGGCCTGCGGCGCGGTGTTGTTGCCCGCGGCCGAGTTCCTGGGTGCCGAGCACCGTGCGCCGGGCCGCGCGCTCGTCGACGCCGGCGCGATCGTCGTGCTCGCCACCGACGGCAACCCCGGCACCGCGCCGGTGTTCTCGATGCCGCTCGTGATCGGGCTGGCGGCGCGGCTGTACGGGTTCGGCGTGCTCGAGACGCTCGGGATGGCGACGCTCAACGCCGCCTGGGTGCTTGACATGGCCCATGACCGCGGCTCGATCGAGTCCGGCAAGCGTGCGGACCTGCTCGTGCTCGACGGCCCGGTCGACTCGATCGCGTACCGATTCGGCCGCGATCCGGTCGCGTTGGTGCTGATCGGCGGCGAGCCCGTGTACGTGCGCGACGAGGCGGCCGCCGCCCGTTTGAGCTATAGAGAGCCCGCATGAACCGACGCGCTCGCATCCCGGCGATGGCCAACGCACACTCGCATGCGTTCCAGCTCGACCTGCGCGGGATCGGCGAGCACGTCGAGCATCGCGGCGACGACTTCTGGAGCTGGCGCACGGAGATGTACCGGCTCGCGGGATCCCACGACCCGGAGTCGATGCGCGCGGTCGGCGACCGCGTCTACGGGCAGATGGCCGCCGCCGGGTACGGGGCGGTCGGCGAGTTTCACTACGTCCATCATCAGCCCGACGGGGCGCCGTACTCGCCCGAGCCCAACGCGATGGCGATCGCGCTGGCGCAGGCCGCCGTCGCGGCTGGGCTGCAAATCACGCTGCTGCCGGCGGCCTACCACCGTGGCGGCTGGGCGGCGGGGTCCGATGTTCCGCCCGCGTCCGGTCAGGTGCGCTTCTGCGATGTTTCCGCGGAAGCGTTTCTGGAGCGCGTCGATGCGCTGCGCGAGTGGGCCGCCGACCGGACGGGCGTGTCGGTCGGGGTCGCCGCGCACAGCGCCCGGGCGGTGCCGGCGTCGTGGCTTACGGCGATCGCGGAGTACGCCGACCGCCATGGCCTCGTGCGCCATGTGCACGCCTCCGAGCAGCGTCGCGAGCTGGCCGAGATCGAGGCCGAGCATGGCTGCTCGCCGATCGAGTTGCTGGCGCGGACCGGCTTTCTCGGACCGCGCACGAGCGTGATCCACGCGATCCACGTCGACGAGCACGACATCGAGCTGCTGGCCGAGTCCGACACGATCGTCGTCACCTGCCCGACGACCGAGGCCAATCTCGGCGACGGCGTGCTGCCCGGGCTGCGGTACCGCGACGCCGGCGTGCGGCTGGCGATCGGCACCGACGAGCAGACGCGGATCGATCCGTTCGAGGAGCTGCGCGAGATGGAGACGCTCGCCCGCCGCGAGGGACAGACCCGGGACGCGCTGCTGGCCGCCGCCGGCGGCGACCTGTGGGGCCAGACGCTGACCAACGGCCGCGCCTCGCTCGGGCTCGAGCACGCCGAGCCGGCGACGATCGAGCTGAACCTCGATCATCCCGACCTCAGCGGCGTCGCCGAACACGACCTCGGTTGGGCGCTCGCGACCTGCGCGTCCGCCGCGGTCGTCGCGGCCGGTGTCGGGCGATGACCGTCGAGCTGACGTGCCGCGCCGACGTCGACCTCGCCGCGTTCCGGCGGGTGGCATGGAGCGGGGAGGAGGTCGCGATCGCGCCGGCGGCGCTGGAGCTGATCGGCGATCGGCGGCGACGGTTCGAGGCGTTCCTCGACGCCAATCCCCAGCGGCGGTTCTATGGCATCAACGTGCATGCCGGCGACGGCTCGCACCGCGCGCTCGACGAGGCCGCTCGGCGTGACTACGCCCGCGGGCTGCACAGCGCGATCTCGTTCGGCGCGCCGCTGCCGCGGCGGGTCGTGCGCGGGATCGTGCTGGCGCGGCTGACGAATTTCGTCGAGGGTCACTCCGGGGTCACGCCTGGGCTCGCGACCGCGGTCGCGGCGATGCTCGACGATGGCGCGCCGCCCCTGCCCGACGTGCCGGCCCACGGCAACGGCGGCAGCGGAGAGATCGCGGCGCTCGGAGCGCTGTTCGGCTCGCTCGGCGCCCAGCGCGAGCTGGCGCTGAAGGAGTCGATGTCGCTGGTCAACGGATCGCCGTGCGCGGCCGCGCTGATCGCCGACGCGGCGCTGTGCGCGGAGGACCTGATCGCGTGGGCGCAACGGTTGTTCGGCCTGGCGGCGGTCGCCTACGGCGTCGCTCCGACGATCTTCGACGAGCGGCTCGACGAGCTGTGGGGCGACCCGTTCCAGGCCCGGGCGCTGCGGACGCTGCGCGAGCAGCTGCCCGCGGTCGACGCTCCCGGCGCCGGACACGTGCAGCCGCCCGTCAGCTTCCGCATCATCCCGCGCGTGCTCGGCAACGCGCTGCGCGTGCTCGATCAGGTGCGCGCGGCCGCGACGAGGTCGCTGAGCGCGGTCTCGGACAACCCGACGCTGCTGTTCGACGGCGCAGAGCTCGTCGACATCGTCTCGACCGGCGGCTTTCACAACGGTGCCGCGGCTCCCGCGATCGACGCGCTGAGCGCGACCGTCGCCGACCTCGCGGGGCTCGCGCTGCACGAGCTGCACCGGCTGCAGGAGAGCCGCGAGGCGTTGCCTCAGTTCGACTCGACCAACCTCGGGATCCTGCAGATGGCGGCCAACGGCTACGCCGAGGAGGCCCGTGGCGCGTGCGTGCCGTCGCTGCTGGGGCTCGGCGGCCGCGGGCAGAACGACGTGCCGTCGCCGAGCTTCATCGCGTTTGACCGCTACCGCCGCGTGCACGGCTTCGCGGCCGGGACGCTCGCATGCCTGGCGTGCATCGCCTACCAGTCGCTGTCGCAGACCGGGCGCGCCGCGCCGCCCGCGCTGGTCGACACGCACGCGGCGATCGCGCAGCTGTCGCCGCCGCTGAGCGAGCGGCGCTCGCTCGGCCCGGAGCTGGCGTCGTTGTCGGGGCTGTTGACGTCGGGGATCCCCGCCTGATCGCCGGGGCTTCGCGCCCGAACCACAACGTTCGAGCAGCCCGGTGACGGCCGTGGGCTACCGGCTTTTAGTACCCCCATGCTCGGCCGGGTCGGACGGTCGCTGGGGTCTGCCAGCCGCACTCGGCGCGCCCGACCTTGGGCCAGCCTCGCTCACGGGCTTGGGGTCAGACAGCACCCGGGTCGTAGAACCCCACGGTCGCGCCGGCTTCGCCCGACGCGCGACCTGAACGATTGCCAACCTGGGCGCTCGCCGATCAACTTGGCGTCGAGCGCAGCCAGGCGATGGATCCACGACCAACATCCGCCCATGCATGCATCGGTCGTCGAAAAACGCATGCTCGCTTCGGGCAGAGGCGAACCCCCGCCGGAGGCTTCCGCGGAGCTGCGTCTCCCCGTTGCTCCCCGTTCGCTGCCGGCCGTGGTTTGCAGGGCGGCGCCTGCCCGTCGGCAGCTACCCCCGCGGGCGGTAGGCGGGGCCGCCCCGCGCGGGTGCGCTGGCCCGGAGGGCCGCGATGCGGGTGCGGTGCGGCATTGTCGCTGGTCTCGTCCGGCTGTTTGTCGGTGCTGGGATCGCGAGCACCCGCGCGGCACCCTCGCCGCCACCGAACATTTTCCCGTTCCTGCGGGCGATCGCGACGTCGACGTGAAAATGTTCGTCGAGACCGTACATTTTCCCGTCGGCATCCGCGGCGCGCTCGATTTCGTTGAAATGTTCGGTCCCGCCGGTCCAGTCCCGCCGTCCGGTCCGGGTGCTGGTGCGGGTCGCGCGCGTCCCGCCCGGCGGCGTCCCGGCGCAGGCGCGACGCCACGGCCGGAAAGCCCGATAGTTCGCCACAGCCATCGCGGCGCACGGTCGGGCGTGATCGAGCAACCGGGGTACCCACGTGGATAGCCCGCTCCGCGGACACAATCCGACGGCGGTGACCGGCCTACCGCGTACATCGCCGGGAGTACGCCCGCGCGCAAAGACACATCCGTGGGGCGATTGTGCCGGCACGGCGGCGGCTGAAGAATCGGCCGCATGCTCAGAACGCTCGCCACCAGAATCGGGTCCCATCCCCGTCGCACGCTCGTCGCCGCGCTCCTGTTCGTGATCGTCGCCGGCGCGATCGGAGCGCCCGTCACCGGCATGCTCAAGAGCTCCGGCGGCTTCGCGCCGGGAAGCTCTGACTCGCAGGTCGCGACCCACTTGCTCGCCCGTGCGACCGGGACCGAGCCCAGCCCCGGGATCGTGCTCCTCGTCCGCACCCCGGACGGTGCCCGCAGCGCCGCCTCGAGGCAGCACGTCGCGACCGTACGCGACCGGCTGGCCGCGGTCCCCGGCGTCGCCCGGGCGGTCGGACCGGCGGCGGTCTCGCGCGACGGTCGCGCCGAGCTCGTCACCGGGACGCTGTCCTCGAGCGCGGACGACCACGACGTCGCCACGGCAACCGAGGCAGCCTTCAAAAGCGACCGCGATGTCGTCGTCGGCGGATCCGCGGTCGCCGGCGAGCAGATCGGGTCGACCGTCAGCAAGGACCTCGGCCGCGCCGAGCTGCTCGCGTTCCCGCTGCTGCTGATCCTGTCGCTGCTGTTCTTCCGCGGCCGCGCGACGCTGATGCCGCTGGTAACCGGGATCACGACCGTGCTCGGCACGTTCCTGGTGCTGCGCGGCGTCAACTCCTTCTACGGTCTGAGCACGTACGCGCTGAACCTCGTGATCGGGATGGGGCTCGGCCTCGCCGTCGACTACACGCTGTTCATCGTCACCCGCTACCGCCAGGAGCTGGCCGGCGGCGCATCCGAGCGCGAGGCGCTGCTGACGACGATCACCCGCGCCGGCTCGACGGTGTGCTTCTCGGCCGTGACCGTCGCCTGCGCGCTGGCGACGCTCGTCGTGTTCCCGGAGGGCTTCCTGAAGTCGATGGGGATCGCCGGCGCCATCGTCGCGCTCGTCGCGGCCGCGTGCGCGCTGACGATCTCACCGGCGCTCCTGGCGCTGTGGGGCGCGAACGTCGCCAAGGGCAGGGCCGCCCACGCGGGCAGCGCCAGCGGCACCTGGTACCGGCTCTCCCGGTGGGTGATGCGCCGCCCCGGGCCGATCGCCGCGGTCACCGCGCTCGTGATGCTCGCGGCGGCCGCTCCGGCGCTGTCGGTTCACTGGAGCTCGAACGACGACAGCCGCGTGATCCCGACGTCGCAGAGCGCTCGCACCGTCGCCGACGCGAGCGCGCATCGGTTCCCCGGTGCCGGCACGCAGCCGCTGACGATCGCGATCGCGGCGCCGCAGTCGAGCGCTCCCGCGGTCGCGTCGGTCGCGAGCCGGGTCTCCGCCATGCATGGCATCGAGCGCGTCTCGCCGCCTCGTTACCTTGGGCCACGGACGTGGCGGATCGAGGCGCAGCTGAGCGGCGACCAGACCGGTAGCCGCGCCCAGCGTGACGTCACGACGATCCGTGCCCTCCCGGCGCCGTTCGACGTCCATGTGACCGGCCAGGCCGCCGAGTTCGTCGACCAGCAGGCGGCGATCTCCTCGCACCTGCCGATCGTGCTCGGGCTGCTCGCGGTGCTGACGTTCGCGGTGCTGTGGCTGATGACCGACTCGATCGTGCTGCCGCTGAAGGCGATCGCGATGAACGTGCTGACCGTGGGCGCGGCACTGACGTCGGTCGTGGTCGTGTTCCAGCACGGCAATCTGTCAGGTCTGCTCGGCTACACGCCCGACGGCGGCGTCGAGACGACCTCGTTCGTGATCGCGGCTGCGCTCGTGTTCGCGCTATCGACGGACTACGGCGTGTTCCTGCTCGGCCGCATCAAGGAGCAGCGCGACGCCGGGCTCTCCGACCGCGAGGCGGTCGCCACCGGTCTCGGGGCGACCGGCCGTGTCGTCAGCGCCGCCGCGATCCTGCTGGCGGTCGCGATCGGCGCGTTCTCGACCAGCCAGATCTCGTTCATCCAGCAGATCGGCATCGCGGTCGTCGCCGGCGTGCTGATCGACGCGTTCGTCGTCCGCGCGCTGCTGGTGCCGTCGCTGATGGGATTGCTGGGCGCCTGGAACTGGTGGTCGCCACGGTGGCTGCACCGGCTGCACGGCGTGCTCGCGCCGGCCGAGGCCCGGGGCGGCCGCCGTCGCGGCGAGCCGGCGCTGTCGGCGGCCGGGTAGCGCCCGTATGATCGTGGGCACCGTGAGGCGCTTCGCCGGATCGGAGCTCGTCAACGATTGGTGGCCGGTGGTGGTGCTGCCGCCGATCATGATTGCCAATGCGGCGCTCTCCAGCGACCCGGCGATCGAGCCGATCACGGTGCTCAGCGTGCTCGCGACGATCGTCGCCTGCCTGCCGCTGGTGCTGCGGCGTCATTACAGCTTCGTCATGCTGGTGGTGCCGGTCACCGCCGGCGTGGCGCTCGAGGTCTGGGCGCTGAACCCATCGAGCACGATCGCGCTGATCCCGATGGTGGCGCTGTTCGAATGTGCGCTGCGCGGCGACCGGCGCCAATCGATCGTGATGGCGGCGGGCGTCGTTCCGTGCGTGGTGCTCGTCGTCCTGTTGTTCGGTCACGGCGGCACCTCCGACGAGCTCACCTCGATCGGCCGCAACCTTGGACTGTGCCTGCTCGCGATCATCGCTGGCGATTGGCTCCGCGTCCGGCGACAGGCGGCGGAGCGCGCCGCCGAGACGGCGTCCGAGCAGGCGCTGCGGCGGATCGGCGAGGAGCGCCTGCAGATCGCCCGAGAGATCCACGACGTGGTCGCGCACGCGATGACCGCGATCAACGTCCAGGCGGGCGTCGCCGCGCACCTCGTCGACCGCGATCCCGACCAGGCGCACGACGCGCTGCGCGACATCAAGCGCACCAGCGGGGAGGCGCTCACCGAGTTGCGCTCGACGCTCGACGTGCTGCGCGACCCCAAGCAGGCCGCGCCGCTCGGTCCGTCCGCCGGGCTGCAGGACCTCGCACCGCTGGCGGCGAGGCTGCGCGACGCCGGCGTCGACGTCGAGCTCGATGTCGCCGCGGTCGCGGACGTACCCGCGTCGGTGCAGTCGACCGGGTACCGGATCGTGCAGGAGGCATTGACGAACGTCGCACGCCACGCGCACGCGTCGCACGCCGCGGTCCGCGTTCGCCGCGAGTCCGGGGCGGTGACGATTGAGGTCTCAGACGACGGCCTCGGCGGCGACGGCGCCAGCGGCGCTAACGGCGCTAACGGCGCTAACGGCGCGGCCGGCGTCAACGGCGCGGCCGGCGTCAACGGCGTCGCGGCCGGCAACGGGCTGCGAGGTATGCGCGAGCGCGCCGCCGCGGTCGGCGGCTCGCTCCAGGCGGGACGCTGCCCCGGTGGCGGCTGGCAGGTCCACGCGAGCCTGCCGATCGCCGGCATCGCGGTGGGCGACGGAGCGTGACCGTGACCAGCGTCGTACTCGTCGACGACCAGGGCCTGGTCCGCGCCGGCTTCCGCGCGCTGCTGGACTCAGAGGATGACATCGAGGTCGTCGGCGAGGCCGCCGACGGCCTCCAGGGGCTCGACCTGGTGCGCCGGATGCGGCCCGACATCGTGTTGATGGACGTCCGCATGCCGGTGCTCGACGGGCTGGAGGCGACCGCACGGATCACCTCGGACCCGTCGCTCACGGACACGCGCGTGGTCGTGCTGACCACGTTCGAACTCGACGAGTACGTGTTCGGTGCACTGCGCGCGGGCGCCTCGGGGTTCCTGCTCAAGGATGTCGAGCCGGTCGACCTGCTGCGCGCGGTGCGCGTCGTCGCCGCCGGCGAGGCGCTGTTGGCGCCGCGGCTGACGCGACGGCTGATCGAGGCGTTCGTCGCCGGCGGCGCGGGCCGGCCGGCCTGTGATGAGCTCAAGCAGCTGACCCCGCGCGAGCGCGAGGTGCTGACGCTCGTCGGACGTGGCCTGTCCAACGCCGAGATCGCCGAGCGGCTCGTCGTCTCGCCGCTGACGGCCAAGACCCACGTCGCGCGGCTGTTCGCAAAGCTCGAGGCCCGCGACCGCGCGCAGCTGGTCGTGATCGCCTACGAGTCCGGGGTGGTCGTCGCCGGCGCCGCCGACGGCAGCCGCAGCGACACCCCAGCCGCGTCCTCGTAGAGGCGGATCGCGCTCATCTCGCCTGCGTCGTCGCCGTAGGTCAGCCGTGCGCGCCGGTGCAGCTGCTCGACGAGCGCCGCCATCTCGACCGGCACGCCCGCGTCACGGGCGAGGTCGACCGCGAGCCCGAGGTCCTTGTTCACGAGCTTCATCGCGAAGCCCTCGTCGTAGTCGCCGTCGTCGAGCACCATCCGCACGTCGCGCTCAAGAAATGCCGAGTTCGCCGGCGACTGCACGAGCGCCGCGTGCAGCCGCTCGAGGTCGACGCCGGCGCGGACGCCGAGCGTCAGCGCCTCCGCGGTCGCCACCAGGTGCATGAACCACATCAGGTTGAGCAGCAGCTTGACGGCATAGCCCGAGCCGCTGCGGCCGAGGTGGAAGATGCGCTGCGGGTCGCCCATCGCCTCGAGCACCGGCAGCGCACGTGCGAACGCCTTCTTGGAGCCGCCGACATAGATCGCGAGCGTGCCCGCCTCGGCGCCGATCGTCTGGCCGGCGACGGGCGCGTCGACGAGCTCGATCCGCCGCCCGCGCGCGGCGGCCGCCACCTCGCGCCCGACCTCCAGCGAGCTGGTCGACATCTCGATCACGAGCGCGCCGGGCGCCAGCCGTGCGATCGCGCCATCGGCGCCGCACAGCACCGCGCGCACCTGTGGCGGCCCGGGCAGGCTCGTGATCAGGATCTCGGCGCCGTCCACGCTGTCGCGCAGCGATCGCGCCGGTCGCGCGCCGACGCGCGCGGCCGCGCGCACGGCGCGGCGATCGAGGTCGAACGCGGCGACGTCATGGCCGGCGGCGATCACGTGCCGGCACATGTGCGAGCCCATGTGGCCGAGGCCGACGAAGGCGACCCGGCGGGGCTGGACGTGCGAAGTGGTCATGTCAGCGATATCCAGGTGGTCTTCAGTTGGGTGTAGGAATCAAGCGCGTGCAGCGAGCGGTCGCGGCCGTGGCCGGAATCGCCCATACCCCCGAACGGCGTTGCGATCGACGCGGCGTCGAACGTGTTGACCCACACGGTTCCGGCTCGCAGCCTCCGCGCGAGCCGGCCGGCGGTCGTCACGTCACGGGTCCACACCGCCGCCGCGAGGCCGTAGCGGGTGCCGTTGGCCAGCTGCAGCGCGTGCTCGGCATCGCGCGCGGTCTGCAGCGTCAGCACCGGGCCGAACACCTCGTCTGAGACGATCGCGCGTCCGGGGTCATCGGATGAGTCGATCATCGTCGGCCCCATGTAGGCGCCGCCGGCGACCGGCGGCGTCGCCGGCTCGGCGCCGTACACGATCGCGGCGCCGTGGTCGCGGGCACGCCGCACGTGGTCGCGCACGTTGTCGAGGTGCTCGGAGGAGATCAGGGCACCGAGGATCGTGTCCTCGGACGCCGGATCGCCCGGCACGAACGTGTCGGCGACCGTTCGCAGACGCTCGCGCAGCTCGTCGGCGACCCGCTGCTCGACGACGACCCGTGAGCCGGCGTGACACGTCTGCCCGGCGTTGTAGAAGATCCCCCAGCCAATCGACTCGGCCACGGCCTGCAGGTCGTGCGCGTCGGCGAGCACGACCTGCGGGCTCTTGCCGCCGAGCTCGAGCGATACCTGCTTGCCGTTGGACTCGCCGGCGTAGCGCTGGAACAGGCGCCCGACGGGCACCGAGCCCGTGAACGCGACCTTGTCGACGTCGGGGTGGCGCCCGAGCGCCTGTCCGGCCTCCTCGCCGAAACCCGGGACGACGTTGAGGACCCCGTCCGGGATCCCCGCCTGCACGGCGAGTTCGGCGAGTGCCAGCGCCGACAGTGGCGACTGCTCGGCGGGCTTGAGCACGACGGAGTTGCCGGCCGCGAGCGCCGGCGCGAGCTTCCAGGCGGCGATGATCAGCGGGTAGTTCCACGGCACGACGGCGCCGACGACCCCGAGCGGCTCGCGCCCGATCAGCGCCAGCGCGTCGGCCGTGGTCGGCGCGATCTCCCCGTAGACCTTGTCGACCGCCTCGCCGTACCAGCGAAAGCAGCGGGCGGCGTTCGGGACGTCGACATTGCGGGCGTCAGAGATAGGGTGCCCGGTGTCCAGCGACTCGATCGCGGCCAGTCGCTCGAGCTGCTCGAACATCAACTCAGACAGCGCGACCAGCGCGCGGCCCCGCTGCGCGGGGTCGGCGAACGCCCACTCGCCTCCGTCGAACGCGCGCCGGGCCGCGGCGACCGCGCGGTCGACGTCCTCGGCGTCGCCGCGGGCGACGTCCGCGATCACGCTGCCGTCACGGGGGCCGACGCTCTGGAACGTGCGCCCGTCGGCGGCGGCCACGTAGCGGCCGTCGATGAACGCCTCGGTCTGCAGCTGCGGTGCGGTCACGCCGTCACCTCGTAGTGGCGGACCCGCTCGTCATCGAGCTCGATCCCGAGCCCGGAGGCGGAGGGCACGTGCACGAATCCGTCGGCGTCGGTCTCGATCGGCTCGGCAAGCATGAAGTCGCGGCGCGCGGGGGTCCAGCCCGGCGGGTCGTAGGGAAGCTCCAGGAACGGGCCGCCGCCGACGCCGCAGCACACGTGCAGGTTGGCCAGCAGACCGATGCCGTTCGTCCAGGTGTGCGGCGTGAACCAGCGGTTGGAGCGCAGCGCCAGCTCGGCAAGCGTGCGCGCGGCGCCGATCCCGAGCGACAGCACGACGTCGGGCTGGACGAGGTCGAGCGCGTCCTGCGCCAGCGCTCGGCGCAGCTCGTCGAACGTCCGCGCCATCTCGCCGCCCGAGATCCGCACGCCGGTCGACTGCCGCAGCATCCGCATGCCGGCGAGGTCGTCGCCGGCCAGCGGCTCCTCGACCCACAGAACGTCGTGCTCGCGCAGGCGCTCGATGACCGTGCGCGCGCCCTGCGGCGTCAAGCCAGGTTCGATGTCGCCGGCCATCCGCCACCATTGGTTGAGGTCGACGAGAATCTCGAGCGCGTCGCCGACGGCGTCGCGGATCGCGGCGACGACCGCGATCCCCTCGGCGATGCGGTCCCGTGCGATCCGCACCTTGACGGCCTTGAACCCGCGGGCGACGAGCTCGCGCGCGTCCTCGTGGCGCTGGGACGGGGAGCGCAGCTCGCCGAGCGAGGCGTAGGCGGGGATCCGGTCCGCTGCGCCGCCCAGCAGCGTCGCGGTCGGCACGCCCAGCGCCTTGCCGGCCAGGTCCCACAGCGCCGCCTCCAGCGGCCAGTATCGGCCGGCGTGAAACGAGATCGTCTCGAGCGTGCGGCCGTGGGCGGCAAGCGCGAGCGGATCGGCGCCGAGGAACAGGTGCTCGAACTCCTCAAAGCCGGCCATCGTGTCGCCCGAGCCGATCCCGGTCAGTCCCTCGTCGGTTTGAACGCGCACGATCGTCGCGTGAAAGCGGGTCCGCGGGTCGGGGTCCCAGGCGGCGTAGAACGGCGGCTGCAGCGGCAGCGTCAGCCGTTGGAGCTCGATGCGCGTGATCTTCATGCGCGGGTCACGTGCCGCCGTAGAACGGACTCGTGACCTCGTCGCGGCGCTCCACGAGCGCCAGCGCCGCCTCGGACCGTCCGTGGCGCGCGGTGCGGATCCCCTTCAGCGTCGCCGCACGGCTCGCGACCCGGACCGCGGTCTCGTCGGTCGCGTCGGGCTCGATGTAGATCGCGACGAACACGATCAGGTCGCCGGTGCACGGGATCAGGTCCTCGGCGACCGCGTCGAGCACGCCCTGCGCGATCCCGAGCTGGCCGGCGCCCCAGGTGACGGTCTGGTGGCGCGGTTCGGTCGCGGTCGCCTTGTTGATCATGATCGTCGGCGGCCACACCGGCTCGTAGTGGTCCTTGTCCTCGCCGACGACGACGAGGATCGGAGCGTGGCCGGGGGCCGGGGAGGTGAACGTCGTCAGCAGCGCCGCCGCGGTCGCGGTCCCGCGCTCGGCGAGCACGACGTTGACGTGGGCGCCGTCGGGATCGGTGCCGCTCCAGCCCTCGCCGATCAACCCGTCGAGCGTTGCTGCGGTCATGGTCGTTCCTCCACGCGGTGGTCGGGGGTGGGGCGGTTGCCGTCGGCGCTCGTGCCCGCGAGCTCGGGATCGAGCACGACGACCGAGCGGTCGCCTTCGCCGCGGCGCAGGCGCTCGAACGCCTCGGGGATCCCGTCGAGCTCGATCCGGTGCGAGACCATGTCGCCGAGCGGCAGCCGGCCGGTGTCCGCGAGCTCGACGAGCCGTCCCAGCGACTGGGCCGGGTCGGCCGAGCCGTAGTAGCTGCCGATGATCCGCTTCTGCGACAGGAACTCGAGCGCCGGCAGCGCGACCTCGACGCCGACCGGCGCCACGCCGACGACGACGGCCGTCCCGCCCGGACGCAACGCGTCCCACGCGAGTCGGATCGTCGCGGCCGCTCCGACGACCTCGAGCGCCACGTCGACGCCGCCCTGGGAGAGCGAGCGGATCTCCTGCGCCGCGTCGGCGTCGCCGGAGAGCACCGTGTGGGTGGCGCCACGGCGCCGCGCGTGCTCGAGTTTGTCGTCGCGCCGGTCGACGGCGATGATCTGCGCGGCGCCGGCGAGCTTGGCGGCGGCGATCGCCTGCAGTCCGACACCGCCGCAGCCGATCACGCAGACGCGGTCGCCGATCCCGATCCCTGCCGCGTGGTGCACCGCGCCGAAGCCGGTCAGCACGCCGCATCCGAGCAGCGCCGCCTGCCACAGCGGCAGCGAGCGGGGAATCGGGATCGCGCCGTCGGCGGTCACGACCGCCTGCTCGGCGAAGCAGCCGACGCCGAAGCCATGCTGCAGCGTCTCGCCCCCGGCGCCCGTCAACCGGCTCGAGCCGTCGGCGAGCGTTCCCGCGTATCCGCGAGCGCCGGCGACCTCGCACAGCGTGCGGTCGCCGCGACGGCAGGCGGCGCAGGCGCCGCACGGCACGATCATCGCCAGCACGACATGATCGCCCGGCGCCAGGTGCGTGACGCCGTCGCCGACCGCCTCGACGACGCCGGCGCCCTCGTGGCCGATGACCGCGGGCCAGCGCCCGTTCCCGAGCTCGCCGTCGGCGAGGTGCAGGTCGGAGTGGCAGACGCCCGCGGCCGCGAGCCGCACCCGGATCTGCCCGGCGCCGGCAGCCGCGAGCGACACGGTCTCGGTCGCGAGCGCCCCAGGCCCTCGCAGCACGCAGGCGCGGATCTGGATCGGTTCGGTCATCGGAAGCAAACGGGGGCCGGTCAGCTCCCGAACTGTGCTCGGATCGCGTTCATCACCATCACCGCGGACGCGCTCGGATCCCGGTGGCGGGAGTGGCACATCGCGATCCGCCGGGGGGTCAGCGTCTCGTCGGGCTCGAGCCAGGTCAGCGACGGCTCGACCGCGCCGGAGGCGCCGAGCCGGTCCAGGAACGCGTGACCGTAGCCGGCGGCGACGAGCCGCTGCAGCGCGAGGTTGTCGTCGGTGCGGAATACGACGCGTGGTGCGATCGCGCGCCGCCGCCACGCCTCCTCGAGCTCACGCTGCGTGCGCCAGCTCCGGTTCCAGGCGACCACCTCGGCGCCATCGAGCAGATCGAATGTCGGGGTCTCGACGGCGGCGAGCTCTGAGTCGCGGCGCGTCAGGATCACCCATGGGTCGTCCAACAGCGGAATCGACTGCACCCGCTCGTCGGGCTCCGGGTTGACGACGAACGCGAGATCGAGTTCGCCGGCCGCGAGTTGGTCGTAGATCGGGGCCCGCGAGCGGATCTCGTTGAGCCTCACCTCGACGTCGGGGCGCTCCTCCCGCAGCGTCCGCAGCGCCGGCGGCAGCAGCTCGGTGGTAGCCGTCTGGAAGGTCCCGATCCGCAGCGTCTCGCGCTCGCCGGTGACGGTCGTGCGGACATCGGCGGCGAGCGTCTGTACCTCCCCGAGCACGCGCCTGGCGCGGCGGTAGACGGCATTGCCGGCCGGGGTCAGCGCGGTCGCGCCACGGCCGCCCGGGCGCGTGAACAGCGGCGTCCCGAGGCTGCGCTCCAGCGACGCGATCTGGTGCGAGATCGCCGACTGCGTATAGCCGAGCTCGCGTGCCGCACCGCGGAACGAGCCCTGATCGGCGACCGTCACCAGCGCGCGGAGGCTGCGCAGGTCGATATCCGTCTGATTATCAATATCGATCGTTGCCATCGGTAAGACCGCGCAAGCGACGGGCAAGCGCGATCATACCGCGGCCTGACTTGCCAGGCCCCAATGAACTGTGTCGATCATTCGAGCGGGAAATCGTCATGAAACAACGCATGGCGCAGATCGTATGGTCTGTGAAGGCCTATGTCGAGGAAGCTGCTCTGGTCCATCTACGCGCTGTTTCTGGTCTGCGGTGTCGCGCAAGGCGCGATCGTGCCGCTGCTGCCGCGCCTCTCCTCGGACTATGGGCTGTCCCCGTCGGAGACCGGGCTGCTGCTGTCGCTGCCGGGACTGGCGACGCTCGCCGTCTCGGTGCCCTCGGGCGTGCTTGCCGACCGGATTGGCGCGAGCCGCTGCACGATGATCTCGGGCGCGGTGCTCGTGGTCTCGTGCCTGGCCCAGGCCGTCCCATCGCTGGCTGCCCTGTTCGCCGGGCGGGCGCTGTTCGGCGTCGCGTTCGGGGTCATGTGGACGACCGGGGTCGCGTGGCTGGCCGAGATCGACGCCGAGAACGGCGGCTCCCGGATCGGCCCCTCGGTCACGTGCGCGTCGGTCGGGATGATGCTTGGTCCCGCGGTCGGGGGCCTGCTCGCCGGCGCCGGCGCGACCGGCCTGCCGTTCCTGCTGGTCGCCGTCGTCAGCGGGTTCGTGATGGTGCCGCTGACGCTCGGCGGCGCCGGCGCGCG
>DASUHF010000089.1:0-108919 GCA_036273655.1 Solirubrobacteraceae bacterium | reverse complement strand
GCGTTCGTCGGCGCAGATCGGGCACACGCCCTGGTCGTCGGCGTGCTCGACGCCGCAGGTCGCGCAGATCCAGATGTTCGGGTCGGTCGTATCCGTAGGGGTCATGGCGCCGTACCGTAGGCCATCAACCCGCATGTCGCGGTCGGATCCGACCCCCGCGCATGGGCGATCCAGGACTCGAACCTGGGACCTCTTCCTTATCAGAGAAGCGCTCTAACCGACTGAGCTAATCGCCCGGCGAGGGACCGATTCTAACGGCGCATCGGTGCGGCGTTCGCGCGTCTCCAGGCTCACGTCGTCTTGATCAGCCCGCCGTCGATCACGTAGTTCGCGCCGTTGAGGTTCGCGATCCGCTCGGACGCGAGCATCGTGACCAGCGTCGCGACCTCCTCCGGGGTGCTGAAGCGGCCGGTCGCGATCGCCTCCGCCGCCGCGGCGCGGATCGCGTCGGCGTCGACTCCGGCGGCTTGCGCGATCGTGGCGGCTACGCCATCCTCGCCCAGCCACAGGCCGGTGCTCACCTGCCCCGGCGACACGCAGTTGACACGGATCCCCTTCGGGCCGAACTCCTGGGAGAGGGACTTGCTGAGGTTCAGGACCGCAGCCTTGGCCGCGCCGTAGTCAACGGTGGCGCCGTCCGGCTCGAAGAAGGCGTTGACCGAGGCGACGTTCACGATCGACCCCGAGCCCTGGTCGAGCATCGGCGCCAGCGCGGCGCGGATCGCACGCAGCGCGGTGAAGAAGTTGATCCGCAGCGCCCAGTCGAACTCCTCGTCGCCGGTGGCCAAGAAGCCGTCGACCCCAGTCCAAGCGGTCCAGGTTGTCGGTCGAGCGCGACCCGGCGACGACGTACGCGCCTTCGCCGGCCAGCGCTTTGGTGATCGCGAGCCCGATCCCGTTGTTGGCGCCGGTGACCACCGCCACCTTGTCCCTCAGCTCCAGGTCCATCGCGGGGCGCCCCTACGGAGCCTGCTCGGTCCCGGCGACGGGCGCGTCGAGCACGCCGTCGAGCCAGTTGTCGACCGCCGCTGCGACCTCCTCCCAGTCTGAGGCGACCATGTGGAAGTGGGGCCGCCCGGCGAACTCCAGATAGTCAGTCCTGGCCGGAGAGCTCTCGTAGCGCTTGTACTGCGCCTTCGACAGGGACGCCGGCACGGTGTGATCCTCGGCCGCGCCGACGATCAGCAACGGCGCCCGCGCTTCGCTCTTGAAATGGACCTCGGTGGCCGGGTGGAGATGGAAGTTCGCAAATCCGGCCTCGTAGAAGATCTGGCCGGTCTCGGGTACCGCGTAGCGCTCATACGCGTCGGCCGCGTCCGGCGCCGAGAACGTGTTGACGAAGGCGTATCTGAACTCCTCGGGCGACAAGGTCACGACCCCGTGCCACTTCGACGGGTGCGCCAGTGCCGGCGCGCCCGCCTTCAGGGTCGAGAACGGAAGCGCGAGGATCCCCTTCGGCGGCGCCGGGCTCATCGCCACCCCGGCTCGCCCGAGGCCACGGTCGAGAAGCAGTTCGACGAATAGCCCGCCGTACGAGTGTCCGATCAGCACCGGGGGCTGATCAAGGGCCTCGATCAGCCGCGCGTAGTGGTCGACGATCTCCTGCACGCCGAGACCCGCCGACGCCTCGGCCGTCTCACGCATCTCCTCGACGCCGCCCTGCTTGCGTGGCCACTCCGGGGCGGAGACGTCAAATCCACGCTTGGCGAAGTACTCCTCATAGTTGGCCCAGCTGCTCGACGACAGCCAGGCGCCGTGAATCAGGATCAGCGGTCCGCGCCCGTTCCCCGTGGTACTGCTCTGCATCCGGTCCCTCCTGCGCTTGGTGAGCCGACGAGCCTAACGCTCAGCCGGCTCGAGAAGCGAAGAATGGATCTTCGTTTACGCACCGGAAATTAGTTCGAGGATGCGGCGCGTTGGCCGAAACGCTCAGGAACTGGTGGGGTGTACGGCGCCGTCGAGGCGCTCGGCGAGCTCAAGCGCATCCTCGAGCGAGTCGAAGCTGAGGTGGGCGCGGTAGCCCTCGGCGGTCGCGGTGACCTCAACCTCGCGGCCGAGGGCTGACTCGAGCGAATCGTTGATACGGACGATCGCGTCCTCCTGATCGGGGTGCAGCGCGCGGCGGCGCCGGCGGGTGGCGCGATGTACCGGACGCTCGCCGCGGGCACGCGCCTCCAGCTCACGAACCGACCAGCGCCCGTCGACCGCGTTACGGGCGAGCCGGCGTCGCTCGTCGTTGCCGGCGGCCGTCAGCAGCGCGCGGCCATGGCCCTCCGAAAGCCGGCCCTCCTCGATCAATTCGACCGCCTCATCGGGCAGTTCGAGCAGACGCAACAAGTTCGAAACCGCGACCCGGCCGCGACCGACGCGGCGGCCGACGTCCTCACGCGAGAGGCCGAGCTCCTCGGTTAGCGCCTCGCATGCGCGCGCCTCCTCGATCGGGTTGAGGTCCTCGCGCGCCATGTTCTCGATCAGCGCCAGCTCGAGCGTGGCGGCGTCGGTGTGGGGCCGAACGATCGCGGGCATCGTCGCCATCCCCGCCAGGCTTGCTGCGCGCCAGCGCCGCTCGCCGGCGATCAGCTCGTACTTGCCGGACGCAAGCGGGCGCACGAGCACCGGCTGCAGCACGCCGCGCTCGCGGATCGACTCCGACAGCGACACCAGCGCGTCCTCGTCGAAGCGCCGACGCGGCTGGTCTGGGTTCGGGACGATCAGGTCGACTGGCAGGCTGCGGAGCTCCTCGACCTCGTCCTCGTCTTCACGGTCAGAGACGGCAAGGATTGCGGCCAGGCCGCGCCCCATGCCGCGGCGTTGCTCAGCCACGCGCGGCCACCTCCTTGGCCAGCTCGAAGTACGCATCCGCGCCGGCGCTGTGCGGGTCGTAATGGATCACCGGCTTGCCGAAGCTCGGGGCCTCCCCGACGCGGACGTTGCGCGGGATCACCGTCTCGAACACGAGGTCCGAAAAGTGGCCGCGGACCTCGGCCTCGACGTCGTGCGAGAGCCGGGTTCGGGTGTCGTGCATCGTCAACAGCATGCCCGCGACGGTCAGCCTCGGGTTGAGCTCGCGCTTGACGAGCTGCAGCGTGTCGAGGAGGCCCGCGAGCCCCTCGAGAGCGAAGTACTCGGTCTGCACGGGCACAATCACCCGGTCGGCGGCGACCAGCGCGTTGACCGTCAGCGGCCCCAACGATGGGGGGCAGTCGAGCAGCACGAACGCATACCGCTCGCGTACCGGCTCGAGCGTCTCCCGCAGGCGCCGTTCCGAGCCCGGCAGTCGCGGCAGCTCGACGTTGGCTCCCGCCAGATCCGGGCCTGCGGGGGCGATCGCGAGATGGTCGATCCCAGTGGGACGCACGACGTCGGCAAGCGGCACATCGCCGAGCAGGGCGTCGTACACGGTCGGCGCCGCGCGCTTGTCGAGCCCGAGCCCGATCGTCGCGTTGGACTGCGGATCGATGTCGACCAGCAGCGCCTCGTAGCCGGCCTCGGCGACGCACGCCGCGAGGTTCACGGCCGTCGTCGTCTTGCCGACGCCGCCCTTCTGGTTGGCGATCGCGTACACGGTGCCCATCGCAGCACGGAAGCTAGCGCCGGCGGCGGTCAGAGCCCGCGCAACGGCGAGCAGTCCCATGGCTGCCGGCCCGGGCGCCCGGCGATGGCTCGAGAGGGCGCTGATTTCCGTCGACCGGAGCCCGCCGCGCAGCTTCGTGGGCGCGGAGCAACCGCCGCCAGGCTCACGAGCCACAGCAGACACACGCAGCAACCGCCGCCAGTCACACGAACCACAGGTCCGGGGGGCTCCGTGGGCGCATCCGGCTGACCGTGTTGCCCTCATCCGGACGGGGGATTGCTTTCGGCAGGTGCAAGGAATCCCCCAACTGCCGCAGCAATACGGCGCCGCACCCCCACCGCGCGGCTCAGACGCCTAGCGGATGCTTGCGGGCGACGCCGGGCCGGCGCGGGTACTTGGCCGGCGTGTCTCCGACCTTGACCATCACGTGCAGGTGGCGGTGCTCGGCGGCCTCATACGGCGAGACCGGGGTCGGCGGCCGCGGTTCGAGGCCAAGTTGCGCGGCCGCGCGGGCGCCGGCGGCCTCCTCGGTCGGATCGCGGCGGCCGCGCCAGGCGACAAGCGCGCCGCCGACTCGCAGCAGCGGCGCCGCATACTCGGCGACGACAGGAAGGGCCGCCAGCGCCCGCGCGACGACGATGTCGCAGCGGCTGAGCCCGTCGCGCCACAGCTCCGCGCGTTCGCGCACGACGTGGGCGTTGGCCAGCTCGCACTCCCGCGCCGCGCGGAGCAGGAACTGGCACTTGCGAGCGTTGCTCTCGATCAGGAACACGTCGCTGCTCGGCAGTGCGATCGCCAGCGGCAGCCCCGGGAATCCCGCGCCGGCACCGAGATCCGCGATCGTCGAGTCCTGCCAGACCAGGTCGCGCACATCCAACGCGACGAGCGAGTCCGCGAGATGATCGTCGATCACCCGCTGCGGCTCCCGGACCGTCGTCGGAGCCGACCCCTCACCGCCGACGAGCGCCAGCAACCGTCGCAACTGCTGCGGCGCGGCCGCCGGCAGTCGCCAGCGCTCCGCCAGGCGATCCAACGACACCTCGACGTCATCCATGGCTCGCGAAACTACCGGGACCAGGGACCGCCGGCCGCCTGCCGGCGCCCAAGGCGCGCCCCCGACGGGCGGTGAGGCGCCGGCGACGCGCATGGCGCCGCCGGCCGATGTTTCACGTTTTTCTTTACGGTGAAACACGGTGCAAGCCTCGGGGGCTTTGAAGCAACGCGGACTTGCGTTTGCGCGGAAGGTCGCCGGAGCTGGGTGGCGCGCGAGCGGGCGCGGCGAGGCGCGGCGGGGCGGCGCGGACCCGGCGAGGCAGGCGAGCCGGGCGGGGCGGGGCTCGGCGGGGCTCGGCGGGGCTGGGCCGGGCGAGGCAGGCGGCGGGGCTCGGCGGGGCTGGGCGGGCGCGAGATCGTCTCCGCCGGACCGCCGCCCGCTCCTCCTGCCGCCTGCATCACCGCCTCGAACCGAAGCTTGGACAGATCGGCCCGCGGGGGCGGGCCAGATGTCCAACCTTCGGCGGGACCGGGCCCGATTCGAGCTCACGCCCGACCGTGTGGCTACAACTCCGAGACGATGCCCGAGCTCTCCGCGTTCGATCGCGGCTTTCTGATCGGCTTGCTCGTCGGCGAGGGGTCGTTCGGCGGCGACGGCCGGCAACCGCAGGTGGTGCTGCGGATGCATGTCCGCCACGAGGCGCTGTTCCGCTGGCTCCAGGAGCGGTTTCCCAGCTGCAAGCTATATGGCCCGTACGACCACGGCGGTCGCCGCTACTACCAGTGGATGGCGCGCGGCGAAGCGCTCGTGCACGACCTGCTGCCGATCCTCGAGAACGAGATCACCCCCGAGCGCGACGCGCATGCGGCCGAGCGGTTCGACCGCATGTGTGCTCGCTACGCCGACGTGATCGCGCGCCACCGCGTGACCGCACCGCGGAGCTGAGATCCGCCGACGCCAGCCGCGGGCCGCGGCATCGGGCGCTCGTCGCGAATCGCCCTCTGTCGGCGGCCGCATCACACCGCCCGGGTGCCCCATTTGTCCGGGATAGCCGGACAAATAGAACAAACCGAAAACCGGTGCGCAGCCACCGTTCTGGGCGGTGTCACGTGGTTACGCGCAGGTGCGGGATGCGCGCGTCACGAACGGTCGCACCTCGGGCGTGACCCCGCCATCGCACACTCGGCCCCAGCCGTGACCCCGCCATCGCACACTCGGCGCCAGAAAGGCGCGCTCCCGGTCGGGACGCGCGCAGTGCCGCACCGGAGCGCCGCGCTGAGCCAACCCAGCCGCGCGACCAGCTACGAGACGGTTGGCGCGACCACCAGGTGCCGGGACGGCTCCTGGCCCTCGGAGTACGTCTCGATCCCGCGGCGGCCCTTCAAGTGCTCGTGGATCACCTTGCGCTCGAGCGCCGACATCGCCTGCAGGGGGACCGGGCGGCCACCCGCGACCGCCGCCTCGGCGGCCTGGTCGCCCGCCTGGCGAAGCGTCTCCGCGCGGCGCTCGCGATAGCCGGCGGCGTCGACGACGACCGACACGCGCTCGCCGTCGCCGGGCGTCGCGATCCGGTAGGCAAGGTGCTGGATCGCGTCGATCGTCTGGCCGTGGCGGCCGATCAACACCCCGAGCTCGTCGCCGACGTACTCGGCGACGATCCCGTCGTTCTCGACGTGCACCTCGACGTCGGCGTCGACGCCGGCAGCATCGGCGATCTCCTCGAGCATCCCGCGGACGCGATCGCTTGCCTCATCGACCGCCATCGGTCACCGCCTCCGGCCCGAACGCTTCTTGCGCTTGCGCGGCGGCGGCGGTGGCTTCTGACCGCTGCCCGAGCCACCGGAGCCGCCCGACCCACTGCCGCCCGAACCACCGCCCGACGCCCTCCCGGAGGCCTTCGACGAGCTCGAGCCCGAGCCCGAGCCGCGCGCGGACCTCGACCCTCTGCCGGAGCTCGACCCCGACGAAGATCCCGGCGACGTCCGCGACCGCGAGCCCGAGCTCACGCTCGCGCCCGAGTCGCCGTCGCCCTTGCCGTTGGTACCGCCGCTCTCGGACTCCGCGGATGGCTGCAGGCGGCCACGGAACAACGCGGCGAGCCCGCCCGTGGCGGGCGCGGCATCGCCCTTGCCGTTCCCGGACTCGCCCTTGGGCAGCGCCTTGCTCGCCGTAGCGGAGCCGGGACCGGACCTCGCGCCCGATCCCTTCGCTTTGTCGCCCGGCGGCCCGGCGGTGCTGTCGATCGTGTCGCCGTCGCTGGCGGCCAGGCGTGGCCCGATCCGCTGGCGCACGACCCATTGCTGCGCCACCGTCCACAGGTTCGTCGTGATCCAGTACACGAGCAGGCCGGCCGGGAAGCGGAAGATGAACAGCACGAACACGAGCGGCAGGAACATCATCATCCTGCGCTGCATCGGGTCCATCGTCGCCGCCGAGGACATCACCAGCGTCGAGCCCAACTGCGAGCCGACGTACAAGATGATCAGGACGACCAGCACCCAGCCCGTGGCCTTGTCGGTCAGGTCCGGGATGAACAGGAAGCCCGCCCCGTGACCAGCGCCGCACGCGGTCGTATTCGTCGTGTGGTGCGCCGCCTGATACGCGGCCTGCACCTGCGGGCAGATGTCCTTGCGCAGGCTCTCGCGCAGCATGTAGTAGAGCCCGACGAACACCGGTAGCTGCAGCACCAGCGGGAGGCAGGAGCCCAACGGATTGACGTTGTTCTCCCGGTAGAACTTCATCATCTCCTGGGACTGGCGCTCTTTGTTGTCCTTGTACTTCTTCTGGATCTCCTTCATCTGCGGAGCGAGCGCCTGCATCCGCACCATCGACTTGATCTGGCGGAACGTCAGTGGCAGCAGCACCGCGCGCACCGCCACGGTCAGCAGGATGATCGACCAGCCCCAACCGATCCCCAGGTTGTTGTGGAAGAACGTCAGGACCGACTCGAAGACGTCGATCAGCGGCTGGAAGATGTTGGCGGTGACGAGCATCGGTCAGGGGCTGGTGCGCGGAGCGGGTCGGGCTTTGAACAGCCGCTGCTCCTCGACTGGGTCATAGCCCCCGCGGCTAAAAGGATTGCAGCGAAGCAGCCGCCAGCCAGCGAGGACGAGTCCTCGCAGTATGCCGAATCGCCGAATCGCCTGTACCGCGTATTCGGAGCACGACGGGTAGTACTTGCAATGGGCGCCGAGCATCGGCGAGATCAGCTTCTGATAGCCCCGAATGGGGAGCAGGACGACCGTGCGGGCCAACTGCGACGGCGGCGTCGAGGCCATCAGCCGCTGTCGGTCTCGACCCCGCGGGGCGCTGCGCCGGGCACCTTGTCGATCAGCGCCGCGAGCGACTCGAGGATTCCCGCGAGGCCGTCGCGCTCGGCGAGGTCCCGCGAACCGGGTCGGGCGATCACGACCGCGTCGGTGCCCGCCGGCAACCGCCGGCCCTCGCGCGCGAACGCCTCGCGCAGCAGCCGCTTGATCCGATTACGCTCGACGGCGCCACCGACCTTGCGCGAAACCGACAACCCCAACCGCGCCGCGCCGTCATCCTCGCCCCGCGGGAACACATACAGCACGAGGTCGCGGCCGGCATGCGACCGGCCATGGCGGAACACGCGCTCGAACTCGGCGCTGCGCGACAGACGACCGCGGCCTGACCGCTTCGCGGACACGACACCCGCGCGGTCCGCGCTCATCAGACCGTCAGGCGCTTGCGGCCCTTGTCGCGCCTGCGCTTGAGCGTCGCTCGCCCGGCGCGGGTCTGCATGCGCGCGCGGAACCCGTGCGTGCGGGCGCGCTTGCGCTTCTTTGGCTGATAGGTGCGTTTCATGGGTCGTTAGCGTCGATCGACGGCTGCGACGGCCGAGTATACGCGGCGCCTCTGAACGCCCGGACAGGGGTGCCGCAGGGGCCGCTCGTCGGCGCCTTTCGCTTTTTCTCGCGCTTTGCGTCAAGGGTCGCCGCCAGGCCCGCCGGAGGGTCGATCGCCGTTGATATATTCGCCGCCCCGCGGGGCACGCCTGCGCCGCCGGAATCCTCATCGATCACGTTTGCTTGACCCCTTTCGCAGAGGAGCCGATTGCCGCTGCCGGAGCACCATGACGCCATGTCCGCCTGGAGCAGGCTCGGCGCTGAGCTAGAGAGCCGCGTCGGCAACTCGGCGTTCGAGATCTGGCTTGCGCCGCTCCGCAGCGAATCGTTCGACGGCCGCACCCTGGCGCTCACCGCCCCACCCGACACCGGCGGCTGGCTGATCGGCCGTTACGGCGCGGTGATCGCCGCCGCCTGTACCGCAGCGCTCGGCGACGACGTCCGGGTCGTGATCGACGGGCTCCTCGCCGGCGGCGAGCAGCGTCCCGCGAGCGTGGCGGCGCCACGCTCCAGCGGCCGGCCGCGGCGCCCGACCGACGCCGAGCCCGGCGGTCCCGCTGGGACCGCCGGCAGCCCGCTCAACCCCCGCTATCGGTTCGAGCAGTTCATCATCGGCCGCGGCAACCATCTCGCGCACGCGGCCGCGCTGGCGGTCGCCGAGAACCCTGGGCAGGCGTACAACCCCCTGTTCCTGTACGCGCCACCGGGGATGGGCAAGACCCATCTGCTGCACGCGATCGGCAACTTCGTCTGCGCCTACAGCCCGGATGCGGTCGTGCGGCTGGCCTCGGCCGAGTCGTTCACCAACCACTTCATCACCGCGCTGAACGCGCGCGGCCTGGCCGAGTTCAAGCGCGCCTACCGCGACGCCGACGTCCTCCTGCTCGACGACGTCCAGTTCCTCGCCTCCAAGGCCAAGACCGAGGAGGAGTTCTTCCACACCTTCAACGCGTTGTACGAGAACGGCCGGCAGCTGGTGCTCACCTGCGATCGGCTGCCGCGCGCGCTGACCGCGATCGAGCAGCGGTTGCGCGAGCGCTTCGAGGCAGGCCTCGTCGCCGAGATCGCCCCACCCGACCACGACACGCGCGTCGCGATCCTCTGCAAGCGAGCGGCGCTGGACAACGTCCGGATCGGCGACCCCGAGGTCCTCGAGTTGATCGCCGAGCGGGTGACCGACAACATCCGCGCGCTCGAGGGCGCGCTGATCCGCGTCGTCGCGTTCCACTCGCTCACCGGCCGCCCGATCGACCCGGCCCTGACTGCCGAGGTGCTCGACACGATGTACCCGGTCCGGTCCGAGCGCCGCCCCGGCAGCCGCGGCGCGCGCGGGCAGCACTCGGAGGCCCTGTCGGGCGGACGCCCGGTCGGGTCCCAGCCACCGACGATCGCCGAGATCCAGGCGACGGTCGCCGCCGCGTTCGACCTCACCGTCGAGGAGCTCGTCTCATCCAGCCGCGCCGCCCGCGTCAACTGGCCCCGGCAGCTGGCGATCCAACTCGCGCGCGATCTCACTCACGCGTCGCTGCCGACGATCGGTCGTGCGTTCGGCGGGCGCAACCACGCCACCGTGCTGCATGCCTGCAGGCGTGTGTCCGAGCGGTTGACAACCGACCAAGCAGCTGTGCACGACCTCACCAGGCTGCGGGGTCAGCTGTCGACAGATCCGGACGACCGCGGTTGTTGACAGACTCACGCGGTCGCCCACATACCCTCGATCTTCGCCCAAACTGCGAGCCCTCGCCGACTTCTCAACAGCTTCATGATCCCTACGACTGCTAATCCTCTTTAGGAGTACTTGACGTGAAGATCTCCCTGGATCGCGACACCCTTCACACGCAGCTGCAGACGGTCAGCCGAGTCGCCTCGACCCGGTCGGCGATCCAGGCCCTGTCCGGCGTCCAGCTCGCGGCCACATCGGCGGGGTGCGAGCTGCGCGCGACCGACATGGACGTCGGTCTCCGTGTCCCGCTCGAGGCAGAGGTCGTGCGCGAGGGGACGGTCGTGCTGCCGGCGCGGCTGACGCTCGACGTCGTCCGCTCGCTCCCCTCCTCACAGGTGACGCTGGAACTGCGCTCGGCCGAGCAGGACGTCGAGATCAAGGCCGGCAACGCGACGTTCGACATCCGCACGCTGCGCGCCGAGGACTTTCCGCCGTTCCCCGAGCCGGAGTCGGAGTCGGCGGTGCAGCTGCCCGCCGAGGCGTTCGTGCAGACCGCGACGAAGGTCGCCGGCTCGGCCTCGCGCGACGAGACCCGGCCGGTGCTGACCGGGATCCTCGTGTCGGCGGCCGAACGCGACCTGCGGATGGTCGCGACCGACTCCTACCGGCTGAGCGTCAAGGAGACGACGCTCGAAACGCCGCTGAGCTCGGGGTTTGAGGTCAACGTGCCGGCGCGGGCGCTGCAGGAGCTCGCGCGGCTGGTGGGCGGCGGCGCGGACGGCGAGGAGCTGACCGTCAGCGTGCGCGCCAACCAGGTGCTGTTCACGCTCGGCAAGATCGTGCTCTCCAGCCGGCTGATCGACGGCCAGTTCCCCAACTACCGACAGTTGCTGCCCGAGTCCTTCGAGCACGAGCTGCGGCTGTCGGGCGGCGAGTTCACCGAGGTCGTGCGGCGGATCAGTTTGCTGGCGCAGAAGAACGCGCCGCTGCGGCTGGCGTTCGCCGAGGGCGAGCTGACGGTCTCGGCGCAGACGCCGGACGTCGGCGAGGCGCGCGAGTCGCTGCCGCTGGCGTTCAGCGGCGAGCCGCTGGAGATCGGGTTCAACGCCGAATTCCTGCGCGCGGGGCTTGAAGCGATCGAGAACTCAGACGTCGTGCTGAAGCTGATCAGCCCGCTGCGCCCGGGGCTGATCGAGTCGGCCGACGAAAGCCGCTTCCGTTACCTGATCATGCCGATCAGGCTGAACGTCTAGACATATCCCCATGCGCGTCAAGCGCGTCACCGTCCGCGACTTCCGCTGCTATGAGCGGGCCGAGGCGTCGTTCGGCCCGCAGCTGACGGTGATCACCGGGCCCAACGGCGCCGGCAAGACGAACCTGCTGGAGGCGCTGTACTTCGGCTGCACGGGTCGTTCCTGCCGCACCTCCAACGAGCGGGAGGTCGTCCGCTTCGGACAGTCGGCGACGCGCGTCGTCGCGACTGTCACCGCTGTCGACGGCGATCACGAGCTTGCCGTCGGCTTCAGCCCCGGCGAGGTCAAGCGGATGTAGGCCGACGGCGCCGCGGTGCAGCGTCTGCTCGACGTCGCGTACCGGCCGCTGATCAGCGTGTTCGATCCCGACCGGCTCGAGCTGATCAAGGGCGCGCCGTCGATTCGCCGGGCACATCTGGACCAGTTCGTCGCGGCGCTTTGGCCGGCGCGCACGGCGGCGCGCAAGGCCTACGCGCAGGCGCTCGCGCAGCGCAACGCGCTGATCGCCCGCGTGCGCGGCCAGGGTGCCGGTGAGGCGGTCCGTGCGACATTCGAGCCCTGGGACCTGCAGCTTGCACGTCATGGGATCGAGCTGATGGGCGACCGCCGCGCCGCGCTCGACACGGTCGCCGAGCCGTTCGCCGGCGTCTGCGAGCTGCTCGGCCTCGACGGTGACCCGGCGATCCGCTACCGGCCGCGTTCGCGTGCGACGACCGTCGAGGAGCTGGTGGCCGAGCTCGGCGAGCGGCTGCCCGGCGACATCGAGCGCGGGTTCACCGGCCACGGACCGCACCGCGACGACGTGTCGGTGTCGCGCATGGGCCGTGAGCTGCGCAGCTACGGGTCACAGGGCCAGCAGCGGTTGGCCCTGCTCGGATGGCTGCTGGCCGAGCGCGAGGCGCTCTGCGACCGCCGCGAGGCGCCCCCGGTAATGCTGCTCGACGACGTCATGTCCGAGCTCGACTCCGCGCGGCGCGAGTCACTGATCGAGTTGCTGCGTTCCAGCGAGGGGCAGTCGGTGATCACGGCGACCGACCCCGAGCACGTGCCCGGCGCCGACGAGGGCGACGTGCACCGGCTCGATGTAGACGATGCCACCGTCCACGACGTCGCCGCGGCGAGCCGCTGATGCCGTCGTACCGCCGCTCGCCACGATCGCTTGCGCCGGCGCTCGAGATGCTCGCCGACGAGCTCGCGCCGCGGACGCTGCTCGGCGACGTCCAGCGGATCTGGCCCGCGGCGGTCGGCCCCGAGCTCGCCCGTCAGAGCACTCCGACCGCCGAACGCGGTGGCTCGCTGACGGTCTCCTGCGCGGACGCGATGTGGGCCCAGGAACTCGATCTGATGTCGCCGCAGATCCTGTCTGAGCTGAACGCGAGGCTCGACCAAGGGTCGCTGACGAGGCTGCGCTGCGTGGCCGTCGGTCACGGCCGCTGACCGGCGGCGAGGCGAGACGCGCCGTAGCGCCCGCGGCGGCGCCTGCAATCGACCCAAAATTGTCACAGTTTGCAGGTAAATTGTGACACAGCGCGGGGCGTTCCGGGGTCGGCGTGTGCTATCATTTACGGCACAAATTCTTGACGTCCTCGTGCGCCGTCCCGCGGCGCGGGACCGGGGCGTCTCAAGGTCACCGGAGGATCGTTGGCAAGCGACGAAGGGGCTCGCCCGGGCGCGGGCCCAGAATCTAGATACGACGCCCAGGACATCACGGTCCTGGAGGGTCTGCAGGCCGTCCGCAAGCGGCCGGGTATGTACATCGGCTCGACCGGCGAGCGTGGTCTGCACCACCTCGTCTACGAGATCGTCGACAACTCCGTCGACGAGGCGCTGGCGGGCCGCAACGATGCCGTGACGGTGACGATCCATCCGGACAACTCGGTGACGGTCGCCGACGCCGGCGCCGGGATCCCGGTGGCGGTGATGGAGAAGGAGGGCCGGCCCGCGCTCGAGGTCGTGCTGACCGTTCTGCACGCCGGTGGCAAGTTCGGCGACGGCGGCGGCTACAAGGTGTCGGGCGGCCTGCATGGTGTCGGCCTGTCGGTCGTCAACGCGCTGTCGGAGTCCCTGGACGCCGAGGTGCGCCGCAACGGGCACGTGTTCCGCCAGAGCTTCACGCGCGGCAAGCCCGACGGCGACATGGTCAAGGGCGAGGCGACCAAGGAGACCGGCACCACGATCACGTTCCTGCCCGACGCCGAGATCTTCGACACGCTCGAGCTGAACTTCAAGACGCTCGAGGAGCGGATGCGCGACACCGCGTTCCTGACGCGCGGCCTGAACATCACGATCGTCGACGAGCGCGGCGAGGGCAACCGGGTCGAGTTCCAGTACGACGGCGGCATCGTCGACTTCGTGGCGTTCCTGAACGAGAACAAGGACCCGCTGCAGCGCAAGATCATCTTCCTCGAGGGCGAATCCGACGAGGGCGCGGTCGAGGTCGCGATGCAGTGGAACGCCACGTACCAGGAGTCGGTGTTCTCGTTCGCCAACAACATCAACACGCTCGAGGGCGGGACGCATCTGTCTGGCTTCCGATCGGCGGTCACGAGCGCGATCAACAAGTACGCGCGTGACAACAACGAGTTGCGCGAGAAGGACGACAACCTCACTGGCGAGGACGTGCGCGAGGGCCTGACCGCGGTCGTCTCGGCGAAGCTGACCGACCCGCAATTCGAGGGCCAGACGAAGTCCAAGCTCGGCAACCCGGGCATGCAGAGCTTCGTGCAGCAGGTCGTGTACGCCAAGCTCGGGGAGTTCTTCGAGGAGAACCCGCGCGAGGCCCGAGCGATCGTGCGCAAGGCGATCGACGCGGCGCGCGCCCGCGTCGCGGCCCGCAAGGCGCGCGACACGACGCGGCGTAAGTCGGCGCTCGAGAACTCGACGCTGCCGGGCAAGCTCGCCGACTGCTCGGTCAAGGACCCGTCGCTGTGCGAGCTGTTCATCGTCGAGGGCGACTCCGCCGGCGGCTCGGCGAAGTCGGCGCGGGACCGCTCCACGCAGGCGATCCTGCCGCTGCGCGGCAAGATCCTCAACGTCGAGAAGAGCCGCATCGACAAGGTGCTGTCCAACACCGAGATCCAGGCGCTGATCACCGCGATCGGCGCCGGCGTGCGCGAGGAGTTCGACATCGAGCGCGCCCGCTACCACAAGATCGTGCTGCTGACGGACGCCGACGTCGACGGCGCGCACATCCGCACGCTCGCGCTGACGCTGCTGTTCCGCGAGATGCAGCCGCTGATCGAGGCCGGCTACGTGTACATCGCAAAGCCGCCGCTGTACCGGCTGACGCGGGGCAAGAACCACCGTTACATCGAGCGTGAGTCAGAGCTCGAGGACATCCTGCTCGGCGACAAGTTCGACAAGCTCGAGATCACCGACCAGGATGGCAAGGCGTTCAAGCTGACCGACGCTCGGTGGCGGCGCTTCGTGCGGCTGCTGCGCCAGTACGAGGGCTGGGCGGCCGCGCTGCGCGCCGCGCACGGCCACAGCGTCGTCTCGTTCATGCAGCAGGCGCGGATGCTCGAGGAGCAGATCACCGACGTCGATGCGCTGGTGCGCCACGTCGCCGCCGACGCGGGCAACGGCGACGGCCACGCCTACCGGCTGACGCTCGTTGAGGAGCGGCCGACCGAAATCGTGATCCGCACCCATGAGGCCAGGACGGGCCTGGCGACGACGCACCACGTCCGCCACTCGGCGCTCGAGGCCAACGAGTACCACCGGCTGGCCGACGTCCATCGCGACCTGGTGGCGTTGACCGGGACGCCGCCGTTCACGGTCGCGCTCGGCGATCAGCGGGCCGAGCCCGCGACGTTCACCGAGCTGTACGAGCAGGTGCTCGAGCTCGCCCAGCGGGGCATCGACTACTACCGCTTCAAGGGCCTTGGCGAGATGGACGCCGACGAGCTGCGCGAGACGACGATGGACCCCGCGACCCGCACCCTCGTGCAGGTCACGATGGAGGACGCGGCGTCGGCCGACCGCGTGTTCTCGATGCTGATGGGCGACCAGGTCGAGCCGCGCCGTGCGTTCATCGAGGAGAACGCGCGCCTCGTCAGCAACCTGGACGTTTGATGGTGGGCTCACCCGCCCACCCCGCCACGGATATGGAGGGGCTCACCCACCCACCCCGCCACCCCAACCTTCTCACCCCTAACGCTAGGTAATTCATGTCAGCGATCGACACCATCGACGGCGGCAACATCGAGCCACGCGGGCTCGAGGACGAGATGCGCTCGGCGTATCTCGACTACGCGATGTCGGTCATCGTCGGGCGCGCCCTGCCTGACGTCCGCGACGGCCTGAAGCCCGTGCAGCGCCGGATCCTGCACGTGATGAACGAGATGGGTCTGAACCCGACGCGCAAGCACGTCAAGTGCGCGCAGATCGTCGGCGAGGTGATGGGCAAGTACCACCCGCACGGCGACTCCGCGATCTACGACACGCTCGCGCGGATGGCGCAGCCGTTCTCGATGCGCCACGAGCTCGTCGACGGCCACGGCAACTTCGGCAGCATCGACGGCGACGCCGCAGCGGCCATGAGATACACCGAGGCGCGGTTGTCGCGGCTGGCGACGGAGCTCTTGCGCGACATCGACGCCGACACCGTCGACTGGGGGCCCACGTACGACGGCTCGCGCCAGCAGCCGCTGGTGCTGCCCGCGCGGTTCCCGAACCTGCTCGTCAACGGTGGCGGCGGGATCGCGGTGGGGATGGCGACCAACATCCCTCCGCACAACCTGCGCGAGGTCGTGAACGCCACGATCGCGTACATCGATGACCCCGAGATCGACGTCGAGGGCCTGATGAAGCACGTCAAGGGCCCCGACTTCCCGACGGCCGGGATCATCCTCGGCCGCGCCGGCATTCGCGACGCGTACGCGACCGGCCGTGGACGGGTCAGGCTTCAGGCCAAGGCGCACGTCGAGCCGATCGGCCAGGGCAAGGAGGCGATCATCGTCACCGAGCTGCCCTACCAGGTCCGCGGCGACGGCGAGGGCGGGGTCGTCGAGAAGATCCGCGACCTCGTGCTCGACAAGAAGATCACCGAGATCTCCGACCTGCGCAACGAGTCCGACCGTCGCGGCATGCGGATCGTGATCGAGCTCAAGCGCGACGCGATCCCGAAGGTCGTGCTCAACAAGCTCTACAAGCACACGTCGCTGCAGACGACGTTCGGCGTCAACATGGTCGCGCTCGTCGACAACGTGCCGCGGACGCTGTCGCTGCGCGAGGTGATCGGCCACTACGTCGACCACCAGCGCGAGGTGATCGTGCGCCGCACGAAGTACGAGCTGCGGCGCGCCGAGGAGCGCGCGCACGTGCTCGAGGGGCTGCTGATCGCGCTTGCGAGCATCGACGAGGTGATCACGCTGATTCGAGGCTCGCGCGACACCGACGAGGCACGGCGCGGCCTGATCGACCGCTTCGAGCTGACGCTCGTGCAGGCGCAGGCGATCCTGCAGCTGACGCTGAGCCGGCTGACGGCGCTCGAGTCAGACAAGATCAAGACCGAGCACGCCGATCTGCTCGAGCGGATCAAGGAGCTGCGCGAGATCCTCGGCGACGAGCAGCGCGTGCTCGACCTCGTCAAGGAGGAGCTCAACGAGATCGCCGACACGTACGGCGACGAGCGGCGCACCGAGATCTCACACGCAGAGGGCGAGATCGACATCGAGGATCTGATCGCCGACCAGCAGATGGTGATCTCGATCACCCACTCCGGCTACATCAAGTCGCTGCCGCTGTCGACCTACCGCCAGCAGCGCCGCGGCGGGCTCGGGATCAACGGCATGGACCTCAAGGACGAGGACTGGATCGAGCACCTGTTCGTCTGCTCGACCCATGACTACCTGCTGTTCTTCACCAACCGCGGCAAGGTCTACCGCTCCAAGGTGTACGAGCTGCCCGAGGCCTCCCGCACCGCGAAGGGACGCGCGCTCGTCAACCTGCTGCCGCTGCGCGAGGGTGAGCGGGTCCAGTCGGTGCTCTCTACGCGCGACTTCTCCGAGGGCAAGTACCTTGTCTTCGCCACGCGCGCCGGCATCGTCAAGAAGACTGAGTTCGGCGCCTACAACACGCCGATCAAGGCCGACGGCATCATCGCGATCAACATCCGCGACGACGACGAGCTGATCGCGGTCCGCCGCACGAGCGGGCACGACGACATCATCATGGTGTCTCGCTCGGGGCAGGCGGCGCGCTTTGCCGAGAGCCAGGTCCGCTCGATGGGCCGCGACACCAGCGGCGTGCGCGGCATGAACGTCTCCCAGAAAGGCAACTCGGTGCTGGCGATGGACGTCGCCCGCGACGACCAGGAGCTGCTGGTCGTCACCGAGAACGGCTACGGCAAGCGCACCTCGATCACCGAGTACCCGGTCAAGGGCCGCGGCACGATGGGCGTCAAGACGATCACGCTGACCGAGAACAAGGGCCAGCTGGCCGGCGCGCTCGTCGTCCGCGAGCATCAGGAACTCGTGTTCATCTCCCAGCACGGGATGGTGCAGCGGACTTCGGTGCGTGGGATCAGCCGCTACGGCCGCGCGTCGCAGGGCGTGCGGCTGATGAACCTGCGCGACGGCGATCAGGTCTCGGCAGTGGCGCTCGTGGTCGAGTCCGAGAGCGAGGCCGAGACCGTTGAGGGCGACGTGGCCGCCGCCGATCTCGCGGATGGCGAGGCGCCGGTCGACGGCGCAGCCGAGGGCGACGCGGACGCCGAGGGCGACGCGGACGCCGAGGGCGATCCGGGCGCCGACTCGACCGACGACGGCGACCAGTAGCCGCGCGGGCCACCAGGCGAGCCGCGGTGGCCGATGGGCCCCGCGGCCACGCTGCGGGCGTGTGCTACCCGACGAGCTCGCGCTCGCCCGGCTCCTCCTGCTCGCCCGGCTCATCCTCGTTGGCGTGCGCGCCCGCCTTCGCCGAGTGGCCCTCGATGTTGAAGTGCGGCATCCGGTCGTCGAGCCACCTCGGCAGCTTCCAGGTCCACGGGCCCAGCAGCTCGAGCACGGCCGGCAGCATCACGCAGCGGATGATCAGCGCGTCGAGGAACACCGCCGCCGCCAGTCCGAAGCCGAACTCCTTGAGCGTGCGCTCGTCGCCGAGCATGAACGACAGGAACACGCAGATCATGATCAGCGCGGCGGCGCTGATCACGCGACCGGTGAACGCAATCGCGTCGGTGGTCGCGCGCGTCGCGTTGCGGTGACGGACCCACTCCTCGCGCACGCGGGAGATCAGGAACACCTCGTAGTCCATCGAGAGGCCGAACACGACCGCGAACATGATCACCGGGATCCACGGCTCGACCGGCCCCTTCTCGACGCCGAACACGCCCGCGCCCCAGCCCTTCTGGAACACGGCCGTGGTCGCGCCCAGCGCGCCGCCGATGCTGAGCAGGTTCATGATCGCGGCCTGCACCGGGATCACCAGCGAGCGGAAGATCACGAACAGCAGCAGCGCCGACAGCACCACGACGATCGCGATGAACAGCGGCAGCTTCTGGGCCATCACGTGCGAGAAGTCGATCGAGCCGGCGGTGAAGCCGCCGACCAGCGCGGTGATCTGAAGCTTGGATCGCAGCGGCGGCAGCACGTCGTCGCGCAGGTGGTTGACGAGCTTGGTCGTGGCCTCGGCCTGCGGCGCCGAGCTCGGGTACGCCTGCATCACCGCGACGTTGCCCGACGGCGACACCTCCGGCGGCGTCACCGTGACGACGCCGGGCGTCGATGCGATCGCGTTGCGTAGCTGCCCGAGATTGGCTCTCGCACTGGGTCCGTGCAGCTCGCCCGCGACCAGCAGCGGCCCGTTGAAACCGGGCCCGAACCCGTTGGCGAGCAGATCGAACGCGACCCGCGTGCTCGTTCCCGACGGATCGTTGCCAGCGTCCGAGCTCTCGAGCCGCATCGCCGTGATCGGCGCGACGAACGCGAGCATCACCAGCAGCGAGACGGCCGCCAGCCACACCGGATGGCGCTGCACGGTCTGAGACCATCGCCGCCACTGCGACGGTCGCGGCGCCCGGCCCCGCGCCTCGCGGCGGCGCTGACCGCGGGTCGGCTTGACCAGCCGCGGACCGAAGAACATCAGCAGCGCAGGCAGTGCCGTCAGCGAGGCCAGCAGCACCAGCAGCACGGCCAGGATCGACGCGACCGAGAGCCCGTACATGAACGACACGCCGGTCGCGAACATGCCCAGCAGCGCGATGATCACGGTCGTGCCGGCAAGCAGGATCGCGCGGCCCGAGGTGTCCATCGCGTCCATCACGCATTCGTAGATGTCCGGGTTGGAGGCGTAGTTCTGCCGGAAGCGCGTGACGATGAACAGCGCGTAGTCGATCCCGACGCCGAGCCCGATCATCAGCGCCAGCTCGGGCGCGATGTTCGACATGCTCATGATCCGGGTCGCCAGCCCGATCAGCGCGACGCCCGTGATCAGGCCGAGGCCGGCGGTGATCAGCGGCATCCCCGCCGCCAGCAGCGAGCCGAACGTCAGCAGCAGGATGATGAACGCGGCAACGACGCCAACGGCGGTCGCGGGCCCGACGCTGAAGCCCTCGGCCGACTCGATCACCTGCCCGCCGGCCGCGACCGTCAGCCCTTTGACGTGGATCTTGCCGATCGCGTCGAGCACCGGCTTGCCGGTGTCGTTGGGCAGCAGGTTCGCGCGCTTGCTGTAGGTGATGGTCGCGAACGCGGTCCGCTGGTCCTTGGAGATCTCGAACGACCCGTTGGGCGCGTACGGGCTCGTGACGCTGACTACGTGCGGCATCGTCTTGACCTTCGCGAGCAGTGGCTCGATCGCACCTCGCACGGCCGGTGACCGGACCGTGCCGGTCTTGGTGTGGAAGACGATCTGATCGACGTCCCCGCCCTGGGAGGGGAACTCGCTGTTGAGCAGGTCGACGACGTGCTGGGACTCGGTGTTGGGCAGGCTGAAGTCGGTGGCGTAGTGGCGGCCGACGGCAGACGCGATCACCGTCGTCAGGATCGCGATCGCCACCCAGCCCGCGACCACGACTCGGCGGTGGCTGATGCACCAGCGGCTCAGGGCGGTCATGCGGCGAGGCCGGCGGGGCGGGCGGGTGCCAAGTCCACGGGGATCGATTGTTGCCGGTCTTGGGCGGAGGCGCGATTCCGCCCGGTTAAGACCGTGTTGGCGGCCCAGGCATGCGCTCTCCACGTGCTCCCGTACGCATTTCGATTCCCGGGAGCGATTCGATAACCTCTCGATCACCAGAGAAAGGAGGTGGTCCGAACTTGTCTGACAGTTTTTGCGGGACCCTGGAGGTGTCCGGCCGCTAGGTCGGAGGCTGACCCCGCTTAGCGGAGTCCAACCCGCGACACCGCCGTCTCTTGGGCGCCGGGAGTAGTCCCTCCGGCGCAGTTGGCCCAGGGCGGAGATTGTCGTACCTTGCGAGGGGCGTCGTCAGCGGCGCCCCTCGTTCGTTGTCTGGGCGCGTCAGGCCGGGGCGCGCCGGCCCTGCGCCGTCGGCCGCGCGGGCAGGGCCGTTACTCTCCGGCGCATGTGCCGGAACATCAGAACCCTCCACAACTTCGATCCGCCGGCCACGGAGACCGAGATCGAGGCGGCTGCGCTGCAGTACGTGCGCAAGATCAGCGGCTACACGAAGCCGTCGCAGGCCAATCGGGCCGCGTTTGACGAGGCGGTGGCGGCCGTCGCCACAGCCTCGACGCGTCTGCTCGAGCAGCTGACGACGGCTGCGCCGCCCAAGAACCGCGAGCTCGAGGCCGCCAAGGCCCGTGCTCGCGCGCAGCAGCGCTACGCGGCGTAGCCGACTACCGACGGCCGTACCGGCGGGGCCCCGTCCGTGGGATCCCCGCCGGGTGCGCCTTTCGGGGGCGTTAAGGCATGGCCGTCAGCGCGGCGACGAACGACGCCGCCTGGGGCGTACCCCAGCCGGTGGTCGCGTCGTAGCCGATTGTCGTCGGGTACCCCGGGACGCTCGACTCCCATAGCTGGTTGTCGACGAGGTCGCCGACCGACTTGGTCACCGGCCCGGCGATCCCGACGTCCGATCCGGTGAACGACTGCGGGGCCGTGCCGTAGTGAGCCGGCACGATGTCGGTGTAGTCGGAGCTGGAAGCGCCGACGCCGCCGTACAGGATCGGGTCCAGGAACCCGAGCGGCGCCTTGCCGGCCGCCTTGCGCGCCGCATTGGCGAGCGCGGTCAGCGCCGCGGTCTGGGGCGAGGCGGCGGACGTGCCGCCATAGATCGTCCAGCAGCCGCTGTCGTTGCCGCAGTTGTACTGCGGATAGGCGGTGATGTACACGTCGACGCCGCCGTTCACCGCCGCGTTCCACGCGGTGTCGGGCACGAGCCGGTGGTTGCCGTACCCCGGGTCGACGCCCTGCTGCCAGGCCGGACGGGAGTAGATCGAGCTGGCGCCCCCGCCGGTCGCGATCGGCCCCCACGACTCGTTCCACACCGCTTGGCTGTCGCCACCGGTCTTCCACTGCCAGTAGGCCGGGTTGAACGCGCCGGACGCGGTGAACGCGTCGTTGCTGGCGGGGTTCCAGGTCCAGCCGTCCTGCAGCTGGGTGCCGCCGACCGCGACGACGTCGGGCGAAGACGCCGGCCACCCGACGGACGGGTTGGCGTAGGTACGTGTTTCCTTGGCCTGCTTGGCCGTCCCGGTGCTGCCGTAATCGCCGCTGGACGAAAAGAAGTTGTCGCCCTTGGCGATGCCCTTCGCGAACACCTGGTCGAACTTCGCGGTCTGGACCGCGCCGGCGCCGCCGAACGACTGCTCGCTGACGCCGAAGGACATCGAGAACACAGTGCCGGACGGGGTCGCGTCGACCTCGTTCGAGATCGCCTTCATCAGGTTCGGGAGTCCCTGCACGCCCTCGGTCTCGGCCGGCGGCACCGCGAGCAGCACGAGGTGCGCCTCGGGCGCGATCGAGTAGGCCCACTCGATGTCGAGCGTGGCCTCGCCGGTCCACCCGGCCGCGGCGCACGGGCCCGACAGGCCGCTGCTTTTGCCGCAGTTCTTGTACGGCGGGTTGCCCTGCGGGTAGAGCTCGGTGAAGTCCGGGTTCGGCAGATCCGAGAAGAACGTCTTGTGGAATTGCTGCAGGTCCTGTGCGGCGGTCGGCGACCCGTAGGCATCGACGAGCACGATCGTCTGCCCCTGGCCGCGGTTCGGCGCCCCCGACGGCGGCAGCGGCGCGACGCCGTCGACGCCGTACGCGGCGCGGATCTGCTGCGGCGTGTAGCAGTGGTAGTAGGAGACGAACGAGCCGTCGGGCAGGTCGCAGGCCGTGCTCGAATCGCGCGTGCTCGTGCGCAGCGACGGCAGGTTCGGCACCGACACCGCCAACGGCGCCGCCGTCGCCTGTGCTGCCTTCGCCTTCAGCGCGTGCTTGAGCTTGGCCGCACCTTTGATGCACTCGCTGTACGGCGTGCCTTTCATGCCCTTGACGTGATGCTTGCTGAGCGATGCGCACGCGGCCTTCGGTGTCGCCGCCCGGCCGTTGGCGAGCTTCGCCATTGCGGTCACGCACTGCGAGAACGGCGTGCCCTTGGTGCCGGCGACGTGACGCTTGCTCTCGCCTTGGCAGTAGCGCCCGTAGGCCTTGGCCTTGCTGTTCGCCGCACCGGCCGGCGGCTTCGACGCCTTCGCGTGGACCGGGTGGGGCGGATCGGCCGGGTGGCTGGCCGGAGCCGCCGAGGCCGCTGCCGGCACTGCGGCGACCGCCATCGCGGCGAACACCGCGGTCAGGCTATGTCTGCATCTCATGCTGCCTCCTCCTTGCAATCGACCCCCGGACTCGGCCGGAGTCGTCGTCTGAACAACGCCTCAGCGCCGCGAAGGTCAGTCGGTACTTCGCACCGGTTCCCGGCGTCACGAGGGCGCTCTGTCGACGGCCTGCCGACGGGACGCCTCCGGAGGCGTCCCGTCGGCGTCGCCTGGGGGCGTAGGCGTGGCCGTCAGCGCGGCAACGGACGACCTGACCCGGGACGATGCCCTGGCCGGCGGTCGTGTCGTAGCCGGGTGTCGCCGGTGACCCTCGACTGCCGTCCCTGGCAGCCGAGGAGGTCACCGACTGACTTGATCACCGGTTCGTCGAGCACGACGTGTGATCCGGCGAAGGAGTGCGCGGTGCCGTGTCGCGGCAGGCGCCGCAACCGGGGGGCGTGGGTTGCGCACGCGCCGCACGGCAGGCTCCGTCCCAATGTCATCGCTGTCCTCGCAAGATCACCGGTGGACGGCACGCGTCTCGATGCGCGCCATCTACGGGGAATGACGCCGCAGCGACCCGAACGTCAGCGGCTAGTTGGACAAAATTTTCGGGCCGTCCGCGGTGGCGTCGCCGGGCGACGTCGATGCGGCCGGTGTTGGCGTCGACATGCTGTCCGAGGGTGACGAGGTCGTTCCGGAACCGTCGGACGAGGTCTCGCCCTGCCCCGTCGGCGGCGTGTCCGCCTGTCCGGCCGACGCGCCGCCCTGCCCCTGTGGGGTGCTGCTCTGCTCTGGAGAGGCGCTGTCTTGCCCCTGTGGCGTGCTGCTCTGCCCCGGTGAAGTGTTGCTCTGTCCCTGCGGAGTGTTGTTCTGGCCGGCCGGCGCGCTGGATTGCGCGGGTGGGGTGGTCTGTCCGCCCGGCGTAGTCTGTCCGAGCGGAGTGTGGAGGTGCCGCGGCAGCACGCGGACGTGCCCCGGGGGATCGTCGATCGAGATCGGCGTCGTGTTGCTGTGCCTCGGCGAGAAGGTGGATTGCCTCGGCGACGTGTCGCTCTGGCTCGGCGGGGTGTTTGCGTCGCCGGAGGCGGTGTCGCCCTGACCCGGCGCGAACGAGGACCGCCCGGGAGCCGCGTTGCCCTGACTGGCAGAGCCGTCGGACTGGCCGGGCGGAGTGCGCGTCTGGTCCGGCGGCACCCGGGACTGCCCCGGCGTGATCTGCGTCTGCCCGGGCGGGCTTGGTGGCTGACCGGGCGTGATCCGGTCCTGGCCGGGTGCCGGCGCCCGGGTGGGCGCGGCCGGCGCCCGGGTGGGCGCCGCCCGGGTCTGGGCCGGCCCGCCCGACAGATGGGTCGGTGCCACCGGGTAACGGATCTGCTGGTGCGAGATTCGGCGCGGCGGCGGCGCGAGCGCCGGCAGCCGGAGCGTCATGCCGCCCCCGTGGGGACGGTCGGCGACCGGCGCCCCGCTCGATAGCTGGAGCCCGCCGGCCCTCGCTGGGGCTCGCCGCGCGGGCGTGGTCAACGCGCGTGACCGATCAGCCGCCGCACCCTTGCGGAGGCGGATCGCCGCGACGCCGCTGTGCGAGGCGCCGGTCTGGTCGGATGGAACCGGAGTCCGGGCGGCGGCGCGATGCGGATCACCGGTGCCCGCGCGCGAATGGTGGTTGGCGTTGCCGGCGAGCTCGTGTGCCGTCGCGCCCGCCGCGACGACGACGGCGACGCCGGCGAGCGCCTTGGTGACGATCGCGGCCGTGGCGGACTTGCCGGCGACCGCGACGACCGCGCCGGAGGGGGCGCCGGCGCCCGCCAGACCGGCGGTCGTCGCCGCGCTTGCGGAGATGCCGGTCGCGCTCGCGCCGGTCGCGGTCGCGCCAACGCCGCCGCCGCCGAGCGCATGCGCCAGCCCCGCTGCGGCCGCAGGCGCGGCCAGCATCGGGGTGTACGCCCGCAGCGTCCTGCGCCGGTCCTCAATCGCCGCCGCGAACGCCGAGCAGGGCTCGCAGACGCGCAGGTGGGCACGGATCTGTCGCCCGCGCAGCGTCCGGCGATCGCCGTTGGAGACGCGGCGCGTGACCTCGTCGCAGATCAGGTCGCGCCCGGCGGCGAACTCCTGAAGGCCGCGACGCGCCTCCAGAATCGATTGCTTGGCCGCGCCGACGGACGTCCCGAGGCTCGTCGCGATCTCGTCGTGCGAGAGACCGCCAAGCTCGCGCATCAGCAGGGCGCCGCGCAGCCGGTCGGGAAGCTCGTGGAGATCGTCGACCAGCTGCGTGAACTGCTCGCGCTCGATCGCCTGCTGCTCGGCGGACGCCGATTCGCCGTGTGCCTCTCCGAGGTCGCGGCCATCATCGGCGTCGGACACCGGGCGGTGCCGGGTTCGGCGGCGCACCTGCGAGACCGACTCGTTGTGCGCGATTCGGAACAGCCAGGGCGAGAGCGGCGCATCGCGCTGGCCGCGGCGCAACGCGATCAGGGCCTGGGTCCACGTCGACTGCGCGGCGTCCTGGGCGTCGCTCTCGTCACGCAGCAGGGCCCGGCAGTAGCGGTACAGGGCCTGGTGGTAGCGATCGTAGATCGCGACGAACGCGCGATCGTCGCGCGCGACCTGCCGCGCGAGCCGTTCGTCGGTCGCGATCAGGGTGATGCGTGCGGGCGCGCGCTGTCGGTCTTCGGGCTGGACTCCGACCGGGTCGCCCGGCCACCCGATCGAGTCGGTCACGGCCATCCACCGTTTTATAGCCGCTATACGCGCACGTGTTCAACCGGGACAGACGGCCGTCGTAGTGAACTCGGCCGCACGCCCGGCGCCGTTCGATGCCGCGGGACGTCGCTGGGGTCAGGCGGCCAGGTAGGCCTTCCAGGCGGCCGGAATTGTCGGGCTCGCGACCTGGATGAACACGTTCGGGCTGGGCGTCCGCGGGAGCCTGCGCAGCTGCATCCCCGACTGACGCAGCGACGAGCTGCCCTTGCGGCGGTTGCACGGAGCACACGACGCGACGATGTTGTCCCAGCTCGACAAGCCCCCCTTCGAGCGCGGGACCACGTGATCGACGGTCAGGTTCGACCGCGACCCGCAGTACTGGCAGGTCCATTCGTCGCGGGCGAACACGGCTCGACGCGTGATCTTGCGGCGATGGGTATCGCGCGGCACCCGGACATAGCTGACGAGGCGGATCACGACCGGCCGCGCCATCGTCGTCGTGGCCGAGTGCAGCTGCAGCTCGGCGTGCTCGATCACCTCCGCCTTCTCCTTGAGCAGCAAGACGACGGCCCGGCGGATCGTGCAGACGTTGATCGGCTCATACGTCGCATTGAGGACGAGCACCCGGCCACTCTCTCGCCCGCGCCGTCGGTGCTCGAAAGACGGCGCGGACCCGATTGGCGCTGGTGATGTTGCGGTGCCCATCGTGAAGCTGCAGGGCAGTGTAACGAGCGTCCTGGCGGCAGTTGTCGGTGCCTGGCGGGCCGCTTTTGGGCATTCGTGAGGTCCTGGGGGACGGCGGGTAAAGACCCTCGGGGCGGGGCTCGGTAGTGGCCTGAGCGGCACCAATGAAGGGGCGGGACGGACGCGCATCGCCGGCGGACGACTTGCCGTCGTTGCGCCGACGCCGACGCCAACCGGCACGTCGAACGCCCGCGGCTCGCGCCGCCGGCTCAGATGCGCGTCGCGGCCGGGAACGAGCCGATCACGCGCACGACCTCGGCGTGCTCGCGCAGCGCCTGCAGCCCCGCCTGGACATGGGGGTCCGAGACCCGCCCCTCGAGATCGACGAAGAACATGTAGCTGCCGAGCCCGCGGCGCCGCGGCCGGGACTCGATCCGCGTCAGGTTCAGCCCGCGCTCGGCGAACGCCGACAGGCACGCGACCAGCCATCCGGGTCGTTCGGTGCCGGCGCCCCAGAACACGATCGCGGTCTTGTGGGCGGCCGCCGCGGTCGGGCCGCCGGCCGCGCTGGCATCGGCGTCGCGCGCTCCGGCAGCCACATCGGCCCGGCGGCTGGCGCTCCCCGAACCGGCCGCGCCGCCGTGTCCCGCGCGCGCCAGCCACACGAACCGCGTCTCGTTGCCCTCGAGGTCCTCGACCCCATCGCGCAGCACCACGCATCCGTAGCGCGCCGCCGCGGTGCGGTTGCCAAGCGCCGCCCAGGGTCCGTCGTGGCCGGCGACGGTCTGCACCGCCTCGGCGGTCGAGCTGCCCGCCATCACCCGCGCCTGCGGCAGCGTCTCGCGGATGAAGCGGGCGCACTGGGCGTTGGCCTGAGGGTGGGAGACGACGACCTCGATCGCGTCCAGCGCCAGCTTCGTGCGGGCGATCAGGCAGTGGCGGATCGGCATTACGACCTCGCCGACGATCTCGACGAGCTCGGTGTCGTGGGCGAGCGCGTCCAGCGTGGCGTTGACGGAGCCCTCCATCGAGTTCTCGATCGGCACCAGGCCCCGCTCCACGATGCCGTCGTGAACGGCCATCACGGTGTCGTAGATCGTCGGCAGCGCGACCTCCTCGATCTCGAGCCCGAGCCGCGCGACCGACGTCAGCATCGCCTCCTGGGTGTAGGTGCCCGCCGGCCCGAAGTAGCCGACCCGTATCGCGGGGCCGCCCGTCATTGCACGGTCCGAGCGCCGCTCAACCCGTCCCCCCGGTGCGCCTCACCGCGACGCCGCGCCCGCCCGTCCCGCCATCGCCGACGGTCAACGCGCCGCTGGGTGGACGTCGCGCAGCGCGCGGGAGACGGCCTCGGCCTCCTCGGGCGACAGCTCCAGCTCAGCCTGGCCGTCGTTGACGCGCTTGGCGTACAGCCGAGCCTGGTCGCGGTGGTGGATCGAGGACAGCACGATCCCGGTCTTCGTGCAGTCCAGCAGTGCGATCGAGGTCGACTGCCGGCCGGACATCTCGCCGTAGGCGTCGTAGCGCACCAGCGACGAGTACGAGATCGCCCCGTCGAGCCGCTGCTCGGCCGTGGCCATGCGCCCGTCGAGCCGCGCGGCCGTGTCGTGCACATAGTCGTGGAGCGCCACGAACTCGTCCTGCAGCGCCGCCGCGTGCGAGACGAGGTCTTCGCGACGATCGCCGAGGATCGCCTTCTGCTCGGCTCGCAGGCGGCCGAGTCGGAACGCCATCACGAGCGCGACCAGCAGCGATAGGACGGCGACGGCGGCCGCGGCCAGCGCGACGATGCCGACGGTGCTGGTCAGGTGGTGCACCGCCGAAAATATAGGCGTCCGCAGACGCGCGCGGACCGGGTGCAACGGTCCGTGCCGAACGCCGCTCGCAACCCCGGCCGACCGCCGCCCACAACCGCCACTCAGCCGGTGAACGTGACCGGGAACGAGAGCGTGTTGTTGCTCACGTTCTTCTCGCCCGGGACCTTCTCGATCGTCGCCGTCAGCTTCGCCGAGCCGGCCGGCGGCGAGCTTGGGAGCTTCACCGTGCAGCTCGTCGACTGACCGGCGGTCACCTGGGAGACGACCTGGCTGGCCGTGAGCGAGCCGACCGTGACCTTGCAGCGGACGTTGCGTTCGGTGCTGGCGCCGCTGTCGGTGAACTGGATCTCAAACGAGGGCGGCGGCTTGGCCGGGATCGTGGTGCCGCTCGACTGCAGGTTGGAGCCGTTGAACAAGACGTGGTTCAACTCGGAGCCATGCGGCCCGGGTCCCGAGGCGCTTGCGGCGCCCGAGCCCGAGGCGGCGCCGAGCCTCGTCGAGATGTAGTCCGTCGTCAGCCACGAGAGGCTCGGCAAGAACTGGTTGCCGGCGATCTGCTCGCCGTTGGCGCCGCCGACCTCGACCCCGGCGCCGTGCAGCGCCGAGGCCAGCTCCGGCGCCGCATACAGCTTGTAGAGCACGTCGGAGGCGTAGAACCGGGCCATGTCGCCGGCGATCGTCGAGACCGCGCTGGGCGACACCGCCGAGCCGGCCGCCGGCTGGATCTCGCGCGCGATCGACCGGACGCCGTCGCGGCGCAACTGCAGCGCCTGGACGAGATTGGACTGTGCGTCCTTGGCCGAGCTCGGCACGCTCTGGCCGCGGGCGCTCGAGAGCACATCGGAGGCGCTCTGCGCGATCGTGTTGATGCTGTTCTGGACGCTCGTGGCGTTGGACGAGTTGATGCCGCGCCCGAGCAGGCCGAACAGCTGCGTGGAGTTGGTCTGCGAGCGCTTGATCAGCGAGTTGACCTTCGACGTGTAGCTCTCCAGCGAGGACTTGTTGGCGCCCGACTGACAACTCGAGACCCCGATCAGGATCAGCACGATCACGATCACGATCACGACGCCGGCGATGACCCGGCGCATCCGGATCTCCTGCTGGCGCTGGGAGGGGGTCGGCCCCCGCGAGCCGCGGCCGCCGCCGCCACCGGAGCCCCCGCTGCCGCCGCTGACCCGGCGGCGTGAGGTGTCGCGAGAGCGCGGCGGTGTCCTGATCTCGGTCTCGGGTTCGTCTGCGTCGTCGAAAAACGACAAGCGGGTACCGCTCCTTGGCGCCTTCAGGAAGGCTCAGTATGACCACACGTTCGGCGCCACGAGCAAATGCGCATCGGCACGTACACGCCTGGTCTGCCAGGCGTCGACCCGCGGGGGCAGCCGGCCGCGATTTCTAACAAGGGGTGTTAGAAATCGAGCTCACCCGGCCGCCATCGACGAGCGGCGATGGCGCTCGACCGCGCTGCTGCGCAGGCGCAGCCACCAAATCGTCGAAAATCTACGCGCATGAGCTCGAGTCGCACGCCCACCGAGCGTGAGCGGACTGCGCCGACCGTGGCTCGCACGGCGGCGACCGCCGCGCAGCCCGCCCCGGGCCCCGGCCCCAGCCTGAGCGGCTCGATCCTCGACCGTTACACGCTCGGCCGGCGGGTCGGCTCGGGCGCGTTCGGATCGGTCTGGATGGCGCGCGACGAGCACCTGCAGCGCGACGTCGCGGTCAAGATCCTCGCCCGCGAGCTCGTCTCCGACGGCCGCTTCGAGCGCGAGGCGCGGGCGGCCGCGCGACTGCAGCACCCGGGCATCGTGACCCTGTACGAAGCGGCGGTCGATGCCGACGGCGCCTACCTCGTCTCCGAGCTCGTCGACGGCGCCACGCTGGACCGGCTGCTCGCCGACGGCGCGCTGTCGGACCGCGACATCCTGCGGATCGGCCTGGCACTGTGCGACGCGCTCGACCACGCCCACAGCCAGGGCGTCGTCCACCGCGACGTCAAGCCGTCCAACGTGCTGGTGCCGAGCGGCGGACGCGACGGTCGGCCGCCCGCCCGCGGCCAGACGGCCAAGCTCACCGACTTCGGCGTTGCGCGCGTGATCGATGCCGAGTCGCTGACGCTGTCGGGCGACGTGATCGGCACGCTCAACTACATGGCGCCCGAGCAGGCGGCGGGCCTCGAGGCCTCAGAGCCCGCCGACCTGTATTCGCTGGCGGTCGTGCTGTACGAGGCGCTGACGGGGATCAACCCGCTGCGTTCGGGCGGCGCGGTGCCGGGCTCGCGGAGGATGCAGCCCACGGTGCTGCCGCCGCTGCGCCGCCAGCGCCGGGATCTGCCGGTCTCGCTCGGCGATGCGATCGACCGCGCGCTGCGCCCCCAGCAACACGATCGCGGCACGATCGCAGACCTCCGCTTCGACCTGGAGCGGGCCTTGCCGCAGGTCGGCGACGAGCCGGGAATCGTCACCGACTGGACGCTTCGACGGCCGTCCGCGGACGGCGAGACCGAGCCGCTGTTCTGGCCGCGTCTGCCGAAGACCGCCGCGCACGAGACCCAGCCGGCCGCCGAGCGGCGCGAGCCCCGCCCCGACCCGCGCAACGAGCCGCGCCGGACGCGCCCGCGCCGTGCGCCGGTGCCGCTCGCCGACCCCGATCCCGACCGCCTGTTCTGGCAGCAGCGAGCGCTTGCGGCCCTGTGCGCCGCCGGCGCCGCCGCCTGGATCGGCGGCCGGGTGCTGGACCCGTCGCCGCTGCCATTGGCGCTGCTGGCGCTGGTGGCGGGCGGTGCGACGTTGCTGCTGCCCCGGCTTGGATGGCTCGGGACGGTCTGCTTTGCGTGCGCGACGGCGGCGATCCAGGGCCATGACGGGACCGCGCTCGTGATCGCGCTCGCCGCAGTGGTTCCGATCGTCGCGATGCCGGTGACGCCGACCGCGTGGCCGTTGGCGGCGGCCGCGCCGGCGCTCGGGCTGGTCGGCTCAAGCGGCCTGGCCGGGGCCTGGCCCGCGCTTGCGGGCCTGAGCAGGACCCCGTGGCGACGGGCGGCGCTGGCCGTCAGCGGCTGGATCTGGCTCCTGGCCGCGGGAGTGCTCGCGCGGCCACCGAAGCGAGCCGGCCACGTCCTGTACGTACCCGGTCCGCATCGGTTGCCGGCCCACCGCGCCTGGAGCGACTCGTTGAGCGTCACCGTCCACCACCTGTTGCCGCCCTACCTGCACAGCGGCGTGCTGCTGGGCGCCGCCGCGTGGGCGCTCGCGGCGCTGCTCGTGCCGTGGGTGATCCGCGGCGTCTCGATCGTGGCCGACGTCGTCCGCGTGGCGCTGTGGTCGACGGCGACGGTGGCCGCGATGGCGATCGCGGTGACCGTGGTCCGGGGCCCGGCGACGGCCGCCCTGCACGGCTCGCATCGCGCGCCGACCACGTCGGCCGAGGTGCTCGGCGCCGTCGTCGGCGGCATGATCCTATTGGTGTGGTCGGTGGTCCGTTCCAGGCTCCCCAGCGCGGCGTTTGCGGGATCCACCGACCGGGCTCCGTAACATGGGGCAGCCCTGGCCCGGGGCCTTTGTGATGAGCATGCTCAAGAGCATCGAAAGTAGGATCGCGGGACTCGTCGAAGGGACGTTCAGCCGAGCGTTCAAGTCCGAGGTCCGTCCGGTCGAGATCGCGCGCAAACTCGCGCGCGAGATGGACGAGCACAAGTCGCACTCGGTCACGCGTACGTACGCGCCGAACGAGTACCGCGTGTTCCTATCTCCCCGCGATCGCGAGCGATTCGCCGACGAGGAGAGCTATCTGACCTCCGAGCTGGCCGGCTACCTGCTCGAGCACGCACGGCGTGAGAACCTGGCGCTACGGTCGCGGCCGGTCGTGCAGTTCGTCACCGACGAGCGACTCGGCCTTGGTGAATTTGGGATCCAGACGCGAACCTCGGCGCCGCCGGTGGCCGAGCACCAGCAGGCCCCGGCGCCGCCACAGCCGCAGCCGCCGCCGCCCGCACCCGACCCCGGCGGACGCACGATGGTCTACAGCACCTCCGAGCGGATGGCCGAGCCGCTGCGCGAGCCCGCCCGCGAGCAGCAGCGCACGGCGCTGCTCGAGATGGATGGCAAGCGCGTCGTGATCGGCCCCGCCGGGGTGACGATGGGCCGCAGTCGCCAGTGCGACGTGACCGTCGACGATCCCAACGTCTCCCGCACCCACGCCGAGATCCGCGCGCGCGGCGGCTCCTGGGTGGTGAGCGACCTGGGCTCGACGAACGGATCGCGGCTCAACGGCCGGCGGCTGGACCAGCCGACGGTGCTCAAGCCAGGCGACGAGATCGAGCTCGGAACGACGACGCTGACATTCTCGCTCGGGTGAATGGACCCCACCCACCCGCCGCCCGCCAACCGCCGCCATGACGCAGCCTGCCTCCGTCGGCCTCAAGTACGGCTTCTTGATCGTGCTCTACGTGTTCCTCGTGTGGGTCGCGTTCAGCGCGCTGCGCGACCTGCGGCGCGGCCGCGGCGGGACCGGGGGGTCCTACTCCGACTACGAGCCCGCGGCCGACGCGACCGGGATGTACGACGCGGTCTCGGGACCGCTCGACGCGACCGGCTTCGAGCCGCGGCTACTCGTCGAGCACGCGGCCGGCCACGAGAGCGGCATCGCCTACGACCTGTCCGAGGCGGTGACGCTCGGTCGCGGTGACGTCGAGATCCGCCTCGAGGACCCGTTCGCGTCCTCGCAGCACGCCCGCCTCTCACGCGAGGGGCACGTCGTCGTGATCGAGGACCTCGGCTCGACCAACGGCACCTACCTCAACGACTCGCCCCTGAGCGGCCCGCAGCCGCTGCACGACGGCGACCGCATCAGGATCGGCGACTCGGAGTTCCAGTACCTGCAGTAGCCATGCTGCGAGCCGCCGACAGCATCTGGAAGACCGACACCGGCCGTGCGCGCGCGGAGAACGAGGACAACGCATACGCGCGGCCGCCGCTGTACGTGGTCGCCGACGGGATGGGCGGCGCTCAGGCCGGGGAGGTCGCCTCGGCACTGGCGGTCGAGGAGTTCCGCCAGGGACTCGGCGCCGACGGAACCGCGGAGCAGCGGCTGACCGAGCGCGTGCAGGCGGCCAACCGCCGCATCTACGAGACCGCCCACGAAAAGCTCGAGCACGAGGGCATGGGCACGACGCTGACGGCGGTGTATCTGGACGACACCAATCTCGCGGTCGCGCACGTGGGCGACAGCCGCGCCTACATCTTCCGCGGCGGCGAGCTGGTCCGCCTGACCCATGACCACTCGCTCGTCGAGGAGCTGATCCGCCGCGGCAAACTCACGCCCGAGCAAGCAGCGGCGCACCCGCAGCGGTCGATCATCACCCGCGCGCTCGGGATCGAGCCGGAGGTCGAGGTCGACACCTGGACGTACCCGATGCGCGCCGGCGACATCGTGCTGCTCTGCTCCGACGGGCTGACGTCGATGATCGACGAGCCCCGGATCGCGGCCGTGCTGGCCGAGCAGCCCGACCTCGACGCCGCCGGCGAGCGGCTGATCGCGGACGCCAACGCGGCCGGCGGCCGCGACAACATCACGGTCGTCCTGTTCCGGCTCGAGGACGTCGGCGCCGGACCGCCGCCGAGCGAGGACGCGACGGCCGTCGACCTCGCGCCCGCGATCGCCGACGTACCGGACGGGCGAAACGGCTCGGGCGGCGATGGCAACGGCGGCCAGGTCACTCGTGTGCAGCGCGCCGTTCCCGGCGCCGCGTCCGCGGGCCGGCAGGTGCCGCCGGTGCCGCCGCCGGAGACGACCAAGCCGGCACCGACCCGCAGGGCGCCGCGCCTGGCACGGACACAGTCCCGCCCACCCGCCCGCCGGCCGCTCCCCGAGGAACGCGGCCACAGCCTGCGCTTCAAGCTCACGGCGGCGCTCGTGTCGTTCGCGATAGTGCTGCTGCTGGTCGGGGGCGGCGGCTACCTGGCGACCCGACAGCTGTATTTCATCGGCACCAACTCCGACGGGATCGTGACGCTCTACGACGGCCTCCCGTACGAGGCGTTCGGGGTGCCGCTGTGGGAGGAGCGCTACGTCTCCGGGCTCCCGGCGTCGCTCGTGCCGGCTAAGCAGCGCAAAAAGCTGCTCGACCACCGCCTGCGCTCGCAGAAGGACTCGATCGCGTTGATCCGCGCGGCGGAACTCGGTGACCTTCCTCGATGAGCGCTCGCAACCGAGAGCTGGTGGGGCTGTTGCCGGCCTCGCTGTTGATCACGGCCGGATTCGCCGGCGTGTTCATCCAGCGCAAGGCCGAGCTCACGAACGTGTCGCTCACGTACGGGGCGATCTTCCTCGGGCTGTGCCTGGCCGCGCACGTGTTCATCCGCATCACGTTGCCCTACGCCGACCCCTACCTGTTCCCGCTGGTGTCGGTGCTCGCGAGCTTCGGCCTGGTGATGATCTACCGGATCAGCTCAGGCGACGCCCGCCAGCAGGCGCAGTGGTTCGTGATCGGGCTGATCCTGTTCGCGGTCACGGTGATCGTGTTTCGCGACTACCGCAAGCTCGAGCAGTACCGCTACGTGATCGTCTCGATCTCGCTGCTGCTGCTCGTGCTGCCGCGCGTGCCGGGGCTCGGCGAGCAGGTCAACGGCGCCTATCTCGGGATCCGGATTCCGGGGACCAGCGGCTTTCAGCCGACGGAGTTCTCCAAGGTCGGCCTGGTCGTGTTCCTGGCCAGCTACCTGCGCGACACGCGGCAGGTGATGATCCAGGGATCGCGGCGGATCCTCGGGATCACGCTGCCGCCGCTGAAGTACTTCGGGCCGGTGCTCGTGATCTGGGGCATGGCGATGGTGATCCTGTTCCTGCTGTCGGACATCGGCTCGTCGCTGATGTTCTACGGGGCGCTGCTGGCGATGCTGTACGTGGCGACCGGGCGGATCTCGTTCGTCGTCGTAGGGCTGGTCGCGTTCGGCCTCGGAGCGTGGTTTCTGGGCACCCACATCCCGCACGTCCACGCCCGCTTCGAGGACTGGCTGCACCCGTTCGACGCAAACATCTACAACGCCCCGCTGGGCAGCTATCAGCTCGCCAACGGCCTGTTCGCGCAGGCGGCCGGGGGCGTCTTCGGGCAGGGGTTCGGTGAGTCGATTCTCACCACCGCCAGCGGCACCGCGCTGATCCCCGAGCCCCAGACCGACATGATCTACGCGATCATCACCTCCGAGCTGGGGCTGTTCGGCGCCGTCGGCGTGCTGCTCACGTACCTGATGTTCGTCTACCGCGGCTTCAAGGTCGCGGTTCTGGCCCGCGACTCGTTCTCCAAGCTGTTGGCGGCCGGACTGTCGGCGGTGTTCGCGCTGCAGGTGTTCGTGATCGTCGGCGGCGTCACCAAGGCGATCCCGCTGACCGGTGTGACGCTGCCGTTCATCTCCTACGGCGGCGCCTCGATCGTCGCCAACTTCGTGCTGCTGGCGCTGCTGCTGCTCATCTCAGACCGGGCCCGACGGCCGGTGGTGCGTACGTGAACGCGCAGATCACGAAGCTGTTCGCCGTCGTCGTGGTGCTGTTCGCGGTGCTCGCCTATTTCACGAGCCGCTGGACGGTGTTCTCGGCGACCGCGCTCAACAACAACGCGCTGAACGCGAGGCCCGCGATCGAGCAGCTGAGGATCAAGCGCGGCTCGATCCTTGCCGCCGACGGCAAGGTGCTGGCGAAGTCGGTCAAGGCCGGCCACGGCACCTGGGGACGAACGTATCCACAGGGCGGTCTCTTCAGCCAGGTCGTCGGCTACAGCGAGGGAGGCGGCAACGCCGCCGGGCTCGAGGTCTCGATGGCGAAGTATCTGAACGGCACGCCGAGCTCGATCAGCAGCCTGTTCGGGACCGCCTCGACGTCGACGCAGGTCGGCGACGACGTTCACACGACGCTCGATCCGGCAGCGCAGCAGACCGCCCGCAGCGGGCTCAACGGCCAGGCGGGTTCCGTCGTCGCGCTCGATCCGCGCAGTGGCGCGGTGCTGGCGATGTACTCCAACCCCACCTACGACGACAACAAGCCGAACGCCAAGTGCGCGGATGCGTGCCTGGTCAACCGCGCGGTCAGCTCGTACTACCCACCCGGCTCGACGTTCAAGATCGTGACCGCGACCGCCGCGATCAACAGCGGCAAGTACACGCCCGACTCGGTCGTCAACGGCAACTCGCCGGTGACGGTGTCGGGGGTCCCGCTCTCCAACGACGGCAATCAGAGCTTCGGCAGCATCAGCCTGACGCAGGCGCTGACCTACTCGGTCAACACCGTCTGGGCGCCCGTCGCCGAGAACGTCGGCATCAAGACGATGACCGAGTACATGAAGCGCTTCGGCTTCTACTCCAAGCCGCCGCTGGACTATCCCGCCGGCGAGATGACGGCGAGCGCCGTGCAGTCGCCCGGCGGTCAGTTGTACCCGCCGGGCTCGCCCAACGAGGACATCGGGCGGATCGGCATCGGCCAGGGCGGGCTGGTCGTAACGCCGCTGCAGATGGCGATGGTCGCCTCGGCGGTCGCCAACCGCGGCAAGCTGATGGTCCCCCATCTCGTCTCGCAGGTGACCAACCCCGACGGCCGCACGGTCAAGACGGTCAAGCCGAAGCTGTATCACCAGGTGATGACCGCAAAGACCGCGCAGGAGGTCAACCTGATGATGCGCACGGTCGTCGACGAGGGAACCGGCACGCCCGCGCAGCTCGGCGGCGGGGTCCAGTTCGCGGGCAAGACCGGCACCGCGTCCGTCGGTCCGGCCGGGCTCGGGGAGACGCAGCCGTGGTTCATCGGCTTTGCGCCCGCCGACGACCCGAAGGTGGCGGTCGCGGTCGAGCTCGAGCGATCGACGTCGGGTCAGTCCGGCGGCGCGGTGGCGGCGCCGATCGCGCGCGACGTCGTGCAGACGCTGCTGTCGGAGGGAAAGTAGATGTGGTTTGAGAGCGCCGATGGCACACGACCGCGGACAAGGCGAGCATGATTAGGTTGATGGCCACGTGCAGCCGATGAGTCGATGGCAGGAATCGCGCGCGACACGCTGATCGACGGCCGCTACCGGGTCCTGCATCGGCTCGGCACCGGGGGCATGGCCGAGGTGTTCCTGGCCACCGACGAGCAGCTCGGCCGCCAGGTCGCGCTGAAGCTGCTGCACCGCCGCTTCGCCGAGGATCCGGGGTTCGTCGAGCGGTTCCGACGCGAGGCGCAGGCGGCAGCGGGACTGCAGCACCAGAACGTCGTCTCGGTCTACGACCGGGGCGAATACGAGGACACGTACTACATCGCGATGGAGTACCTGCCGGGCCGTTCGCTCAAGCAGCTGATCCGCGAGGAGGCGCCGCTCGATCCGGTCCGCGCGATCGACATCGCGATCCAGATCCTGCGCGCCGCGCGGTTCGCGCACCGGCGCGGGATCATCCACCGCGACCTCAAACCCCACAACGTGATCGTCGACGACTCCGGCCACGCGAAGGTGACCGACTTCGGGATCGCGCGGGCGGGCGCCTCCGACATGACCGAGACCGGCTCGATCATGGGCACCGCCCAATACTTGTCGCCCGAGCAGGCCCAGGGCCACGCGGTCAACGCGCAGTCGGACCTGTACTCGGTCGGGATCGTGCTCTACGAGATGCTGACCGGCCACGTGCCGTTCGACGGCGAGTCGGCGGTGACGATCGCGCTCAAGCACGTCTCCGAGGCGCCGCAGCCGCCGTCGCAGTTCAACCCGAACATCACCCCGGAGCTCGAGCAGACCGTGCTCTGGACGCTGAACAAGAACCCCTCCGACCGGCCCGTCGACGCCGAGCAGCTGATCACCGTGCTCGAGCACTGCCGCGAGGCGATCGTTGCCGGGCAGGCCGGGCAGCACACCGCGTCGATGGCGGCCGTCGCCGCGAGCGCCGCGGCCGGGATGCCGGTCGAGGGGATGCAGCAGCTGCAGCCACAGCCGATGCCGACACCGGGCGAGTCGACGAACGGGTCCGGCCAGATCCCGACCGTGACCGACACCGGTGCCGGCGAGCCCGAGCCCAAGCGGCGCCGGTGGCTACCGTGGCTGCTGGCCGCGTTGGTGCTGCTGCTGGTGGCCGGCGCCGCGACCGCTGCATACTTCCTCAGCCGCCCCAAGCAGCGGATCGTCCCCAACGTTCTGCATCAGCCGGTGTCGGTCGCCGAGTCGATGCTCGGCAACGTCGGACTCGATTACGCGAAGGTCCGCAAGCACTCCAACCAGCCCACGGGCATCGTGATCGACGCCGACCCGACAGTCGGCTCGAAGGTCGACAAGGGCTCGACCGTGACGCTCACGGTCTCGACCGGCCGCGCCAACGTGCTCGTCCCGAACGTCCAGGGCGAGAGCCAGTCGGCCGCGACCAGGACGCTCAAACACGTCGGCCTGCACGTCACGCGTGTGCTGCCGACGCCCTCGACGTCGGTACCCGACGCGCAGGCGATCAAGACCAGCCCCGCGGCCAACAAGAGCGTCCCACGCGGCACCAACGTGACGCTCTACATGTCGACCGGGCCGCCCAAGAAGCCGGTGCCAGGCGTGATCGGCGACACCACGGCCGCGGCGAGCTCGACGTTGACCGGCGCCGGCTTCAACCCGAGCACGCACGTCCAGATCACCGGCTCAAAGCCGGCGGGCACCGTGATCAGCCAGGACCCGGGCGGCGGCGCCCCGGCGACCATCGGCTCGACGGTCACGATCGTGATCGCGCAGGCGCCGGCGAAGGCCACGGTCCCGTTCGTCACGGGCAAACCCGTCGATCAGGCGGAGGCGGCGATCCGCGCGGCAGGGTTCGGGACCCGCGTGACCCATCGACCGGTCAGCGACCCGTCGAAGGTCGGGACCGTGGTGACGCAGTCGCCGCCGGGCGGCACCAAGCGCGCCAGGGGCGCGACGATCTCGATCGTGGTCGGGACCGCGTCGTCGAGCTCGAGCTCGTCGTCGTCCTCGAGCAGCAGCACCACCACGACCAGCACGACGACGTCGACGACGTCCTCGGCGACCAAGAAGCGAAACGGCGGCGGCAACTCGACGACGCCGGGGAACCCGACGAATACGACGCCCGGTCACTGAGCTGTTGAACCCGCTGCCGGCTCGGGCCTCATCCACGCTTAGCGCGCGGTATACAGCGAGATCTCGTTGATCGCGACCGAGCCGTGGCCGTTGAGCGCGGTGATCCACACCAGGTAGTAGTGGTAGCGGACCCCGCCCGTGTGCAGGCGGAACGTCTGCTTGCTCTTGACGGAGCGGACGGTCGCGAGCCTGTGCCAGCCGTTCGGGCCCGAGTTGAACGTGTCCGGATCCGGCGTCTCGTTGGTCGCGTAGATCTCGGCCGAATAGCCGGGCGTCGAGGTGTGCAGCACGATCGAGCCGGCCGCGACCGCCGGCTTGTAGCTCACCCACAGGCCGACGCCGGGCTTGCCGAGCACGTCGCCGTCGTAGGTCTCGGTCGTCCACGCGGTCGAGAGGTCCCCGTCGATCGCGTAACCGTCCTGCCACGGGTGCTGGACCTTGGCCCCCGACAGCGCGTCGGGGTTGTAGTCGTGGGCGCACGTCGAGCACGGCTTGATCAGGGTCGGCGTCCCCTTTGGCGCGTGCTGCCCTTGCGGCGCGCCCGGGGTGCCGTGGTGGGTGCGGTTGGCGAGGAACACGAGCACGACGGCGATCGCGGCCGCGACCAGCAGCAGCCCGATCACCACATACCAGGGGTGGCGGATCCGCATCGGCAACCGCTGCCGGGTGCTCTGCGGCAACGTCTTCATCACCGACGTCGTCTCGGCGTTGAGCGTCGCGCCCGCCCGTGCGGTCTCGAGCTCGAGCACGTCCTCGAGGTCAGCGATCATCTCCGCGTCGTCGGCGTAGCGGTCGGCCTCGCGCTTGGCGGTCGCGGTCTCGACGACGGACGCGAGCGCGGCCGAGATCTCGGGTCGCTTGACCTGCACGTCGGGCAACTCCTCGCGGACGTGCTTCATCGCGACCGCGACCTGGCTCTCGCCCTCAAATGGGACCTCGCCCGTCAGCATCTCATAGAGCACGACGCCGAGCGAGTAGAGGTCGGACTGGCCGGTGACGGGCCGCCCGAGCGCCTGCTCGGGCGAGACGTAGTCGGTCGTGCCGAGCACGCGCCCGTCGGCGGTGAGGCCGTCCTCCTCCAGCGTACGCGCGATCCCGAAGTCGGTGACCTTCGCCGACCCCTCGTTGTCGATCAGGACGTTCTGGGGTTTGACGTCGCGATGCACGATGTGCTGTGAATGGGCGAGCCCCAGCGCCCGCGCGATCTCGATCGCGTACGCGATCGACTCCGTGATCGGCAGCCGGCCGTTGCGGCGGATCCGCTCCTTGAGCGTCTCGCCCTCGACGTACTCGAACACGATGTAGGGCCGGCCGTCGTCCTCGCCGGTGTCGATCACGCCGACGATGTGCGGATGCGAGAGCCGCGCGACCGCGCGCGCCTCGCGCCGGAACCGCTCGAGCTGGTAGGAGTCCGACGCCACCTCGCGGTGCATCAGCTTGACCGCGACCTCGCGCTCGAGCGTCTCGTCGAACGCCTTGTAGACGGTCGACATGCCACCGGCGGCGATCCGCGCGTCCAGTCGGTAGCGACCGCTCAGGCTCGTCCCGAGCAGCGTGCTCATCGCGTTGACCGATGGTTGGGCACCAGCGTTCCTATTGTGCGGTATCCGGCAACCGCCCCGGCGCGGTCTGTCGCGGGCGGGCGGCGGCCGGGCGGGCGGGCGGGTCAAAACAACTGTCGTTTCCGCATGACGCGCGCGAGGCTCGCCCGACGGGCACATGCCAGTGGATTGTCTTATACGCGCCGGACCGGTGCCGATCCCCCGCCGGCCCAATAAGCTACTGTCACGGCAGATTAGCGTCGGTCCTGGGACGCCGGAGGAGGAGGGCGATGTCGACCGATCAACAGCTGTACGGCACGGACGCGGTGGGCGATGAGGCGGCGGAGCCGGCCGCGATCCGCCTGGACGGGGTGTCGCGCCATTTCGGCGAGACGATCGCCGTCGACAGTCTCCACTTGGAGCTGCCGCCCGGCGAATTCTTCTCGCTGCTCGGCCCGTCGGGCTGCGGCAAGACGACGACGCTGCGGATGGTCGGCGGCTTCGAGCTGCCGAGCGCCGGGACGGTCTACCTCGACGGGCGCGACGTGACGGGCCTGCCGCCATACAAGCGCGACGTCAACACGGTGTTCCAGTCCTACGCGCTGTTCCCGCACCTGAACGTGTTCGAAAACGTCGCGTTCGGGCTGCGCCGCCGCGGCCGGCTGGATCGCGACGCAGTTCGGCGGCGGGTCGAGGAGAACCTCGAGCTGGTCGGGCTGGCCGGCTTTAGCAAGCGCCGGCCGACGCAGATCTCCGGCGGTCAGGCGCAGCGGGTGGCGCTCGCGCGGGCGCTCGTCAACCACCCGAAGGTGCTGCTCCTCGACGAGCCGATGGGGGCGCTGGACGCGCGGATCCGCAAGTCGATGCAGGTCGAGCTCAAGCGCATCCAGCGCGAGGTTGGGATCACGTTCCTGTACGTGACCCACGACCAGTCCGAGGCGATGGCGATGTCCGACCGGCTCGCGGTGATGCACTCGGGCCACTGCGAGGACATGGGGCCGCCGGTCCGCGTCTACGACCAGCCGGCGACGCGGTTTACGGCGGAGTTCCTGGGCAGCTGCAACCTGCTCGAGCTGACCGTCGACGGTGGCGTCGCGCGGCTGGCCGACGGCACCGCCGTGCGGATGCCGGATGGCGGGCAGGTTCGATCCGGATCGACGCTCGGCATCCGTCCCGAGAAGCTGCTGGTCGGACCCGTAGGCTCCGAGCTCGGGGGCGTAGACGCCAACCGGCTGCAGGCGACCGTGACGACCGCTACGTATTTAGGCGCCAGCACCGAGTACGAGCTCAGCGCCCCGTGGGGCGAGCGATTGGGGGCGTTCGCGCAGAATCTCGATCCCGACGCACGGCTGCAGGCCGGCGATCCGTGCGAGATCGTGTGGGACCCGGCGCACAGCTTCCTGCTGGCGGAGGATTCGGTATGAGCGACCGTCCGATCATGGATCCGGCGCTGCTGCGCGGCCTCACCGAGCCCCGCATCTCGCGCCGGGGGCTGCTGGGCGGAGCGGCCGCGGCGGGCGCCGGACTGGTGCTCGCGGGCTGCGGGATCAGGGGCACGATCGGCACCGCCGAGCAGGTGAACTGGCACAAGTACTGGGCCAAGCAGCACAAGCAGGGGGTGCTGAATTTCGCCAACTGGCCGCTCTATATCGACCAGGAGCACGGCCACACGAAGTCGCTAGAGCTGTTCACCAAGGCGACCGGGATCAAGGTCAACTACCAGGCGGTGATCCAGAACAACGCGCCGTTCTACGCCACGATCGCTCCGCAGCTGCGCGCCCACGAGAACACCGGTTACGACATCGTCGTGATCACCAACGGGTGGGAGCTGACCGAGATGATCAACAACGGCTTCCTCGTCGAGCTCGACCACTCGCGCCTGCCGAACTTCGCCCGCTACGCGTCGCGGTCGGTCAAGAACCCCAACTACGACCCCGGCAACCGCTTCACGGTCGTGTGGCAGACCGGCTTCACCGGGATCGCCTACAACAGCAAGATCATCGATCGCCCGATCACGAGCTTCAAGGACCTGCTCGACCCCAAGTTCAAGGGTCACGTCGGGATGATGAGCGACAACACCGAGGTCGGCAGCGCCGGGATGCTGGCGCTCGGGATCAACCCGGCCACGTCGACGCCGAAGGACTGGAAGCGGGCCGCCGAGTGGCTGCTCAAGCAGCGGCCGCTGGTCTCGGGCTACTACGACCAGAGCTACATCCAGTACCTCGAGAACGGCGACACGTGGATCAGCCAGGCCTGGTCGGGCGACGTCTTTCAGGCCAACGCGTCCGGCTACAAGCACCTGAAGTACGTCGTGCCGAAAGAGGGCCAGATGATCTGGCACGACAACATGATGATCCCGCGCCAGGCCTCACATCCGGTCGACGCGCTCGAGTGGATGAACTTCTACTACACGCCGAAGATCGCGGCGATCGTCGAGGACTGGGTCAACTACGTGTGCCCGGTGCCGAAGGCCCAGCAGTACGTCGACAAGGTGCTCCAGGACCCGGCGGTCGCCAACAGCCCGCTGGTGTTCCCGCCGAAGGAGATCTACCGCCGCAGTCACAACTACGCGTTGTTTGGCAACTACGACGTGTACCAGCAGTGGAATGACATCTTCAACCCGGTGATCGAGTCGTGACCGCCGCGACTATCGCGCGTCCCCGACCCAGCCGCTTCAGGCAGTGGGTGTCACGTCACAGCGTCCCGTACCTGCTGGCGCTTCCCGCCGGCGGGTGGCTGATCGCGCTGTTCATCATCCCGCTCGTCTCGGGCCTGATCGTGTCGCTGATGACCGGCAACCCGGACAAGGGTTACACGCTGACGTGGAACTGGTCGATCTACAAGGACCTGTTCGTCGGCTCCAACGTCTCCTACATCACGTTCCTGCTGCGCGGGCTCTTGTACGGCGGCTGCGCGACCGTGTTGACGATCCTGATCGGCTATCCGATGGCGTACTACATCGCGTTCCGGGTCCAGCCGCGGTGGAAGAGCCCGCTGCTGCTGCTCGTGCTGCTCAGCTTCTTCGTGTCGTTCGTGATCCGGACCGACATGTGGGCGTTCATCCTCGCCGACCGGGGGCCGTTTCTGAACGCGTTGCGCAACGCGCACATCGTCTCGAGCGGATTTCACATCCTCGGCACGCCCGCGGCGGTGATCGGCGGTGACACCTACAACGACCTCGCGTTCATGGTGCTGCCGATCTACGTCGCGCTCGAGCGAATCGACCCGAGGATGATGGAGGCGGCCGGCGACCTGTACGCCAACCGGCGACAGGTGTTCCTGCGCATGGTGCTGCCGCTGTCGCGGTCGGGGATCTTCGCGGGGGTACTGCTGGTGCTGATCGACACCGTCGGCGATCCCGTCAATGCAAGCCTGCTCGGCGGCACCGGCACCTATGTGATCGGGCAGGCGATCCAGGACGCGTACCTGACAAACCAGCAGTTCAACGTCGCCGCGGCGCTGTCGACGGTGCTGCTGGTCGTGCTCGGGCTGCTGCTGTTCACGTATGCCCGGATCGCGGGCACCGAGAACATCGAGGACCTCGTATGAGCACCGCCACCGAACAGCCGAGGCCGACGCTATCGCCGGCGCCGAAGCACTACGCCGAGCCCAAGCGCCGGCGGCGCCCGCTGCTGCCGATCTTCTTCTGGTTGGTGATCGGGATCACGATGGTCCCGATCGCGGCGATGATCGTTTACAGCTTCAACAACGCCCCGACCAGCCGGATCACGTTCGTGTGGAAGGGGTTCACGCTCTACTGGTACCGCAACCTGACCCAGCTCTCGGGGCTCACCAACGCGTTCGTGGTGTCGCTGGAGATCGCGGCGCTGTCGGCGATCATCGCGGTCGTGATCGGGACCCCGCTGGCGATGTCGCTGGCGCGCTACCGCTTCTGGGGCCGATCGGCGCTCAACTCGATGGTGTTCCTCGACATCGCCGCGCCGTCGATCGTCGTCGGCGCCGCATCGCTGTCGTTCTTCTTGTCGATCAACCTCGCAAACGGCTTCACGACGATCTTGCTCGTGCACATCGCGTTCAACATCGCCTACGTGGTCGTGGTCGTGCGGGCGCGGCTGTCGGGCATGGGCCGGGAGCTGGAGGACGCCGCCTCCGACCTGTTCGCCAACCCCTGGGTCGCGTTCATGCGGGTGACGCTGCCGCTGCTGGTGCCGGGGCTGATCGCGGCCGGGCTGCTGGCGTTCGCGATGTCGATCGACGACTACGTGATCACGAGCTTCGTGGCCGGGCCGACCGTCACGTTCCCGCTGTTCGTGTACGGCGCTGCGAAGGTCGGGCTGCCGCCGCAGGTGCTGTGCTTCGGCACGATCATCTTCGTGGTCGGGCTCACGGTCGCGATCGTCAATGGGCTCCTGAACCGGCGCTTCGCGCAGACCCGCGCGGTCACCGAGGACTCGCTGGCGTAGCAGGGGCGCTCGGCGAGGCGTAACCGGGAAGCGGGTCCGGTATGGCCGGACAAATCTCCCACCTGCGTGGTCGCTGCCCCCGGATCCGAGCGGCGGGCCCGGCTCGCGCGGTCGGTTCGCGCTCGACCTGCACCATTCGCCATTCACCGCGTCCGCGACGAGGATTGGATGAGCCGCAATGACCTGCGTGAACTGGTCGCCATTTTGCTGCCGGCGGACGGCGGATTGGCGAAGAACTCATGTGCGGATCGCGACGGCGCCGCGCGCCCCAGGCCCCGTGATTCGCCGCGCGCCGACCTAGCGACCGCGCCGCCGCGCGCCCCGGCTCCGCGCCAGCGCGAGCCCGCCGAGCGCCAGCCGGTAGCCCCAGTAGGGCGCCAGCGAGCGGTCGCGCTCGACCTGGCGGATCGCCCGCGTGCAGAGCAGCGTCGAGGCAAACGAGACCGCCGCACCGGCCGCGAACGCGGGCGTGGCGCCGCGCGGCAGGCCGCGACGCGCGAGCCGCGTCGCCTTCAGCCCGCTGGCGCCACCGATCACCGGCAGCGCTAGCAGCCGCGAGAGCTGGTTGGCGTCCGCGCGGTTCAAGCGCCGCAAGCGACCGGCGGTCAGCGTCGCGCCGTTGCGCGAGATGCCCGGGTACAGCGCGCACGCCTGCGCGAGCCCGAGCCACACGGCGTCGGCCCAGCCGGCGTCGTCCTCGCGGCGCTCCTGCGGACGGCGGTCGGCGACCGCCATCGCCGCGGCGCCGCCGATCATCCCGACCGCGACCGCCGCCGGCGTCCCGAGCCGGCGCTCGATCGGCCTTTCCAGCACCAGCCCGACGAGCCCGGCGGGCGCGGTCGCGAGCGCCAGCCAGGCGGCGCGGCGCGGCGTCAGCCCTGACACCGTCTCGGCCACCTCGTCGCGAAGCGCGATCAGCAGCGCCGCCGCGGTGCCGGCGTGCAGCGCGACCTCGAACGCCTTGCGGACGTCGGGATCCGCGCGCGTCCAGTCCCACCCCAGCAGCCACGGCACCAGCGCGACGTGGCCGGAGGAGGAGATCGGCATCAGCTCGGCGGGACCGTGCAGCGCGCCCAGGACGATCGCCTGGGCAAGCGTGACCGGTGGCCCGTCGACCCGCGCCCCGTCGACCTGCGGTCCACGGGGCTGTGGCGCGTCGCGGCCGACCGCCGCCGCGTCGGTGGCCACGCTCGGCGGCCCTCAGTCGACGGCGGTCTCGACCGCTCCCTCGGAGGCCTCCGAGGCGGTGCGATCGCGCGCCGCCCGCACGCGGTGCATGTGGCGGAAGATCAAGAAGGCGATCACGATGATCAGCAAGCCGAGCGCCGCGTAGTCGACGTACTCGAGGTGGTTGCGCCACTTCGGCCACTGGCTGCCGACCTCCCGACCGAGGAGCGCCAGGCCCCCGATCCAGCCGATCGACCCAAGCGTCGCGAACGTGATGCAGCGACCAAACGGCATCCGCGCGACGCCGGCGGCGTACGGGAACACGAGCCTGATCAGCGGCGTGAAGCGTCCGAAGAACATCACCGGCGATCCCCAGCGATCGAACCAGCGGTGGGCGCGGTCGAGATCGGCCATCGACAGGTGGACCTTGCCGCCGTGGCGCTCGACCAGCTCGCGACCTCCGACGCGCCCGATCCAGTACGCGACGATCGTGGCGAGCACGTCGCCGAGCACACCCGCGAGGATCACGCCGAACAGCGTCAGCGTGCCGTTGTAGACGTTGAAGCCGGCGAAAATCGTCGGCGCCTCGGTCCCGGGCAGCGCGATCACGCCCGAGCAGAAGATCATCAGGCCCAGCCCGGCGTAACCGAGGTCATTGATGATATGTGTGGCCAGCGTGACCAGCCCACTGGTCACCGAGGCGTCGGCAATCAACACCGTGGCGAAGCGTAGCGGGCACCGATGAGTCGCAAATGAGGACGCGTCGTGAGCCGCCGGGTCCGGCCAGTCGGCGCCCATCCGGAGCCGGCGGCGCGTAACCGGACCACTAACGTTCCGCCCCGAGATGGCGGTTCCGCTGTTCGACACCGACACGCCGCTGGCGCCGGTGCGCGACGAGCTCCTCGCGCGCATCGGCGACGTCGTGCGCTCCGGTCGCTTCGTGCTCGGCCCGGAGGTCGCCGCCTTCGAGCAGGAGTTCGCCGCGTATCTCGGCGTCGAGCACGTGATCGGCGTCGGTAACGGCACCGACGCGCTCGCGATCGCGCTGCGGGCGCTCGGCGTCGCGCCCGGCGACGACGTGGTCGTGCCATCGCTGACGTTCTATGCGAGCGCCGAGGCGATCGCCGACATCGGCGCCAGGCCGGTGTTCTGCGACGTCGACCCCGACACGCGCAACGTCACGGTCGACTCCGTCCGCGCCGCGCTCACGCGCAAGACGACCGCGGTCATGGCCGTCGACCTGTTCGGGGTGCCGGCCCCATGCGCCCAGATCCGCTCGGAGCTCGGGCTGCCGGTGCTCGAGGACGCGGCGCAGGCCGCCGGCGCGACGCTCGACGGCCGTCGTGCCGGCACCCTAGGCGACGTCGCCACGTTCTCGTTCTACCCGTCCAAGAACCTCCCGTGCTTCGGCGACGGCGGCGCGATCGCGACCGACGACGCCCGGATCGCCGAGATCGCGAGGCAGTTGCGGTTCCACGGCTCGCGCGACAAAGAGACGTTCGAGCTCGTCGGCTACAACTCGCGGCTGGACGCGGTCCAGGCCGCGGTCCTGCGGGTGCTCCTGCGGCGTCTGGACGAGTGGGCCGACGGCCGCCGCGCCGGCGCGCAAGCGTATCTGGACGCAGGCCTGGCAGAGCACGTGACGGTGCCACGGCCGCAGCCCGGAGCCGATCCCGCATGGCACCTGTACGCCGTCACCCACCCGCGCGCCGACGCGCTGCTGCAGGCGCTCAACGACGCCGGCGTGCAGGCGCGCGCGTACTACCGCAGCCAGTGCCACCAGCAGCCCTCGATGGCGCGGTTCATGAACGGCGCGGCGCCGGCGTTGCCGGTCACCGAGGCGCTGGGGCGTGACAACATCGCGCTGCCGATCAGCCCCGTGTTCGGATCCGCGCAGGCACGCGAGGTCGTCGCCGCGATCGCGACCGCGGCGGCGTGACGTCTTGACGCCGAGGTGGGTCTCCGGACGCCGAGGTGGATATCAAACGTACGCATATCGAACGTTTGATATCCAGCACTTGATTGATCGAGTTAGTGTAGGGGTGGTGCGCGCGCCGATCGGTACGCCGACGGCGGGCGTGCGGGTCACCGCCCCGGTCGCAACCCCACCCGCTGGTCGCTGATGCGCGTCTGGGTCGATCTGACGAACTCCCCGCACGTGCTCGTGTTGCGGCCGGTGATCGAGCAGCTGCGGCGCGAGGGCCATGAGGTGCAGGTCACCGCCCGCGACTTCGCGCAGACGCTCGGACTGTGCGACCGGTTCGGGATCGGCCACACCGACGTCGGCTCCCACCGCGGCGCGCGGCTGGCCGACAAGGCGCGCGGCCTGCTGCGGCGCTCCGGGGCGCTGACGCGGTGGGCGTCAGGCCGCGGCTTCGACCTGGCGATCGGCCACGGCTCCAACGACATCACGGTCGCCGCGGCGCTGCTGCGGATCCCGTCCGCGACGACGTTCGACTACGAGTGGGCGACCGTCCAGCACACCGTCAACTGCAGGCTCGCGCAGGCGGTCGTGGTCCCCGATGCGATTCCGCCGCAGCGGCTTGACCGCTATGGGGCGCGCGGCAAGGTGCGGTCCTACGAGGGGCTCAAGGAGGAGTACTACCTGGCCGACTTCGAACCCGACCCGGGGGTGCTGGCAGCGCTCGAGCTCGACCCGCAGCGGCCGATCGTCGTCGTCCGCACGCCGCCGGCGGTGTCGCTGTATCACCGCTTCGAGAACGACCTGTTCGCGGCGGTGCTCGAGCGACTGCGCGACGCGCAGACGGTGGTGTTGCCGCGCACGCCGGAGCAGCGCGAGCAGCTGCGCGCGCGCGGCGGCTTCGTGGTCCCCGACAAAGCGATCGACGCGCAGTCGCTGATCGCCTACGCCGACCTCGTCGTCTCCGCGGGTGGCACCATGAATCGTGAGGCGGTGGCCCTCGGGACGCCGGTGTTCACGGTGTTCGAAGGCCGTCTCGGCGCGGTCGACGAGCGGCTGATCGCCGAGGGACGGCTGCGGCGCCTGGAGCGGCCCGAGCAGGTCACCGTGGCCAAGCGCGCGGCGAGCGGCGACCGCGAGCGGATCCGCGTCAGACGCGACCCGGCGGCGTTCACGTCGCTGCTGTGCAGCCCGGCCTGCGGAGGATGAGAACGTGGTTAGCGACGCCTTAGCTCACGCCAGGAGTATCCGTGAACCTGCCGAACTCGATCTGGACGCCTGTTACCGTGCTCCTGCGCCGCGCACCATCCGGTGCGCACGTAGCCGCGCGATCATCCGACTGTGTCTGACACCACGCTAGAACCGCAGCGCACCTCCGGCGACGGGGGCGACCCCCGGTCGGCCCCGCGCGAACCCGCGCCCGCGACGTCGCAGCCGTTCGTGCTGCGGCACGTGTGGTGGTTCGTCGGGATCGCGCTGATCATCTTCTCCGGAATCGTCGCCAAGGTCGCCCAGACCCGCCCGGGGTATGACCCGTACGGCTGGCTGATCTGGGGCTACCAGTCCATTCACGGCTCGCTGAGCCTCGCCGGCGCGCCCTCGTGGAAGCCGCTGCCGCTGATCGTGACCGCGCCCGCGGCGCTGTTCGGCACCCATCTGCAGCTGTGGATCTGGATGACGGTGTCGCTGGCGGTCTCGTTCTCGGGCACGATCTTCGCCGGCCGGATCGCGTTCAAGATCGTCAACCGCGACGGCAAGGGTGGGTGGGCCCTAACTCCGGCGATCCTGGCGGCGCTGTTCGCCGGGTTCGGCATGTACGGCATCCAGGACAACATCAACGGCCAGCTGGACGCCTACCTGCACTACCTGCTGAGCTTCCAGTCGGACACGATGATCGTCTCGCTGATGCTGGCGGCGATCGACTTCCACATGCAGGGCCGCCGGCGCTGGGCGATGGCGATGCTGCTGCTCGGCGGTCTCGGGCGGCCCGAGGACTGGCCGATCCTGATCCTCTACTCGGGCTGGTGCTGGTGCTACCGCCGCGACCTGCGGACGTACATCGTCGGCGTCTGGGCGCTGCTGGTCTTCCTGTGGTTCGGCGTGCCCGGGATCACGAACGGCCGGCCGTTCGTCTCCTACCAGCTCGCCCAGGAATCACCGCGGGCGATCGTCGGCGGCAAGGTCGGCGGCACGCTGATCCGCTTCAAGGTGCTGAACCTGTGGCCGGTGTGGGTGCTGGCGCTGACCGCGCTCGGATGGTCGCTGATCTGGGCGGTCCCGCGGCTGGCGCGGGAGCGCGTCGGCGAGCTCGTGCCGCGGCCCGGCCGCTGGCTCCCGCACGCCGACGAGCGGCTGCTGGCGCTGCTGCGCTCCGACTACGCGCTGATCATCGGGATCGCGTTCTGCACGATCCTGTGGGTCGCGGTCGAGGCGGTGTTCGCGCTGATGGGCACCCCCGCGGTGCCGCGCTACATGTTCGAGCCGGCGGTCGCCTCGGTGCTGCTGGCCGGGATCGGCCTCGGCTGGCTGGTGCGAGAGCTGCCGAGCCGCGTCCACATCCCGTGGCCGGTCGGCGCGGTCGTCGGCGCGGCGCTGCTGGCGGCGCTGATCCCGGGCCTGCATCACCGCGCCGCCTTCGAGCACAAGGACCTGGTCTCCCAGAAGGCGCGCACCCATCAGTTCAACGAGCTCGCGGGCTTCATCCACGCGCTCGGCGGCTACAAGGCGGTCCGCTACTGCGGCTCCCCGGTGACCGACGTCGAGCACGTCTCGCTGCTGGGCTGGCTGACGCGGCTGAACGACGGCAACGTCGGTCACCAGCCGCAGAAGGAGCTGCACATGCGCCACACGCCGATCGTGCTGTTCACGGCCCTGCCCAACGGCTGGGCCGCGTGGCCGTGGCACACACGTCGCTCGCGGCTTGCGTACTGCCAGCGGATGAAGGGCGTGTGGACGTATCCGAACAACAGCACCGGCGGGACGTTTTCGGTCAACCGCGTGCCGCCGAAGCCGGACCCGCCGATTCCCGACACGCCGACGCCGGGTTGACCTGAGTTGACGGTCGCCCGCCGCCTTTAGACTTTCCGCCGCATGCGCCGACGGATTAGCTCCGCGGCCATCCCCGTGCACCGCCATGCGCTCCCGCAGCTGGTGGTCGACGGCGTGCTGGTCGTGCTCGCATACTTCCTGGCGTTCTGGCTGCGTTTCGCCGGGCACCCGTGGGGGACCCAGATCCTCTACCACGTCGACGATCACGTCCGCCACGGCGCCGACCACCGCTACCGGCTGCTGTTCACGCACACGTGCTGGTGGGTCGCGATCCTCGTGCTGGCGGCGCTGATGGTGTTCGGCCAGTACGAGCGGATGTGGCGGTTCGTGGGCCAGCGCGACTACGAGGCGGTGCTCAAGGGCGTGGTGCTGGCGACGCTCGTGGCGGTGACGCTGATCGCGCTGATCCACCCGGTCACGGTCGCCGACGGCCTCCGCGGCCGGTCCGGCAACTGGGTCGCGGTCGGCACGACCAACGTGTACCTGCCGGCAAGCGTGATCGCGCTGTTTTTGCTGCTGTCGATGGCGCTGCTGATCGGCGCGCGGTTCGCGGTGCAGCTCGTCTCCGACGGCCGCGTGCGCGTGTTCGGCGCCGACGCCGGCGCCCGCGGGGTACTGATCGTCGGGGGCGGCGAGGGCGGGCGGCTCGTCGTCCGGGAGCTGTTGCGCAACAAGTCGCTGGGGCTGCGGCCCCTCGGCTTCCTCGACGACGATCCCGCCAAGCAGAAGATCAAGGACGAGCACGGCCTGCGGGTACTCGGCACCACCCGCGAGGACGACCTCGCGCGGGTGCTCGACGACATCGAGCCCGACGAGGTCGTGATCGCGATCCCGTCCGCGCCCGGCGTGCTGCGCGCGCGTGTCGTGACCGCCTGCCGCGAGCGCGGGATCCCGGTCCGGACGACCCCGACCGTGTTCGAGCTGCTGCGCGACGGCTCCGGCCGCCTCGATCAGATCACCCGGCAGCTTCGTGAGATTCGCCTCGAGGACGTGCTCGGGCGCGAGCCCGTGACCGAGCAGCTCGGCGACGCCTCGGACTACCTGCGCGGCCAGGTCGTGATGGTGACCGGGGCGGGCGGCTCGATCGGCTCAGAGCTCAGTCGGCAGATCTCGCGCGTCGGACCGCACCGGCTCGTGCTCGTCGACCACGCCGAGGACAACCTGTTCGAGATCCAACGCGAGCTCGAGGAGGAGCGACACATCCGCACCGCGGTGCCGGTGGTCGCCGACTGCAAGCTGGAGGAGCGGATGCGGGAGGTGCTCGCCACCTACCGCCCGGCGGTCGTGTTCCACGCCGCCGCCTACAAGCACGTGACGATGATGGAGCACAACCCGGTCGAGGCGATCCGCAACAACGCACTCGGCACGCGCCTGGTGGCACGGCTGTGCGGGGAGCTGCACGTTCAGAACTTCGTGCTCGTCTCCACCGACAAGGCCGTCAAGCCCGCGACCGCAATGGGCGCCTCCAAGGCGCTGGCCGAGTGGGCGGTGGAGGCGGAGGCGGCGGCCCATCCGCAGACGCGCTACGCCACGGTGCGGTTCGGAAACGTGCTCGGCTCGTCGGGGTCGGTGGTGCCGATCTTCCGCCGCCAGATCGAGGCGGGGGGGCCCCTGACGGTCACCGACAGTCGCATGACCCGCTTCTTCATGACGATCCCCGAGGCGGTGCAGCTGATCCTCCGCGCCGGCTCGCTGCCGGACCCCTCTGGCGAGGTGTTCGTGCTCGACATGGGCCAGCCGGTCAAGATCATGGACCTGGCGCGCGAGATGATCACGCTGTCGGGGCTGCGACCCGACGAGGACATCGCAATCGTCGAGGTCGGCGCCCGCAGCGGCGAGAAGTTCTCCGAAGAGCTGTTCGACGGCGCCTATGAGACCGCTGAGCCGACGGCCCAGGATCGGATCATGCGGGCCCGTCACGAACCGTTGGATCCGGCCTGGGTGCAGGAGATTTTCGCGGAGGTGGAGATGCTGATGCTCGCCGGCGAGACGGCGACGCTGGCCAAGCGGGTCGCGGAGCTGTCAGGGCTCCGTGTGACCCGCACGGCGACCGCCCCGCACGTCGCTGCGGATGAGGACGCAACCGTTGCAGGCGAAGGCGGCGGGGGCGTCTCTTAGACTGCGCGCGGATGAGGGCTGCGCTCCCATACGGTCTGTCGGTCCACCACTTCATCTCACAGGTGGGCGACTACGTGGGCTTCGCCGCGATCGTCGCGGTCGCGATCATGGTCCTGCTGCTGTTCGCGCATGCCCGTGAGACCGCCGAGCTGCGCCGCCGGGCGGAGGACGCGGAGGACGAGCTGTCGCTGCTGCACGAGCAGGTGCAGTGGCTACGCGGCGTGCAGCAGTCCGGCGGCGCGGCGCAGCAGACGGGCGCCACCGGCGCGGATGCCACGCAGCAGGCGGGCGTTGCGAATGCGGGTGCCGCAGCCGCCCCGGCGCCGGCGGCGGTGCCGGCCCCCGCGGCCGCGCGTGCCGCCTCGCCCGCAGGTCGGAGCGTCGCGGCTGCCGGCGTCGCAGCCGCTGCCGCCACCGCGGATCGGGCCTCCGGCTCGACCGTCGCGCCGGTCGCGCCACCGCCCGCCGCCGGCCGCCCGATGCCGGCCGTTCCGGGGCCGCCCGTCGGTGTCGGCGCGCCCGCGCTGAGCTCGGCCACGAAGCTGATCCCGCCGACCGACGAGGAGCTCGCGGCGGTCGCCGCCGCGCGCGAGGCACGCGCCGGATCGCCGGCCAGGCAGTCCGGAAGCGAGCAGACCAAGGCCGACGCAACAGCCGCGCCGTCTGCCGCGACGTCGACCGTGCCGCCGCCCACGTCAGCGCCGGTCGCGCCGCCGCCCGCGACGGTCGCCGCGGGCAACGGCAACCCACCCGGGCGCGGCAGCGTCGCAGCGCCCGCCGGCGCGCCGCACGGCGGCGCGGGCCGCGCGAGCCAGTCCGGAGCCGTCGTCTCGCCGCGGCGCGACTACAGCGGCTCCTCCGACCGCTCCGGCGGCCGCCGGGTCCGCGGCGCGGTAATCGCGGCGGTGGCGTTGCTGATCGCGGCGATCGTGGTCGTGGTCGTGCTCGTCGTTGGCAACGGCGGGTCGAACAAGCACCACGCGCAGGCCGCGACCGGGGGGTCACCGGCGTCCAAGAGCCACGACGCGAACGCCGGCAAGCACGGCAAGGGCAAGTTCACCGCGGTGAACGTCAACCCGACGACCGTGACCGTGGCGGTCCTCAACGGCACGATGACGACGAACCTCGCCGCGGATGTCTCGAGCAAGCTCACCGCGAAGGGCTTCCAAGCCGGGTCGACCGGCAACGCCGCCGACCAGTCGATGAAGGCGACGGTCGTCGGCTACGTTCCGGGCGTCCAGAACGCCAAGAACGACGCGTACGCGGTCGCGCACACGCTCGGGCTCTCGGAGACCGCGGTCAAGCCGGTCTCGAGTGCCAACCAGACCGTCGCATGCAGCGGCGAGACGACTTGCCCCGACCAGGTCATCGTGACCGTCGGCGCCGATCTGAACTCCGACGCAACCTAGCGGCCAGACCGCCAGGGCGTCACTCGCATCCGGAGGATGGCCATGAAGGACCTGCTGAAGCTGCCGTCACGCACGACCAAGCCCCGCGAGGCGGGGATCACGCACGTCCTCGACCGCGGCCTGTCCGTGGCCGAGATCGACGGGCTCGCGGAGGTGGCGGGCGACTACGTCGACTTCGTCAAGCTCGGCTGGGGCACCGCCGTCGCGACCGGCAACCTCGAGCCCAAGCTCGCGCGCTACCGCGAGCACGGGATCCCGGTGATGTTCGGCGGCACGCTGACCGAGCTCGCGATCGCCCAGAATCGGCTCGACACGTTCGTCGCCCGGCTGCACGAGCTCGGCGTCGAGCACATCGAGCTGTCGGACGGCACGATCAACCTCGATCACGACCGCAAGCTGGAGCTGATCGAGTCGCTGGCAAAGGAGTTCATCGTCCTCTCGGAGGTCGGCTCCAAGGACGACACGCGGATCATGGCGCCGTTCAGGTGGGTGGAGCAGATCGAGTCCGAGCTTGAGGCCGGCGCCTGGAAGGTGATCGCCGAGGCCCGCGAGTCGGGCAGCGTCGGCATCTTCCGCCACGACGGCGAGGTTCGCCAGGGGCTGGTCGACGAGATCCTGCACGCGGTCGACGGATCGCGGATCCTGTTCGAGGCGCCGCGCAAGGACCAGCAGGTGTGGTTCGTGCGCCGACTCGGCCCCGACGTCAACCTCGGCAACATCGCGCCCGAGGAGGTCCTGTCGCTCGAGACCGTGCGCCTCGGCCTGCGCGCCGACACCGCGGTCGCGGTGCCCGAGGAGATCGAGCCCAGCCTCTGAGGCGTGCGCTCCGAGGCGGCGATGTCGATCGATCTGAGCGGCGTGCTCCTCGCCCGCCACGGCGAGACCAGGGACAACCTGCCGCCCGGGTGGTTCCAGGGCTGGACCGACACGCCGCTCAACGACGTCGGCCGCCGGCAGGCCTCGGAGCTCGGCCAGCTGCTCGCGCGGCGGTCGGAGCCGATCGCCTCGCTGTGGGCCTCTGATCTCATTCGCGCGAGCGAGACCGCATCGATCGCCGGGGCCGCGATCGGCTTGCGGCCACTGCACGACTGGCGGCTGCGCGAGGGCCTGCGCGGCCGCTGGGAGGGCTACGAGTTCCAGGAGATCAAGGCCGCGGAGCCTGAGCCGTACGCGGCCTGGCGTCGCGCCGACCCGACGTTCAGGTTTCCCGGTGGCGAGACGCTGCAGGACCTCCAGGACCGGGTGCTCGCGGCGCTCGCCGACATCCGTGCCCGGGGGCCGCTGCCGGCGCTCGCCGTCTGCCACGGCGGCCCGATGCGGGTGATGAGCTGCTGGCGTGACGGCCGGCCGCTGACGGCGTTCTGGGACTACGAGATCCCCAACACGGCGGTGGTCACGCTGTGAAGCGGCTGCCGGTCGCGGCGTTCGTCGCGCTGGCGATCCTGACGATCGCTGCGTTCTTCTTCACGCAGCACCTGAAGGTCTCGACGCCGCTGGTCGCGGGCGACCCAATGCCCCATCCGGTGACGATCAACCCGGTCTCGGGCGGCGTCTGTCCGTACCCGTCGGGCGCCCATCACCGGCTCAAGCCGACCGACTTCCGCTCGATGCGGATCTCGTTCTACCTGCTCAACCGCTCCGACGACGTCGACGTCGACATCATCACCCCCGACGGCGAACTCGTCGACCAGATCGCCTCGAACGTCCACATGATCGGCGGGGGCGCACCCGGCACGCGCAAGGGGTTCACCTGGAACGGCCGCACCAGCGACGGCAAGATCGCGCCCGACGGCACCTACGAGATCAAGGTCGTGCTCCTGCACCAGAGTCGTTCGGTGATCATTTCGGACCCGTCGACCGGAACGAACCGGACGGTCACCGTTCAGACGAAGCCGCCCGCGATCCGCGTGACCTCGGTGACCGGCGCCGGCGGCACCCGCCCCGCGGTGATCCCCGCGCCCGGCGGCGGCACCGCCACGATCCACTACACGGGCACCGGCAAGCTGCGGCCGCTGATCCAGATCTACCGCGCCAGCGCGACCGGCCGCCTGCGGCTCGTCAAGACGTTCTTTGCGACGACGAGCAGCGGGACCAGCGTGTGGGACGGCACCCTGCGCCACGAGCGCCCGGCGCCGCAGGGCACGTATCTGGTCGGTCTGCGGTTCACCGACGCCTCGTGCACGACCGTCCGCTGGCCGGCGTCGCTGCATCCCGCTCCTGGCTCGACGGCACACGCCGGCGTCACCGTCCGCTACCTCGCCGCGCAGCCGCCGCTGAGGCCGGTCGCCGCCGGGTCGAGCGCGACCGTCGAGGTCGATTCGCGCCGCCACCGCTACTCGTGGGCGCTGCGGCGGGTGGGCTCGAACACGGTGCTGGTCTCCGGCTCGTCCTCGTCGGTGTCGCTGCGGGTCAAGCTGCCGGCCACTGGCGCGGGGCTGTATGGACTGGCGCTGCGGTGGGGGGTGCACCGCACGGTCGTGCCGCTGATCGCCGGCGCGAGCTCGTCTTCGGGCGGCTCATCCGCGGGCGATGTGTCGCCGATGTCGCGGTCGTCGCGCGGGCACGTGCTGGTCGTGCTGCCGGCGTTGACGTGGCAGGGACTGAATCCGGTCGACGACGACGGCGACGGGATCCCGAACACCCTTGAGTCCGGGGAGCCGGTGCGCCTGGCGCGCCCGCTGCTCGGTTCACCGCCGCCCGGCTTCGCCGACGAGTCGGCGCTGATCGCCTACCTGCGCCACGCCCACCTGAAGTTCGACCTGACGACAGACCTGGCGCTGATCGACGGGACCGGCCCGTCGCCGTCGCACTACTCGGGGGTCGTGCTCGCCGGCGACGAGCGCTGGTTGCCGCAGTCACTCGGCTCATCGCTGAGCTCGTACGTGCAGCAAGGCGGACGCGTGCTGTCGCTCGGGATCGGCTCGCTGCAGCGGACCGTCACCGTCCAAGGCGGACAGGCGCTCGATCCCAGCCGCGCGCACCGGGTCGACTTCCTCGACGCCCGGCCTGAGCCGGTCAAGCGCACGCACGGCCAGCTGCTGCTCGTCCAGCGCGACAAGCTTGGCCTCTTCCGCGCCGGCGCGACCGCGCTGTCGGGCTACCCCACCTATCAGCCGTTCGGCCCGATGCAGCCGCCGGCGCGCCTGCTCAGCTCCGCCGGGGTCTCGAACCGCTCCCCGGCGGTGATCGGCTACGGCCTCGGACGCGGGATCGTCATCGACGTCGGGTTGCCCGGGTTCGCATCCTCGCTCGCGCACGAGGTCGAGGCCAAGGAACTGCTGGGGCGGGCCTGGTCGCTGCTGTCGAGGTGAGCGTCGGCGGCGCCGCGCTGCGAACATGGGCCGCTGTGCTGCACGCCGACCCGATCGTGTTCGACGTCGTCTCGCCAGCGGGCGCGGCGGACCCGGACCTGCGCGAGCAGCTACTCGACACCTGGGTACGGGTCACCGACGCCGGTGGCGCGGTCGGCTTCACCGCGCCCGCGGACCGCGACCAGATCGCCGCGATGCTCGACTCGGCGCTGCGGCGCGTCGCTCGCGGCCAGGACGCGCTCGGCGTGCTGCGCCGAGGGGCGGGCGGGTCCGATTCGCCGGCGGTCGGGATGGGGATCCTCGTCGCCTCAGCCGCGCCACTGCGTCGTCACTGGCGCACGGTGCTGCGCGTGATGGTGGCCCCGGAGCTGCAGGGGCTGGGCGCGGGGCGGACGCTGCTGGAGGGCCTGCACGACCACGCCCGCGCGCTCGGGGCAGAGCACCTGATCCTGGCCGTGCGCGGCGGCACCGGCTACGAGCGCTTCTATGAGCGGTTTGGATACGAGATCGTCGGCCGCCACCCGGCGGCGATCCGCGTCGCGCCGGGCGACGACCGCGACGAGCTGACGCTGTTCAAGCGGCTGTAACTGTTGCCCGATGGTGGGCTACCTGAAGCGGTTGGCGGCGTCGCTGGGCGCCTATCAGCTCGCGAACGTACTCGCGAAGGTGATCGGCGTCGTGATGCTGCCGCTGTACACGCGGTACCTGAGCACGAGCGACTACGGGACGATCGAGCTGCTGGCCAACGGCGTGATCCTGATCAGCATCCTCGTGCGGCTGGGGATGATCGAGGCGTTCCTGCGCTTCTACTTCTCCGACGACGATGTCGCGCGCCGCGACGCACTGGCGCGGCGCGCGGTCGCGTTTCTGCTCGTCACGACGACAGTCGTCTCGGTCGTGCTGCTCGTGTTCGCCGAACCGCTGTCGGGCATCGTCCTGTCGCACCGTCAGCCGGGCGTGTTCCGGATCGCGGTGCTCGGGCTGTGGTCGTTCACGAATCTCGAGCTCACCTACCAGCTGCTGCGCGTCGACGAGCGGCTGCGGCTGTACGCGGGCGCCTCGGTCTGCAACGTGCTGCTGACGGTCGCCGCGACCGTGACGCTCGTCGTGGGCCTCGGCAAGGGCCCATCGGGATATCTGCTCGGCAACTACGGCGCGAGCACCGTGATCCTCGTGTCGCTATGGTGGCTGATGCGCCGCCGGCTGCGGCCGGGCGGCGGCTGGACCGGGTCCGAGCGGCTGTCGACGCTGATGCGGTTCGGGCTGCCGACCGTGCCCGCCGAGGCGTCGGTGTACCTGCTGTCGATCATCGACCGCTACTACCTCTACCACCACCGCAGCGCGTCGCTGGCGGGCATCTACTCGATCGCGATCAAGCTCGCGGGCGCGGTCGCGTTCATCGTCAACGCGTTCCAGTACGCGTGGCCGCCGCTGGCCTACTCGGTCACCGACGACGCCGAGGCCGGGCGCCTGTACGGGCTGGTGACGACGTACTACCTGCTGGTCTGCGGCTACGTGGTCGCGGCGCTGGCGCTGCTCGGCCGCTGGGTGTTGCGGCTGCTGGCGGCGCCGGCGTTCTTCGACGGCTACAAGGCGCTGCCGTGGCTGGCGCTCGGGTGGGCGCTGTACGGCCTCTGGGTCGTGTTCTTGACGATCGCCGGCCGCGCGAAGATCACGACCCGCAACTTTCCGGCCGCGCTGCTCGGCCTGGTCGCAAACGTGGTCTTGCTCGTTCTGTTGGTGGGCCCGCTGGGTCTCGCGGGCGCGGGGATTGCGCTGTGCGGCGCGTATGCGGCGATGCTGGCGCTCATGTATGTGCTGACGCGGCGCTCGTTCGCGGTCGCGTTCGAGTGGGGCCGGTTGGCGCGGCTGGTGGTCGTGGTGGGCGGGTTCGCGGTGGTCGGCGACCTGCTGCTTCCGACCGACGGCGCCCTCGGGCTGCTGACGCGGCTGGCGGTGTGTGCCGGGATCGGGCCGGCGCTGCTGGCGACCGGGTTCGTGCACGCCGCCGAGCTGCGCCAGGTGCGGACGCTGGTGGCGCGCGTGGCCGCCGGGCGGCGCGCGCAGCCGGAGGGGTAAACCCGATGCCCGACCGCGCTCATGCCTGCGTACCGTGTGGCGGCGATGGTGGGTGACGAACGTCCCGCGGTGAGCGTCGTGATGCCGTTCGCCGGCAGCCGCGAGGAGGCGTTGGCGGCGGTGGCGGCGCTGGCGGGGCTGAACGTGAACGACGGCGACGAGCTGCTGCTGGCCGACAACGCCGGCGTACTGGCGACCGCCGACGGCGAGCGCGGTGCGACGGTGACGGTCGTCGCCGCCACGGGCGAGCGCTCGCCCGCGCACGCGCGCAACGCCGGCGCCGCCGCGGCGCGTGGCGAGGCGGAGTGGATCCTGTTCCTGGACGCCGACACGACTGCCCCACCCGACCTGATCGACCGCTACTTCGCCGCGCCGATCGCCGGCGATATCGGCGCGCTCGCCGGCGGCATCCGGCCCGCGGCGCCGCCGCGCCGCGCCGGGGTCGCGGCCCGCTACGCCGCGCACAAGAACTTCCTCGACGCCGGTGCCCACCTCGCTCACCCGTACCTGCCGCGCGTGGCCGCCGCCAACCTGCTCGTCCGCCGCGCCGCGTTCGACGCCGTCGGCGGCTTTTACGAGGGCGTGCGGGCCGCGGAGGACACCGACTTCTGCTGGCGCCTGCAGCGTGCCGGGTGGCGGCTAGAGGCGTGCCCCGGCGCGGTCGTCGAGCACCGCTATCGGGATTCGCTTGCGGCGCTGCGCCGTCAGTGGCGCTCCTACGCGGCCGGACGGGCGTGGCTGGCGCGGCGCTATGAGGGATTTACACCGCGGCCTGCGCTGGCGCGCGCCGCGGACCGCGCGATGAGCCGCGGCGGCTTGGGAGATAGCGATCGACAGGTGAAAGAAATCTCCCACCGCGCGCGGGTCGTTCCCCGTGACCGGGCCGCGTTTGCTGCCGTCGACGTGATACTCGGCGTCGAGGAGCTGATCGGCTTTGCACAGGCCAACCGCCCGTCGGGTGCCATACCCGTGTCTGCTCCGGGGTCCGCGCATCGCGTGCTCGTCGCCGACCGCTTCCCGGCGCCGGGTGTGACCGCCGGTCCTGGCGCGCGGGTCGAAGCCGCCGCCCGGCCCGAGCGTCCCGAACCGGCGCCGCCCGATGTGATCATCAGCTACCGGGAGGATGACGGGCTGACCAACCGTGTGGCGGCACTCGTGCGGCTCGGGCTCGGTGCGCCCGGCACGACCGCTGCCGCGCTCGCCCACGACCCGCGCGCTGCCGCCGCGCTCGCCCCGGCGGCCTGGCGGCTTCGGGCCGACCCGGCGGCGACGCTTGCCGCCGCCCCCGACGCGGCCGACGCCGCCCGTGCACTCGCGCGCCTGGCCGGGCGAAGGGACGTTCCGTGACGGGCACGGCGAACCGCGTGCCCCCGGTCCGCGCCGCGATCGTCGACCCGTCGGCGTACACGCCCGCCTACGACCACGCGCTGTGCGCCGCGCTGGCCCGCGCCGGCGCGACCGTGCAGCTCGTCACCAGCCACTTCGCCTACGGCGCGGTGCCCGCGTCCGACGGCTACGTGCGCCAGGAGCTGTTCTATCGCCGTGCCCGGGGCGCCGCCGGCTCCCGCGCGCGTCGCCTGTCCAAGCTCGCCTCCCACCAGTCCGACATGCGCGCCCTGCGGCGGCTGGCGGCTGCGACCGCCGACGTCGTCCACTTCCAGTGGCTCGCGATGCCGTGGATGGACGCGCGGCTGCTGCCGGCCGGCCCGCTCGTGCTGACCGCACACGACCTGCTCCCGCGCGAACCCCGGCCGGGCCAGGGGCAGCTGCAGTTGCGGCTGCTGCGGCGCGTCGATGCGGTCGTCGTCCACTCGCAGTACGGGCGCGAGCAGCTCGTCTCGCGGCTCGGCGTCGCCGCCGACAAGGTCCACGTGATCCACCACGGCGCGTTCGAGCACGTGGCGCGGGGCGCGGTGTCGCCGCTGCCGGCGCCGCTTGGCCGCGTCGAAGGTCCCGTCGTCCTGTTCTTCGGGCTGTTGCGCCCCTACAAAGGGGTGCGGACGCTGCTCGACGCGTGGCGCGGCGTCACGGGCGCCGAGCTGTGGGTGGTGGGACGCCCGATGCTCGACATGGGACAGCTGCGCAAAGCCGCGACGCCGAGCGTGCGGTTCATCGACCGCTATGTCGCCGAGGACGAGGTGCAGGCGTACTTCCGCCGCGCCGACGTGATCGTGCTCCCCTACGAACGGACCGAGCGCTTCGACCAGTCCGGGGTGCTGGCGACCGCGCTCGCGTTCGGCAAGGCGGTTGTGCTCACCGACATCGGCGGCTTCCCGGAGGTTGCGTCGACCGGCGCGGGCCGGCTCGTGCCTGCGGGCGATACCGACGCGCTGCGCCAGGCGCTCCAAGCGCTGATCGACGATCCGGCCGCGCGCCGGCGCCTCGGCGAGGCCGCGGCGGCGGCCGCCGCCGGCCCGTACTCGTGGGAGGCGGCGGCCCGGCAGACCGTCGAGCTGTATCGCTCGCTGCTGTAACCGGGTACGTCGCTGGTCAGGCCGCGGGCGGCTCGCCGACTGCGAAGCCGGACCAGACGATCTGCGGCGGCTCGCGGAACCGATGCACGACGAACACGACGCTGCCGCAGTGCCGGCAGCGGGCGACCGGACTCGGAGCGTCCAGGTACACGACCAGCTCACCGACCAGCGAGAGCGCGCCGCAGTGCCCGCACCGCCCGGTCGCCGCCGTCATCTCGGCATGCAGGGACGCGCGCAGATCCCCGGCGAGCGCGTTGCCGTCGACAGGGTCACTCATGATCCTCCCGTCCCCGAGGGCCCGAAGCGCTCGGTCTTGATCCGGTCGGCCGGATGGCCGGCCGCCACCATGCTCGCGCTGACATGCTCGACGAATCCGGTCGGCCCGCAGACGTACACCCACGGACGCTCGCCGGCGGCGAACGTGACTCGTGCGATCGTGTCCTGGTCGACGCGTCCGGTGAGTCCGGCCCAGTCCGGCGGCCACGCGCGTGTAAGCGCGAGATCGAGCGTCACGCCCTCGCCGGCCCGGGCGAGCTCGTCGCGATAGATCACGTCCTCGAGCGTCCGCGCCGAGTACAGCAGGCGGGTCGGAATCTCGCTCGAGACCGCGGCGCGGTGGGCGAGCATCGATCGCAGCGGCACGATTCCCGAGCCGCCGGCGACGAGCTGCAGGGGACCGCCGAGCTCTTCGCGCCACACGAAGTAGCCGCCGATCGGGCCGCGCAGCTCGAGCTCGTCGTCGACGCGCAGCTCCTCGGTCAGGTACGGCGAGACCTCGCCGTCGTCGATCGTCTCGATCGTCAGTTCGAGGTGCGAATGCTCGGGTGCCGACGCGATCGAGTAGCTGCGTTGCGCCTGATAGCCGTCGGGGGCCGTCAGGCGGATGTCGACGTGCTGGCCGGCGTCGTGTCCGGGCCACTCCGGGACCTCGAGCACGAGCGTCTTCGCGGTGGGTGTCTCGGCGATCGTCTCGACGACCCGTGCGAACTGCCAGGTCAGTCGCCCTGGTAGCGCTGCTCGAGCCATGGATCGCCGTGGTTGTGGTACCCGTAGCCCTCCCAGAAGCCGGGCTCGTCGTCGGCCGTGAGCCGCAGGCCGCGAACCCACTTGGCGCTCTTCCAGAAGTACAGGTGCGGGACCAGGAGCCGCGCCGGGCCGCCGTGCTCGGGCGCGAGCTGCTCGCCGTCGAACCGGTAGACGATCCACGCACGGCCGTCGGCGACGTCCTCGCGCGAGAGGTTGGTCGTGTAGCCGCCGTCACTCCACGCGGTCAGATACTCGGCTTCGGAGCGGACCGAGCCGAGCAGGCGGTCGACCGACACCCCGGTCCAACGCGTGTCGAGCTTGGACCACTTGGTCACGCAGTGGATGTCGCGAGTGACCTCCTCGGCCGGGAGGTCGAGGAACTGCTCCCACGACCACGAGACCGCCTCGTCGACCTCCCCGTCGATCGTGAACGTCCACGTCGAGAGATCGACCCGCGGGGTCGGGCCGGCCGACAGCACCGGGAAGTCCCGTGTCAGGTACTGCCCCGGCGGGATGCGGCTGGGATCCGGCGCGTCGCGGCGGCGGCCGGTGAATCCTCGGGATATCGGAGACATGCCTGGCTCTCTCGTCCTCGGAGGTCGAACCGGCGCGGCCCATCCGCGCTCCCGGTTCGCCGACGTCAGCCCATATTGGACCACAACCGGCGCCGCTGGACGAGCTGCGCCTGACGGTGTTTCCGGCCGTGCTCGGACGCGGCCGCGGTTGTTCGGCGAGACGAGCGAGCGCAAGATGCTGCGTCTCGTCGATTCACGCTACGTCGGCAACGGCGCCGGGATCCTCATCTACGAGCCGGCCGGGGCGGCCGGATGGGGACAGGGACTTCTCGAGCCAGCGGTCGGCGTACGGCTCGTCGTTGAACGGCTCGACCTCGGTCCAGCCGGTGGAGGCGTACAGCGCGAGCGCCTCACCCAGGTCGCTGTTGGTCTCGATCCGCGCGACCGCCGCGCCGGCCTCGCGCGCACAGGACTCGAGCGTCTCCAGCAACCGCCGTCCGAGGCCCAGTCCACGCGCCGCCGGCGCGATCCACATGCGCTTGATCTGTGCCGGCGCGCCGGGCGGGTGCTTGACCGCGCCGCAGCCGATCGGCTCGCCGTGCAGGTAGGCGACGAAGAACCGTCCGGCGGGCGGGCGCACCTCCTCGGGCGGGGCGGTCGCGCCGACCGAAGGGTCGAACGTCCGCTCCGAGCGCTGGTTGAGCTCCTCGGTGTAGTGCTGCAGGCAGGCGCGTGCGTGCTCGTGCTCGGGATCGACCGCGACGAGCTGCACCGCGGCGGCGGTCAGCAGCCGCTCGACCTCGCCCATCGCGGTCACAAGCCGCTCCCGCTGCCGCGGGCTCAAGGGGTCCAGCAGCGAGCGCGCGAGCTCGTCGGAGCAGCGATCGAGCGCCGCCCACTCCCTGCGTCCCCGCGGCGTCAGGCGCGCGATGCGTGAGCGCCGATCGCGGCTGTCATGCACGACCTCGACGAGCCCGTCGGCCTCCAGCGCGCGCAGCAGCCGGCTCAGGTAGCCCGAGTCGAGCCCGAGCCGCGTGCGTAACGTCGCGACCGAGCCGTCGTCGGACGACCCGATCTCCCACAGCACGCGCGCCTCGCCGAGCGAGCGATCGCGCCCCAGGTATTCGGCGTTGAGCGCGCCGATCCGTTCGGTCACGACGCGGTTGAAGCGTCGCACCTGCGATATCGGCTCGACCATTAGCTGACCATAGTCAGCTAATGCTGCGCAGTCAATCAGGTCTGTTCAAGCGGTAACTGCTGCCGACGCCGAGCGGCGGGCGATCTCGGCCCGCACGAGCGGCGCGACCTCGGTCCCGAACAGCTCCATCGAGCGCAGCACGTCGGCGTGCGCGACGCTCCCAACCGACATCTGCGCGATGTAGCGGGTCATCCCGAACAGCTCGTGCTCGAACAGGATCTTCTCCGCGACCTGCTCGGGCGAGCCGACCGCCAGCGCGCCGCGCGGCGAGCGCAGCGACTCGTACTCGGGCCGACCCGACGGCGGCCAGCCGCGCTCGCGGCCGATCCGGTTCATCATCGTCAGATACGGCGTCGCGAACGCCGCGTCCGCCTCGGCTCGGGTGGCGCCGACGAACGCGTGCGTGTTGATCGCGAGCGGCAGCTCCGCGGCGTCATGCCCGGCCCGCTCGGCCGCCTCGCGGTACAGCGCGACCAGCGGCGCAAACCGCTCCGGCTGGCCGCCGATGATCGCGAGCGTCATCGGCAGCCCGAGCGCGCCGGCGCGGACGACCGACTGCGGCGTGCCGCCGACCGCGACCCACACCGGCAGCGGGTCCTGCAGCGGCCGGGGGTAGATGCCGGCGTCGTGCAGCGGCGCGCGGTGGCGGCCGGACCAGGTGACGCGCTCCGATGCGCGAATCGCGAGCAGCAGCTCGAGCTTTTCGGCGTACAGCTCGTCGTAGTCGTCAAGGTCATAGCCGAACAGCGGGAACGACTCGGTGAACGAGCCGCGGCCGGCCATGATCTCGGCGCGCCCGCCCGACACCAGATCGAGCTCGGCGAACTGCTCGAACACGCGCACCGGATCCTCGGAGCTGAGCACCGTGACTGCGCTCGACAACCGGATGCGCTCGGTCCGCGCGGCGATCGCTGCGAGCGCGACCGGCGGCGATGAGATCAGGAAGTCGGGACGGTGGTGCTCGCCGATCGCGAACACGTCGAACCCGAGCTGCTCGGCGATCACGCCCTCCTCGATCAGCTCGCGCATGCGCTGCGCGGGCGAGACGCCCGACGACAAATCGGCGAAGGTGGCGAGTCCGAGCTCCATGGAGACGACCTTAGCAGATAGTTGTGTACACAACTACCTGCGACTGGTTAGAGTGCGCGAACCCGAGGAGGAGGGAAGAATGAGGAGCGTTCGGAGGGTTTGCGCAGGGTCGGTGGCGGCGGCCATCCTGGCGTACGCGGCGCTGGCGACGGTGGCGCTCGCGTCAAGCGGGGCGCCCGCGCGGGCCGCAACGGCTCCGGCCGGGACGTCGGCCGCACATGCCCACGCGGCGGTGCTGCCCAGCAGGGACCCGTTCTACCGCTGGAAGCGGCCCTTGGCCAAGGTCGCGCCCGGAACCGTGCTGCGGCGGCGAACGGTGACCCTGTCGCCCGCCGTCGGCGGCGTGGCGACCGCCATCCAGGTCCTGTACCGGACCACGACCCAGCTCGGCGCGCCGGCGGCGACGGTCGCGACGATCATCCGGCCGCCGGCGGCCCGTGCCACGAAGATCGTCTCCTACCAGACCGCCTACGACGCGCTCGGCGCGCAATGCGACCCGTCGTACACGCTCGCGGGCGGCAACCGGTCCTCCGGCAGCGCCGAGACCGCGGTGATGGCGCAGTTCGTCGCCAGAGGGGACACGGTCGTCGTCTCCGACTACGAGGGCGAGGACCTCGCCTACGGCGCCGGCCAGCAGTCCGGCTACGGAACGCTCGACGGGATCCGCGCCGCCGAGCACGCGCTCCGCGCGTCCGCCCGCGCCCCGGTCGCGATGATCGGCTACTCCGGCGGCTCGATCGCGACCGAGTTCGCGGCCGAGCTGGCGCACAAGTACGCGCCGCGGCTGCGGATCGCGGGGGTCGCTGCCGGCGGCGTCCCGGTCGACCTCGCGCACAACCTCCGATACGTCGACGGCAGCAAGGTCTGGTCGTCGGCGACCCCGGGCGTGCTGCTCGGCGTCGGGCGCGCATACAAGATCGACATGAACCGGTACGCGTCGGCGTACGGGCGCAAGGTGTTCAAACAGGTGCGCCACCAGTGCCTCGGGCAGTATCTGGGCCGGTACCCGGGGTTGCGCGTCGCCCAGCTGTTCCGCCCGGGGTTCAAGCACCCCGTGCGCGTGCCGGCGTTCGCAACGATCACCAACCACCTGATCATGGGAAGCTCGGGCACGCCGAAGGGCCCGATCCTGCTCGGCGTCGGCAATGCCGACGGGACCGGCGACGGCGTGATGGTCGCCAAGGACGTCGCCGGCCTCGCCAACGAGTACTGCGGCCGTGGCGTCAGCGTCACGTTCCACGAGTACGTGGGCGACGACCACGCACACGCGGCGCCCCCGTTCCTTTTGGCGGCCGTCCCGTTCCTGCAGACGCGGCTGAACGGCGGCCGCGTCGCCAACGGGTGCCGGGCGGTGCCGAGGGGCAACTCGCTGGCGCCATTGGCGCTGCCGCACTACAAGATGACGCTCGGACGGGCCGGCAAGCACGGCGCGCCCGCGGTCCTGCGCAGCCGCGGCGGCGCAGTCGCCGACGCCGTGATCAAGCTCTCGTTCGGGCGGCGGCACGTGCAGACGGTGCGGCGAGCGCGGGTCAGCCCGAAGCCGACTCGGTTCATGCTCAAGCTGCACAAGCCGGGCCGCTACGTGCTGACGCTCAACCAGGCCGGGATCCAGCTGTGGCGCGTGCCGATCCGGCTGCGGCTGGTGGCGAGCTCGAAGTAGGCCCAAGTCGTGCGAAAACCGAACGCTTAGGTAGGCGCACCACAATGATGGGCGATGTCGCTCGCCGAGCCGCTCCCGTATCCCCGGCGGCCGCGCTCGCGGCGGTTGCTGCGGGCGCTGCGCAGGGCGCTGCTGCTGATCGTGGCGGTGCTCGTCATCGCGCTGGGTGCCGGCGCCGTCTACGTCGCGACCTTGCCCGGCGTCGGGGACGCACGCACTCGCGCGCAGCGGCTGATGACCACCCACCACGAGCCGCCGGGGATGCCGGTCCCGCCACGGCTGGCGGCGGCCGCGATCGTGACCGAGGACGAGCACTTCGACGACAACGTCGTGCTCAACGTCGCGACGGGCGCCGGCCGCGCCGGGCTGGCGGTGCTCAACGGCGGCACCAACCCGGGCGGCGCGACGATCGACCAGCAGCTCGCCAAGCAGCTGTACGGCCAGGGGTCGGGGCTCGGCGGCACGCTGCGGCAGATCGGGCTCGGGATCCGGCTCGGGATGCACTGGTCCCACCACGAGCTGATGGCGATGTACCTCAACGTCGACTACTACGGCAACGGCTTCTGGGGCGTCAGGCAGGCGTCCGAGGGCTACTTCCACACGGCGCCGTCGCGGCTGAGCTGGGCACAGGCGGCGATGCTGGCGGGGCTGTTGCAGGCCCCGTCGGCATATGACCCGCTGACCCATCCGGGGGCCGCGCGGGAGCGCCGCGAGCACGTGATCGACCAGCTCGTCGCCAACGGCAAACTGACCGCGCGCCAGGCGCGGCGTGCGTCCGCGACCGCGCCGACGGCGCGCTGACCGCCGGGCGCCGGCGCCAGCTGCGGCACAATGCCCGTCGCCGTGCGTGCCGCCAAGATCGCGTTCTGGGCCTCGGCCGGGCTCCTCGTCTACACCCACGTGGGATACGCGGGCGTGCTCGCCGCGCTCGCCCGGCGCCGGCCGGCACCGGCTGCCGACGAGCGCGAGCCGACGACCGACCCGCCAAGCGTGTCGGTGATCGTCGCCGCCTACGCCGAGCAGGACGTGATCGCCGACCGCGTCGCCAACCTGCGCGAGCTCGACTACCCGGCCGACCGCGTGCAGGTGATCGTCGCCTGCGACGGCTCTTCGGACGAGACCGCTTCGCGGGCGCGGGCCGCGGGCGCCGACCTCGTGCTGGAGCTGCCGCGCGCCGGCAAGGTCCGCGCCCAGGACGCCGCGGTGCAGCGCTCAGACGCCGAGATCGTCGCGTTCTCGGACGCGAACGTGCGTTGGGAGCACGACGCGCTGGCGCGCCTGGTGGCGCCGTTCGCGGACCCGCAGGTCGGGTACGTGTGCGGAGACGTGCGCTTCCTCAACGAGTTCGGCGACAACCAGGAGGGCGTCTACTGGCGCTACGAGATGGCACTGCGGTCGCTGGAGTCGCGCGTGCGGTCGGTGACCGGCGGCAACGGCGCGATCTACGCGACGCGGCGGCGCTCATACATCGTCGTCGACGCGATCATGGGCCACGACCTGTCGTTCCCGTTCAACATGGTCAAGCGCGGCTGGCGCGCGGTGTACGCGCCCGACGCCCGCGCGTGGGAGAAGATGGTCCCGACGATCGAGGGCGAGTTCGATCGCAAGCGGCGGATGATGAGCCACGGCTGGCCGATCGTGCTGACCGGCGGCATGCTCTCGCCGCGCGGCTACGACCCTCTCTATGCGCTGATGATCGTCTCGCACCGCCTGCTGCGCTACGGCTCGCCGTTCCTGCACGCGGCGGCGCTGGCCGCCAACGTCGCGCTGCTGGGCGCCGGACGCGTGTACCGGCTCGCGCTCGCCGCACAGCTCGGCCTCGTCGCGGCCGCGCTGGCGGCGCCCGCCGTCAGGCTGCGGCCGCTGCTGGTCGCCCGCTACTACGCGCTGACGACGGCGTCGCTGGCGGCGGGGTTGCTGGACTGGCTGCATGAAGGGACGAGCGCCGGCTGGGAGGCGGCGCCGGGGACGCGATGATCAAGCGCTGCTTCGATCTCGTCGTCGGCGGCTCGCTGGCGCTCGTCACCGCGCCGGTGGTCGCGGCGCTGGCGCTGCTGATCCGCCTCGAGACGCCCGGCAACCCGATCTACACGCAGACGCGGGTCGGCAAGGACGGCGTCCCGTTTCAGATCTACAAGCTGCGGACGATGGTGTCAGGGGCAGAGCACCTTGGCGCGGGGCTGGCGATCAGCGCCGGCGACACGCGGATCACGAGGGTCGGGACGCTGTTGCGGCGCACGTCGCTGGATGAGCTGCCCAACCTCTGGAACGTCGTCGCCGGGCAGATGTCGATCGTCGGGCCGCGGCCGACGCTCCAGCACCAGGTCGACAGCTACACCTCCCGTCAGCGCGGCCGGCTCGCGGTCAAGCCCGGGATCACCGGCTGGGCGCAGATCAACGGGCGCGCGTCGCTGCCGTGGCCGGACCGGATCGAGCTCGACCTGTGGTACGTCGAGCACCGCTCGATGGCGCTCGATCTGCGGATCCTGCGGCTGACGGTCGGGCAGGTGCTGCGCGGCTCGGGGCTGTACAAGGGAACGTCCGGCGGCTGGACCCCGGGTGGGCGGGACGATTAATGAACGCTCGGGCAGATCCGCGACGGGACGTGGCGGTGCTGCTGACTGGCGTCGGCAAGCGCTACGCGCTCGTATCGGCGTTCTCCCAGCACGCGGTGACGATCGCCGCCGACCCCAATCCGCTCGCGCCCGCGCAGTACGCCGCCGTGACGCGCCGCTCGGTGCCGCGCTTCGACGACCCCGGCTATGTGCCGGCGCTGCAGGAGCTCTGCCGCGAGTTCGGCGTCGGCGCGGTCGTGCCGCTCACCGACCTCGACCTCGAGATCCTCGGCCAGGCCCGCGAGGAGAGCCTGGTGCCGGCGTTCGTGCCCGACGCGGCGATCGCGCGCGCGACGTTCGACAAGTACGAGACCCATCTGCTGCTGCAGCGGCTGGGGCTGCCGTCGCCGCCAACGGTGCTGCCGGGCGAGCCCGTCGACGCCTATCCGGTGATGGTCAAGCCGCGCTGGGGCTCGGGGGCCCGCTCGATCTTCCGTGCGCACGACGAGCGTGAGGCGATGTTCCTGGCGCAGTACATCCGCGAGCCGGCGATGATCCAGCGGGCGATGCGCGGCCCGGAGTTCTCGATGGACTGCCTGTCGGACCTCGACGGCCGCTGCCTGAACGTGATCCCGCGGACGATGATCGAGTCCCGCGGCGGCGAGTCGATCAAGGGCACGGTGATTGCCGACGAGGAGCTGATCGAGCTCGGCCGCCGCGTCGTCGAGGCGCTCGGCTGCCGCGGGCCGTGCACCGTCCAGGCGTTCCGCGACGAGGAGATCGGCCTTGGCATCACCGATGTCAACACCCGCTTCGGCGGCGCCTGCCCCGCGCACCTGTACGCGGCGCTGCCGGGCCGCACCTACCCGGAGCTGATCGTACGGATCGCCCGCGGCGAGCGGATCGAGCCGCACGTCGGCGAGTTCACGCCACAGATCACGTTCACGCGCTACTTCTGGCAGCTCGAACTCGACGCGCGGATGCGGCCGACCGGCCGGGACGTGGTGTCGCCGCCGGGGCCGCCGCTGACGCGCTGAGGCGCGCTGCCGATCTGGATTTGTATCACCCCCACCCTCCCGATCCAAATCCCGATCACCCCTCGTCGATGTACGGGCCGATCAGCGTCAGGTCGGCGGCGCTCAACCGGTCGGCGCCGGTCTGGAACTGGTGCCAGTAGGGGTAGATCAGGTTCGGGCGGCTGACCTTCTCGAGCGCGCGCACCTCATCCTCGGACAACTGCAGCGCCGCGGCTTGCAGGTTGTCGGCGAGCTGCTCGTCGGTGCGGGCGCCGACGATCACCGAGCTCACGGTCGGCCGCGTCAACAGCCACGCGAGCGCGACCTGCGCGGCCGAGACGCCGTGGCCCTCGCCGATCTCAACGAGCGTCTCGACGGTGTCGAACAGCGTGTCCTCGTCGTAGACCGGCGGCTCGTCCCACCCCGCGAATCGGCGCGAGCCCTCGGGCGCGGCCTGCCCGCGGCGGTACTTGCCCGACAGAAGACCGCCCGCGAGCGGGCTCCAGACGAGCGTGCCGAGGCCCTGGTCGAACCCCGCCGGGATCAGCTCGTACTCGGCCGAGCGCTCCTGCAACGAGTAGTAGATCTGCTGGGAGACGAACCGGGCCAGGCCGTCACGCTCGGAGATCCCGAGCGCCTTCATCAGCTGCCAGCCGGCGAAGTTGGAGACGCCGACGTAGCGGACCTTGCCGTCCGACACGAGCTGGTCAAGCGCCGTCAGCGTCTCCTCCAGCGCCACCGAGCCGTCCCACTCGTGCACCTGGTAGAGGTCGACGTAGTCGGTTCGCAGCCGCCGCAGGCTCGCCTCGCAGCCCTCGATCACATGGTGGCGCGACAGCCCCTCCATGTTCGGCCCGTCGCCCATCCGCATCCGCACCTTGGTCGCCAGCAGCACGTCGTCGCGGCGGCCGGCGAGCACCTCGCCGACGATCTCCTCGGAGCCGCCCTGCGAGTACACGTCGGCGGTGTCGATCAGGTTGACCCCGGCATCGAGGCACATGTCGATCTGGCGGCGGGCGGTGGCGACGTCGGTGGAGCCGACCTTCGCGAAGTTGCCCTGCCCACCGAATGTCATCGTTCCGAGCGTCAGCGCCGACACCCGCAGCCCGCTCGATCCCAGCTGTCGATAGTCCATGGGCGCTAACCCTAGTCACGGCTACCGAGCCCAGCGGTACAGTCAAGTACCACTAGGGGTACCGACACGCGAACGTAGCGACACGAGGAGAACCACCGACATGGCCAGACGGGCGCCGCGCTCCATCGCCGGCCGCGTCGTCGCGATCACCGGCGGCGCGCGCGGGATCGGACGCGCCACCGCGCAGGCACTGATCGACCAGGGCGCGAAGGTCGCGATCGGCGACATCGACGCGCCGCTGGCGCAGCGGACCGCGCTCGAGCTCGGACCGAGCACGCTCGGGCTCGAGCTCGACGTCACCGATCGCGCGAGCTTTCGGGCGTTCCTGGACGAGGTCGAGCGGCGGCTGGGGCCGCTCGACGTGCTGGTCAACAACGCCGGGATCATGCCCGTCGGGCCGTTCATCGCAGAGACCGACGCAACCGCCCGCCGGATCGTCGACATCAACGTGCACGGCGTCATCACCGGCTCAAAGCTCGCGCTCGAGCGCTTTTTGCCGCGCAACCGCGGCCACCTCGTCAACGTCGCGTCGGTCGCGGGCAGGCTCGGCGTCCCGGGCGGCGCCACGTACTCGGCGTCCAAGCACGCGGTCGTGGGCCTGTCTGAGGCGATCCGCGGCGAGCTGCGCGGCACCGCGATCGACATCAGCATCGTGATGCCGGTCGTCGTCAACACGGAGCTCGGATCCGGGCTGCAGCCCACCCGCGGCGTGCGCAAGGTCGAGCCCGAGGAGGTGGCCGGCGCGATCGTACAGGCGCTCCAGAGCGGCCGTGTCGACGTGTTCGTGCCGCGCTCGATCGCGGGCCTCGTCCGCTCGTCCGCCGTCGTCCCGCGGGCAATCGCCGACCTCGTCAACCGCGCGGTCAAGGGCGACCGCGTGCTCCTCGAGCCCGACCCCGTGCAGCGCGCGGCCTACCTGCGGCGCACCGCGGACGATGCGGCGGCCGGGTCCGAGCCGGCCCAGGAGCCCCAGGCCGTCTGATGCCGCGCTGCCTCGATAAGGCCCGACAGGTGGGCCTTATCGAGATCGGACCGGTTAACGAGCCGCGGCGCGCGCGGTGCCACAATCCAGGCGTGTCGCCGGACGACTCAGTCGTAGGGTGCATGGGCAAGGTGATCGTCGCCACCCGCGGCGCCGACGGGCCCGGCGAGGTGCTGGTCAAGGTCCGCGGCGGCACCGAGGCGTACCTGGCGTGGTCAGAGCAGCCGCTGGGCGCCGACACGTCGGTGATCGTGTTCAACTCCCGCGGCGAGCGCACGGTCGATGTCATGCAATTCGATTCCGACCCATAGAGGTAGAGGGAAAGCGAGGAGTCATGCTCGGATACCGAGTACCCGCCCCCGACGAGGCGATGCTGATCTCCGGTGCGCGCGGAGCGAAGGACGGGACCCCGTTCAAGGTCGTCACCGGCCACGGCGCGTTCGTGCTGCCGTTCTTCCGCAAGGTGTCGTTCTTGACGTTGGCGATGAACGAGTCCGAGGTCGCCGAGCAGTGCGTGACGACACAGGGAATCGCGCTCAACGTCAAGGCGGTGATCGCGTTCAAGGTCGGCAACGACTCCGAGTCGATCGTCAACGCCGGCCAGCGCTTTTTGTCCGACCAACGCCAGATGTCGGAGCTGACCGGACGGATCTTCGCCGGCCATCTCCGCTCGATCATCGGTTCGATGACGGTCGAGGAGATCGTCACCGAGCGCCAGAAGCTCGCGACCGAGGTGCTCGACACCTCCAAGGCCGAGATGGCGAAGATCGGGCTCGTCGTCGACTCGCTGCAGATCCAGTCGATCGACGATCTCGGCGCCGGCTACATCGACGCGATGGCGGCGCCGCACAACGCCGCGATCCAGCGCCAGGCGAAGATCGCCCAGGCCCAGGCCGACCAGGCCGCCGCAGAGGCCCAGCAGGAGTCGGCGCGCAAGCAGGCCGAGTACGAGCGCGAGACGGCGGTCGTCAGGGCCCAGTACAAGGCCCAGGTCGACAAGGCGCAGGCCAAGGCCGCGCAGGCCGGTCCGCTCGCTCAGGCCGACGCCCAGCAGGAGGTGATCCGCGCCCAGACGGACCTGGCCACCAAGCAGTCGGAGCTGCGCCAACAGCAGCTCGTTTCCGAGGTCGTCAAGCCCGCCGAGGCCGACGCCGAGAGGGTCCGCGTGCTCGCTAAGGCCGACGCCGAGCGGACCACGATCCAGGCCGAGGCGGCCGCCTCCTACGACCGGGTGGCGCTTGACCGGATGCTGATCGAGCAGCTGCCGCAGATCGTCCGCGAGGCCGCCAACGGCCTCGCCAAGGCCGACTTGACCGTGCTCAACGGCGCCGACGGGCTCGGCGAGGTCGCGGCCGGCCTTGTCGGGCAGGGGATGGCGATCTTCGAGTCGGTGCGCCGGTCGATGCAGGAGCCCGGCACCGCCGGGCCCGAGTCGCAGCACCCGCGGCGCGCCGCAGAGCCAGAGCCAGAGTCAGAGTCCGAGCGTGAGGCGCGGGGCGCGATCGGCCCGCCGCCGCCCGTGGCGCCGGGCAACGGGGCCGGCGACTCGGACCGGGTCCCGCCGGAGCCGCCCGTCTCGCCGGAGGGCCGTCCCCGCGGGTAGCGCCGTCGACGTCGCATCACGCGTCCCGGCGCTGGCGACGGGTGACCAGCGCCGTGCACACGATCGCGCTCCAGCTCCCGCCGAGCAGCATGCCGGCGACGACGTCGCTTGGGTAGTGGACGCCGAGGTACACGCGCGAGAACGCGATCGCCAGCACGAGCGACGCGGTCGCGACTGCGGCCAGCGTTGCGCGGAGCCGCGCCGAGCCGCTGCTCCAGAGAACGACGACCAGCAGCGTGCCGTAGAACGCGGTCGACTGCGTCGCGTGGCCGGAGGGGACGCTGGCGCTCGTCACGTGCTCGAGATGATGCACGGGCGGACGCGGCCGGCCGACGAGCAGTTTGTCCACGTTTGAGATCACGACCGCGCCGGCTGTGCTCACCGCGACCGCGAGCGCGGCGGCCCCGCATCGGCGGCGATACAGGAACACGCACGCGATCGCCGCGAGCGCAAACACCACATAGCCGCTGCCGATCGTCGACAGCACGTGCGCGAAGCCGGTCAGAAACCCGGTCCGGTCGGCCGCCACGTCGCGGACCCCTTCGAGGTCGTCGGTCTGCGTCAGCGACGTCGCCAGCTCGCCGAGACCCCAGCCGATCAGCAGCAGCGCGCCGAGCGAGACGACGAGCGCGACCGCCACCGTCCGCAGCGGAGAGCCGCTTGCGCGCACGCGCCGTCACCCCTGCCAGGAGCCGGCGTCCGATGCGGCCGTGATCTGGATCACCGACCCCAGGCGCGCCCACGCGATCAGGTTCAGCGACTGCAGCCGGTCGAGCACGGCCTGGAACGCCGCGGCCTGCGCGTCGGAGCGGTAGCGGCGCGCAATCCGAAACGAGAAGCCGGTCTGCGCCAGCGGGTCAGACTCGCCGTGCGACGACAAATACTTGCCGTCGGCGACCGCAGCCGCGACGTGCAGCGGCGCGACGCCACCCGACAGCGTTCGCACGGCCGCGGCCATCCGGATCAGCAGCCGCACCGCGGACGGGCTCAGGCCGACGTACAGCGACCGCGGCGCTGCGCCCGACTCGGCGCCGATCGAGGCGTCGTAGGCGAGGCCGAGCGCCGCCGCGTTGCGCGGGAGCGGCTGCAGCGCATGGCTCGTATAGGCGCGCTGCAGCGCGGTCGCGCTCGCATAGCGCGGTGAGCGACCCGGCGGATGCAGGACCGAGCCGCCGGCGTCGTCGGCCGTCTCCAGCGACTGCAGCCGGTCAAGCGCTCCCCGGTCGGTGCGGTACAGGTGCATGATCTGCTCGGCGCCGAGCACCCGCCACCAGTACAGCGAGGAGTCGTCGCCGAGCGTCGACAGCAGCCGGTAGGCCGACGCGTGATGGTCGGGCGCGGTGTCGAAGTACAGCTGCACGTACGGCACCGCGCGCCCGCCGTCGTAGTCGGCGAGCACGTCCTGCATGTTGCCGATCCCCATGTGGTACGCGGTCACGGCGAGATCGAGGCGGCCGCCGAGCATCCCCTCAAACGAGACCAGCAGGCGCACCGCCCCGCGCAGCGCCTGCACCGGATCGAAGCGCTCGTCGGCGGCCTCGAGGCGCCGCTGCAGTCGCCGCTGCTGCGCGGGCGTGCGCGACCGCGGGATCTGCGCCAGCAGGCGCTTGGCGGCCGTCACATCGACGTGCATGTGCAGCAGCGAGGTCGCGGTCGAGGGCAGGATCTGCGTCAGGCCCGCGGCGTTCGCGGCGTCGCCGCCGACGGCCGCGTCGACGATGCCGGCGCTCTCCAGGAACACGAGTCCCTCGAGCGTGTTGGCGGGGACGTCGGTGCCCGCGACCGCGCGGTCGATCAGCGGTCGCAGCGCGGCGACGCGCCTGGCGGTTGCGATCGCACCGTCCGGGCTCTTGGCGAACAGCACCTGTGCGTTGCCGGCAGTCGCCCGCGCGATGTACTGCGCCGCGTGCGCGGGGTCGTAGTGAAACAGGCCCTGCGCGCCGGTCTCGGGCGCGTCGCGAGCGGCCGGCGCTCCCGCCAGTCCGCCGCCGCCGAGCGACAGCGCGAGCACGATCGCGACGATCGCGGCGCAGGCGACGCCGGCGATCGCCCAGTACAGGCGGCGGCGCGCTCTGGCGCGCGCGTAGCGAGCGGGGGGCATCCGTCGTATCCTGCCGCGCGGCGCGGTGCCGGTGCGTCGTCGGCGTCGTTACCGCAAACGGTGCCCGCCGTCGGCTACCCTCGCGCGTCACGAGATGACTGATTCCGACCTCAACGGCAGACGTGTGTTGGTGACGGGCGGCTCGGGCTTCATCGGGCGCCACGTCGTCTCCGAGCTGACCCGCGTCGGCGCTCGCGTGCGCATCATCGATCTGCAGCCGCACCCGGATGCGGAGATCGACATCGTGATCGGCGACATCGCCGACCCCGACGCCGTCGCACGCGCCTTCGACGGCGGTATGAACTCGATCGTGCACCTCGCGGCCGAGACCTCGGTCCTGAAGTCGATCGAGCGGCCGGCGCAGACGTTCCGGACGAACGTGGTCGGCACCAACACGATCCTGGAGGCCGGCCGCGCCGCGGGCGTGAGCTCGCTGGCGTTCGCTTCCACCAACGCCGTCACCGGGCCGATGACGACGCCGCGGATCTCTGAGTCGCTTGCGCTCAACCCGCTCACGCCGTACGGCTCGACGAAGGCGGCCGACGAGATGCTGATGTCGGCGTATACCGCCGTCTACGGGATGCGCTGCGCGCCGATTCGGCTGACCAACGTCTACGGGCCTGGGATGCAGGCCAAGGACTCGATCGTCGCGCGGCTGATGCGCTGCATCCGGCTCGGTACCGAGTTCGAGGTCTACGGCGACGGCTCGCAGATCCGCGACTACGTCCACGCCCAGGACGTGATGCAGGCGATGAAGCTCGCGCTCACCGACGAGGCGTGGGCGGGGCCGATGGTGATCGGCTCGGGCGAGTCGCTGTCGGTGCTGGACGTGATCGCCGCCGTCGAGCAGGTCTCGGGGCAGACGATCGCGTACCGCCACGGCCCGGCGAAGCCCGGCGAGATGCCGGCGGTGGTCGTCGACCCCTCCAAGGCCCACGCGGCCGGCTGGTCGCCCCGCTATCCCAACCTCGTCGATGGGCTCGTCGGGGTCTGGGAGGAGTGGTCGACGGCCGAGGTCGGGGCACCGGTGGGATGAGCGCGCTAGAGGGAGAGCACACAGTCGCCGCGTCCGAGTACGGGCGCTTGGAGGCCGCCGAGCGCGAGCCGGTCGACCGCTTCCTTGCCGAGCACCCGGCCGGCGCCGGCGCGCCGCTGGCGGTCGTGATCCCCGCCTACAACGAGGAGCCGACGGTCGCCGACGTGATCGCATCGATCCCGGCCGAGGCGGCGGGACTGCGGACCGAGACGATCGTCGTCGTCGACGGAGCCCGCGACCGCACCGCGGCCGTCGCCGGCGCCGCCGGCGCGCTCGTCTGCGACGTGCCGGTCAACCGCGGCCAAGGGGCGGCGCTGCGGCTCGGCTACTGGCTGGCCCGCGCGCGCGGCGCCCAGGTGATCGTCACGATCGACGCCGACGGCCAGTACGAGCCGGCCGAGATCGGGAGCGTCGTACAGCCGATCCTCGACGGCCGCGCTGACTTCGTGTCGGGGTCGCGCCGGCTGGGCTCAGAGCTGACGACCGACGCGACCCGCCACGCCGGCGTGATCGTGTTCGGCGCGCTGATCACCGTGCTCGTGCGCCAGCGCGTGACCGACCCGGCGTGCGGGCTGCGCGCGATGCGCTCGCAGGTGACCGCCGACGTCGTGCTCGAGCAGCCGCAGTACCAGGCCTCCGAGCTGCAGATCTCGGCGGCGCTGCACGGCTACCGGCTGGCCGAGGTGCCGACCACGATGCGCGACCGGGGCGACCACGCGACCGGCACCAAGAAGGGTGGGAACCTCGGCTACGGGGTGCGGTTCGCGCGCGCCGCGGTCCACACCTGGTGGCGTGACCGCAACGCCGCGCGCACGCGCGAGCGGCCGGCGAACACCCACTTGTCGTAGATCACGAACTTGACGACGAAGAAGATCGCCTGCACGAGCACGTAGGCGCCGGTCACGAGGATCACGCGCAGGCCGTTGCCGGGCGTGACGTGATGGTCGACCCAACCCTGCGTCCAGCCCGTCGCCCATGAGGAGGCGGCCCAGACGGCCAGCGAGATCACGATGTAGGCGACGATCTCGCGCATGAAGTCGGCGCGGTCCTCCATCTTCCACGCCCACTTGCGGTTCAGCACCCAGTTGGGCACGGCGCCGGCGACGAACGCGGCAGCGGAGTCGATCGCCGTGTGGACGCCGAGCCAGTCCATGATCGCGAACACGACGATGCTCGTCAGAAGCGCGACCACGGAGCCGATCGCGTACCGCGTCACCTTGCCCGCGTACTCGGAATTGCGCACGCGTGTATAGACGTCGCTGGGCACTGCCCTCGAATCCTAGCGGTCATCGACGATTTCGAGCGTTCGTGGCCTATCCGGCCTTGCCATGTCCGATTTTCGCTCGCGAGTCGGGTCACGGGCTCACCGGATGAACCACTTTGCGATGCGTCTCTCACGTCAGATAGCGTCGGTCCGCGATGCGCGTACAGGCCGCCGGCGAGCCGCTGACGCTCGATGAGGACCTCGTCGTGCACGGCGACAACCTCGCCGTGCTCGAGGCGCTCGCTCCTGGGACGTTCGACCTCGTCTACATGGACCCGCCGTTCAACACCGGCCGCGCGCAGGGCCGCCGCGCGCTGTCGGTCGCGGCCGATCCCGACGGCGAGCGAACGGGGTTCGGCGGTCGTCGCTACCGCTCGCGCCTGGTCTCGGAGCTGCGATACGACGACGAGTTCGGCGACTACCTGGGCTTTCTGGAGCCACGGCTGCGACGGGCGCGCGCGCTGCTCGCCGACCACGGCACGCTGTATTTCCACATCGACTATCGAGAGGCGCATTACTGCAAGCTCCTGCTCGACGAGTGCTTCGGCCGCGACGCGTTCCTCAACGAGCTGATCTGGGCTTACGACTACGGCGCCAAGCCGCGGCGGCGGTGGCCCGCCAAGCACGACACGATCCTCGTCTACGTCCGCACTCCCGGCGCGCACCATTTCGACGCCGACGCGGTCGAGCGCGAGCCCTACATGGCGCCGGGCCTCGTCGGCCCCGAGAAGGCGGCGCGTGGCAAGCGCCCGACCGACGTCTGGTTTCACACGATCGTGCCGACGACCGGGGCCGAGAAGACCGGCTATCCGACGCAGAAGCCGGCGGGCGTGTTGCGCCGCATGGTCGCGGCGTCGTCGCGCCCGGGCGGCTGGTGCCTGGACCCGTTCGCCGGTTCGGGCACGCTCGGTGCCGTCTGCGCGCAGCTTGGACGCCGTTACGTGCTGATCGACTCGAGCGCCGATGCGATCGCGGTGATGCGGGCGCGGCTGGGGACGGGCTCCGAGGTCGCTGCGGCCCCGGAGGATCCGGGACCAGCCACGGCCCCGGCGGGCGGGAGCCCGCTATGGCTCCCGATCGGAGCGCACGAGCGGCACGAACCTGACCGGTTCGAGGATCTCGGTGCTGACGGTGCCGTCGTCCGCGCGGCGCAGGACGGTCAGGCGCTGGCGGCGGCGACCGATCGGAAGCACCATCCGTCCGCCCACCGCGAGCTGCGCAAGTAACGCCTCCGGGGGCTGACTACCGGATGCCGCGGCGACGTTGATCGCGTCGTAGGGCGCGCGCTCGGGCAGCCCCTGCCACCCGTCCGCGACCAGGCAGGTGACGTTGCGCAGGTCGAGTTCGGCCAGTCGAGCGACCGCCTCGTCGTGCAGCTCGGTCACCACCTCGATCGAGATCACCTCGCGCGCCAGCAGCGCCAGCAGCGCCGCGTGGTACCCGGATCCGGTGCCGACGTCGAGCACGAGCTCGTCGCCTTGCAGTTCGAGCAGCTCGAGCATCCGAGCGACGACCAGCGGCTGCGAGATCGTCTGTCCACCCGCGATCGGCAGCGCCTCGTTCTCATACGCGCGGTCGCGCAGCGACGCCGGCACGAACTGCTCGCGGGGCGTCGACGCGATCGCCTGCAGCACGCGCCGGTCGCCGATCATCGGCCTCAGCTGACTGGCGAGCTCGCGTGCCGGTTGGTCGCCGGGCATGTCAGCGGGTCGGTCAGCTTGCGACGGCGCCGTGGAAGCTCTCGCGGTTGCGGGCGACCAGCGGCTCGAGATGTGTCTCGCCGGAGCTGCTCATCGCGCCGGCTCACGGACGAGAGCGGCGATGCGGCCCAGCAGCCGCGCGGCGCGCGATCCGAACAAGATCCGGTGATCGCAGGCGAGCGCCAGCGTCATCGCACGTCCGGCCGTGACCGAGCCGTCGGCCGCGACGATCGGCGCCGGGCGGATCGCGCCGGCGGTCAGCGCCGCCGCCTGCGATGCGGTGATCATCGGTGTCACGCGGTCGACCCCGAGCTCGCTGAAGTCCGACAGCGTGAACGTCTGACCGGACTGCTCGGGCGGCGTCAGCTCGCCGTCGCGGGCCCGAGCGGACAACCGCTCGATCTCCTCGGTCAGCTCCTTCAGCGACTTGGCGTCGGCGTCGAGCACGGTCGGGATCACGAGCGCCTCCTCGGTGGGCACCACGATCCCGACGTTGACGCGGCCGTAGCGTTCGAAATGGCCGTCGCGGTAGGCCGCGTTTGCCCACGGCAGCTCGCGCAGCGCGGTCGCCGCGGCGCACACGAGGATCGCCGTGAGGCTGTGGCCGCCGGCGCGGGCGAGCGCCAGCGCGGCCGAGGGGTCGACGTCGGCGTCGAGCTCGAGATCGGGCACGGTCGCGCGGATCTCCGCCGCGCGCCGCGCGATCGTCGCCGACAGCCGGTCGGGCTCTTGCCGCTCGGTCTCGCCCTTGAGCGCGGAGATCGACGGCGCAGTGGTGATGTCCGCCACGGACTGCACGGTATCGCCTCGCCGCTACAAGCTGTTGGTGTTGCCGGGCGGCCGTGGACACGTCGGCGCGTCGCGGCTACTCGTCGGTGTCGGCGCCCTCCCACAGCGCCAGAAACTCCTCGGCCTCGGTGCTCGCCAGATCCGCGCGCAGCCGTTTGAGCAGCGCCGCCGCCTCCCGCGCCGGCAGCTCCCAGTACAGGATCGGCTCGGAGTCGGCGATCGAGGAGACCTCGATCCGGTCGATCCGGTCGTGGTGCAGGAACCTCGGGCCGTGGCCGCTGTGGCTCACGGTCAGCTGGAAGACGCGGTTGGCCCTCATACCGCGGTCGCGCGCGCCGCCGGCTGCAGCGCGTCGTCGCCGCAGAAGGCGCGCGTTCCGACGGCGATCGCCGGCAGCGCGGTCACGCCCGCGGCCGCGGCGCGCTCGCAGGCGGCGTCGAGCGCCGCGCGCGTGGAGCGCAGCGCGATCCCCTTGAGCACCGCCCGCGGGTGCATCTCGCAGGCGGCCGCGGCGATCAGGACCGTGCCCTCGTCGGCGAGGTCGCGTCCGGCGGCGAACGCCTGGCGAAACGCGGCCAGCGAGTAGGCGACCGTCTTGCCGCCGCGCTTGGCGTAGGTGGCGGCGAGCATCGCCAGCTCGGTGTCGGGCGGCCACCGCGACGGGAGCCGCAGCGCCTGCAGCTCGTGCTCGGCGACCGCCGCCTCGAGGCGATCGCGGTCAATCGCCGGCGCCGGCACGCCGAGACGAACGCCGAGCACCGGCTCCCATTCGGGCACGACCGGCAGCTCGGCCGTGATCCGCTCGGCGACCAGGTAGCAGTCCGGGCTGCCGAGGTCGTAGAAGAACACCGGCCGCTGGCCGTGCTCCGGCGCCGGCGTGGCCGTGCCCGGCTCGAGCGGCGCGGCCGTGCCCGGCTGGACCTGCTCGATCGCGAACGGTCGCTCGCCGGCGGTCATCGACGTCGGTCAGCCGTGGATCAGCCAGCCGTCGGCTGCCCGCGCGGCCTCCATCACCGCCTCGGACATCGTCGGATGGCCGTGAACGAGGTGCGCGATCTCGGGGTAGCCGCCCTCCAGCGAGCGGGCGTTGACGAGCTCCTGGATCAGCTCGGTCGCCTTGGAGCCGACGATGTGGCCGCCCAGCAGCTCGCCGTAGCGCTGGTCGCCGACGATCTTGACCAGTCCGGTGCGGTCGCCGTACACGGTCCCGGCGCCGACCGCCCCGTACTGGACCTTGCCCACGACGACGTCATGGCCCTGCTCGCGGGCTTGGGCCTCGGTCAACCCGAAGCTCGCGACGTTCGGGGTGCAGAACGTCGCGCGCGGGATGTCGACGTACTCCAGCGGATGGGTCTGCATGCCGGCCGCGTCCTCGATCGCGATCACGCCCTCATCCGACGCCTTGTGGGCAAGCGCCGGCCCGAGCGTCAGGTCGCCGATCGCGTACACCCCTTCGACGTTGGTGCGCATCGCCCCGTCGATCGCGATCAGGCCATCGTCTGCGAGCTTGACGCCCGCCGCGTCCAGCCCCAGCCCCTCGACGTCGGGGCCGCGGCCGGCGGCGATCACCAACCACTGGACCTCGCCCTCGGCGTTGCCATAGGTGAACTTGACGCTGTCTGAGCCCGACTCGATCTCCTGCACGAGCGTGTTCGTGTGGATCTCCATCCCCTGGCGCTTGAGCCCGCGCTCGGCGACCTTGGAGATATCGGCGTCCTCGGTCGGCAACACGCGATCGAGTGCCTCGAACAGCAACACCTCCGAGCCCAGCCGCGCGTACGCCGAGGCGATCTCGGTGCCCGACGCGCCGGCGCCGACGACCGCCAGCGACGCCGGCAGCTCGTCCAGCGCCCACGCCTCCTCGGTGCCGATCACGCGCCCTTCGAACGTCGCGCCCGGGATCGGCCGCTTCACCGAACCGGTCGCGAGCACGATCGTCTTGGCGGCGATCTCGGTGGCGCCGTCGACCGACACCTTGCCGGGACCGACGAGCGCGCCTCGGCCCTCGATCACGTCGATCTTGTTCTTCTTGAACAATCCGGCGACACCGCCGGTCAGCGTCGAAATCACCTTCTGACGGCGCGCGGTGATCCCCGCGTAGTCGACCTCGGGCTCGGACACCTTGATCCCGAAGTCGTCGGCGTCGCGGATCTCCGACAGCACGTCGGCGACGCGCAGCACGGCCTTCGCCGGGATACACGCGTAGTTCAGACAGCGACCGCCGACCCGATCGGACTCGATCACCGCGGTCTTCATTCCCAGCTGGGCGGCGCGGATCGCGGCGACGTAACCGCCCGGGCCGGAGCCGATAACGACTGTGTCATATGAGGATTCGGGCATTTGGCTGGTGAGCCTAGCCTCTCACCGCCCGCCGAGGACTCGTGGCCGCCGACGTTGGATCTGCTCGATTTGTGCGGGATAGGCGTACACATCTCGCAGACGGGAAATCCGGTGCGATGTATCCGCAGGCCGGCGCTGCGCGGTCGGGGGGCGGCCGGGGTCGCCCGGCGGCGCACGACGCCCGACGGACTCACTCGGGACGCCGCTCGGGCGAGCGCGGCATCTGGAGCCGGCTCAGCACCCGCACGAGCTTGAAGAACAGGTAGCCGGCGGCGACGATCACCGCCAGGGCGACCACCACACCCAGCAGGTTGGACGCCTCGACCAGCAGCAGCGCGAACAGCACGGCGATGATCGCCAGCAGCCCCATGAACCCGAGCACGGCGCCGTACCACAGCCGCCACATCCCGATCGCGGCCGCCGCCATCACCGCCGAGAACACGATGATCCCACCCGCCGCGGGGTGCTTGCCACCGATCTTGTCCCCCGCCAGCCAGGCGATCAGGTTCGCGAGCGCAAGCGCGGCCGCGGCCGCCGACGCGGCGACGATCACGCGCGGCCGCTCGCCCGCCGCGATCGGCCGCAGCGCCGCTCGCACCTCGGCGTTGCGGGCCTCGGAGCGGCTCGGTTGCGGCAGGTGGGCGGGCGGTGACTGCGCCGTGCGGATGGGTGGTGTGGCCGGCTGACGCGTCGGGGCGGGGGCAGCAGGCTGGCGCGCGGCGGCGGGCGCATCCGGCGGCCGCGCGGCGGCGGGCGCATCCGGCGGCCGCCCGTGGCGGCCGCGCTTGCGACTACGCTGCGCCACGTCGGGCCTCGCTTGTGTATGCCGCCTGGAGCGACCGGCGCAGCGCCCGCGCGACCGCCTCGGGCTCTCGCACCCGGGTCAGGGCACGGACGACCGCGATCCGCTCGGCGCCCGCGGCGGCCACCTCGTGTGCGTTGCCGAGGTTGATCCCGCCGATCGCAAAGAACCGATGCTCGGCGTGGCGGGCCGCGTAGCGGACGAGCGCCAGCCCGACGGCGGGCCGCCCCGGCTTGGTCGGCGTCTCGTGCACGGGGCCGACGCCGATGTAGTCGACGTCGGCGCGGTTGGAGGCGTCGATCTGCGCCGGAGTGTGCGTCGACAGGCCGATCAGCCGGTCGGCGCCGACGAGCTTGCGCGCCGCGTCGACCGGCATGTCGTCCTGGCCGACGTGGACGCCATCTGCCCCGATCTCCTCGACCAGATCGGGCCGGTCGTTGACGATCAGCAGCGCGTCGTGCGCGGCGCAGTGACGCGCGTACCGGCGTCCGGTCGCCACGATCTCGTCGTCTGGACGCTGTTTGGCCCGCAGCTGCACGATGTCGACGCCGCCGCGCAGCGCGCGCGGCACGAGCTCGCCCGCGGTCGCGTCGCAGACGAGGTACAGGCGGGCGCGCTCCAGGCGCGTGCGGCGGTCGTCCATCTCCACTTCAGTGTGGCATCGCTACGATCAGTGGTACGGGAGCCCCACCCACGGGCTGAGAGGGCGATGCGGTACCCACCGCCCCGCCGACCGTCAGGACCCGACCGGGTAATGCCGGCGCGGGGAAATGTCAGTGAACCGTTCGAGCTCATCGCCTGTCGACGTCGCCGTGATCGGCGCAGGCGCGATCGGACTGTCGATCGCGTGGCGGGCCGCTGCCCGGGGCTTGCGCGTGCTCGTGCTCGAGCGCGACCGTCCCGGCGCCGGAGCCGCGCACCACGCCGCCGGGATGCTCGCCCCGGTTGCCGAGGTGACGCCCGGCGAGGAGCCCCTGCTCGCGCTCGGGCTGCGCAGCGCTGAGCTATTCCCAGATTTCGTGTCCGAGCTCGAGCTCACGGCGGAGATGCCGGTCGGCTACACCCGCTGCGGCACGCTGCTGGTTGCGCGCGACGGCGACGAGGCGTCGGCGCTCGAGCGCGAGCTGGCGCTGCGGGCGAGCCTGGGGCTGGAGGTGCAGCGGCTACGCGCGAGCGCCGCCCGCCGGTTGGAGCCCGGCCTGGCTCCGTCGCTGCGGCTCGCGCTCGACGTTCCCGGCGATCACGCCGTCGACCCGCGGGCGCTGGTCTCGGCGCTGACCGCGGCGCTGCGGCGCTGTGGCGGCGAGCTCGAGATCGCAGCGGTCGTCTCGCTGGACGTCGCCGACGGCGGGGTGCGCGGCGTCGTGCTGGAGGACGGCACGCGCGTCGGCGCCGAGCGGGTGGTCGTCGCGGCCGGTGTCCGGTCGGCCACGCTGGGAGGCCTGCCGGCCGGCGAGCTGGTGCCGCTGCGGCCCGTCAAGGGCCAGATCCTGCGGCTGCACGACCCCGCCGGGCCGGGGCTGCTGACCCGCGTGATCCGCATGGGCCCGTCCTACATCACGCCGCGCGGGGATGGCCGCTACGTGCTCGGCGCCACCCAAGAGGAGCGCGGCTTCGACACGACGGTGACGGCGGGCGCCGCGTTCGAGCTGCTGCGCGACGCCTCCGAGCTGGTGCCGGGGATCTCCGAGCTCGTGCTTGACGAGCTGACCGCGGGCCTGCGCCCGGCGACGCCCGACAACCTGCCCGCGATCGGACCGGCTGCCGGCATCGACGGGCTGTGGTGGGCTGTCGGCCACCGACGCGGCGGCATCCTGCTGTCGCCCGTGACCGCCGAGCTGATCGTGGCAGGGCTCACGGGCGAGGACGTGAGCGCCGGGACCGGTGCGGACGCGGCGTTCGATCCAGCGCGCTTCGCCGGGCGCCCGACCCTCGGGAGCGCGGCGTGAACGCCACCGTCAACGGTGAGCCGCGCGAGCTGCCGGCCGACGCTACTGTCGCGAGCGTGCTGGAGCTGCTCGATGTCGCCGCGGACGCACGCGGCGTCGCGGTCGCCGTCGACGGCGAGGTCGTGTCGCGATCGCGCTGGGAGGAGACCGCGTTGCCCGACGGCGCGGCGATCGAGGTCGTGGCGGCGATCGGAGGCGGATGAGCGCGGAGACGGTGCAGCTCGACCCGCTCCAGATCGCGGACCGCACGTTCGGCTCCCGGCTGATTCTCGGGACCGGCGGCTTCGCCAACCACGAGCTGCTCGCGGCCGCCTGCCGCGAGGCCGAGGCCGAGCTGTGCACGGTCGCGCTCCGTCGGCTTGACCCGGCCGCCCGCGGCTCGATCCTCGACGTGCTCGAGCAGGCCGGAGTCGAGGTGCTGCCGAACACCGCCGGGTGCTACACCGCGCGCGACGCGGTCGCGACCGCGCACTTGGCGCGGGAGGCGTTCCAGACCGATTGGCTCAAACTCGAGGTGATCGGCGACGACCGGACGCTGCTGCCCGACGCAGTCGAGCTCGTCGCCGCCGCCGAGGAGCTGGTCGACGAGGGGTTCGTGGTGTTGCCGTACACGACCGACGACCCGGTTCTGGCCCGCCGTCTGCAGGACATCGGCTGCGCGGCGGTGATGCCGCTCGGCTCGCCGATCGGCTCCGGGATGGGCATCTGCAACCCGTACAACCTGTCGATCATCGTCGAGCATGCGACCGTGCCCGTGATCCTCGACGCCGGCGTCGGCACCGCCTCGGACGCGGCGCTGGCGATGGAGCTCGGGTGCGACGCGGTGCTGTGCGCGAGCGCGATCTCCCGCGCCCACGACCCGGCCGCGATGGCGCGCGCGGTCAAGCTCGGCGTACGCGCCGGCAGGCTCGCGGTGGGCGCCGGGCGGATCCCGCGGCGGCGGTATGCCGAGGCGTCGACCCCGACGGAGGGGATGCCGGCGCTGGGACCGTCGTCGTGACCGTCGACGAGGTGATCGATGGTTGGCAGGCGGCGTGGTCGGCGAAGGAGCCCGCGGGCTTCGGCGATGTGTGCGCGTCCGGGATCGCCTACGAGGATCCGCTCACCGACCATCTGCTGCAGGGCATCGACGCGCTCGAGGCGCACGCCCAGCGGCTGTGGGACGGGTTTCCCGACGCGCGCCTGGAGCGGACCGGCGAGCGCCTCACCGGCGGCAGCTTCGTCGCCGCCCCGTGCAAGCTGCTCGGCACCCATCGCGAGCCGCTCGGCGGCCTGCCTGCGACCAACCGCTTCGTCGTCGTCCACTGCGTCTTCTACTGCGAGCTTCAGCACGAACGGCTGCTGCGCGTGCGCGGGTTCTACGACGTCTACGACGCAGCCACCCAGCTCGGCGTGTTGCCTGGCCGCGGCACGCTCGGGGAGAGGGCGCTGCTGATGCTGCGCGGGTTCGGGCTGCGGGCCTCGGGCCGCGGATAGCGGTGCTCACCGGCCGGCATGGACGGAGGGCCGGCTTTCCTCTCGTCCGCTTTGACCTAGCGATCCCTGACGTAGGTACGAACCGGATCCGCAGCCGCCGTCGGCGACGCCGCCACCGAACATTTCAACGTTTTCCGGACGCCATTTGGAGTTGACGGTGAAATGTTCGGCGGGACCGGATATTTCACCGTCAGCGCCCACGCGGCAGCCGATTTCGGTGAAATGTTCGGCCCCGCCGGGCGTCGTGAAATCCGATCGCCCCGGCGCGAGTAGCTCTCGAAGCCAGTTCTGGGTGTCGACGTTGACGATGTTGACCAGACTGCCAAGCTCCACATTCGCGCCTAGGAGGCGCGCGGCAGACGCTCCTTCAGTCCTCGTCCGCGAACTCCCTGACCTCGACGCAGTGGTAGCGAGCGAGCGGGTGGCGGGCCGCGACCGCGATCGCCTCGTCGACGTCGGCGCAGTCGATGATGTCGAAGCCGCCGACGTACTCCTTGGTCTCAGCGAACGGGCCGTCGGTCAGCAGCGTCTCACCGTCGCGCACGCGCACGGTCGTGGCGGTCGCCGCGCCGGCGAGGGCGTGGCCGTAGCGCGCCGCCCCCTGCCGCTCGGTCTCCTGCGCCCAGGAGCCGATGTCTCGCTCGATCGCCGCCTCCTCGGCGTCGCTTTCGGGGATCCCGTCCAGGCACATCAGCAGCAGGAACCGCCGCGCGCCGTCCGCGATCGGCGCTCGCAGCATCGTCGCGACCGCGGCGTCGGCCGGTCCGGGATCGCACACCGTCGGTCCCTGATCGTCGCCTCGCCGCAGGAACGGCCGCACCTCGACTGCGTGAAAACGTGCGACGGGGTGCTCGGCCGCGATCGCGATCGCCTCGTCGAGATCGGCGCAGTCGATGATGTCGAAGCCGCCGATGAACTCCTTGGTCTCGGCGAACGGGCCGTCGCTGACCAGCGTCTCGCCGTCGCGGACACGCACGGTGCGGGCAGCCGAGGCCGGCTTCAGCACGTGCCCGTAGACGTCGGCGCCGCGCCTCGACAACGACTCGAGCCAGGCTGGGATCTCCCGCTCCATCGCGGCCGCCTTCTCGTCGGTCGGGACGCCGTCGGAGCAGACCATCAACAGGTAGTTCACGCCCACCGTCCCTTCGCCGTCGCCGCATACAGGTAGCGCCGGGCATATCGCTCGCGGGTCTCCCGCACCCGGGCCTCGATCATCCTCGTGCGCATTCTCTTCGGGTACCGCATCGTCGCCTCCGACGTTCGCTTGCAGGGGTTGCCTTCACCCCTACGACGAACGGTTCACGGCGAGCTGGACACCTCGCGGTCACGATTTCCTGAGGCCATTGCGGCCGCCGCCAGCCCGTCTTTAGCCGGCGCCGGCAGCCGCCGCGACAGCCGCCAACGGGCGCCCGAGAAGCTCAGGTTCGAGACCGTCGCAAAGCCGGGCTCGTCGGCGCGCAGCGCCAGCAGCAGATGCGCGATCCGGTCTGCCAGCGGAAGATCGTCGCCGGTGGCGCGCACGCAATAGCACTCCACGCGCCGGCCGCGCCCGCGGACGAGCACCGCGCCCTTGCCGGCGATCACCCAGACGCCGAGCCGCCCGCGCTCGACGACCAGCCCGGTCCGCGTCAGCAGCTCGCGGGCGCGGTGGTCGATGAGGTCGCCGAGCAGGCCGATAGCGCGGGTCTCCGCGGACGGCGCGACGCCGCCGGGCAGCCGCGGCGGGCGCAGCACCTCGGCGCCCTTGGCCGCCCACAGGTCCGGGATGAACCACGCGAACGCGAGCGCGATCAACGACATCGGAACCAGCAGCGGACTCAGCAGCGGCAGCCCGACGGCGATCGCCACCAGCGGCAGCTCCTGCGCGACCAACCACAACGTCCAGCGCCGGTCGGTGCGCCGCAGCGCCGGCTCGTCGGCGAGCGGCCGCCAGGGGACGTCGGCGAGCTCGGGCAGCGCGCCGGTCAGCGGCAGCCCGCCGTCGGCCGCCGTCATTGCGCTCAGCCGCCGGCGATCGGGCGCCGGAGAATCACGAGCTCGGCGTCGGCCGGCAGCTCACGGACCTGCTCGGCGCTGCGGGTGCCGTCGCCGGCGACCGCGAAGTAGCCGCGGGCCAGCTCCGCATCCATCGCCGCGCGCGCTCGCTCGAACGCCGCCGGGTCGCTCGACGACCACTGTGCGAGCTCCGTGTGGCCGGTCTGGTCCAAGCGGATGAGTCGCGACATCGACGTACCTCCTGGTTCGGCGGATCGGTCCTTCGATGATACGCCTGTGGTGCCGCCACCGATAGCGCTCGGGGCCGCACCGCCGGCGCTCCCTTCGTCAACCGCAGACCCGCTCAATCGCCGCTCACGAGCTCCAGCGACAGCGATAGCGGGACGTGATCGGACAGCGTGCCGCGATCGAGCGTGACCGCCGGGCCGAGCGCCCGCAACCGCGGCCCGATCATCACGTGATCGACGTCGGAGCTCGCGACCCGCTCCATGCCCGGCACCTCCGGTTCGCGAAGGTTGAAGTCGCCGCCGAGCACGAGTGGCAGGTCCCGCGCCCACTCGCGGGCGTGTCGAGCGGCCAGCGCGACGTCGCGGCGGGCGCGATCGGGGTAATGGGCGGTCGCGTGCAGGTTGGCGACCCACAGGCCGTAGCCGAGTTGCACGCCGTGCGCCATGCGCCGCTCCGGCAGCCGGCACAGCCGCACGCACCGTCGCTCGACGATCCGGTCGACGCGCGCCAGGATCGCGTTGGCGCCGCCGCCGTTCGACTTGATCAGATCCGGCCAGCGGACCGCGACGAACCGCCGCGCCGCCAACGGCCAGTTGCGTGACGTCAGCACCGCCGCCTGCTCGCAGCGCAGGCGCTCGGCCAGCTGCCTCGGCCACCACGGCGGCACCTCCTGCAGCAGCGCGACCTCCCACTCCCAGCTCGCCAACGCCGCCGCAAACTCGTCGAACAAGTCGCGGCCCGAGCCGGGCCCCGAGCGGCCGTGCATCAGGTTCCAGGTCACGACCCGCAGGCGCACGGCGCCAACGTACACTGCCCAGCTTGCCCGCACACGTGCTGACCGGCGAAGAGCTTGGAGCCGCGGAGCTGCGGCGTCTGCTGGACCGCGCCGAGCAGCTCAAGGCGGCGCCGCTCAGCTCGGACGCGCTGCACCGGCGGACGGTGGCGCTCGTGTTCCAGGCGCCGTCGACGCGGACTCGCACCTCGTTTGAGGCGGGCATCGCCGAGCTCGGCGGTCATCCGATGGTGCTGCGGACCGAGGATCTGCAGCTGACCCGGGGCGAGTCGGTCCGCGACACCGCGTACATCCTCTCCCGCAACGCCGCCGCGATCGGGATCCGGACGCCGTCCGACGCGCTCGTGTCAGAGCTCGCCGAGCATGCCTCGGTGCCGGTCATCAACATGCTGACCGCCCTGCATCACCCGTGTCAGGCGCTGGCCGACCTGATGACGCTGCGCGAGGCGTTCGGCGAGCTGGAGGGATTGACGCTTGCGTACGTCGGTGACGGCAACAACGTCGCCCGCTCGCTGGCGCTCGTCGGCGCGCCGGCCGGCGTGCGGCTCCGCGTCGCCGCCCCCGCCGGCTACCAGCTCGAGCAGCTGCCCGGCGTCGTTCTCACCGACGACCCGCGCGAGGCAGTGGCGGGCGCCGATGCGGTCTACACCGATGTCTGGGTCAGCATGAGCGACGATCCCGCGACAACCGAGGCGCGCCGAGCGGCGCTCGCCCGCTACCGGATCGACGACGCGCTGCTCGACCTCGCCTCGCCGCGCGCGATCGCGCTGCACTGCCTGCCCGCCCATCCCGGTGACGAGATCACCGCCGCGGTGCTGTACGGCCCGCGGCAGCGGATCTGGGACCAGGCCGAGAACCGCCGTCACGCCCAGAAGGCGCTGCTCGAGCTGCTTGTGTCCGGCATTTGCTGACAGGGTTGCCCCGGCGGCCGTCGCGGCAAGGGCCGCATCCACACGCGAGCGTTGGGTACGCTCGCCGCAACCGATCAGGAGTACGAGAGATGCCGGAAGCGAAGCGCCCAGCGACCACCACCGCCAAGAGCAAGTCCAAGACGACGAAGAAGGCGTCGGGCTCGAGCGCGGCCAAGAGTACGAGCAAGGCGTCCGCCGGCAAGACGACCGCCGCCACCAAAGCCGGCGCCGCCGGCAAGGGCACGGGCAAGGCCGCGGCGAAGGGCGCGGGCTCGAAGACCGCATCGAAGTCGAGCGCGTCGAAAGGCTCCCATGCCACCGGCGGCTCGGCGTCGGAGTCGCGCAGCAAGCGCGCCGACGGCACCCGCGCCGGCGCGCGGCGCGTGAAGCGGGCGGCATCGTCGCAGAGCGGCGTGATCTCGATCGCCGAGCAACTCGTCAGGGGCTCGATCTCGCCCAAGGACATCGTGATGCTGACCCACGAGCACATCCAGGACACGTTCGACGACGCCGCCTCGCGGGGCCGCGTGACGCGCAAGGACGCCAACGAGCTCGTCGCAGAGCTCGTGCGCCGCGGCCGCTCCGGCGGCGAGGAGGTCCGCTCCGAGCTCGAGGATCTGCTCGGCAGGGGCCGCAGGCAGCTCGGCGCGGCGACCAGCCGCGCCAGTCGCGCGCAGCCGGTCGACCGCATCGTCCGTGGCGCCGACCGCGCGCGCCGCGCGGCGGGCGTCGGCTCGAGCTTTCCGATCAGCGGCTACCCGGAGATGAACGTCTCGCAGGTGCAGGCGCGGCTGAAGGAGCTGTCCCGGCCCGAGCTGCGCAAGGTGCTCAGCTACGAGCGCAAGCACGCCAACCGCAAGTCGGTCGTCGGCGCTATCGAGAAGCAGCTGTAGCCCGCCCGCGGCGCATTCGCGGCGTGCTGCTTTCCTGGATGTCCATGGACGCAACCCCGGAAGCGCCCGCGCGACCGCAGCGCGGCGACGAGCTCGAGCTCGAGATCGAGTCGCTTGCCTACGGCGGCGCGGGCGTCGCACGCCTGCACAACTACGTCGTGTTCGTGTCCGGCGGCCTCCCGGGCGATCGTGTGCGCGCGGTCGTCGGCAAGCGCAAGCGCTCCTACGCCGAGGCTCGTGCGGTGGAGGTGCTGTCGCCGGGACCCGACCGGATCGAGCCGGTCGCCGACCACCCGGGCGCGCCGTGGCAGGTGCTCGCCTACGAGCGCCAGCTGCAGATCAAGTCCGAGCAGGTCGCCGACGCGCTGACGCGGATCGGCAGGCTCGAGGGCTTCGGGCTTGAGCCAATCGTGCCGGCCGTACAGCAGTGGCGCTACCGCAACAAGCTCGAGTACTCGTTCGGCACCGGTCCGGACGGCGGCCTGAGCTGCGGCTTTCACGCGCCCGGCCGCTGGGACGAGATCGTTCCGATCTCCGACTGCCTGCTGGCGTCGGAGCCTGCCAATACGGTGCGCGAGCGGATCGTGGCGTGGTGTCGCGAGCAGGGCCTGACCGCGTACGACCGTCGCACCGGCACCGGCATGCTGCGCAACCTCGTCGTCCGCGAAGGCCGCCGCACGGGACAGCTGCAGGCGCGGCTGGTGACCTCCGACGGGCCGCTCGACCGCGATTCGCTCGTCGTCGCGGCCGGCGATGACCTCGCGGGGCTGTTGTGGACGCGCACCGACACCGTCGCCGAGACCACTCGCGATGGGGTCACCGAGCTGCTGTCGGGCACCGAGCGTTTCGACGAGCGGCTCGGCGGGATGGACTTTCGGATCTCCGCCGAGGCGTTCTTTCAGACCAACACCGAGATGGCCGAGCGGCTCTACGAGCTCGCGATCGACTACGCGGCGCCGACCGGGTTCGATCGGTTGTACGACTTGTTCTGCGGGATCGGGACGATCGGCCTGCTGGCGTCGCCCCGGGTCGCGGAGGTGTGGGCCCTGGAGCTCGTCGAGGAGGCGATCGCCGACGCGATCGCAAACGCCCGCGCCAACGAGATCGACAATGCGCGCTTCTTCGCGGGCGACGTGCGGCTGGCGCTGCGCGAGCTGGTGGCGCGCGCCGGCAAGCCCGACGTGCTCGTCGTCGACCCGCCTCGCGCGGGGCTGTCGCAGAAGATCGTGCGGCGCGTGATCGAGGCCGCGCCGCAGCGGATCGTGTACGTGTCCTGCAACCCGACGACGCTGGCGCCGAACGCCGCGCAGCTGGTCGCCGACGGCGGCTACGAGCTGGTGCGCGTACGGCCCGTCGACATGTTCCCGCAGACGCCGCATATCGAGTGCGTCGCGCAGTTCGTGCGCCGCTGAGCACGGCCCGCGCAGCCTGAATCGCCGCCGTCCCGCTAGGGTGGCGTGCCGATGCGCGCGGTCACGATCATCGACAAGGTCCTCGACGTCTCCGACGTGCCCGACCCCGAGCCCGGCAGCGGCGAGGTGCTCGTCAGGGTGCACGCGGCCGGGCTCAACGGCGCCGACATGATGCAGCGCAAGGGCATCTACCCGGCGCCGCCCGGCGCCCCGGCCGACATCCCCGGGCTGGAGCTGGCCGGCGAGGTCGTCGGGCTTGGCCCGGGCGCGACGCGCTTCGCGGTCGGCGACCGCGTGATGGGGATCGTCGGCGGCGGTGGCCAGGCAGAGCTGTGCACGGTGCACGAGCGCATCCTGATGCCGGTTCCCGAGCGGCTGTCGTGGACGGAGGCGGGCGGCGTGCCGGAGGTGTTCACGACCGCGCACGACGCCGTGTTCACGCAGGGCGGGCTGCTCGCCGGCGAGCGGCTGCTCGTCCACGGCGGCGCCGGCGGCGTCGGCACCGCCGCGATCCAGCTCGGCCGCGCGGCCGGCGCACGCGTGACCGCGACCGTGCGCAACCCCGACGTCCGCCAGCGGGTGGCCGAGCTCGGCGCGACCGTGATCGAGCCCGAGGGGTTCGCGGAGCACGGGCCGTTCGACCTGATCCTCGAGCTGGTCGGCGCGGTCAACCTCGCCGACAACCTCGTCTCGCTGGATGTCAACGGGCGGATCTCGATCATCGGCACCAGCGCGGGCGCGGCCGGCGAGCTGAACATGGGCCTGCTGATGCAGAAGCGGGCGCGGATCTACGGCTCGACGCTGCGCGCGCGGCCGCTGGAGCTCAAGGCGATGACGGCGCGCGCGATGGAGCGCTCGGTGCTGCCGGCGCTCGCGAGCGGCGACATCGTCGTGCCGATCGCCGAAACGTTCCCGCTCGAGAAAGCGGTCGCGGCGTACGACCGGTTCGCGGCCGGCGGCAAGCTCGGCAAGATCGTGCTCGTCAACGACTGACGCACGCGAGCACGCCGCGTCCGAAGAAAAGCACGACATACGTTCTTTTCTTCGGAACTGCCGCGATCTCAGGCGCCGCGCGACTCGGCCACGCGCCGCGCCCAGTAGCGAAACCAGTCCGGGCCATATGGGAGGTACACGCGCGTCGCGATCCCGCGCCCGTGCAGCTCGGCGAGCACGTCGGGCCGAACGCCGAACAGCTGCTCGACGGTCGCGTCGGCGCCGGCCAGCAGCAGCGCCTCGCGCATGCGGCCGTCGTGGCTTGCCAGCGACCACTGCGCGCCGGCCGCGCGCAGCTGCTCGCCGAGCCGCAGGAAGGCGACGTCGGTCGGCTCGCCGAACGGGTGCGCGCCGACGCGCTCGACGTAGGCGCCCTTCACGAGCCGGATGTGGATGCCGGCCTCGGCGAGCCTGCGCACATCGTCGACCGAGCGCAGCAGGTTCGCCTGGATCGTCGCGCCGAGCCGCCGCTCGAGGCCGCGGCCGGCCACCTCGAGCAGGCAGCGCTGGATGGCGTCGGCGTGCGCGGCGTCCTCGGCGCCGACCTGGATGCGTCGGCCGTCGGACAGCGCACGTGCGATCGTCTCCAGCCGCCGCGCGGCGCCACTCTCGTCCGTGCGCACGGCGAAGTGGCTGATGTCGACCGACAGCCAGACGCGCTCCGCGTCGAGCTCCTCGATTGCGCCCGCCAGCGCCAGATACTCGTCGGCGGCGCGGTCGGCGACCGCGGCGTTGTCGACCCGTTCGCCGAACAGGTCGATCGAGACGGCGTGCCCGGAGGCCAGCAGCGTCCCGGCGACGGCCAGTGCCTCGCCACGCGTCGTGCCGGCGACGTAGCGCGAGGCCGCATGCCACGCGGCCCGCGCGCCGCCCGGCGTCGCCTTGACGGCCCGCTCGACCCGTTCGCTGGTCGCGAGGTGCAGCAGCAGCGTCCGATCGAGACCCATCCCGCCTCGGAAGTTTGCCGTGTGCGTACGACCGGCGCGAACGCGCGCGCCAACGTTCCTCAGAGTGCGAGCCCGAGCGGCGCCTCCAGCACCGCGCGGATCGCGGCCAGGAACTGCGACGCGTCGGCGCCGTACAGGATCCGGTGATCGCAGGAGAGCGTCAGCGTCAGCAGCTTGCGGTCGACGATCTCGCCTTCGTCTGAGCGGGCGAGCACGTCGCGGATCGCGCCGACGCCGAGGATCGCGGCCTGCGGCGGGTTGACCACCGGCGTGATCGCGGTCATCCCATACATGCCGAGGTTCGAGACCGTGAACGTCGCACCCGACAGCTCCGGCGGCGTGACCGTGCCGTCGCGGACCGCCGCGGCCAGGCGCCGACTCTCGGCCGCGATCTGGCCGAGCGTCTTGGTGTCCGCGTCGTGGATCACGGGCACGACGAGCGCGTCCTCGGCTGCCACCGCGACGCCGACGTTGACGCGGTCGTGCAGCTCAAAGCCGCCGTCCACGTAGGAGCCGTTCGCGCGAGGATGGCGCCGCAGGCACACGGCCGCGGTCTTCACGATCAGATCGTTGAGCGACGGCGCGGGCGTGTCCTGCGACGCCGCCAGCGCCTTCAGCTCGGCACGGAACGCGACCGCCGCGGTCATCTCGACCTCGGTCTGGACCTGGAAGTGGGGGATCGTCGCCTTCGCCTCGGCCATCCGGCGGGCGACGAGCTGCTGGGAGCGGGTGAGCTGGACGCGCTCGCCGTCGGGGTCCGTTGATCCGGCCCTCCCGCTCGACGGCAGCGGCGCCGCAGCCGGCGCCCCGGCGGGTGCTGCAACCGGCGCGGGGGCTGGTGCTGGCGGCGGCTCCTCGACGATCCCGGCGGCGGCCATCACGTCCGCGCGCACGACGCGCCCGCGCGGGCCGCTGCCGCTCAGCGACCCGAGGTCGACCCCGTGCGCGGCGGCGATCCGCCGCGCCATCGGCGTCGCGGTGACCGCGACCGCCGCCGACCCGTTGCCGCTCCCGTCCGGTTGTCCAGAAACTTGAACCATGTGCGACTTTTCGGACGCCGGCTCCGTGCCCGCACCGGCGGCGGCCCGCGCTCCAGCCGGCCGCAGCCGCGCGATCGGCGAGCCGACATCCACCGTCGTCCCCGCGGCGGCAACGATCGACAGCACACCGTCGGCCTCGGCGGAATACGTCATCGTCGCCTTGTCGGTCTCGATCTCGACCAGCTCCTGCCCGGCGACGACCTCGTCGCCGTCGGCCGACAGCCATGTGAGGATCGTGCCCTGCTCCATCGAGTCAGACAGGCGCGGCATCAACACGTCGGTCATCGTCAGCGAACCCTCCTAGAGCAGGTCCAGCGCGGCGCCGACGATCGTCTCGGCGTCGATCCCGAAGTGGCGGTACAGGTCCTGCACGTCGCCGGACTGGCCGAAGTCCTGGACGCCGAGACAGCTGATCGGAACGTCGTTGACGGCGCCGAGGAACGACAGCGTGTGCGGGTGGCCGTCGAGCACGGTGACGATCGGCGTCGCCTGCGCGCGCGGCAGGATCTCAGACAGCACCGAGTCGTCGGGATCCCACGCGCGCAGCCCCAGCCCGCGCCGTGCCTGGAGTGCGCGGAACACCAGGTCGGCGGAGGTCAGGCACACGACCGCGGCCTCGATCCCGGCACCGGCGAGCTCGTCGGCCGCCGCCAGCACCTCGGCCATCACCACGCCCATGCCGACCAGCGTCACCCGCGGCGCGCGGACATCCCGCAGCCGGTAGCCGCCGGCCAGCACCGCGCGGCGCCGCGCGTCGTGCCCGTCCGGATCGCTCGGCACCGAGGCAAGCGCCTGGTCGAGCGGCCGCGTCGAGAGCCGCAGGTAGGCCGACTCCCCGTCGGGGTGGCCGAGCCGCGACAGCGCGTGCAGCAAGATCCACTCCAGGTCCTGCCCGAACGCCGGCTCCCAGGCCGTGCAGCGCGGCTGCTCGAGGCCGACCGAGGGCGTGATCACCGACTGGTGGGCGCCGCCCTCCGGCGCCAGCGTGACGCCGGCGGGGGTGCCGACGAGGATCGACTGGCCGCCCGCGTACATCCCGAACGACCACTGCTCGAGCGCGCGGTTCACGAACGGGTCATACAGAGTGCCGATCGGCAGCAGCGGCTGACCGTCGCGCGACCACGTGGCGCCGAGCTCTGAGAGCAAGCCGACGAGGTTGCACTCGGCGATCCCGAGCTCGATGTGCTGGCCGTGCTCGGACTCGCGCCAGCGAACGAGTGTGTCGGTGTCGTCGGCGAACCAGTCGACGCGGTCGCCGATCGACCACACGCCGACGCGGTTGATCCAGCCGCCGAGGCTGGTCGAGGTGCCGACGTCGGGCGAGACCGAGACGACGCGCTTGGCGACCTCGGGGGCGGCGTGCGCGAGGTCTGAGAAGAAGCGGCCGAGCGCCTGCTGGGTCGAGGCGCGCCCGGCATGCGAGCGGCCGACGTCGGCGGGCACCACCGGCGGCGACGCATCGGCGACCGGCGGGCGCTCCAGGCGCGCGGCCGCCTGCGCGCACAGCGCCGCCGGGTCCGTGCCGGAATCGAACACCGCCCAGGGATCGTCCGCGGACGCCCCGAGCTCGGCCGCGAGCGCGCGCCACTGCTCGTCGGACAGCAGCGCCGAGTGGTTGGCGGGGTGGCCCTGGGTCGGCAGTCGCCACGCCTTGATCGTGTACGCGAACATCACCGTCGGCCGGTCCGAGGCCGCGCCCGCCCGGCGGAAGCCAGCGAGCAGGTCGGCGAGGTCGTGGCCGCCGAGGTCGCGGATCGCCGCGTACAGCGTGTCGTCGTCGAGCTCTGCCACGAGCCGCGCAAGCTCTCGGCTGCCGCGGCCCGAGCCGGGCAGCCGCTCGCGCAACTCGGACACCGACGCGCGCAGCAGCCGCTGATACTCCTCGTTGGGCATCTGATCGATCCGCCGGCGCAGCGCCTCGCCGCCGTCGCGCGCAAAGATCGAGCGCAGCAGCCGGCCGTACTTGATCGTGATCGTCTGCCAGCCGGCGGCCTTGAACATCGCGCCGATGCGCCCGGCGGCGATGTCGGGAACGACCCGGTCAAGCGACTGACGATTGAGGTCGACGATCCACAGCACCTCGCCCAGGCGCGGGATCATCGGATCCACGAGCGCCTCCCAGATCGCGCCCTCGTCGAGCTCGGCGTCGCCGATCAGCGCGACCTCGCGCCCAGCCTGCGGCACGTCGAAGTGGCCGGCGACGTAGCGGTGCGCCAACGCGCTCCACAACGTCTGGGTGGCGCCGATCCCGACCGAGCCGGTGGAGAAGTCGACCGGGTCGGGATCCTTGGAGCGGGACGGGTAGGACTGCAGTCCCCCGAACGCGCGCAGCTCGGTCAAATACGAGCGGTCCAGGCGGCCCAGCAGGTAGTTGATCGCGTGCAGCACCGGCGATGCGTGCGGCTTGACCGACACGCGGTCGCGCCCGCGCAGGTGGTCGAAATACAGCGCGGTCATGATCGACACCAGCGACGCGCTGGAAGCCTGGTGGCCGCCGACCTTGACGCCGGACGTGGTCGTGCGGACCTTGTTGGCGTGGTGGATGATCGACGTCGATAGCCACAGCACCCGGCGCTGGATCTCGTCGAGCGTCTCAAGCGTTGGCGCCGCTCCGGTGGGCGCGTCGGCGTGCACGGCCATCGCCGGGCATTGAAGCCGTCAAAACAGCGGGAGCGCAAGCCCGCGCCCCCAAACACACAAGAATCAGAAGCGCATCCCGATCTCGCTTATGATCGTTGCGTGGAGCTCGACGAGATCGACCGCACGCTCATCGACTGCCTGCGCGCCAACGCGCGCGCGACGCTGGCCGAGCTGGCGGGCGAGGTCAATCTGTCGTCGCCGGCCGTCAAGCGGCGGATCGACCGGCTGCAGGAGCGCGGCGTGATCGTCGGCTACACCGCGATCGTCGACCACGGCAAGCTCGGGCTGCCGCTGCAGGCGTTCTCCGAGCTGCGCTTCGACGGCACCGCCGGTGTCGACGAGATCGCGTCGATCGCGAACGAGATCCCCGAGGTCGAGGCGGTCTACACGACCGCCGGCGACCCCGACGCGCTGGCGCTGCTACGCGTGCGCGACGTCGAGGATCTCAAACGCGTCGTCGATCTGATCCGCCGCAAGGGCGCCGGCACGAAGACGCTGATGGTCGTCGGCACGAGCGCGCGGACGCCGGCGTAAACGCAGCGCCGCTCAGTACGGCGGCAGGTCCGCCCACCACTGGCCGAGCACGCGAAACGCGCTCCAGAACTCGCGCTTGGCGCGCTCCTCGTCGAGCGCCTCGTCGATGTTCGGCACGTACAGCGCCTCGATCGACGGCGTCAGCCGCTGCAGCTCGCCCGGACGCGGGGCGAGCTCGCGTGCGAGCGGGACCGGCAGCTCGTTGATCGTCTGCAGGGCATCTTCACCCATCACGACGACGATCTTCGGCTGCACGATCGCGAGCTCCTCGACGATCCGCGCCACGCACCCCGGATCAGCCAGGTCGGTGTCCGGAACCGGGCACTTGACGCACAGCGTTCCGTACACGGCCAGCGGGTCGATCGAGAGGCGCTTGAGCGACTTCATCAGCGCGTTGCCGGTGCGCCCGTAGAACGCGACCCCCTCCTCGACCTCGGACGGACGCGCCGAGTACTTGACCATGAAGATGTCGGCCTGCGGGTGGCCGGAGCCGAGCACGGGCATCAGCTGGCCGCGCGGGCAGTCGTTGCAGTCGGCAAGCCGCTGTGCGAACGAGTTGAGCTCGCGAATCGCGCGCTCCAGGTACTTCTCGCGGATCTCGTCGTCGGTTGCCGGCACGGCACCTGGATTGGACGCGATCCGAGCTTGTCCTTGACGCTGCATCAGGAGTTGCGTCCGATCGCGCGCCGCACGCGCCGCTCGCGGGAGGCGCGCCGCGCGCCCGACGGCATCGCCTTGGTCTGCAGGAACTTGAGTGCCTGAACGTACAGCAGGCTGGCCGGGTTGCGGATGATGTCGGCGTCGCGCAGCGACTCGAGGAACTCCTCGGGACCGTCGAAGTCGCGCATCCGGATCCGCACCGAGCCGAGCCCCTGGGGCACGTGCGCGTCCGAGCCCGCCCCGGCGGGCAGCCGGTACTTGGCCGCGAACCGCACCGCCTCCTCGTTGAACTCGGCGATCGCGATCCGCGGGTTGAACACCTCGATCGCGTCGACGTCGTCGACGACCGCGAGCAGGTGCTCGTAGTCGGGGACCGAGTGCATCCGGTCGAACGGGTGCGGCACGTACACGATCCCGCCCTGGCGGCGGATCTCGGCGATCGTCTCCTGGAGCGTCATCCCCCGCGGGATCTTCTCCGAGAGGAACAGGCCGATCACCTCGCCCTGCTCGGCGGTCTTGATCTCCTCGCCGACAATCACCTTGATCCCGGATGCCTTCGCCTGCGCCTCCAGCGCGCCGGAGATCTCGTTGTGGTCGGTGACCGCGATCGCGCCGAGTCCCCGGGCGCGGGCCTCGGCCAGCAGCACCTCGACCGGGGTCGCGCAGTCATACGAGTGGTCGGTGTGCATGTGCAGGTCGACGTCGATCAGCGGCCGCGCTTGCAGCCGCCGCCGCAGCGTCGTGTCGCCGGGGTCGACTCGGCGCCGGGCCGCGAGCTCGAGGTACACCTCCTCGAGCTCTGAGGCGACCCGCTCCCAGCGCAGTCGCTCGCGGGCTTTCGCCGACCGGTTCGAGGCGTGACGCAGCGTCGCCGGATCTGAGATCAGTCGCTCGAGGTGGGCGGCGAGCGTCTGCTCCTCGCCGGGCTCGAACAGGTCCCCGAATTCGCCGTCGGCGAGGATCTCCTCGTACACCGGCAGCCGGCTCGTGACCGCGATCGCGCCGGCGCCGAGCGCGCGCACGAGCGTGCCGGGCGTCGTGCGGTCGCCGTGGGAGGCGAGCACCGCGATGTCGGCCGCCGCGATCGTGTCGGCCTCGGAGCGGTCGTCGACGCCGGTGAACCGGACCCGCTCGCGCAGCGTCCGCGACAGCGTCGCCGGCGGCGCCGAGACGCGCGGCGACCACACCGTCGCATGCCATTGCAGCTGCGCCGGCAGCAGCCGCAGCGCGCGCAGGAACGTGCGCACAGCCGCGCGCTCCTCGCCCGCGATCATCACGATTTCGCACACCTCGTTGGCGGCTCGCGGCGCCGGTGGATCGGCGCCGGGGAGCACCACCCGGTAATCGCCGGGGAAGAAGCTCTGCAGCAGGTTGCGGGTCGCCGCGTAGCTGGCGGTGCGCGCATCGAGCCGGGAGAACATCAGCCGCGTCAACGGCCCGGCCAGCTGCGCGGACAGCACGTGCTCGGTGGGGGCGTGGAAGGAGCCGACGTTGAGCGCGCGCGAGTGGCGCAGGGCGACGCTCGAGGCGCTCGGCGCGAACGGCTCGTGGACGTCGACGACGTCGAGCGGCAACGTCGTCAGCGCGTCCTCGATCGTGCGCGCGACGTCGACCGGCAGCGACCCGGTGCGCCGCCGGGTCGGCGCGAACGGCAACACGTGGCCGATGCCGAGCACGCGCGGTTCGTCGCCGGCCAGCAGCTCCTCCGGGTCGGAGCGGATCAGCCGCCTGGTCGTGCCGACCAGCTCCTCGGACTGCGACGGGGCGACGATCAGCACGCGGTGGCCGCGCGCGGAAAGCTGCGCCGACACCCGCTCGACGTACGTGTTGACCTCGTTGGCCACCTCCCACGCAAACGGGGTGACCTGCGCGATCACCAGGCCGTCGGAGCGTTTTAGGGTTTCCCGCCCACCCACGCCACGATCTTACGTCGGCCTATCCCGGCGTGCGCGGGCGCGGTCTGGCTCAGCTGCCGGTCGTCGCCGACAGCAGGTCGGGACTCGGCGGCGACGGGTCGTCGGGCCCACCGGGCGTGCGCTGGAGCATCCCGTCGACGAGCTCGTAGTGGCCCAGCGAGCGGATCGGCGGCGAGTACACGTGCACGGTGATCGCGCCCGGCTCGTGCTCCATTCGATGGATGCCGCTGTTGGGAAACGAGAACGAGTCGCCGGGGCCGTACTCGTTGACCCGCCGCGGACGTCCGTACATCAGCGACTCGTTGCGCGCGACGCCGCTGATCACGTGGACGCCGACGCACGAGCCGTCGTGATCGTGGTAGCCGGTGTCGCGCGGTGCCCACCACAGGTTCAGCCACGCCTCGGAGCTGTCAGAGCGCCACAGCAGCACCGCCTCGCCGCTTCCCTCGGGGGTCAGGCTCGAGATGTCCAGCGCCGCCGCCGCCGCTCGCGCCCGCCGCGCGCACTCCTGCGGCGTCAGCGGCTCGCGGGACTCCGACAGCAGCGCGAGCGCGGCCGCGTCGGTGACCGGTCCGTTGTGCGCAACGGTTCCCGGGTCGCCCTCGAGCGCGTCGGCAAGCGCGTCGAGTCGCTGCGGCGCGTCGACGGTGAGCGACCCCGCGGCCACGTGCTCGCGCGTGAGCCGGTACGCGGCCGCGGTGCCGTCGCCGAGCTCGCCGGCGCTCGCGCGCAGATCGATCGCCTGGGCGGCGCACGCCAGCTCGATCGCCGCCAGACGCGCGATCAGCCCGCTCATCGCGTGCAGCCGCGCGGCGGCGCTCGGCGCCATCGTCACCCGGTCCTCGATGCCCTCGGCGATCGACGAGGTCGGTTGCTCGAGCGACACCGGCGCCGCCAGCAGCCGCGCCTCGGCGGCGATCGACGCGGCGCCGTGACCGATGATCGCGAGCCCGTCCTCGGGGCTGTCGGCGTTCGCGCGCAGGCCCGCGGGAAGATCGGTGAAGCGCGGATCCAGCAGCTTCTGAACGCGCTCGGCAGCGATCGTGACCGCTCCGGCCAGCGCCAGGCGGGCGTGATCGAGCGCGAGGGCGACCGGCGCGATCTCGTGCCCGCCGGTCGAGATCGCCCGGTCCTCGCCGGTGATCACGAACGGGCTGTCGCCCGAGGAGCGCAGCTCGATCAACAGCTGCCGCCGCAGGTGGTCCAGCGCGTCGTGGGCGGCGCCGTGGGTCTGAGCCAGCCCCTTGAAGCAGAGCGCGTCCTGCAGGTTGCGCGGCGGGCGGCGGCCCTCGGCCAGCGCGCCGCCGGCCAGCAAACCGGCGAGATGCGCGCGAGCACGCTCGTCGCCCGGGTAGGCGCGAGCGCGCGCGATCTCGGGGTGCAGCGCGTCGACGTTGCCGTGCACCGCCTCGTAGGACAGCGCGGCCGCGCGCTCGAGACCGGCCAGCGCTCGCCGCGCGCGGTCAAGCGCCAAGCAACCGCTGCCGATCGCGTAGGCGTTGGAGTTCAGCAGCGCATGGGCCTCGCGCGGCTCGAGCGCCAGCGGCTCCACGCCCGCGCGTCGCAGCTGGTCGGGATCGATCGCGCGACCGGTCAACGCCAACCCGATCTCGGCCATCTGGCTGAGGTCGGCCTGTCCGACCGAGCCGATCGTGTGCAGCCGCGGCGTGACCCCGGCGTTGAGCGCATCGCACAGCGCCTCGGCGACGCGCGGCCGTACGCCGGCGTAGCCGAGCGCGAGTCCGGCCGCGCGCGCCGCCATCGCTGCCCGCGCAACCGCGTCGGGGGCGATCGGGCCATGGCCGACGTTGTGGGAGACCAGCAGCGCGCGGTTGAACGCGTCCTGCTCGACGGCGTCGACCGTCACCGTCTTGAGCGCGCCGACGCCGCGCGTGACGCCGTAGATCGCATCGCCGCGGCCCAGCGCGCGCTCGATCACGTCGCGGCTGCGCTGCATCGCGGCGCGGGCGTCGGGCCCGAGCACGATCTCGCGCCCGTCGCTGATTGCGACCACGTCCTCGGGCGTCACCGCACGCTCTCCGAGCACGAGCGCGGGCGACTCAGCGCTCATCGTCGCCTCCGAGCATCACCAGGTAGCGGTCGCGGCGATCCTCGAGCGCCGGGAGCCGTTGCGGCGGGTAGTGCCCGAGCAGGCCACGCCCGTCGCGGGCGCCGCCGGCGCCGTCGGCACGCAGGCGCTCGAGCGTCTTCGGCGTCGCGGTCGTGTTCGACAGCTCGCCGAACAGGGCGCTCGCCACGCGCGCGTGGACGTCGAGGCCGCCGAGATCCATCGTCGCAAACGGCCCGATCGCGGCCCAGCGCGGACCGAGGCCCGCGGTGACCGCGAGGTCGACGTCGGCCGGGTTGCAGACGCCGGCCTCGACCAGCGCGTAGCCCTCCCGCAGCAGCGCGTACTGCAGTCGATTGGCGACGAACCCCGGCGCGTCGCGAGCGAGCACGATCGCCCGCTTGCCGAGCGCCGCCGACCAGCCCCGCAATCCGTCGGTGACATCGTCGGCGGTCGCGTCGCCGGGCACGATCTCCACCAACGGCATCAGGTCGGCGGGGTGAAACCAGTGCCATGCCGCAAAGCGCTCGGGAACCGCCAGTGCGCTGGCGAGCTCGGCCACCGACAGCGACGAGGTCCCGGTCGTGAGCACGCCGTCGCGTGCCAGACAGCGCTCGGCGTTGGCGAGCACGGACCGCTTGATGTCGAGGTCCTCGGCGACCGCCTCGTAGATCAGCGCGAACGATTCGCCGGCGGGCAGGCCGACGCTCGCGCGGATCCCGGCCCGAGCCGACTCCGCCCGCTCTGACGAGAGCGCGCCGAGCTCGAGCAGCCGCGACACGCGCCGGTCGATCGCGTCGGGCAGCTGCTCGGCCGCGCTGGCTCGGCGGGTGACGATCGTCACCGGCACGCCGTGCGCCGCCAGCAGCAGCCCCGTAGCCATGCCGATCGTGCCGGCTCCGAGCACGGCGGCGGTCGCGGGCAGCTCGGAAGCGCTCATCCCCAGAACCGCTGGCGGTCGAGATGCTCGATCAGCAGGTGGCCGGCGTGCACGATGTGGTCGGTCATCGCGCGGCGCGCGCCGGCGCCGTCGCCGGATTGCAGCGCGCCCTCGATCGACTCGTGCTCGTGCACGTTGAGCGTCAGCAGCTCGTTGACGCTGCTCGCGGCCTCGGTCACGTAGTCCTTCGGAAACCAGTCGCGCAGCCGGCGGACGTCGCCTGAGAGCGCCTGGTTGTCGGCGGCCTCGAGGATCACGTCGTGAAACGCGTCGTTGGCGCGGCCGACGATCGCCGCCAGCTGACCGCGCCCGGCGGCGCCGACGGACGCCGGGTCGACGTCGCGCACCGCGGCGGCGAGCTCGAGCTGCGCGGCGCGCAGCCGCCGCCGCGCGACCGCGTCGATCCGCGAGCATGCGCGCTCGGCCGCGAACCCCTCGAGCTCGGCGCGCAGCTCGTACACCTCCTGGACCTCGCGTCGCGCCGGCGTGCGCACGATCGCGCCGCGGTTGGGGCGCAGCGTGACGAGGCTCGATGCCTGGAGCTTCGTGAGCGCCTCGCGCACCGGCGTGCGGCTGACGCCGAAGCGGGCGCAGAGCTCGTCCTGCGCGAGCCGCTGACCGAGCCGGATCCGGCCCTCGAGGATGTCTCGCTCGAGCCGGTAGGCGATCTCGTCGGCAAGGCTCGCGGGCCGCAGCAGCTGGGCGTCGACGGCGGACATGGCAAGACCATAACCAGTTTGTATCCAGATATCCAATCTGCTTGGATTGGATCCGTGGATGCGCCGCCCGTCGTTCGTTTGGGAACCCCCGCGCCGACCGGGGCCGCCCTCAGCTGCCGTGGTTGGGAGCAGGAAGGGGTCCTGCGCTGCCTGATGAACACGCTCGATCCGGCCGTCGCCGAGGACTCCGCGCGTCTCGTCGTCTACGGCGGCGAGGGCCGCGCGGCCCGCAGCTGGGCCGATTACGACCGGATCGTCGCGGTGCTCCGGCGGTTGCGCGACGACGAGACGCTGCTCGTGCAGTCCGGTCGGCCGGTGGCGGTGCTGCCGTCGCACGCGGACGCGCCGCGCGTGCTGATCTCGACGGCGATGCTCGTGCCCGCCTGGTCGGGCGAGGCGGAGTTCGCGCGGTTGCAGGCCGCCGGGCTGACGATGTTCGGGCAGATGACCGCCGCCTCGTGGTTCTACATCGGCACGCAGGGGATCCTCGGCTTCACGCACGAGACGTTCGCCGCGGTCGCCCGCCGTCACTTTGACGGCTCGCTCGCCGGGCGGCGGGTGCTCACTGCCGGCCTCGGCGGGATGGGTGGCGCCCAGGGGCTGGCGATCGCCAACCTCGGCGCGCGGGCGCTGATCGTCGAGGTCGATCCCGACCGCGTCGAGCGCCGTCGGGCAGCCGGCTGGGTGGACGTCGTCACCGCCGACTACGCCGAGGCCGTCGCCGAACTGCAGCGAGGCGGCGACGGCCGCGCGATCGCGCTGGTCGGCAACATCGCCGAGATCGCGCCGCGGCTCGTCGATGACGGGATCGGGTTCGACGTCGCCACCGACCAGACCGCCGCCCACGACCCGCGCCATGGCTACGTTCCCGTCGGCCTTTCGGCTGCGCAGGCGCGAGCGGCGGCCGCGCTCGCCGACGCCGATCCGGCGGCCGCGGGCGACCACGACGACGCGGTGCGCCGCTCGCTGGCCGCGCACGCCGAGGCGCTGCTGGCGCTGCGCGAGCGCGGGACGGTCGTGTTCGAGTACGGCAACGGCCTGCGGGCGCAGGCCGAGCTTGCCGGCGTCGCCCAAGCCGCGGAGATTCCCGGCTTCGTCGTCGAGTACGTACGCCCGATCCTCGCCCGCGGGGCCGGCGCCTACCGGTGGGTGTGCCTGAGCGGCGATCCGGCCGA